>NZ_RHNR01000003.1 GCF_003946025.1 Lacticaseibacillus songhuajiangensis | reverse complement strand
AGAGAGCTCAAAGAGCTCATTATTGTTTTTAAAAAAGCGAATTGACATCGCAAATGTTTTAATTCCTTCAGCACTAAGCTGAAGAACCTACACATATACGAAACTTTGTTCAGTTTTCAAGGAACTACTTTGTTGCCTCGCGACAACTTTTATATCATACAATGTTGTGACAAGCTTGTCAACAACATATTTGATTTAATTATCAAGGAGCTTGACCTGATAGGCTTTGCGCCGTCCCTTGCGGAACGACTTGCTCAATTGACAACTCAAATATAGTACCAAGTTTCAGAACCCACGTCAACACTTTCTGAAAAGTTTTTTGTCTCGGGACAAAATTCATTTTTATAGCAAGCAAAAAGGCGTCGCGAGTGAAACCACTCGCGACGCCTTTTCTTCTATTATCTGCCGGTTGCTCGCAGCTTATTTGTCTCAACATCTTGGCCGAGTAATGCCGCATTACTAAAGAGCTGACTGACTGTCGATTCCGGTAGCAGGTTCTTTTCTACTATTAAGTCTCTAACCGAGCGTTTAGTCGCCAACGCTTCCTTGATCAACTTGGTTGTCGTTCGGTACCCAATGTACGGTGCCAGTACCGTAGCAGCGACTGCGGAATGCTCCACCGCGTGCCGGCACGCTGCCACATTGACCTTAATCCCCTTGATGCAAAATGCTGTCAGCATCTGCATCGCCGCAGTGAGTTCCTCTTCGTCTTCATAAAGCTTAGCGAAAGTCAGTGGTTCAAAAGCATTCAGCTCTAACTGGCCATTTTGGGTCGCCATGGTGATGGCCACATCGTTGCCGATAACGGCGAAGGCCACTTGGTTCACTGCCTCCGGGATTACCGGATTGATTTTGTTTGGCATAATGGATGAGCCTGCCTGCCGTGCTGGGAGCACTAATTCGCCCAACCCAGCTTGCGGGCCACTTGCCAAAAGACGCAGGTCGTTGCTTAGCTTGTTCAGGTTGATGGCTAGAGACTTGAACGCCCCGGAGAACTCGGCGAGCTCATCCGTATTCTGGATGGCGTCACTCATGTCCGCCGCCTGGCGCAAATGCAAGCCGCTTTGCTTGCTGACTTCAGCCACGATGTGCTGCTGGTAGTAAGTGCTGGCGTTAATACCCGTACCAATCGCGGTCCCGCCCAATGACATCTCCCGCAGTGCGTCCGCGGCAAAACGCAGGCGCCGCAAATCACGGTCAAACATGTGCGCATAAGCGGAGAACACCTTGCCGTAAGTTGTCGGCACGGCGTCTTGCAACTGGGTGCGGCCCACCTTGATCACATCGCAGTACTCATCCGCCTTAGCGAGCAGGGCATTTTGCAAGTCCATAATTGCGTCGAGTACGTCTGGCAGTAAGCGTAGCGCGGCGACTTTGCCGGCACTAGGGTAAGTGTCATTGGTCGACTGGCCCTGGTTCACGTCGTCATTGGGGTGAATGGCCAGCCCCGTGTTACGCGTCGCCAGGTGGGCGACCACTTCATTGACGTTCATGTTGGTCGACGTTCCGGCACCGCCCTGAATCGCGGGCACGATGAACGCCTCCGCGTGCGCTCCCGTCAGTAGTTCATCACACGCCGCCACAATTGCCTGGCCCTTGTCCGGCGCTAAGGTGCCGCCGTGCATATTCGTGAGCGCCGCCGCCTTCTTGATCAGCAGCATTGCCGCAATCAGTTGTGGGTGCGTCTTTTGCTTAAAGGGAAAGTTCACCGCGGCGCGTGCGGAGTGAACCCCGTACAACACGTCATCAGGTAACGCCATGCGACCAACACAGTCTTCTTCGTAATGCATTCCGTAATCCTCCAGTCACAGCTGAAAATTAATTACACCACTACCCCCGCACAAGCGCGGGGGCAGCACTACAAATTATTCAAATTGTCAAAAGTATGCCACAAATCACCGGCACTGTCCAATCGCAGCGCTACACCGTCTGTCGCTGCCGATAGTGCAGCGGCGTCATGCCCATTTCCTGTTTGAAGACGCGAGCAAAATAGCTGGGGCTGGCAAAGCCGCAGCGCTGACTGATCTCTGCACTCGTCATGTCGCTACTCCGCAACATTTTGCAGGCTGCCTGCACGCGCCGCTGCGTTAAGTAGCTTGCCGGCGGCGGGTAACCGCCAGCGGCAAACACGGCAAAACAGCGACTGCGGCCCAACTGGGCACTGCGCGCGATGTCCGCCGTGGTAATCGCTTGGGCATAGTTGCGTTCCACGAAGTCCAACATCACCGCCAGCAGCTGACTAACCGCTGGTGTTTCCCCCGCAAAATGCGGCAATGTGCGCGCACACATGGTCAGCGCTTCGGCGTAAGCAGTTAAATCATCCGCGCCCCCAAAACGAAAGTAGTTCGCCAGGATACTAATGCGCTTGCGCACCCCGTCTTGCCAAGTACTGTGTCCGTCTAGGCGCAAGTAATCACGACTACTCGGGGCCAGACGCTGGGCCATGAGCGCCTGCTGCTTAGCCGACGCGTGCAACAGCAGCGCTGGATCCACCACCACGACGGCAATCCGACAATCACTGCCGACGGGTGCAAGCAGACGGTGCAAGCGACCACTGTTAATGGCAATCGCCTCGCCCTGCCGCAGGGTCACGGACTGTGCGGCTACCACCGCAGTCAACTCACCGCTAATCACGAGCACAAACTCCAGTTCCACGTGCCAATGGCTGGGAATCTGGTAGTTCAGTTTGTACATGTCCAGTACTTTGATGCACAGAGGTAATTCACCAAAATTATAATCAACCTGTGCAGACAGATCTGAATTCAACTTCAGGGCCACTTTCCACGCCTCCATACAATAATGCTATCTTTACGGACGATTATAGCATTTTACTTTATAAGTACCACTTATACTGGGGTCATGGCTTAAGGAAAGGACGAAGGACATGGCTGAGATTCGCTTGGTAGCGACAGATTTGGACGCAACATTGTTAACGAGCAAGGGTACCTTACCGGCGCAGTTCGCCGTTTACGCACAGGAACTCGCCACGATGGGCGTGCACACGGTCATCGCGAGCGGCCGCTCCCTGCACACTCTGCAGAAGATGTTTCCGCGCAACAAGGAAATGAGTTTCATTTGCGACAACGGCGCCGTGCTTTACGCGAACGGGCAGGTGCAATACGCTAGCCTGATTGCCCCAGCAACTTACCAACGCATGTGCCACTTCATGCGGCGCGCAGGGGCCGTGCCAGTGGTTTGCGGACCAACGAGTGCGTACATCGACCGCCGCGACATCAAGCACCGCAACGCCTTGGCCGCGTCCTTCGCTAAGATTGAGGTCGTCAGTGACATTGAGCAACTCACGGCGAGCGCCGACAAAATTAGCGCGTTCTTCCCCGACGGCCACAGTAGCGCCGCCCTCCCGGCTTTTGAACAAACCTACGCGGATAACTTCGCAGTGGTTGTAGCCGGTGAGCAGTGGGTCGACATTATGAACCTCGGTGTCAGCAAGGGTACCGCCCTCGCGCGGCTCGGCAGTGATATGGGTATCACCGCTAAGCAGATGATGGCGTTTGGGAATACCGACAATGATATCGAGATGTTGCGGCTGGTCAGCTACAGCTACATCGTTGAGAATGCGACCTACGGCATGGAAAAGGTGGCGCGTTTCCGCACCGCATCCTGCGATGACGGTGGCGTGCTGCTCGTCATGCAGCAGCTGGTCAGCAGCAAGCGGCGCACGTACACGCGGCCGCTTAGTTGGGCGACTGGGCGTTAGGTTCACCTCTTAATTTCACACAAACCAGCAAAGGGCCGGCCCGTCAGGGTGCGGCTCTTTTGCTATCCATTAATGATTTAAAAGAATAGACCAGGGGGTCGAAACTGGGCCGAATTAGCTGCGCGACCGGGAAGCGGGTGCGCGGGACCGCCCCAGTTCCGACGTGCACTCACATTACCAAGACGGTGATACATCAAAATCTGCGGTAAATTCTATCATCCACTTGATATAGACAATCGGGCTGAAATTAACTACTTCAATAACCACACGAATTACCGATAACCACCACACTCTATCCAATCAGATACAAACTCACTCAATTATGCTAAGTCATATTTGCCGAACACGTCTTACCCATCCCAGCCATGTCGCAAAACCACTTAGGGACTGGGATGGATGGACGTAGCAATCGAGGGCAGGTGACGCAAAAAGGGGACGATAGGTCAGCACAACTGGCAAAGCCGTTTTGTGCTGACCTATCGTCCCCGGGGTAAAGCTTTCTGCCGTGGGCTTCGGCAGAAAGTTTAGCGGTAGCCTGGCTTGTCAGGCGTGAGCGACCCCGCGTCACTCGCCCTTGATTGCGGAGTCCATTCACCCCAGTCCCGGCATTCAGTCTAACCAGCGCTTTTTCGTCCTCACAGATGCCGGAATACAAAAAAACACCGCCCAGCCTAAGCTGAACGGTGTCCTGGTTTACGTATTGAAGACTAGTCTTCGGCTACGAATGGCAGAAGGCCCATGATACGGCTGCGCTTAATAGCAACCGTGAGCTTCCGCTGGTTCTTAGCAGAGGTACCAGTAACACGACGAGGCAAGATCTTACCGCGTTCTGAAATGAAACGTTCCAGAAGATTGGTGTCCTTGTAGTCGATGTATTCAATGTGGTTTGCGGCGATGAAGTCTACCTTACGGCGACGACGGCCACCACGACGTTGTTGTGCCATCGAAATCACTCCTTCATTCTATTTTTTAGAATGGCAGATCGTCATCCGAAATATCAATCTGTTTGCCGTTGTTTGCGAACGGGTCAGGACTGGTACTGTTGAACGGGTCGTTGCTCTGTGGGGCATTGTTGCCACCTGCAGGGTGCGACTGGTTCTGGTTTCCGGAGCCAGCTGGGGCAGCTGGACGTGATCCACCTTGGGGCTGCTGGTTTTGGTTCTGGTAAGAACCACCATTGCCCTGGTTGTTGAAGGAATTGCCGGTGCCGTCGTTCCCACGTGGGCGTGCCTCAGTTGTTGCCCGAGATTCGAGCAAGCTGAAGTCGTCCGCGACAACTTCGGTAACCCACACGCGCTGGCCCTGCTGGTTTTCATAGTTCCGGGTTTGAAGCCGGCCATCAATCCCAACAAGTGAGCCTTTACGAGTAAAGTTGCTGAAGTTCTCGGCGCTCTTCCGCCACATCACGCAGTTAATGAAGTCGGATTCCCGCTCCCCCGCCTGGTTCGTAAACCGGCGGTCAACTGCTAGTGTGAAGTTTGCGACCGCGGCGCCACTCGGTGTGTACCGAAGATCGACGTCACGAGTCAAGCGACCTGTTAATACGACACGATTAATCATTCCTTCGTCCCCCTTAGTTTGAAGCTAATCGGGATTAGTCTCGACTAGTCTTCACGCTTGATAATCATCTGACGCAGAATGTCGGCGCTGATCTTTGCAAGACGATCAAATTCATTGATAGCCTTGTCATCAGATGCGGTTGCATTAACGATGTGGTAAGTACCTTCAGTGTACTTGCCGATCTGGTATGCAAACTTGCGCTTCTGCCAGTCCTTAGAATCAACGATGTTAGCACCGTTATCCTTCAGAATGTTGTCAAACCGTTCAACAAGAGCAGCCTTGCCTGCTTCATCCATATCAGGACGGATGATGTAGGTGATTTCATACTTTGTTTCAGCCATTTGACGTTTCACCTCCTTATGGTCTTCAGGTCCCCGCTCGTAGCGGAGACAAGGGGTAAGCACGGAGCCTCGATGGGCTAAATACTCACAGACTAGAAGGATAGCATAGTTTTGGCTCATCAGCAAGCTGCATTTTTGGAAAAGGCAGCCGCAACGTGCCGACCGACACTATATATTCCGCAAAAGTTGGGCGCTTTGCCTCGCCAGTAAAATCATTCTGGACACTATTTTGTCAGTTCGGCAACTAGCGCTGCGCACGCCCGGTGGCTAGCCAGCACTGATTCCGGACTCACGGGATTGGTGCCGCTATTTTGCACTGCCTGCAAGAAGGCGCGAATCAGTGGTGCAAAACCGCGCGTTTCCAGCACCGGTTCCCAGTCCGGGCGGTGCACCAGCGTGCTGCTGGCCGTATCGTCGCGGTGCAGCTGCAAGAGGTCCTCGCTACTCAAGCGCTCATCTACGCCCTGCACCGTCACCTGCTCGAGGTTGGCGTGAGCGTCCATGTTAACGGTGACCGCAACGTGAACGTGCTCGCCGTCCGCCACATAATACGCCTGCTGGAGCATCCCCGCCGTATCCGTGCGAACCTGCAGCGCAATTGGCGTTACCGACTCACTAGCCAGCCACAGGGCCGTATCTAAAGGGTGAATCATCAGGTCCCACAGTGCGAACTCAGCGTCCTGCTGGGTGTGCTGGCGCGACTTTTCAGCCGTTACCATCTGTTTGCCGGCTACTTGCTTGAGTAGCACGTTGTTCGGCGCAAAACGGCGGTTAAAACCGCAAGTGAGCAGCAAATGCTTTTCCTCCGCAAGGGCGTACAGCCGCGCCACCACATCCGGATCCGTGGCGACCGGCTTATCGACGTACACGTTAACCCCCGCCCGCAGTAGTTGCTCAATAATCGCGGCGTGTGTTGCCGTTGGCGTGTGCACGAATACTGCGTCCACACCGCTAGCAATAAGTTCGTCCAGTGTCTGGCAGACGTGTGTAAAGCCGTACTTGGCGGCCAGGTGCTGCCCTTTTGCGGCGTTGCGTGTGCACAGGTGCCATTCGTAGTCATCCTGCATCGCCGCCATAACGGGCAGGTACGCCTTTTGCGCGATGTTCCCGAGGCCCATTACCCCAATCTTCAACATGCCATTACCTCCTGTTGTCTCTGCAAAATTCAATCGCGAGTGAGCGTGACCCGGTCCGCCGCGGTCACCTTGCGTAGCACCCGACAAGGGCTGCCCACGGCCACCACGCCAGCCGGAATGTCGCGCGTCACCACACTACCAGCACCGATGACGCTCCCCGCGCCAATCGTGACGCCGGCAGTCACCGTAACGTTCGCGCCCAGCCACACGTCATCTTCAAGCGTGATGGGCGCACTGGTGCCGATGCCCGCGCGGCGCTGCTCCGCCAGCACGGCATGACCCGAGCAGGCCAGCACAACGCCCGGTGCAATGAACACCCCGTTGCCGAGGGTAATCGGCGATGTGTCCAGAAAGCTGCAGTTGTAGTTGATGAGCGCAAAGCCCTTGCTGTGAATGTTGAAGCCATAGTCGCAGTGGAAATTCGACTCGACAAAAGTCAGTGGGGTGCTCTCGCCGAAAAGCTGTTTAATAATCGCCTGGCGCTCATCTTCTGCGTCTGGCGGCAGCTGGTTGAGTTGCCAACATAATTTCTTGGCGGCCAGCTGCTCAGCATGCGGCATGTCGCGGTTATCTGACGCGTAAGGCGCTTGCTTTTGCATTCGCTCAATCACGGTTTGCTTCCTCCTTTTGCCCAGCGACGGGAACGTGGTACACGCACAGCGGCTCATCCCCACTAGTCAATCCGGGCTCCGCTTGCAAGACGCCACCGACGCGTTCAATCATGTGCCGGCTGGCGGCGTTGCCTGCATATGCACTCACGATGATGAAGGGCTCCCGGCCGCGGAAAAAGGCCAGACCGTAATCTAACAGGCGTTCGCCATAGCCTTGGCCGCGCTCAGCAGGTGGCACCGAGTAACCCAAGTGTCCGCCGGTACGCGCGAGTTGCGGGTTCATCGTCACCCGCAGTGCCAGGCGACCACCAATGTTGCCGGCGTCCGTGAACAAGTAGTAATCCATCTGCGGCACCTGCCATTCCCCGTCCGGCATCAGGTTCGCGCGGGCCCGGTCGAGCGCATCTGCCAAGGTGGTATCCGCGGCCAAACGTGCGCGAATATCCGCGCTGTAAGGATTATCGGCATCATTTTGCAAAAAATCCGTCCGGTAGCGCGCGTACGCGGCCTCATCGCCGCTGCGTAGTCCCCGTATCTCCATCGTTAGCATCTCCTTTAGTTGGTTTCAGTATAAAGCGCTTGCCGATTAACCGCTAGAACAAAATACGCGGGCCTGCACGTCATGCCCACACAAAAAAGGCCGCGTCAAAAGTCTTTTGGCACAACCCCTTTACCTTAATCATCTTCTGCCTGATTTTCGTCATCTGCATCAGCGAAACGCAAAACATGTTTCGTCTTTGCGGCTGGATATGGCTCCTCACCCGGCATGTAATAATCGACGCTCGTCACCGTCACAACTGACTGGCGGTTCTCACTCCCCACCGGTACAAGCACTCGGCTACCGACTTGGTATACGTCCTCATCCGCTTGGTAATTGTATTCTTGACCGTCCTTCGTAAACACCACGGTTAAGTAAATCAGTTCACCTGGTCGCTTACCAAGCAAGAAGCGGTTCGGGTTGAGCAGTGCTCCCTGCCCGGTCTCAGCAGTAAACCGCGCAATGCGATACATGACCTGGTCCCAGGCAATCGGCAAGCCATCACGACGGTAAGGAGCTGTCGTCGTGATTTCCAGGCCATTTGCATACAGCACGTCTAAACTGTACGTTCCAGCATTCGTCATAAACTCCCGCGGCGTCATGTCTGGTGACGCAATGCCATCAGCAACTACCAAATTATAGCGGGCGATCTGCTGGAGCAGCACCATTACTTCTGCGCCGTCACTCACCTTTGTTGCCACGGTGCGCGAGCCTTGTTTTTGCTGGTACTCATAGGTGCCCGCCTTAGCGTCCAGTTGCAGTCGCTCCTTAATGGTTTGAGTGGCATCTTGCAGGGTTAATTCAAAGGTCGTGATGGCTTCAGGCTGCTTCCCCGCCGCCTTTTGCAAATCCGGCCAGTTCCGTGCGCCACCAGTCAGATCCATGAATTCAGGAGTAGCCACTGCTCTGGCCAAAAGTTGACTAAATTGTAGGTATGCCTGTGGTAAAACATCCGATAAATGCCCAGTTTGACGCGTCGTCCCGTCTCCACTGGCAACTGTCAGCGTCCAATCACCCGAGTCTTGTACACTAACTGGCCGCTCTGCCAAATTCGGCAAGTGCTTGAACGCGGTGAACAGCTGCTGCGGTTTAGCGATGCATAACTGCTTTGCCAGCAGCAAGCGGTGCTGTTTTTGCGCCCGGTCATTAAAGTCACCATAGTAATAACGCGCAAAAGTTGCCAGCCCCGCCTCATCAACGGTCAACTGCTGGTCAGCATAGTTAGGTGGTGCCAAAAACAGCTGCGAATCACGGGCGTCATAACTTAAAGTCGCAAACTCGCGGTGTTCTCGCCCCGGTGAACCTGCCGGTGCCGCCAGCTCCCGCAAACGGGCCAGCGCGATCATAAACCAGCTGCGCACTTCAGGCGCCAATAATGCACTGTGGTCTCCCTGCAGCCACGCAGCGTGCCGGGCAACGATAGCGCCGCCCAATTCCGTCGCTTCAGTAATCGCACTAATTTGCTTTTTAAGTGCAATGGGATCACTCAACCAAGCGGTACCGTAAAGTGATTCAAACTCGTCTGTTGCCACAGTGTGCAGTCCGGCCAGTTTCGCTTTCTCGGCAAAATTCGCCTGTAAAAAGGGCACGTCACTGGCCGAATCCATAAATGCCGTCAAGTAGTACTGCGCAAACGTCGCGCCATCCGGCAAATTCGGTTCCGCAATTAACTGTGGAGTGTTACCCGCGTCATCTCCCAACGGCCACAGATTCGGTAAGTCCAGCAAATGTTGCAAACTAACACTCAGCGCTCGTGCCGCCAAGTTATTGGCGGCCGTGCAACCCTGCCAAAAGCTCGTCTGGTCATCTTCCCGAAGCATAAGATGCCAATCAGGCACTGTGCCAACCGCCAGCGCCGGAACGTCAACGGCCAATGCCCGCACACTCGCAAGCAAATTGGGCAGCTCAGCCAAAGGTACCTGCCGCACCGCGAGCCATTCCAAATATTCAGGCATATCAGCGGCTACTCGCCCATATTCACGGAGCGTCACCCAGCCCAGGTCATCAATAGCTAGATACTGGCGGCATGCACGTTCACCAAGAAAATCACTGTCATACGCATTTGTTAAATCAATGTTCAGGCTTAAAACCTCTGTATTCACGTATTTCATGTCGCCAGTCCCCTCCCTTTTTAGTCATTATAACCGCTTTACGGCCAAACAAAAGGCGGCAGACTCCGGAGAGTCTGCCGCCTACTTTGGTGCTATTACTTATTCATCATCAGAGTCGGTCGTGTCGTCTGCTGCTTCGTTCTGGTCGTCCTCAGCGCGGTGCAGGAGTTCTTGCACCTGAGCGTCAGTCTGACCATCTATGGGCGTTGCCGCGGCATCAGTGGACTGCTGCGCGCCGACTGCCGGCGTTGCATCCGCAACCTCAGCGACGTCAGCATCCTCTTCGTGATCAACCTTCGCCATGGTAGCAACCTTCGTCCCGTCATCGACACGAATCAGGCGGACCCCGATGGCGCTACGGCCAGTTTCGGAGACGTCACCAACGTGGAAGCGAATCATGACCCCGGCGTCCGTAACCACGAGGATGTCCTCGCTACCATCAACCGTCGTAATGCCGGCCAAGTTCCCGTTCTTTTCCGTGATGTTGGCGGTCTTAATCCCCTTACCACCACGACCCTTAACAGGGTATTCAGCAACGGGTGTCCGCTTACCGTAACCCTTCTCGGAAATGACGAACACGTCGCGGTCTGCACGCATGATGTCGCTACCAACCACGTAGTCTTCAGCACGCAGGTTCATCCCGCGCACACCGGCCGCGCTCCGACCCATGCTGCGGACGGCGGTTTCACTGAAGGTGACCGCGTAACCGCTGTGACTCCCAATCATGATGGTGTCATCGCCGTCGGTCAGCAGCACGTTGTTCAGCTCGTCGCCTTCACGCAGGCTCAGGGCAATCAGCCCGTTGCTACGGATGTTGGCGAATTCGCTCACTGGCGTCCGCTTGACGGTCCCCTTCTGGGTGACGAAGAACAGGAAGTGGTCATCCTGTCGGTCGCGCGGCACGTTGATGACCGCCTGAATTTTGTCGCCGGAACCAATGCCAAGCAAGTTGACAATTGGAATCCCCTTGGCAGAACGGCCGTATTCAGGAATCTCGTAACCCTTACTGCGGAAGACCTTCCCCTGGTTCGTGAAGAACAGGAGCGTGTCGTGGGTCGAGGTGGTAATCAGGTGTTCCATGAAGTCGTCGTCGTGGACGCCCATGCCCTGAATCCCGCGGCCCCCGCGGTTTTGCGTCTTGAATTCGTCCTGCGGCAGGCGCTTGACGTAACCGTTGTGCGTGAGCGCAACAACCACTTGCTCCTCTTCAATCAGGTCTTCGTCCTCAATGGAAAGCACTTCGCCAACGCGCAGCTCGGTCCGGCGCTTGTCACCGAACTTACTCTGAATGTCGAGCAGTTCCTGGTAGATAATCTGGTGGATTCGTTCTGGCTTGGCCAAAATGTCCTGGTAATCGGCAATGGCGAGACGGACGTCTTTCAGTTCGTTCTCAACCTTGTCGCGTTCCAAACCGGTCAGACGAACGAGGCGCATGTCCAGAATGGCCTGACTCTGCTTGTCGGACAGGTTGAACTTGTCCATCAGGATGGTCTTGGCCTGGTCCCCAGTCTGACTACCGCGGATGATATTGATGATTTCATCAATGTGATCCAGGGCAATGTGCAAACCTTCGAGGATGTGTTCCCGAGCCTGGGCCTTCTTCAAGTCGAAGGCGGTCCGCCGGCGGATAACACTTTCCTGATGCTTCAGGTAGTATTCCAGAATCTGCTTCAAGGAGAGCGTCTTCGGGGCACCATCCACGATGGCCACCATGTTGAAGCTGAACCCAGTCTGCAGTGGCGTGAGTTTGTA
This sequence comes from Lacticaseibacillus songhuajiangensis, assembly GCF_003946025.1. Taxonomy (GTDB): domain Bacteria; phylum Bacillota; class Bacilli; order Lactobacillales; family Lactobacillaceae; genus Lacticaseibacillus; species Lacticaseibacillus songhuajiangensis. The sequence goes on along the minus strand of NZ_RHNR01000003.1, from coordinate 89,948 downwards.
CAGGTTGTTCAAAATGACGTTGGCCGACATATCGCGGCGCACATCAACCACGATGCGCATCCCCTCACGGTCAGATTCATCGTTGACATCCGTGATGCCTTCAATCTTCTTGTCGCGAGCGAGTTCAGCAATGCGTTCAACCAGCTTGGCCTTGTTGACCATGTACGGAATTTCGGTCACGATAATGCGTTCGCGGCCGGACTTTTCCTGCTCAATCTCAACCTTAGCGCGCACGGTAATCGTGCCCTGACCAGTTTCGTAAGCCTTGCGGATACCGGACTTACCCAGCACCACGCCCCCAGTTGGGAAGTCTGGCCCAGGCATTACGGACATGAGGTCCGTGACGCTCGCATCCGGATTGTCCATCAGAATGTGCAAGGCGGAGATGACTTCAGCCAGGTTGTGTGGCGGGATGTTGGTGGTCATCCCGACGGCAATCCCGGTTGCCCCGTTAACCAGCAAGTTCGGGAAGCGGGCTGGCAGCACGACGGGTTCACGTTCGGTGCCATCATAGTTGTCTTGCCAATCGATGGTGTTCTTGTTGATGTCGCGCAGCATTTCCAGCGTGATTTTGCTCATCCGCGCTTCGGTATAACGCATTGCGGCGGCGCCATCACCATCGACAGACCCGAAGTTACCGTGGCCGTCGACAAGCATGTAGCGGTAGGAGAAGTCCTGCGCCATGCGCACCATACCTTCGTAAATGGAGGAGTCACCATGGGGGTGATACTTACCCATAACGTCCCCGACGATACGTGCGGACTTCTTGTAAGGTTTCTCAGGCGTGACGCCGAGTTCGTTCATCCCATACAAAATACGGCGCTGAACGGGCTTAAGGCCATCCCGGACATCCGGCAAGGCGCGGGCCACGATAACAGACATCGCGTATTCCAGGAATGACTTCTTCATCGTGGGACCGAGTTCGACGGTCTCAATGCGATGATCTTGGTTTTCCAAATCCATTCGATGTACTCCTTTTTAGTGTGCGGAGCGGGGCGCTTAGACTTTGAGCATTTGCGGGATTAAGAGTTAAGGCCGTTTTTTGGCCTTGACGCTTAATCAGGCAAAGCGCAGAAGTCTGCCCCGCGGAGCCGTTCTATGTGGCGTTAGTGTGCTTAGCCGTTTCTAAGAACGGCTCCGCTCGACAGCTCTTTCCGCTTAGCAAAGCATCACAACTGGCGCAAAAACCGTGCCAATTGCGATGCTCCGCTAATGCTCAAGAGCTACCCGTCGAGCTGCACACACTACCTTTTACGCATCAATATTCTTCGCGTCCACAAACACGGCGTTGTCCTCGATGAACTTCCGGCGTGGTTCCACCTTGTCGCCCATCAGGGTTTCGAAAATTTCGTTGGCCGCATCCGCGTCCTCTGGTGATACCCGTAGCAGGCGCCGGTTCTCTGGGTTCATGGTTGTTTCCCACAGTTGGGAGGCATCCATTTCCCCAAGACCCTTGTACCGCTGGATTTCTGGCTTGGGACTTGGTGGCAATTGGCCGACCAATTCTTCAAGCTCAGCATCGGTATCGAGGTAACGCATCATTTTGCCCTGACGCACACGGTACAATGGTGGCTGCGCGATGTACACGTAACCGGCATCCAGAACTGGACGCAAGTAACGGTAAATCAGCGTCAGCAGCAGTGTCCGAATGTGTGCGCCGTCGACATCGGCATCGGTCATGATAATCAGCTTGTGGTAGCGGGCCTTGCTAATGTCAAAGTCCTCACCGAAGCCGGTGCCCATGGCCGTGAACAGCGTCCGGATTTCTTCGTTGGCCAAAATGCGTTCCATGCTGGCCTTTTCAACGTTCAGAATCTTCCCCCGAATTGGCAGGATGGCCTGCGTCAAACGACTCCGACCACTCTTGGCGGAACCGCCGGCGGAGTCCCCTTCGACGATGAACAATTCGGAGATTTCTGGGTCCTTGCTGGAGTTATCCGCCAGCTTCCCAGGCAGGCTAGAAATTTCCAGTCCGCTCTTGCGCCGCGTCACTTCACGCGCCCGCTTAGCAGCCAGACGCGCCTTGCTTGCGAGCATTGCCTTGTCGATGATGAGCTTGGCGTTAGCCGGGTGCTCCATCAGGTACTTGTTGAAGTGCTCGCTGAACATGCGGTCCGTGACCGTTCGCGCATCAGAGTTACCAAGCTTAGTCTTGGTTTGTCCTTCAAACTGCGGGTCCGGGTGCTTGACGGAGACAACCGCGGTCATCCCCTCACGCACGTCATCCCCAGACAGCGCGTCGTCGTTCGCCTTCAGCGCCCCACTCTTGCGGGCGTAAGCGTTGATGACACGGGTGAGCGCCGTCTTGAACCCGGCCTCATGTGTCCCACCTTCGTAGGTGTGGATGTTGTTGGCAAAAGTCAGCAGCTGACTTGCAAAGCCATCCGTGTACTGCAAGGAGACTTCAACGGTGATGCCGTCCTGCTGGCCTTCAACGTAAACGGGTTCTGGCAGCAGCGTTTCCTTCCCCTTGTCGAGGAATTCAACGTAGTGGCGCAGACCGCCTTCGTAGTGGAACTCCAGCTTTTCAGCTGTGTCCTTCCGCTTGTCGGTAAAGGTCAAACGCAGACCCTTGTTCAGGAATGCCAGTTCGCGAATCCGGGTCACCAGAATTTTGTCGTCATAAACCGTCGTCTCGGTGAAGATGTCGGGATCCGGCACAAAATGCACTTTGGTGCCGTGTTCGGATTCGGGCGCATCACCAATGACGTACATTGGCTTGTCGACCTTGCCACGCTTGAAGGTAATGCCATAGCGTTTGCCGCCACGTGCAACTTCAACTTCAACGTTCGTAGACAGGGCGTTCACAACGGACGCACCAACCCCGTGCAGACCACCGGACACCTTGTAACCGCCGCCGCCAAACTTACCACCGGCGTGCAGAACGGTGTACACAGTTTCCAGCGCTGGCCGGCCCGTCTTCTTTTGGATGTCAACTGGAATCCCGCGGCCATCATCGGTGACGGTGACGGAGTTGTCTTCCTCAACTTCAACGTTAATGGTCGTGGCAAAACCAGCTAAGGCTTCATCAATCCCGTTATCAATAATTTCCCAAACTAGGTGGTGCAGACCCTGGGGACCGGTTGACCCGATGTACATCCCAGGACGCTTCCGAACGGCTTCGAGGCCTTCCAGAACTTGAATCTGGCTAGCATCGTATTCCGCTGCCCGCTCTGCCTTTGTTTTCTGCTCGATATCCTTATCGCTCAAGGTTAATCCTCCTTGCGGTTAACTTTCTTCGCGCTGAATGGTTCCTGCCGTAACCGTGAACACGGCGGGTTCCTGAATTATTTCCCGGGCAATGCCATCCAAGCTGGTGGTGGTGAGAAAGGTTTGCACCTTATCTTCAATCGCCTTCAGCAGGTGTGTCTGCCGCTGGTCGTCCAGTTCGGACAACACATCGTCCAGTAGCAGCACTGGATATTCCCCGGTTTCTTGTTTCATCAAATCAATTTCGGCCAGTTTGACCGCCAGCGCGGTGGTGCGCTGCTGGCCCTGACTACCGTAAACCGCCACGTCGCGGTCATTCACGAGAAACTGCACGTCATCGCGGTGCGGACCGACCAAGGTTGTGCCCTGATCAAGTTCGCGCTGTCGGTGCTTAGCAAAAAGTTCGCCGAGCGCAGCGGTCGCGAGTTCAACCGTCTCTTGACTGTCCTCATGCACCTGACTCAAATAGCGCAGGCGTAACTGCTCCTTGCCGCGGCTGATACCGCCATGCACAACGGCCGCAAATTTGCCCATATCCTGAATAAGATGCGCCCGTGCCGCAATGACACGCCCGCCGTAACCAGCGAGTTGCTCGGTCAACACGTCCAGATAAACTAAATCGCGTGCCTGGTGCAGCCGCAATTGCTTAAGGTACGCGTTGCGCTGCTTCAGCACGCTCTTGTACTGGGCTAAATTGGCGAGGTAACTGGCGCTCATTTGGCCAAACTCCATGTCGATGAAGCGCCGGCGCAGTGCCGGGCTCCCCTTAACGAGGTTCAGATCTTCGGGCGCAAACAAAATGACGTTGAGTTTGCCCAGGTACTGCGACAGCCGCGCCGACTCGAGATTGTTCACCCGTGCCTTCTTGCCTTGACCGCTAATAACTAGCCGCAAATCGGCCGCCCCTTGTTTGCGCACGACTCGCCCGTCAATACGGGCAAAATCGCTGCCGAAACGAATCAGCTCTTTATCGCTGTTGGAGCGGTGACTGCGCGTTAGTGCCAAGACGTAGATGCTTTCGAGCAAGTTGGTCTTGCCCTGCGCATTGCTGCCAATGAGCACATTGACTTGGGGTGAGAAGCGCACGTCCGCCTGCTCATAGTTGCGATAATTGCGCAGCTGCAACTCCTGCAAGTACATCTAGCCCTCGGTGATTTTGAAACTATCGCCGTTAGGGAGCGCCACCACGTCTCCGGCAACTAGCTTCCGACCACGCCGGTTATCATCTTCGCCGTTAATAACAACGGTATTTTCCCGCAGGTACCACTTCGCGGCACCACCGGAATCAATGATTCCAGCCTCCTTGAGCATCTGCCCAAGCGTGATGTAAGGCGTTTGAATGGCTATTTCTTGCATTCATTTTCACTCCCTCAACTGCAATGTTTTCAGAACGTCCGCTCGGTCGCAACTGGCGACTGAGGCGGTTTTCTTACCTCTACTATTATAGCCATTTTCAGACCATTTAACAACGTTTCAGCCACCTAAACGGCGAAAGACGCCTCTTTACAGTGATTAAGTATGATGTACCGCCAAAGGTCAAAAACGGCTTAAATCGGCCGAGAGGCGGAAATAAGGGCAAAATGCGTAAATTTTGAGATTTACGGCGACTTAAGCACGAACTAACTGCACAGAGAAAAGAAAACAGCCACCCAGTACGCCGGTGATTGCCAATCGACTGTTTTCAGGTGGGGCAATTGGGATAACAACGGTCGTTATTTTAAGATGCTGGTGGCACCTGCACCATTAAGGTCAAGGCACTGGTCGCTTTGACCTTCAGCAAAATGAACAAGGGCGTCAGCACCGGGATTGACTGCACCGCCGAACAAAAAGGACCCAATCCCCAAAGTTCAGGGGGATTAGGTCCTTTTTACGTTAGTGTTCAGGCGCTAACCGCCCCACTGTGCACACTACTTAGAACGGCTCCGTGGGGCAACTCCCTAACATCCAAGCAGACAGCGGGAGCTAACCGCCCCACTACGCACACTACTTAGAATGTCCGCACTGGTGTAATTAGCTGAATGTAGTGTTCATGATCTTCACTAGGCACCATGGTGAACGGACGCAGCGGTGCGGTGAAGTCGACTTCGATTGTGCTCTGACCAAGGCCCTGGAGCGCCACCTTCATGTAGTCAGGGTTGAAGGAGATTTCCAGATCTTCGCCGGCAAGCTTACTGAAGCTCAGCTGTTCTTCGACGTTCCCGACTTCAGGTGAGTTCCCGAAGAGCGTTACCGTCTGGCTGGCCACTTCAATCTTCAGCCGGACCACGTTGTTCCGGCCTTCGTGACTCATCAGGCTGGCACGGTTGATCGCGGCAAGCAGTGCTGGCGCTGCGAATTCAATTTGCGTGCTGGAGCTGGTTGGAATCAGGCGACTGGTGTCTGGGTAGTTCCCATCCAGCAGGCGGGAGAAGAAGGACGTCTGCCCAAGGGTAAACAGGACTTGGTTTTCCGCAATCCGCAGTTCGATTTCCTTAACGTCATCCGTCAGCATCCGGCCCAGTTCGGTTAAACTACGGCCTGGAATGATGAAGTCAGCGTTTGTGTCGACCCCTTCCAGCTGAATGCTGCGCTGTGCCAAACGGTGCGAGTCCGTTGCAACGGCAACCAATGTGCCGTCTTGAATGGAGATGTGCACCCCAGTAAGCAAAGGCCGCGTTTCCTGAGTGGACACTGCAATTACGGTCTGGTTAATGATCTCGTGCAAAAGGTCAGCAGGCAACTTCAGTGATTTTTCAACACTGATTTCTGGTAACTGCGGGTAGTTCGCTGCATCCAAACCGTTAATGGTGAATTCACTCGCACCACTTGTAATAACAGCTTGCAGGTTGTCGCCAATCTCAACGGTCATGGAATCTTCAGGCAAGCGCTTGACGATTTCACTAAAGAAACGGGCTGGCAAAACAATGGACCCAGGTTCACTAATGGTCAGCGTGTTGTCTTCGTCGGCTTCCTGAATTGTGGACTCAATTGAGATGTCCGCATCGGAACCGGTCATGGTCAAACCGCTGGCGTGTGCCACCAATTTGAGACCTGTCAAAATCGGGATTGTGTTCTTAGTACTGATGGCTCGGCTGACATCGCCAAGTGTCCGGAGAAAGCTGGAGCGGTTGATGGAGAACTTCATGTTCGTGGACCTCCTATAGATAGATATATATTAATAGATCTTTAGTAGCAGTAGTAGGGCCTGTGCGTCCTGTGGAAAAGTTACGTTAAGCGGTGTGGCTCTAAGTTATCCACCTGTGGACGGATTGTGAATAAAATTTTGGCTTGTTCACAGTTGTCCACAATAAGGCAGTGGGCGGGTGCGGGTAGCGAGTTGCTGAGAACGGCTGCGCGGGGCAGACTCTTCCGCTTTGCCCGATTAAGAGCCAAGGCCAAAAAACGGCCTTAACTCTTAATCACGCAAATGCTCAAAGTCTAAACGCCCCGCTCCGCACACTAACCTCTGTTGCGTAACTTATTCTTCAAATCGACAATCTCGGCCTTGAGGTCGGCGTTGGCACTGACCTCTTTGGCGATTTTGTCGCAGGCGTGGATGACTGTGGTGTGGTCCTTGCCGCCGAACTCTTGCCCAATGCGCGGCAGCGAGTTTTCGGTGAGCTCGCGGGCTAGGTACATGGCGATTTGGCGCGGCATCACAATCTGCTTCACCCGCTTGCGCCCCTTGAGATCAGCTACCGTCACGTTGTAGTACTTGGCAACGACTTCCTGAATCTCGTCGATGGTCAGCTGCGCGTTTTTACCTGAAAGGTTCAGGCTCTTGAGCGCGTCGGCTACCAGGCTCGTCGTAATCGGCGCCTGCTTCATGTTGGCAAAAGCCTTCACCCGCAGCAGTGCCCCTTCGAGCTCCCGCACGTTACTGTCAATCTGGCCGGCAATGTAGTTCAGCGCATCGAGCGGTACCGAGAGGTTCTCGTCACTGGCCTTGTTCCGCAAAATGGCGATACGTGTTTCCAAGTCAGGTGGCGTGATGTCGACGGACAATCCCCACTTAAAGCGGGAAACCAAGCGATCTTGCAACTTGGGAATCTCGTTGGGCAGGCGGTCCGAGGTCATCACAATCTGTTTTTCTTCATCAAAGAGCGTGTTGAAGGTGTTGAAGAACTCGTTTTGTGTTTCGGTCTTGTTCGCTAAGAATTGAATATCGTCAATTAATAGGAGATCAACGTGCCGGTAGCTCTGGCGGAACTTCTCTTGATTGTTGGTCCGGATGGCGTTCACGAGGTCATTGGTGAAGTTTTCGGTCGTCACGTAGCGGACGTTGGCAGCGGGATTGGTTTCCAGAATCCGGTGGCCAATCGCCTGCATCAAGTGCGTCTTGCCCAGCCCCACGCCCCCATAGATGAAGAGCGGGTTGTACAGTGTGCCCGGTTCGTCGGAAACGGCCAGTGCGGCCGCGTGCGCCATCTGGTTCCCCGTCCCGATAACGAACTCCTCAAAAGTGTAGCGACTATTTAAGGAAGAATGCACTTGGTAAGTCGGCACCTGTTCGGGTTCCTTACTGTCGGGCTCCGGTTCGGTTTTCTTGGGTTCCGCGCTGGCGATGGTGATTTGCGGTGTCACCTCGCTATCGTTAAAGGCGTAAGCGCCAAGTGCAACTTGAGTCGCCAGGTTCTTTTGCCAATATTCCTGATGCAGTTTGTCGGGCACCTCAATTTCCAAAATGCCGTCGTGCAAACTGATGGGCTTGGCAGACTCAATCCAGGTGTTGTAGCCAACGGGCGATAGTTTTTCTTGGTACTGTGTCGTTAGGTAAGACCATAATTCATCAAGTTCTGCCACGCGTACCCCTCCTTACGGCTGCTACCTTGAAGTCGAATCCGTCGCCAAACTAAAAAAGCCACGCACCAAATGAACGCCGCGGATTAGCCGCAGTTGGCGCGAAAATCAGTCGTTTTAGATTGGTGAATACGGGCTCTGAAGCAGCCAAAATTCCAAGATTGAGTTTATCATTATGCGTGAAAGTTTTCCACAGGCAAGTAGCTATCCACAAGCACACAAAGTGAACTATGCAGAGTATGCACGGCCTGTGGAAAGTTTTGCACACCGGGGTCAACAAGGTGGTGGAAACTGACAAATCAGAAAAGTTATGCACAAATAATAGTGAGTAAGCGATGCTGATAGGTCAAGGATTAGCTTAATTATCCACATGCAAAAAGCAGCTTGTGGAAAACTTATTTACACACTGTGATTTGTGAACAAAATTCCGGAAAAAGCTGTTCACTGTGGCGTGAAAATTTTGCGGAACTTTTTTTATCCACAAGACTTGCTGACGGCAATTCGTGGACAAGTGCGGCAGATACGGCTTGTGGATAAGTCATGATGCATCCGACGCGATTACGGGGAAATTTTGACTACTTTGGGCGGTACTGGTACAGTTGTTTAGGCACTGTATCAGTGCCCCACTCTTAGCGAGTTAGCGGCTTTTGCCGTGATTTTCGGACCGGATCGACAGACGTCAGGACGTACGGGGATGAATTTATTCATTAAGCGCGCGCAAAAACTTGACGCCTCCCCCGATAACCCGTATAATCAACGTTTGTTTAAGTGTTGAATTATGTAACGAACATAAGAAGTTCAATTAAAAGGAGGTGCCCCACATGACCACGAAGCGTACTTTCCAGCCTAAGAAGCGTCACCGCGAACGCGTTCACGGCTTCATGAAGCGTATGAGCACTAAGAACGGCCGCCGCGTATTGGCTCGTCGTCGTGCTAAGGGTCGCAAGGTTCTGGCTGCCTAATTGGCGCTAGACTTTGGTCTTAGCAATTAAAAGAGCCAAGACGTAACCAATTGTTATGTCTTGGCTCTTTTTTTAATCATTACGGAACATTTTGCGGCGGATCACGCGGCGAAATTAACCGGCGTGTGCGTCCGTTTACCTATGTAATGGTGCGTGCCTGTTGTATACTGATAACTGATTGTGAGGGATGATGGTGCGCAAATCTTACCGCATTAAACGAGAAAATGAGTTCCAGGATGTGTTTGAGAACGGCCAGTCGGTCGCTAACCGCAATTACGTGGTTTACTACCTGGCTCGGCCGGAAGCCAAACACTTCCGCGTTGGGATTTCCGTCGGCAAGAAGATTGGCCACCGGGCGAACGTCCGTAACCGGATTAAGCGTTACATCCGCCAGAGCTTGCTCGAGCTCAAGCCGGAGATTGATCCGCAGATGGACTTTCTCATCATCGCACGCAAGGGGGCTAAGAACTTGGACATGGCCGCCAGCAAGAAGAACATGGTGCACGCACTGAGCTTGGCAGGTATTTTGCCTGCTGCCGAAGCACGCGCACAGCAAGATGGCGGCGCGGCTAAGTAGCGCGGCTAATTATTATGAGGTTTGTGAGGGATTTCTTCGTGAATAAGCAAGCAAAACGCATACTGGCAGTGGGGGCAATGCTCCTAGTGGCAGTCACCCTGGCCGGATGTTCAAACGCACCGGTTGACGCCAATAGTACTGGCTTCTGGGATCGCTATATTATTTATAACGCCGCGCAGTTTATTGTGTGGCTGTCCAATCTGCTCGGCGGGAACTATGGTGTGGGGATTATCGCCTTCACCGTCCTGGTCCGTGTGCTCATCTTCCCGCTGTCTGCAATCAGCATGAAGAACATGACCAAGCAGAGCGAAATCGCACCACAGCTTAAGGCCCTGCAGCAAAAGTACAGCGCTAAGGATCCGGAAACGCAGGAAAAGCTGCGTGAGGAAACCCAGAAGCTGAACGCTGAAGCCGGCGTGAACCCCGTCATGGGGTGTCTGCCCGTCCTGATTCAGATGCCGTTCCTGCTGGCCCTCTATCAGGCCATCTTCCGCACCAACGTGCTGAAGTCCGGGACCTTCCTGTGGATGCAACTTGGTAAGCCTGACCCACTGCTGATTACCGTGATTTTGGCGGCAATTCTGACTGGGTTGACCAGTTACATGTCCATGCTCGCCCAGCCGCAGGCCAACAGCATGACCTGGATTATGACGCTGGCAATGCCAGTCTTCATTTTCGTCATCGCTTTGAAGCTGCCTAGCGCTGTGACGATTTACTGGGTTGTGACCAACGCATTCTCCCTTGTGCAGCAGCTGCTCTTGCAAAACCCATTCAAGCTCCGTCGTGAGCGTGAAGAACGGGCGCAGGCCGCTAAGGACAAGGAACGTGCTAAACGCCGTGCCTACAAGAAGGCACTGCGGAAGTAAGACCTTAAATTAAACTTGTGAATGGGGTGTTGTCATCATGACAACACCCCATTTTTGCGTTCTTGGGGTATCATTATGTGTGACAATAAAACGAACATGCTATAGTTGATATAGCGATTTTGCGTAGAGGGTGGTCCTCGCCGGCGTGCGCGTAGTAAGCAGATGGCGAGGAAGCGGCACATGCAGCCGCGACACCACGAAAGGACTTAGACATGACGATTTTTGAAGGCAAAACAATTGAAAAGGCGATTGCCTCCGGGTTGCTCCAACTCGGTGTCGACCAGGATTCCGTGCGTGTGGACGTGATTAGTGAGGGCAAGCGTGGTTTTCTGGGCTTCGGTGCGCAACCAGCACGCGTTGAACTGACGTTAAAAGAAGCCGTGACCGCGGCGGCCAAGGCCAGCGGCGGCGATACTGAAGCCTTCATCGACAACGTGGTGGCAGTTGGCAGTGGCGACACGACTGCTGCGCCAAGTGAACCGGAACCAGCCGCCAAGAAAGCTGACCGCCCAGTGCGGGACAACGAGGCGGGCATTGCGGCCGTGCAGAATTACCTGGAAACCACAATTGCGGCGCTTGGGATTAACGTCACGGTTCAGTCACACAAGGAGCGCGGCAGCGTAGTCTTCAACATGGAAGCCGACAAGGACGCCTTGCTGATTGGCAAGCATGGCAAGACCATTAACGCGCTGCAGTTCTTGGCCCAGACGCTGTTCAACCACCGCGGCCGCTCCAAGTGGACCATCACGCTCAACGTGGGTGATTACCGGGAACGCCGGCAGCGGGCACTGCTCAACCTGGCGCAGCGCTCCGTGCGCGAAGTGGTGGCCAGCGGTAAGCCAGTGTACCTGGATCCGATGCCATCGTTCGAACGCAAAATTCTGCACAAGGAACTGGCCGACAATGAGTTCGTGACGACCCGTTCTGAAGGGACGGATCCACGGCGCTTTGTGGTGGTCGTGCCGAAGCGGCGGTAATTAAGATAATGAAGGCAGGCGACTGCCGCGTAAATTCTCATCGAGAGTTTGCGCGGTGGCCGCTTTTTTTGAGAAAAATTGGGAATGGGTGCAACCTTTTGCACCCAAATGGGTACTAATAGGCGTGAGGCAAGGGAGGTGTTAGCCGTGAATGCAGGTGATGATTTGGATAATGAGTTGGTGCTGCGCCGGGCGCTGCGGGGTAATCGACGCGCGTTTGCACAGCTCATGCAGGCGCAGGGCGATTATTTGAGCCGCACGGCACACTTGTACCTCGCGTCGGAGACTGACGTTCAGGATGCTATTAGTGCGACAGTGCTGGCCGCCATGCGCGGCATTAAGAACGTCCGCGAGCCGGCTCAGTTCCGCAGCTGGCTCACCCGTATTTTGATTCGGCAGTGTTACCAGCGTTACGCGCAAAAGGCCGCAGAGACCGACGACGCGGCGCTAGTGGCCATGCCGGTGGCATCGCGCGGAGCGACAAGTGAGGAAAAGCTCGATTTGCTGGCGGGCTTGCGGCAGCTCAACGACGCGAATCGGCAAGTGCTGCTGATGTATTACTACAATGACTTGTCGGTGCGCGCCATTGCGGAATTAACGGGTCAGGGTGAGTCGACGGTTAAGTCGCAGCTGCGGCGCGGCCGCAGGCAGCTCAAGGAGTGGTTAGGAGGCGACTACTTTGAAGACTAAATTTGTGCAGTGGGTTAATCAGTTGCAGCCGGAGCGGCCGGCAGATAGTGCGCAGACGCAGGCGACCATTGCTGCCGCGTTGCACCAAGGGGGTCAGCACCGGCGGCGGACAATCGGAATTATCGTTGCCGCGGCGGCCGCAGCGCTCATTGTGGGTAGCGGCATCGTGGTGCCGAGCGTGAACCAGGCGTTCACGCAGGTGCCAGTCGTGGGGCGGTTCTTCGCCCTCTTTAACGATGATATGGGCAGCATCGTTGAGAGCAGCGGCCGCGACCAGAAGCTGAACGTCAGTCGGAGCAGTAACGGCATGAAAATGACGCTGAACAGCGCGTTGATGCAGGGGATGAGCGTTGCCATCACTGGGACCATTAGCGGTGTTGACGGGCAAAAAGACGATTGGTTCAACTACTGGGTGGCCAAAGGTGGCGTGCATTTTGAGCAGGATTCAATGGATCTGCGCCGGATTGGACATGGCAAGTACCGCTTCTACCTGAACGGGACGGTGCCCTACGCCGCAAGTCAGCACGCGGTCAAATTGCCGCTGGTGTTTGATGATTTTATCGGGCATTCGGGGAGGTGGGCATTTAACTTGGTCCTTAAGCCGAATGCGGCCACAAAGCGCAAGCTGAGTGGTAGCACGCAACTAGCTGGTGGCCGCGGGCGGGTGCAACTGGTGGGCGTTGAGTCGTATGCTGGTGGTACGAGCCTGCTGAAGGTGCGACAGACTGTCCAGCAAGCTGGGGATGGGTTGGCCGTGACGACCATTAGTGCTAACGGCAACGACTACATGCTGGATGCGAATGCCATCGCCCTGGATAATGGCAAGGGCAAAACGCAGCTGGTGGGCTACAAAATTAAGACGCTACCCGCGGCGGTGCGGTCGCTCAAGTTGCGCGGATATTACACCGCGCCAGAGCTTTCTGCGCGTTTGCGCTTGGACAAACTGAATGGTGTCACGGTGCAGGCAAAACGGAGCGCCACGAGTTTCACCATTCATAAGGTGACTAAAACTGGCGCCGTTGTGAAGGTGCTGTTCAGCTGGCAAGGGTCACGCAACCATTACCAGTTCAGCGAAATGGCCAAGAACGAGCAGTTCCCGCTGGCACTGATGGCCACGACTTACCGGGATAATGGCAATGATAGTGTGTTTGGCGATGACTACATGGACATTCCCGACACATCAGAAGGCAGTCAGGACCACAGCATTCACTACCGATTGATGCCGGGCAAGAAGCTTATTGAGGCCCGTTTTGACACGAGTAAGAAGACAGGTTTGCGCGATTTGCCGCTCAGCAAGCTGCAACTACAGGTGAACTTCTTGTACAACGAAGGTATTTCCTTCAAGAACGTCACGGTGTCACTGACTAAATAAGGTCAAGATGTTTTGACAGTCCATGCTTTCTTTTGTATAGTAGACCACAGTTAAATACGATGAAGTAGTCAAAGTGCTTTGTCCTCTTGGTATAGCCCAGGGGGATGGTGCACTTTTTTGTTGCTTTAAATAAGATTGGAGAGTCGATTATGCCAGCATATGCAGAAGAAACCATCGCGGCCATCAGTACCCCACCTGGTGAGGGGGCCATTGCCATCGTGCGCCTGTCCGGGGATGAGGCTGTCAGCATCGCCAACAGCGTGTTCAAGGGCAAAGACCTGCGCAAGGTGCCAACGCACACGATTAATTACGGCCACATCGTGGATTTCGATGCTGACCGCACGATTGACGAAGTGATGGTGAGCGTGATGCGCGCACCCAAGACCTTCACGCGCGAGGATGTTGTCGAAATCAACACCCACGGCGGGATTGTGGCCACTCAGCGTGTGTTGCAGCTGGTGATTGGTGCCGGCGCCCGCATGGCCGAACCTGGTGAGTTCACTAAGCGTGCCTTTCTGAATGGCCGAATTGACCTGACCGAGGCTGAGTCCGTGATGGACGTTATCCGGGCCAAGACGGATCGCGCCGCCCAGGTGGCGGTTGATCAGCTCGGTGGGAACCTGCGGGAGCTCATCGGTGGCTTGCGCCAAGATATTTTGGATACGCTGGCCCAGGTGGAGGTCAACATTGACTACCCTGAGTACGACACGGAGCAGATGACGGCCAACGCCATGGCTGCGTGTGCGCACCGCGCGGCGGACAAGTTGGAAGAACTTCTCGCCACAGCGCAGGGGGGCAAAATTCTGCGTGAAGGCCTCGCCACCGCGATTGTTGGCCGCCCGAACGTCGGGAAGTCCAGCCTGCTGAACTACTTGCTGCACGAGGACAAGGCGATTGTCACCGATGTTGCCGGGACCACGCGCGACGTGCTGGAAGAGTACGTTAACGTGCGCGGGGTACCGCTGCGCTTGGTGGACACGGCTGGGATTCATGACACGGAAGACAAGGTCGAAAAAATTGGGGTTGAACGCTCCAAGAAGGCGCTTGTCGCCGCCGACCTGGTGCTGTTGGTACTGGATAACAGTCAGCCGCTGACCGCTGAGGATCGCGAATTACTGGACGCCACTAAGGGCAAGAAGCGCATCGTCGTGCTGAACAAGCAGGACTTGCCAGCGCGGATTGACCAGCGGGAATTGGCGCAGTGCGTTGAACCTAGCGAACTGATTAGTACCTCCATCACCAGCGCCACCGGCGTTGATGAACTGGAGGCGCGCATTGCCCAGCTCTTCTTTGGCGGCATTGAGAACAGCCAGAACACGGTTGTTGTCAGCAACGCCCGTCAGGCCGGCCTCATGCGCCAAGCTAAGAAGAGTTTGCAGTCGGTCAGCGATGCACTGGAAGCGGGGATGCCGCTGGATCTGGTGCAAATTGACCTGACTGAAGCCTGGAATAAACTGGGTGAAATTACTGGGGAAGCGGCGCCAGATGAACTGATTACGACGCTGTTCTCACAGTTCTGCTTAGGCAAGTAACAGAGCGGAAAACAGAGCGGAGCCCGGCGTTTAGGGATTGAGCATTTGCGGGTTTAAGCCAAAGAGACGGGCTTTGTCCCTTTGGCTTAAACTTGCAAAGCGGAAATCCCTGCCGGGCGTAGCTCGACTAGAAACAGAGCGGAGCCGAGCGTTTAGGAATTGAGGATTAACGGGCTTTAGGTATGAGGGCGCATTTTCCCTCGTACCTAAAGCGTGTTAACCGCAGATTCCTGCCGGGCGTAGCTCGACTAGAAACAGAGCGGAATCGGGCGGTTAAGGATTGAGGATTAACGGGCCTTAGGCAGGCGGGCGTATTTTGCCCGCGTACCTAAGGCATGTTAACCGCAAGCTTCTGGGTCGCGCAGCTCGACTATCCAGCTTATTTCCCGGAAAATAATCCACCAAAACGAAATGAGGACAATTGCCCGTGCACATCCTAATGTATGGTTGCTTAATTGCAGCTCTAATCTTAGTCATCGGCTTTAATCTGCAAACGCGCCGTGTGGTACGCCGCTACCCATCGCAGGTTGTTGATGCAAACCTTGCGCCGAGTGAAAAGTGGCGCGTTAATTTGCTGCTCCAAACACGATTAGCTAAATTCTCGCCGCAGGTTTACTTGCAAAATCGTAACCTAGGTTTCTGGATGTTTGCATTTTGCGGTACAACGTTCGCGTCACTGGCGTTGTTGGCGGGCACTGTTCAAGCGACGGTTATCGCGCCCGTGTGGCCACTACTGATGGGGATTTCGGCGATTGGCTTTGGTGTTACGCGCATTAAGTTGTATGGTGCGCAGCTAGTTGGCTGGCAGCAGTTGCTGCAGAATGCCCCTGAACAGGCGCAGCAGTGGCAACTAGATCAGGTTGAGCTTACGCAAGTGCAAGCACGTGTGCAGGCGTTAACACGCCTCCAGTACTTGCTGATTGCCGTGTTACTGCTACTAGCAGTTAGTTTTGAATTAGCAATTTTGACTTTATTAACATGGTGATTTCTGAACAAGTTAGCTGCTAACCATTACGAATTCAAAAGATAGAGGGAATAAAAGTGCCAGAAGTAAAGGAATACGATGCCCAAACTTATGACGTCATTGTTGTCGGGGCCGGTCACGCGGGCTGTGAAGCCGCACTCGCCAGCGCCCGCATGGGGCAGGAAACGCTGCTGCTCACACTGAACGTGGACATGCTGGCGTTCATGCCTTGCAACCCGAGTGTCGGCGGTCCCGCCAAGGGTATTGTCGTGCGCGAAATTGACGCGCTGGGCGGCCAGATGGGCCGCAACATTGACGCCACCTACATCCAGATGCGGATGTTGAACACCGGTAAGGGTCCCGCCGTGCGCGCCTTGCGTGCGCAGGCGGATAAGGCCGCTTACCACCGCACCATGAAGAAGACTATTGAGGACACCCCGCACTTGACCTTGCGCCAAGGGCTGGTTAACGAAGTCATCACCGAAGATGGTGTGGCGCGCGGCGTTGTCACCTCAACAGGTGCGCGCTACCACGCCGGTGCGGTTGTCCTGACTGCCGGCACTAGCAGTCGCGGCAAAATTATCATCGGTGAGCTCATGTACAGTAGCGGCCCGAACAACTCGCTGCCGAGCATCAAGTTGTCCGAAAACCTGGAGCACCTTGGCTTCAAGCTGCGCCGCTTCAAGACCGGGACACCACCACGTGTTGATGGCAACACGATTGATTTTGCGAAGACTGAAGAGCAGCCTGGCGACAAGACGCCGAACCACTTCAGCTTCACGACGCCGGACAGCGCCTACCTCAAGGATCAGCTGTCTTGCTGGATGACCTACACTAACGAGAACACACACAGCATCATTCGCGAGAACCTCAGTCGCGCGCCGATGTTCTCCGGTGTCATCGAAGGGGTTGGTCCCCGCTATTGCCCATCCATCGAGGATAAGGTGGTGCGTTTTGCCGACAAGCCGCGCCACCAGATTTTCCTGGAACCAGAAGGTCGCGATACCGCCGAATACTACGTTGGCGACTTCTCCACCTCCATGCCTGAAGAAATCCAGCTCAAGATGCTGCACAGTGTCGCCGGCTTGGAAAAGGCGGCCCTCATGCGCCCTGGTTACGCCATTGAATATGACGTCATCGAGCCATGGCAGCTGCGCCACAGCCTGGAAACCAAGGTTGTGCAGCACCTGTACACCGCCGGCCAGATGAACGGGACCAGCGGCTACGAAGAAGCAGCTGGGCAGGGTATCATCGCTGGCATCAATGCCGCCCTCAGTACCCAGGGCAAAGCGCCCCTGGTACTGGGCCGCGATGAGGCCTACATTGGTGTCATGATTGACGACCTGGTGACCAAGGGCACGAACGAGCCTTACCGCCTGCTGACGAGTCGCGCTGAATACCGCCTGCTTTTGCGGCATGACAACGCGGACCTGCGCCTGACCGACAAGGGCCACGAACTGGGCATCATTGACGACGCCCGTTACGCAGCATTTTGCGCGAAGCGGGACGCCATCACGGCCGAGCAGAAGCGTCTGGAGAGCATTCGCCTTAAGCCTAGCCAAGTCAACGACTGGTTGGCTGCAAAGGGTTGTGCACCGCTTAAGGACGGCGTGACGGCATCTGAGTTCTTGCGCCGACCGGAAGTGAGCTACACGGACCTCCTGCAGTTTATCGATGACCAGCAGTTGGACCACCGCATCACCGAGCAGGTCGAGATTCAGGTGAAGTACGCGGGTTACATTGCCAAGGAAGAGCAGCAAGTTGCCCGTCTGCGCCGCCAAGAAGCCAAAAAGATTCCGGACCGCATTGATTACGCGGCCATCACGGGTCTGGCCACCGAAGCACGCCAGAAGTTGACCAAAATTCAGCCGGAGACGCTGGCCCAGGCTGGCCGGATTAGTGGCGTGAACCCGGCGGACCTGGCGATTCTGTCTGTTTACATTGAACAGGGCCGGATTGCGAAGGTTGCGGGGTAAATCAGAAGAAGTAAACGAAAACAGGTCGCATTTTGCGACCTGTTTTTTTGCGTTGAATTTAGTTTTGCTGCTGGCGGCGACCATGCTGATTACGGTAGGCACGCGGCGAAATGGAGAGGTTCCGTTTAAACACTCGTGAAAAATAATAGGGATCGGTGAAGCCTAGACGTTGCGCAATCTGTTGGACCGATAAAGTAGAATCAATCAGGTAGTGCTCAGCCTGTTGCAACTTAATTTTGGTCACGAATTGGGTCACACTTGAGCCGACGTTGGCTTGAAACACTCGATTTAAATAACTGGGTGAAACATTAATCTGAGTTGCGAGCACGTGCAACGATAATTTGCTGTCGAGATGATCGTACACATATTGGATAGCTTGGGTCACATGTTCGTTCCCAATCGGTGTCGTTTGGGCCTGTGGGCTGTGAAAAGTCAGATAGGCGAGCGTGGCACTTAATATTTGAGCGGCGTAGAAGACGGCAGTGTACGAAAAACCACCGGAAAGTGTACGAATCATCTCCCAGAATTGCGACATGAGCATGGCCATATCCTCACGATTGGTTCGGGTCTGTACCACGATACTGTCGCTATTCGCCTCTTGAGGCAGATATTCGCCGACCCTGTTACCGGAAAAATGCACCCAGAAAATGTCCCACGGTTGGTCGTCGTCGGCATAGTAGGTGTGTGCCTTACCAGGTGGTAATAACACCATCGTACCCCGGGTAACTGGCCAAATTCTGTCGTCAAAAATAACCTTTCCACGACCTTGCGTGCAGAAAATCAGAATCCATTCCGCCGCGCCAGTTTTTCGGTGTACGTAATGACCTGCCGCTGCGGGATAAAAGCCGATATCTGTGAGGTAGAGCTGCTGCAGAATTGGAGACGCACTGAAATTGTTGAGGACGTTCGCGGGTAAAACGTAAAGATACTCGTTCGGAAATCCCTGCTGTTTTTTGACCACGTGATGCGCTCCTCTCAAGATAGTTTGCCGGCTTTTTTACTTGGCGAGGCTAACTATAGCACGCTCGGGGATTGATACCGAAATTAAGTTCACAATTATCCATCTTTTAGGCGGTTTCGTTCATTCAAATTAAAACGTTTTCACGTTAAATTGAATGCAGAACGAAAGAGGAGGCTGTCATGATGACGGATGCCGTAACGATTAAGCAGCAGGTAATTACAATTCCAACTTACGATGTTGGTGAGCCAGAGAAGAACCCCATGTTTCTTGAAAATCGGGTTTATCAAGGAAGCAGTGGGAAAGTTTATCCGTTTCCCGTCACCGAGCGGGTTTTTGATCAAAAACATGACCAGGATTACCAAGCAATTGTGCTCGAAAACGAGTATTTGCAGGTGACCTTCCTGCCTGAATTAGGTGGGCGGATTCAGCGCATGCTGGACAAGACTAACAACTATGATTTTGTCTACTACAATCACGTCATCAAGCCTGCCCTCGTTGGCGTTACGGGACCATGGATCTCCGGCGGGATTGAGTTTAACTGGCCACAGCATCACCGCCCAGATACCTTTCTGCCAGTCAATCACGATATTGAGTATCACCCAGACGGCGCCGTTACCCTGTGGATGAGCGACGTTGACCGCATGTATGGAACCAAGGTGCGCGTTGGGTTTACGCTGTTTCCTGGCAAGTCTTACCTGCAACTGAACGAAACCTTCTCGAACCCAACGGATTTGCCGCAAACCTTCTTGTGGTGGGCGAACCCAGCGGTACCTGTGAACGAGCACACCCAGTCGATTTTCCCACCAGACGTGCATGCCGTGTTTGATCATGGGAAGCGGGCAGTTTCGACTTTTCCAATCGCAACGGGTGAGTACTACAAAGTCGATTATTCCGCCGGCGTTGATATTTCCCGCTACAAGAACGTACCGGTGCCAACCAGTTATATGGCGGCGCACTCCAATTACGATTTCTTAGGGAACTATGACGATGAAAAGCAGGCTGGCCTGCTGCACGTGGCTGACCACCACACCTCTCCTGGCAAGAAACAGTGGACTTGGGGAAATGGTGATTTTGGCCAGTCCTGGGATCACCAGCTAACAGATAATGACGGTCCATACATTGAACTCATGGTGGGGACGTTTACGGATAACCAGCCTGACTTCACGTGGCTGAATCCGCACGAGGAGAAGCATTCTACCGAATACTTTATGCCCTATAAGGCAGTGGGCCAGGTGAAGAACGCCACTATTGATGCCGCCATCAATCTTGAAATGACAGCGGGTAAGGTGACGGTTACGGCATACACAACCGCGGAGTTTAAGAATGCGCAAGTTACCCTTAGCCAAAATGACATCCCAATCTTTACCGCCACGGCAACTTTGAGTCCAACCCAGACATTCAGCAAGACTGTGGCCGGAGTGGTTGGTAATCCGCAATCATTGACTGCAACGGTGTGTGACGCAACTGGCCGCATTTTGGTTAGCTACACCCCAGAAACGGACAAAATTGCGCCTATCCCTGATGCAGCAACAGCCATCCCTGAACCCAGTGTTGTGCGCACCAATGATGAATTATTCTTTGCCGGTCAGCACTTGGAGCAATATCGGCACGCTAGCTTCCGGCCTGAAGATTACTACCTTGAAGGCTTAAAGCGCGATGCGGGTGATGAGCGCCTGAACGATGCCTACGGATTATTGCTTTATCGGCGGGGCTTATTTGCCGAAAGTGAGCAGTATTTCTGGAAGGCCTTGCAACGCCAAAACGCGCACAATACCAATCCAGTCTCGGGTGCGGCTAGCTACCATTTGGCCTTAAGCCTGCTCCGTCAAGGGAATGATGATGCCGCATATGATGCCTTTTATAAGGCAACTTGGTCGGCAGATACGGCTGCTGTCAGCTTTGTGAACTTGGCGAAGTTGGCACTTAAGAAGACAAAAACAGCGCAGGCACTGCAGTTTATTAATGAGGCGCTGAAACGGAATAGTGAAGACATTGAAGCGTTAGCGATTAAGACGCATATTTTGCGCTTGCAGAACAACGATGCGGCAGCGCTGAAATTACTAACTGTTAGTTTGAAGCTCGACGCTAGTGCACCACTATTGCTGTTTGAACGCTCCCGGTTACCTGAAGGCGCTCATTTTGCGGATCAACTAACGGATGTGATTGCGCCACGATTGAATGATGTGCTGGGCCTAGCGCAGCTGTACCTCGAGATTGGTGCGTACCAAGAAGCACTGACAATTCTTGCTATGTATCATGGCGTTAGTCCGCTGCGGGACTATTATGGAGCATATACCAATGAGCTATTAGGAAACCGCACGGCAGCAGTCGCTGCTGCTAAACGTGGTGCAGCGGCATCGCCAGATTACTGTTTTCCGAACCGTTTGCTAGATGTGACGGTACTGGAACATGTTCAGCAGTTAAATCCAGAGGACGGGCATGTGCCTTATTTCCTGGGTAATTTTTACTACGACCGGCGCGTGTATGACCGCGCGGCACGCTTGTGGGAAAAAGCAATCAAGTTGGCGCCAGCTTACGCAATGTCTTACCGGAACTTGGCCATTGCCTACTACAATAAAGAGCAGCGGCCGCAAGCGGCACTAGATTTGCTGGAAAAGGCGTTTAAGCTTGATCCACAAAACGCCCGCATGGTCTTCGAACTGGATTCCCTGTATGAAAAATTGAACCGGCCATTGCCAGAGCGACTAGCCTTCTTGCAGGCACACCAGCAGCTAGTTGAGGCGCGCGATGATAGCTATATCCAAATGGTAAAGCTGCTCAATGAAACGGGGCAGTTTGCCGCGGCCTACTCGGCAATCATGGCGCGGACCTTCCATCCTTGGGAAGGCGGCGAAGGTAAAGTGAGTGCGCAGTACGAGTACGCACTTGTCGAATTGGCTAAGCAGGATTTGGCGGCAAAGAACCCCGCCGCGGCCGTAGACAAACTGCAAAAGGCACTGGTGTACCCCCGCTCTCTAGGCGAAGGGAAGTTGCCGATTGCGGACAACAACATTATTGATTACTACCTGGGATTGGCACATCAACAGCTGGGCGACCACGCTGCGGCAAAAGCATGTTGGCAGCGCGCTAGCAAAGGCTTGGCAGAACCGACGACCGCACTTTATTACAATGATCAGCCCGCGGACACAATTTTCTATCAAGGCCTAGCATACGCGGCACTTGGCGACGAGGCCAAAGTCAAGGGGCGGTACTTTAAACTTGTCACGTATGGGGAAAAGCATCTCTTTGACGTCATGCATAAGGACTATTTTGCAGTCTCACTTCCAGACGCACTGCTCTTTGATGAGGATTATCAGAAGCAGAACACCATCCACTGTCAGTATTTGGCAGCTCTGGGGTACCTGGGACTGGGTGAGCAAGTGCAGGCACAAACGCTAATTAAGAAGGTGTTGGCGCTGACGAATCACCATCAAGGTGTCATTCGGCACGCCAAGTTCATACTGCAGGACAAGCACAAACACTAAAACACACAATAACGTTAGCGGCATCGGCGGGAATCTCAACGGATTTCCACCGGTGTCGCTTGTGTCTACGAAAAAGGAGTGTATGGTCATGGGAACAGTTACGGTGACGCGATACCAACGTATAGGCAATCGGGACTACGACAGCATCACCTTGCGCAACAAGAACGGAATGCAGGCAACCATTTTAAATTACGGCGCGACACTCGCTCAGCTTACGGTGCCGAATCAGGATGGCCGCGAGCTGAACTTGATTCTGAGCTTACGGCAGTTTAGCGATTATGATAAAGAGCGCAATTATCTCGGTGGCACTGTTGGCCGGATCATCGGCCGCATGGCCGGCGGGCAGTGGCAGGATGGTGACGTTACCCATCAGTTTGAACTAAATGACGGGCCCAACCACGCCCATGGTGGCCGTGAGGGCTTTGATACCCAGTTGTTCACTTACCAAACACGAGAAGCGGGTCAATCGGCTACGGTGATGCTCGACTTGTTGGATGTGGCGGGGCATAACGGTTACCCTGGAAACCTGCACCTAACCGTGACGTACACACTGGATGATCAAAACACCCTGCATTACGGTGTGCACGCAACCACGGATGTGCGCACACTCTGTAACCCGGCCAACCATGTTTACTTTAATTTGAACGGGGCGGACACAATCTGCCAGCAAAATTTGCAGGTGAACGCAGATGACTATTTGCCGCTGGATGAGCAGGACATCCCCAGTCTTGGGATAAGGACAGTGACAGGCTCGCCCTTCGATTTACGGAAAGGCCGGCTGTTGGGGGATGTGTTAGCTGCAAGCGATACGCAAATTACCCAGCAGGGCGGTTTAAATCACCCGTTTTTACTCAGCAAACAGAATCCGGCAGCCATATTAACGAGCACTGACGGTCAGCGCCGCATGACGATGGCGACTACAGCGCCCGCCGTGGTCGTGTACACGGCTAACCATTTCAAGCATAAGGGTTACGCGGCCAATATTGGCCGCTATGATGGTGTTGCACTAGAGGCGCAGTTCCCGCCGAGTGCTGATCGTCACTTGCGTCCGATTACCCTGATGCCAGGTAATGAGTTCAATGCGCACACGAGTTGGCACATGGACTTTTGAAGCTAGCAAGTTTTAGGTTAGGTAGAGTGCCATTATTCTCAATCAGCATCAAAAAACACGCATCAGCAGAGGTCTGCTGGTGCGTGTTTTTCACTATTTGTTGGGTATTGTTTTGCTACAGAACTTAGCGGAACTTGACGAACAAGATTACCGAGGCAATCACAGCAGCCATGCCTAGGCTGATTAAATCAGCTCGGGAGTACTTGCTTTGCCGGTTCTTGTGGAACCCGTGCGGGCGGATAGTAACCAGAAACAGTAGGATGAGCGCCAAGGCGCCGCCAATAATAAGGATTGTTTGCATTATCTTGACCTCTCAATCTGTCATGGCCGTTGTCCGGCCGCGTAAGTTAATCGACTTTGTCTTCCAGTACCTTGACGCGCTTGAGCAGACGAATCAGGTAACGGGTCTCGTCAATCAGGAGCATGGTCGTCATGAGTGTGTCCTGGCCGTGGACCATGATGAAGGTCACGTCCATGTTTGCCCCGCCAGCCTCTTCGCTGAGAATCTTGGTTTGCTGGTTGTGGGCGTCGTTGATATCATTTTGCGCTTCGTCAACGAGTTTTTCTGCTTTTTCAAAATCACCGGCCTCTGCTGCATCAAGGGCGTGCAGGGCGGCAGTGCGAGCGTCACCCGCATATGCGACCAGTGCAAAGCCTACCATTGAGATTTCTTCTTTAGTTGCCATAAAAGTTTACCTCCGATTTTTTGGTTCGATGCCGCATGCGGTTCGAACAATGTGCACTCACAAGTTCGATACCGTTGCCGATGCGAAACGTGCTGTGTGCTAGTGTTGCATGAATTATTCAGGAATGATGTGGGTGTCGCTTAACTGCTTAAACCAGCTGGCACTCTTTTTAACGTAACGTTTCTGCGTTGGGAAATCGATGAAGAACAGACCGTAGCGTTTACTGTAACCGTTGGTCCAGGAGAATTGATCCTGCAGAGACCAGATGAAGTAGCCCTTGACGTTGGCCCCGTCGTTGATGGCGTCCGCGATGGCACCCAGGTACTTGCCCAAGTAGTCAGTGCGCTTCGGGTCGTCGATGACAGTTGAAGCGGTCGCGCCTTCTGGCAAGGATTCCTTCAAACCAATCCCGTTTTCGGTTACGTAGATTTCGGGAACCAGTGGGTAGTTGTCGTGAATCCGCATCAGAATATCGTGCATCCCGCGTGGGTAGATTGGCCAATCCCAGTCGGTTGTCTCAATGCCTTCGGGCAGCTTCTCTTCGCCGATACCGTGCAGACGGGAAACGGATGTCCCCTTTGCCCCAGTGCCGTTGTGGTGAGTCTCAGAAGCCCCGCTGTAGGCCCGCAGCCACTTACTGAAGTAGTTGTTAACACCGACGAAGTCTAGCTGGTGGGCCGCTTTATCAAGTTCTGCCATTTCTTCTGGTGTGGACTTGAACATTGGCTGGTTGTTGGCATCGAGAATTTCCTTAACGAGGGCTAAAGTTTCAGGATCGTAAGCTCCGGCAAGTGTGCCGTCCAAGTAGAGGCGATTCTCGAAGGCGTCTTGCAACGCTGCTGCGTGCTTGTCGGCTGGTGAATCGCTGTAAGGGTAAACCGTTTGGAGGGCGTGAACCACCCCGATTTTACCCCCTAAGTGCATGTCCTTGTAAGCATTCACGATGCGGGCATGGATTACGTTCTGGTTGTGCTCCGCCTGGAAGGTCTTATCGAAATGGCCGGTTTCAGCTGGTGGGAATGTCCCACTGGTGTATTGCTGAACAGCCATTGAAGTTGGTTCGTTAATGGTAATCCAGTATTTCACTTCGGGGAATTCCTTAAAGCAGAACTTCGCGTAAACGAGGAATGCGTCGAGCATCCGCTGGCTAAGCCAATCGCCGTCTTCGTGCAGAGATTCCGGCGTGTCGAAGTGGTGCAAGGTGACGAATGGTTCGATGTGATGTTCCTGGCAGGCCTTGAAGACGCGATGGTAGTATGCAACGCCGCGTGGTTCAACCTCACCATCACCATTAGGGAAGATGCGTGACCAGGCGATGGAGAGACGCACGGCCTGGACGCCGTACTTTTCCGAAAGGCTCAAGTCCTCTTCGTAATGATGGTAAAAGTCGGCGGCAGGATCAGGACTAAAACGACCTTGCTTTTCGAGGTAGTCGTCCCAAAGAACACGTCCTTTCCCGTCTTCCTTAGTTGCGCCTTCTACCTGATACGCGGCGCTGGCGCCACCGAAAATGAAGTCTTGTGGAAAAGTCTTTGTCATGTGATTTCCTCCTACTGAATAATCGTGTTACAGGTTTGATTCAACAAAATCCAGCGCCATGTCGCCGTCGTTGGTGAGGGCGATGTACTGACGACCAGTCGTGGTGACCAGTTTGACACCATACTTATCAGTCAACTTTTGCATGTTGCCCTTCATACTTTCCATTTGCGGTGCCAGGATGACCATGTCCATGTCTTGGATGAGATCCATGTCTTGACCGTAGGCGCGGGCGGCAGCGGAAAGCTTCAAGCCACGTTCCTTAGAAAGCTTGTTCAGAGCGTTGGCCAAAATCCCGCTGGTCCCACCACCGGCACAGACGACAAGGACGTTAACTTCATTTTCCTTGAAGTAGTCTTCGCCATGCGCTGCAGGTGCAGCTGCAGCTTCAGTCGTAGTGGCTGGTTCAGAAACAGCTGCAGCAGGTGCTGCGGTAGCTGTTGCCATTGCCATAGCAGGTTCGGCTGCGGCGGTGTTGCTTGCTGCAGCAGCTTCTTCGGCAGCCTTAGCGCGTTCTTCAGACAGCAACTGCTTGTCGTACTGGTGGAAGAATGGCAGGAAAATCAGGACGTCGAGAACGAGAATTGCGGCAACGAAGACGAAGGAAAGTGGTGCAAAACCCGTTGCGGCAACAATCCCGATAGGAGCTGGTACTGTCCATGGCAGGTAGTACATCATACTGTTCATGCCCAGCGTAGTAACGAAGAACTTGAAGAGTGCGATGTTAACCATTGGGGTGATCAGGAATGGGACAAAGAAGATTGGGTTCATGATGATTGGCAGACCGAACAGGACAGGTTCGTTAACAGAGAACGAAGCGGGGATGATGGCCGCTTTACCAATGGCCTTCAGTTGTGCAGACTTAGCTGCGAATACCAGGACAAAGGCAATGACGAAGGTGGAACCAGTCCCACCAAAGTTCATAACGTAGTCCATCGCGTTTTGAGCGAAGACGTGAGAAACGTGTGCGCCGGCCTGGTACTGTGCCAGGTTAGCAGCCGTGTTGGCAATCATGATTGGCATAACGGCTGGGGATACGATGGAAGGTCCCTGAACACCACAGAACCAGAAGAACGCCATGGCACCGGCAATGATGCACAGACCAATGTAAGAATCACTGGCACTGAAGACTGGGGATAGAACCTGGATGATCCAGCGGGGAACGATGGTCCCGGTTGCGGCTTTGAATGCAACGCCGAACAGCCAGAAGATGGTGATGGAAGCACCCAGTGGAATCAAGTCCTTGAAGGACTGAGCGATGTTACCAGGTACCTGTGGTGGCAGTTTAACGGTGATATTGTTCTTGATGCAGAAGAAGTAAATCTTAGGAACAAGCAGGCCGACAATGTAAGCACAGATCAGACCCTGCGTGCCCAGGTATGTCAGGTCAACACCCGTCTTGAGGGGAACGATGGACAGGATGATGAAAGCAATTTCGGACGCCACGATGACGGCAACCGGGTTAATTTGGTTGGTCTTTGGCAAGTCCAAATTCAGGTTATCGGTTAAGTTCTTAGCGGTCGTCCCGGCAACGAACAGTGCCAGCAGACCCATTGAGTAGTTGTAAGCAATCAGCAGTGTGTTGGTGACACTGTCTGGCCAGTAGAAGCCCCATGCATTTGGCACGTAGGCAATCATCATGAAGATACTGGAGAAGATAATGATTGGCATACAAGCGATGAACCCATCACGCACCGCGGAGACATATTTGTTGGCGGCGATGGCCTCAAACGCAGGCTTGAGTTTCTCAAACATTTTGTTCATGAGTTAGTCCTCCTTGTTTAGCGAGGCACGTCTCAATTGGATTCAGCAGGTGGTTCGGTGATGAGCCGCTGAATATGAATGACGAAGTAGAGGCGTTCATCCTCGCTCATTTCTGGGTAAATTTCAGTTTTGATTTCATCGAAAATTTCGGTGGCAATCACATATGATTTCGGGTAGCTGCTTTCTAGTTCTGAAACGACCTTCGGCAGGATTACCGTCGCGGCGGGATCAGCGTGCTGCAGACGGTCTACCAGGTACTGTAGGTGAATCATGAAGCGGTCGTAATAATTGCTGTTACTGGTTGAACGTAGAATGCCATGCCGCTTCAAGACCTTTTGTACTAGGTCGCTGACCGTGGCTTCTTTGTCCTCGCCGAAACGTTGTTCACTATCACTCTGACCAATCGCATTGATGAAATGGAGTGCAATGTTTTTGGCCTCGGATTGCGGCAATTTCACGTTGAGATTGCGGTTAATAATTTCGAGTGCTTCACGAGCAGCCGCGTATTCATTCGGGTATTGCTCGTGTAAATCTGGAATCATACTGTTGATGTAACTACCATCTCTAAAGCGTTTAAAGGCACCGAAGATGTGATCACTCAGAGTGATGTAAATGTAATCCAAAACGGGAATATGATACTTGCGTTGCGCAACATCGATAATTTCGTATGTGGTCGTCACCACGTCGATGGGAATATCTTTGAGTAAAAAGTAGAGATTGTGACGAGATGTCTCGGTTTCCAGGTAGAATAGTTTCTCTACCTTTTGTGGTTCAATGAAATCACCACGTCGCTTCTGGAATGCGAGCCCCTTGCCCTTAGCAACAGCCTGTCGCTGATTGTCCAGATCAACCAGGACGACGTTGTTATTGAGAACTTGAGCTATCTTTAACATGGAATCTCACCTCTTTGAGTTTAGGAGTATAAAAAAGGCCACAAACCATGTACCAATAGCGGTACCATGATTTGCGGTCTTGCCTAATTTAATAGTCACAATCCACAATCGATTTCCTATCGACAAGACTAGTGTAACACGTTACACGTTGTTGTAAACGCTTTTTTACACGTTTGCGGAGGGGTCCCATAGTTTTCATCCGTTGATTCAAAGAATTGGTGCTATCTCAAAATAACAGATGTGATTATAAGCTTGTCGATTTACAGCTGAATGCGGTTGCATTTCCTGGTGGCAAAGGTAACGTGACAAAATGTGACGATACAAAATAGTATTTTCTCAAAAAAGTTTTTGATGAATTTGTTTTTCAGGAGTTACTGCAAATTGTGATTGGGGGATGTGATTTTTAAATTATGGCTGGCAATTAAGTTGACCCTACAAATCTGTGTGGTCCGGCAAAAAAACTAGTGCTTGAAATAAGTATACAACTTGAGGGTGATTGTGTTCTTATGAAAGCATGATATGAAGCACTAATTCAAGGGCGAGGGTTAATAGCATCGACTATTTGCTATGTGTGGTGTTTTTTACCCACAAAGGTGTGGAATGGCTGGACGGAGTGGCCAGATTCACTAAAGATGGCACACAAAAACCGCCGCCGAAACGTGTATTCGGCGGCGGTTTGACGGTACTTAGATGATACTGATGAAGAGCCCAGCGATGATGACGGCCACGACGGCCTTAGCGCCGGTGTTCAGTGGCTTGATCTGCTTGCCGCGCACTTCCAATGCAATCAGTGCGAGCGTTGCAACAAACGCCACGACGAGCATGATGACTAATTTAATAACGGTTGCATCCATTTTGCCACCCCCTAGACTTCGAAGTCGAAGAAGGGATTAATCCGCTTTTGCAGGTTGTGGATCTGCACGAAATCGATGCCTGGGAACATCCGGTAGATGAATCCAGGGAAGGAGTCCCGATTGAACTTGTAGTCCATCCGGCCCATCCGGTGGGGACGATGGCCGTCGACGTATTCCCAGACCTCGACATTGTAGGTCGCACTGGGGATAACGTTAATAAAGGTGGTGTCGTCGACGGTAATGTGGGCGCTTGTGTTTGCAGCTTGTTCAATCAAAATGGCTTCCTCCAGTCCTACTTG
The DNA here is from genome assembly GCF_003946025.1 of Lacticaseibacillus songhuajiangensis. Classification (GTDB taxonomy): domain Bacteria; phylum Bacillota; class Bacilli; order Lactobacillales; family Lactobacillaceae; genus Lacticaseibacillus; species Lacticaseibacillus songhuajiangensis. Next base: position 60,454 of record NZ_RHNR01000003.1, on the reverse strand, counting down.
CGCGTGAATTATTAATGCGCATAACTCAGTATAGCAGACAAAAGCCCAAATTCATGTTACAAAAAAACAAAATACGTATTGTGAAGAATTCAATATCAATGTACATAAAACGCCGCCATGACAGCGTTTATGCAAAATCAAAATTTCACAATCGTGAGAAAACAAGCTTTCATACATTGCCAATTATGAATAATTCACAAACAAGCGTTCGCAATGATTTTAATCCATTTTAGTGGACGAGCACCTGGATCAAAATGGCCAGTGCCGAGGGTAAGTTGATGAGCATGTGCAGCGCCAGTGAGTAACGTAGGTCGCGGTGGTAGCGGTAGGTGAAAGCGAGCACCATCCCCAAGGACGTGTAGAGGACCAGGAAAACACTCAGGTGCGGTTCATGCATCAAACCGAAGATGAGGCTGCTGCAGACGATGGCGAGCATACCGTTAGCAGGCGTGTCCTTTTTCCAGAAAAGGTTCATGAAGATGCCGCGGAAAATGAGTTCCTCGATGACCGGCCCCAGAAATCCGGTCAGTAAAAATAACGTCCAGGGCATAATTTTCATGCTGGCAATCACTTCAGTTTGATTCTGCGGGGTGCCGAAACGCTGCGTCAGCACGTTCATCGCTAGCACGATGGCGTACATCGTGAAGATGAAGAAGACGGACTCTAAACGCAGCGGCCGCTTGCGGATACCCAGCGGGTTGGCCTTGCGCAGTTGCCGGCGATATAGCCATAGCAGCGCGGCAATCTGTATGGCGGCCAGAGCCACCGTAATCCCCGCAATCAGCGGGTCATAGTTGTGCAGTAAGGTATGCAGGGCGGTTTTACTGATGCCGGGGTGCTGATGCTTGAGCACGAGCGGCACAACAATCATGCCGAGTTGGTAGAAGTAGAGCGTCCCGCAGGCAATGGCGAAGACGAGCAGCGACCAGAGGTGGCTGAGAAACCAGTTATGTTTGCGCACGAAGAAACCTCCCGTAATTAGTGACATCATTATAGGCAGGATGGCGGGGGAAAGGCAAAATTTTGCCCGCGTTGCTAGGTGTCGTGACCTGCACGTAGCGTGTAGCGGTTACATCCCCACTGCCGCGCAAAAGTAGCGCAACGACGCGCTTTTCTGTATAATTGGGCTGTATATGGCGTTTGCTAATTAGGAGGAAAAGATGGCTAAGGCTAACTTGAAGCTTTTTGCACTGAATGGTAACAAACCACTCGCAAAGAAGATTGCGGAGGCACTCGGCGTTGAACTGTGGCCCGCATCCGTGAAGCACTTTGCGGACGGTGAAATTCAGATTGATATTGATAAATCAATTCGTGGTGATGATGTTTACGTTATTCAGTCGGTTTCCGACCCCGTCAACGAAAACTTCATGGAACTGATGATCATGGTTGATGCACTCCGCCGGGCTTCTGCCCACCGGATCAACGTTGTCATTCCTTACTATGGTTACGCCCGTGCTGACCGGAAGGCGCGTGCCCGCGAACCAATTACTGCCAAAATGGTGGCGAACATGCTCGAGATGAACGGGGTTGACCGCGTCGTGACCGTTGACCTGCACGCCGACCAGCTGCAGGGCTTCTTCGACATTCCGGTTGACCACCTGCGCGCTTTGCCAATTCTGGCGAAGTACTTCATCGACGAAGGCATCACGGACAACGTGGTCGCCATCGCCCCTGACCACTCCGGCACTAAGCTTGCGCGGAAGTTTGCTGAACAGCTCGGCGCACCTCTGGCCATCATCGATGCTCGCCCTGGTGACGAGAACATCGGGGTCATCGGGGACGTGCAGGGCAAGACGGCCGTCATCGTGGACGACATGATTGACACCGGCATTCGCATCGAAGAATCCGTACGCGCCCTTCAAGAAGCTGGCGCCAAGGACATTTACGCCGTTGCGACCCACGCCGTGCTCTCTGCTGGTGCGGCAACGCGCCTGCGCGACCAGCCATTGCGTAAAATTGTGGTGACTGACACCATCGATATTCCTGAAGAAAAGTGCCTGCCAAACATGGTACAAATCAGCGTTGGCAAGCTCATCGGGAACGCTATTGAGCTCATTAGCAACAACCAGTCTATTCACGAACTGTTTGAGGACTTGGATTAAATTGAAATTGAGAAAGGCATCCGGCGGTTGCGTCGGGTGCCTTTTTTAGTACGCGCAGGCATACGTTGACTAATAATAATGCCCGCTAGTTATACTGTGGTATAAATAATTGGCATTTTACATAGCTAAGCACACCATCCATACTGAGGACATAATCAAATCCGGACAAATAGGAGTGATAATGATGACCAATAATCCGATGCAGGCAACTCGCGTGCAGGCCGCAGATGAGTATTATATTTTTACCTTAAACGAGCATGTTCAACGCACACACGTTTACTACCCGACGCGTTTTGGCGTTGAAATTGCCGCCGATCTGTACATTGCGAAAGACCTCGACTTAACAGTGAAGCACCCCGCCTTGGTTGTTGGTCCGCCATTTGGTGGTGTTAAGGAACAAAGCCCAGGCGTTTACGCGAACCAGCTAGCGCAGCGTGGTTTCGTGGTGCTTGCCTTTGATCCGGCATATCACGGCTATTCCGGCGGCATGCCTCGCTACAGTGGCTCGCCGGATACTTATGTGGAGGATTTCTCTGCTGGTGTCGATTTTCTGGGGACGCGCGCTTACGTTAGCCGTGAGCAAATTGGTGCGCTGGGAATCTGTGCATCTGGTGGTTTTGCGCTTGCGGCTGCGGCACAAGATGCCCGAATTAAGGCAGTAGCGACCAGCGTCATGTATGATATTCCGCATTTAGCAGGGCTGGCGACGGGGACAGCGCGTGCAGCACAGCTCAAGGATTTAAGTTTGCAGCGCTGGGCTGATCAGACCGTGGCGCCGCTTAACTATCCTGAACAGCCAGTCGCGACCTTTCCAGAGGGCTTAGACCCCGTGGCACACGAGTTCTTTAGCTTTTATGGCTTCAAACGCGGGTGGCATCCACACGCGTTGCGTAATATTACGGCCGTTTCGAATTTGAGTTTTATGAATTTCGAGGCAACGCGCCGTATTAATGAAATTGCGCCGCGGGCGGTGCTGATGGTCACGAGCGAAGAAGCCCATTCTAAGGCGTTCACTGATGAAACCTTTGCGCGCTTAGCAGAACCGAAGCAGCGCGTTGTGATGCCACGCGGTCAGCATGTGGACTTCTATGATGATGTGACTGTGATTCCGTTTGACCAGTTTGAGCAGTTTTTCAAGGCTAATCTTTAAGTAGCGTGGCACGTAAAAAGGTCGAACATGCAGATTGATACTGCGTGTTCGACCTTTTCTGTATTCGGAGTTAAGTACTCCGCTTATATGATTTGTTTCAGAAGTGCGTTACTTGACGTCGGCGCCGTTAACCCATTCGCCGCCACCGATGGAGTACCAGAGTTGGCCCTTCACGGTTGTGGTGCCATAGTACTTCAGCTTGACGTTCTTACCCACGGTGCGGGTGACCTTCTTGGTGCTGGCGCTCGCGTAAATGTTGGTGCGGGCCTTGCTGTTGGTGGTAATGGTGCCACTCTTAGCAACGGTCTTGTTAGCGCTGGTGCTGGAAGTTAGCTTAGCGTAGGTGCCACTGATCCACTGGTTGCCGCCCAGGTTGTACCAAGCCACACCGTTAACGGTTGTGGTCTGGAAAACGCGCCAGCTACTGCCGTCGGCGAGCTTCTTGCCGGTGACGCTGCCATCTTGTGGTGCGTCCCAAACAGCGATGCCGTAGCCCGGTACGTAGTGAATTTTGACCGTGCCGGAAATGCTGGTGACGCCGCTCTTGGTGGTGCTGGTCTTAGTGCTCGTCTTGCTTGCAGTCTTCGTTGTGGTCTTGGTGGCTGTCTTACTGGTCTTGGCGGTCGTGTAGGTCAGGTTCAGCGCGTTGGCGTCGGCATCGTTAATCCACTGGTTGCCGCCGACGTTAACCCAGAGGTAGCCGCGGTAAGTCACCTGACTGAACATCTTCCAGGTCGTCCCGCCGGCCAGCTTCTTGCTGGTTGGGGTGTCGGCGCTAGGAGAGGTGTAGATGCTGACGCTGTGGCCTGGGGTGATGGTGACCTTACCAGGCGTAACAACACTAGCAGGAGCCGTTGTGTCCGTCTTAGTCGTGGTCTTTGCGGCGGTGCTGGTCTTGCTTGTTGCCGCCTTGGCCGTTGTTGTAGTCTTGGTGGCCGTTGTTGTTGGCGCGCTAATCAGTGAAAATGCGGACGGGTCCGCGGAGTTGACCCACTGGTTGCCGCCCAGGTTGATCCAGAGGTAGCCGTTGGCGTTCTCCTGGCCGAAGTAGCGCCAGCTGGAGCCAGCCTTCAGTGTCTTCCCAGCGATTGGAGTGGTGTCGTTAGGGGATGCGTAGACGGGCACGGTCTTGCCCACCGCAACCTTGAGTGTCCCCTTAAGGATGACCATGCTGCTCTGCGTTTGGGTCTGAGCAGTTGTGCTTGTCGTGTTAGTCGCGGCGTTTACGGCTGCTGGCGTGATGCTAGCAGTGGCACCGAGCAGTGCGGCACCCATCAATAGTGTTGATTTCTTCATAATCGTATGACCTCCGTTAACGGCCGGCTGAACGCCAACCTTTCGTGATTCATGATAGTCTTCTACGTTTGTTACAGAACTATTTCAACGTAACGTTAACGAAATCTTTACCTCTTTTCATAATGCGTACCATCGTCACGACTTTTGCCGCATTATGTCAAAATTTATCCCTAAGCACCGGTCAGATAGCCTATAATCGAAAGTAACCGTGATTGTTTACTGCTATGCCCTAATAGGAGGAAAACCAGATGTCAGACAAAATTAAGCCCGAGGATTTAGACTGGGCCAACTTAGGTTTCGGTTACCACGACTTACCTTACCGCTTCCGCGCGTACTACAAGGATGGTAAGTGGTCAGAAGGCGGCCTGGAGACGGATTCTTACATGCGCGTGAGTGAAGCGGCGCAGAGTTTCCACTACGGCCAGGAAATTTTTGAAGGTGCTAAGGCTTACCGGCGCAAGGATGGCGGCGTGAACCTGTTCCGGCCGAACATGAACGCCCAGCGGATGAACCGGTCAGCGGATCGCCTGCTGATGCCGCACGTGCCGGAAGAGATGTTCGTTGAGGCCATGAAGCAGGTTGTGAAGGCAAACCAGGAGTTCGTGCCACCATACGGGACTGGCGCCACGCTCTACCTGCGGCCCTTCTACTTCGGGACCACGCCAATGGTTGGGGTGCACGCTGCCAGTGACTTCACCTTCGAAATTTTCGCCACACCAGTCGGTGCTTACTACAAGGGTGGCCTGACCCCGACCGCTTACGTGACTGGCAAACTCGACCGTGCTGCTCACGCCGGGACCGGCCGGGCCAAAGTCGCTGGGAACTACGCCTCCAGCCTGCTGCCGGGGGATGAAGCGCACAAGGCGGGCTACTCTGACGTCGTTTACCTTGATCCACGGTTGCACGAGAACATCGAGGAGCTGGGGAGCGCCAACTTCTTCGGCATTACCAAGGACGGCAAGTTCCAGACGCCAAAGTCACCATCCATTCTGCCATCCATCACCAAGTACTCCTTGCTGGCATTGGCACCTGAATTTGGCCTGATTCCAGAAGAAACCACGATCTCGATTAATGACATCGACCGTTTCGCCGAAGTTGGGGCAATGGGAACCGCCGCGGTCATTTCACCCGTAGGCTCCATCACGCATGAGGGCAAGAAACACGTCTTCTACTCCGAAACTGAAGTCGGCCCGTACACGCAAAAGTTGTACAAACGCCTGACTGGCATTCAGTTCGGGGATGAAGAAGGCCCTGAAGGCTGGATTGTTGATGTACCGCTAGATTAACGATTTTAGAATGCTAACTTATTTTGATTAGCTAACTATAAAAAGCACCCCATACGCTGCGTCTGCGTGCGGGGTGCTTTTGTGTGTGATTTGGAGCGGCTAACCTACAAGCCGCGTCCGTGGCAAAAGGGTGGTAAGGCTGCGCCAAAGGGCGGTTAGATTCCGATATACAAGGTAGTAACGGCGAAAATCCCGTACTTAGGATTTTTGGTGCTACTGCCTTGTATATTAGGAATCTGCCCTTTGACGCGCGACTGTATTATGAGGTGCATCAGATGGTGATGACTCTGCGACTGCGGAGTCGAGCTGCGCCGAGCAGAGATTTCCGCTTTACATGTTTAAGCCAAAGGGACAAAGTACGTCCCTTCGCCTTAAACTCGCAAATGCTCAATCTCTAAACGCTCGGCTCCGCTCTGTATCTAGTCGAGCTGCGTGGCCCAGAAGCTTGCGGTTAACAAGCTTAGCAATAAGGGTAAAGACCACCCTTATTGCTAAGCCCGTTAATCCTCAGCTTCTGAACGGGCCACTCCGCTCTGTATTTAGTCGAGCTGCGTGACCCAGAAGTCTGTGCTTTGCATGTTTAAGCCAAAGGGACAAAGAGCGTCCCTTCGACTTAAACCCGCAAATGCTCGACTTCTAAACGGGCCACTCCGCTCTGTATTTAGTCGAGCTACGCCGAGCAGAGATTTCCGCTTTGCATGTTTAAACCAAAGAGACAAAGTGCGTCTCTTTGGTTTAAACCCGCAAATGCTCAATCTCTAAACGCTCGGCTCCGCTCTGTACTCTGTTAGTAATTAAAGTGTGTCAGCGGTGCGCGCTTAACGTCTTCAATGGTCTTGGTGCCGGCGAGCTGCATGGTGATTTCCAGTTCGTGGTCGATTTCCTCGAACACGCTCTGCACACCCTGAGCACCACCGAGGGCCAGACCGTAAATGACTGGGCGGCCAAAGGCAACGAGGTCAGCGCCGGCTGCCAGCGCCTTGAAGACGTGACTGCCGCGGCGTACGCCGGAGTCAAAGATGATAGGGACCTGCTTGTTGACGGCCTTAGCGATAGTTGGCAGGACGTCAAAGGATGCAGGGCCACCGTTCAGCTGGCGACCACCGTGGTTAGAAACGTAAATCCCGGCTGCACCGGCACCGATTGCGCGTAGAGCGTCTTCTGGAGACTGAATTCCCTTCACGATAACGGGCAGGTCAGTGTACTCGGCAATGCGGCGCACGTCGTCTTCGTTAATCTTCTGGGCGGCGGAGGCGTAAATTTCACCGATACCCTTGCCCTGACCATCGCCTTCAGAGAACTTGGTCAGGTTAGCCATTGGAATTGGGAACTGGAAGTTGTTCACGATGTCAGCTTCACGGTAACCATCAACGGTGGCGTCGACGGTCAGCAAGATGGCCTTCACACCAGCCTTCTTGGCCTCATCCAGCAGGGAACGGTTGAAGTCCCAGTCCTTGCTCATGTAGAGCTGGAAGAACTGCGGTGCGCCCTTACCAGCGGCTGCGGTGTCCGCGATGGAGGTGGAAGAGTAGGTGCTCTGTGCCATCAGGGCGCCGGCTGCGGCGACCCCTTCAGCAGTCGCCATTTCGCCACGGCTGTGGGCCAAACCCTGCGCGGCGGTTGGGGCCATCATGACTGGCGTCTTCAGGTCGATGCCGAAGATGGAAGTGCTCAGGTCAGGCTGTTCGATGTTGGACAATGCCTTGGGTACAATCTGGGCGTGGTTGAACGCCTTGGTGTTGGCGCTGAGCGTCCAGTCGTCTTCGCTACCACCGGCGATGTAACCAAAGCCGCCGGTTGGGATAATCTTCTTGGCCTCAGCCTCCAGGCTTGGCAAGTTGACGATGTTCAATTTCTGTTCACGATCACTCTGTTCGTAACCATTAATAACTGTCATGATAATTACCTCCATATGATTGCTTGATGTGTCTATCCTAACACTAACTTTTAGTAAGTAAACCCCTAAGCCAAAATTTTTGTGAAAAAAGTTCCGCCAACGGCTTGCAAAGTGGGGTGATTCCCGGTATTATAGTTAAGTCGTTAAGGCATGGGTGGTTAGCTCAGCTGGCAGAGCAACGGACTCTTAATCCGTGGGTCCAGGGTTCGATCCCCTGACCACCCAGAATAGTAAGCGAATCTCTTCGGAGGTTCGCTTTTTGTTTTGCCAAAAATGCGACATAATGCCCCAAGTTGCGTCCCATCTATCCCCGCGTTACACTCGATAGGTACTAACAAAGGAGATCTAACGCGTATCGAAACACTCAATTCAGAAGGCAGCACTACCGCCCCCAGACGACTCCGGGAGCACAAAGTTATCAGCGAAATCGCAACTGTCATGTGTATCTCGATGTATGTTGCCTACATTCCGCAAATCATCGCCAACTTCACGGGCAATCCGGTATCGCCGCTGCAACCGCTAGTTACCGGCCTCGACGCGGTGCTCTGGGTGATGTACGGCTGGACAGCGCCGCATAAAGACTGGCCGATTATCATTTCAAACTTCCCAGGTATTATCTTCGGCATCGCCACCGTCGTGACGGTATACGTGCACTAGTGGCACAATCAGTCCTATTTTGTTGCAATTTATTCTTGCCAAAATTTTGCCTGCATGATACTATATAAAAGTTGTCGAAGGGCAACAAACAATTGAATGGGTGGTTAGCTCAGCTGGCAGAGCAACGGACTCTTAATCCGTGGGTCCAGGGTTCGATCCCCTGACCACCCATCACAGTAAGCGAATCTCTTAGGAGGTTCGCTTTTTTGTTGCACAGAAATCAGTTCGGTGCCGCGCGACTGCAAACACAAAAATAGCGTCCGCCACGCGTCCGCTATTAGTGCTATACAGTCAATTCAATCTGATTACCCTCGGGATCGCACACGACGCTCTCGTAGTAGCCGTCGCCGGTTGTCCGCGGGCCGCTGAGGTGCGCGTAACCGGCAGCGGTGATTGCGGCGGAGACCGCATCCACCTGTTCCTTAGAGCCCAGCGAAACGGCTAGGTGCATGTAACCGAGCGGGTAGCCATCCAGTTGGCTAAGGTTGAGGTCTTCGCGGGTGCAGACTTCCAGCCGCGCGCCGGACGCAAAAGTCAGGAAGCGGGAACTGAAGGTGGTCTTGGGGTTGTGGTACAACGCCGAGGCGCTGGCGTCAAAGAAACGCTGGTAAAAAGCGACGGTTTGGTCGAGATCCTTCACGAAAAGGCCGACGTGTTCAATATGCATAGTTGTGCGCCATTTCTGCTATTTATTGAAAGAACTAGCACCACTGTAGCACAAGGGTGAAAAGGCTTTCAAATACAAAGTGGCTCGTCATCCCTTAACAGAATGACGAGCCACTTTGCGTTTTACCGTTGGTACGCGTTCCCGAACCCCGCCGCGCGGCGGTACTTCATCACCGTGCGCCGCGAGATTTGCACACCATCCGCGCCCAGCCGAACGCAGATGGCGGCGTCGCTCAGCCGCTCAGCCGGATCTTCGTCGGCAATCAGCGCTGCAATTTTGCTTTGAATGGTGGTGGCACTGATCTCCGCCGTGACCGGCCGAGCGAACAGGGTGCGCAGTAAGATGTAGTGACCGCGCACTAGGAGCGTTTTGCTGGCGACGGCCCGACTAACGGTGCTAACTGCCAGCCCGAGTGCGGCCGCACAGCTTTGCATGCATAGTGGTCGCAAGTGCGCAGCATCTAGTGTTTGCAGATATTCCCGTTGGTGATTAGCTAGGAAACTACCAATCAGGCTGAGCGTTTCTTGCCGCTGCTGCAGGCTGTTATCGAGCTGACGGTATTGCTCGCGCTGCTGCCGTAAATACCGCTTGGTCGCTTGGTCGGCGGCGGCCAGTAGTGAGTCGTAGTAGGCCTGGTCAAAAGTCAGTTGCGGCAATTGTTCCGTCGCCACGACGAGCTGCTCATCGTCAGTCCACAGCAAGTCCGGCGTCACGTAGAGCGTGCCCGCATTGCCAGCAAACTGGTGACCGGGGGCTGGATCCAGCCGGCGAATGGCCGTGAGTGCCCTTTCCAGTTCGGCTTTGGTGTAGGACAGCTGCCCCCATTGCTCTGGTGTGGCCAGAATCCCTAGCTGACCTTCCGCGAGAATGGCGGTGGCGACAGCGTCAAAGTCATTCCAGCGCACGGCTTGCAGCCACAAACACTCACAGAGGTCGCGGGCACCAACGCCGGCCGGGTCGAACTGCTGCAGCTGATCCAGCGCGGCATCCAGGCATGTTGCAGGAACGCCACATTCTGCCTGCAATTCCGCCAACGGCTGCCGGAGGTAACCCGCATCGTCCAGCGCTGTAACCAGCGTCAGCAGGCCGCTGCGTGTGCGCGCGTCTAGCGACGTCAGGCGCGCTTGCTCGAGCAGTTTGTCGGCCAGCGTCTGACCGTCGTTAGCTGGGATCCAGTTCAAGTCGGCGTTGCTAGTTAGTGGTAAACGCCCTTCGTGGTAACTGAGCAGGGGATTTGCACAGACCACGTCCTTGAGGTGCTGGCTGAGGGCAGCAGCTGACAGTGTCAGCACGGTCAAGCTCTGGTGCATGAGCGGTGTCAGGTACTGGCGCGTGGTCAAATTTTGCTGAGGGCCTTGGCTGAGGCTCGGGGCCATGGGGTGACCTCCTTTCTTAGAGACTGATGGTTTGAATCTGCATAATGTTTTTGTTCAGCGAGATGTCTTCAATCACGTCGGCGTAACTCAGCGTGCGCGGAATCTCGATTTCATAAATATTGACGTAGAGCTGCGCCGTTTCCGTCTGGGTGACCCGGAAGTTGACGTCGGCCACCTTGATGCCTTGACGCTCAAAATACGCCTGAATGAACTCTTTGGTTTCGAGTTTATGCCGGTACTGGATTTCGAGCTTCTTCATCGGGTTGGCATGAATCACTTTGTGCAAAAAGACTAACACGAGCATCACCGCAATCGCGCTTGTGATGGCAATTTGGTAGTTCCCCATCCCGACGGCTAGGCCAATGCCAGCCACCGTCCAGAGGCTCGCCGCCGTTGTGAGCCCGCGGATGGCGCGGTGCTGCACGATAATCGTGCCGGCGCCGAGGAAACCAATTCCGGAGACTACCTGGGCGATGAGCCGCGCATCGTCGGCGCGCACAACGCCGGCCAGTTTCGGGTTGGCAGTGGCGATGTTCAGCGCGTCAAAGCCGATTTCCTTTTGGATCAGGGCGATGACGCAGGCACCGACGCACACGAGCATGTGCGTCTTGATGCCGGCCGGCCGGTTTTTGTGCTCGCGGTCGTAGCCGATAACCCCCGCGATGAGAATTGACAAGCCCAAGCGCAGACAGATTTCACCCAAACTCAGGGCGAACAATTAAACGACTCCCAGCAGACCAAGGACAATCGCCAAGACCAGCACGCCGAGCAGAATCCAGTTAACGTTGACCTTTTTGGACAGCAGCCAGTAGCAACCGAGCGTAACGGCCAGCGGCACAAGGCCCTGCCAGAGTTGGTCAAGGTAAGTCTGGATTTCAATCGGCTTGCCACCTTCAATCGGGATGGCGAGCTTGGACTTGAAGGCGACCATGGTGGCGGTCATGCAGCCAATCATCATCAGCCCGAGCGTGGACGCAGCCTTGTTGAGCAGCTGCATGCTGCCGGACTTGTACATGTCCTGAATGAAAGTGTCACCGAGCGTGAAGCCCATGTAAGTGAGGTAGTAACGGGTGATAATAGCGGGAATGTTGTAAATCAGCAGGAACAGTAGTGGGCCAAAGATGGAGCCCTGGCTGGCGAGGCTAATCCCAATCCCAGCGGCGATGACACGGAGCACGCCCCAGAAGATGGAGTCACCAATCCCGGACAGTGGCCCCATCAGGGAGGTCTTCAGCGCGACGATGGAGTCGGCGTCAAAATTCGGGTCTTCGGCGTTCTTCTTTTCCATGGAAGCGACGAGCCCCATGACGAAGGTGCCGACATTTTGCGTGATGTTGTACCAGGTTGTGTGGCGCTGCATGGCGGCGGTGTGGCCAGCCTTGTCGCCCTTGTAGTACCGGTCGAGGGCGGGCATTACCGAGTACATGAAACCAGGAGCGTGCGTCTTAGTGGCTCCGGCGCGACTGGCGAATACAGTGAACGAGCGCAGGAAAATGCGGTTGAGCATTTTCTTGTCTTCGGGTGATACGTTCTGCGTGATTTTCATGCGAAAAAGTCCTCCTCTTCTTGATCTTCGGTGCTTGCGGCGTTAGTTTGCTGCACGCCACCTGCGGCAAGTTCCTTCTGGCGGTTTTCGATGTCCATGAGCTGCTTATCGCGCATCCACTGAATCAGCACGATAATAATCCCGATGGCAGCCACGGCAACGGATGGCAACTTCATGTAGGCCGCCAGGATGAAGCCGAGGAAGTAGTAAGGGGACAGTTGCTTGCTCCAGAGCATCCGCATCAGGATGGCAAAACCAACAGCGGGCAGCAGGCCACCAGTTGCGGCGAGACCGGCCATGAGGTTGGCGGGAATCTGGCTCACCAGGTGCTGCACGGGCTTGGCGCCGGCGAGCACGGAGAAGAAGGTGACCAGTGAGAACAGGAAGTAGTTCAGGAACCACATGCCAAAGTGCAGGCGGGTGAGGCCCTTGGCGTTATCGGCAGCGGCGAGGCGGTCAACGGCTGGGGCGAAGATGTTCATGACCACGTTCTTCATGAACATGGAGATGAAGGCGGCGAACACGCCAATTGGCACGGCCAAAGCGAGGGCGGCCTTCAGATTCACATCCAGCGTGGTGGCAAAAGTCACGGCGAGGACGGTAGCAGTCACGGGTTCGGCGGACAGCGCGCCCCCGATATCAACGGCGCCCATGAAGATGGCTTCCAGACTGGCGCCCATCATGATTCCGGTGCGGATGTCACCAAAGATGATGCCGGCAACCATCCCCACAATGAGTGGTCGTTCGATCATGGTCTGACCCCACAGCCAGTTGCCACCGAAACAGACAAACACGCATAATGCGGCTAAGCTTGCAGTGTGTAACATAATGCTCCTCCTTTGCTAATCGTGATTTTTCAGCAGTGAACTGATGGCCGTTTTGGCGTTGCTTGGCACCACCTGGCTGAAGACGGGCACATCGAGTGTGGCCAGTTCCTTCAGGGCGGCCAGTTCGCTATCCGTCAGCATGAGCGTTGGCGACAACTGGGTGGCTTCCTTGGCGTTTTCAGCGAAGCGGCCAACGTTCGCAACATTGATGCCGCCGATGTCAGGAACAGCCTTGGCGATGGCCAGGGCGTCTTGGACGCTGTTGGTCAGGGCGAAAATACGCATCCCGCTAGCCTTCGGGTTGTTGAAGACGGTGATGGCGTCCTGGACGGAGCGAATGAGCAGCTTCTTGCCGGTTGGCGTCGCCATTTTGAGGGTCATCTGGACCATGTCATTGGCGGCGGCGTTGTCGTTGGCCACGATAATGCCGGGGGTGTCGAGTTCTTTGGTCCAAACCAGGGCGACCTGACCGTGAATGAGACGGTCGTCTACGCGTAATTGTGCAATCATAATGGAACCTCCTTAGTTAACTGAGAAAATCTGCGTCCGATTCATCGGCGCTGGCGGTGAGTTCAATGCGTTCCACTTGGCTCTGGGCAATCAATTCGTCCAAATGCGCGGCGGACAGTGGCGCGGGATCCAGTAAAACGGCCAGAATAATGGCGAGATTTATTTGCGAAATGATGTAAAGGTCCGTTTTACCGGCTGCGGCCAGCATGACCTTTTGGTTAACGCTGCCCCCCTTTAGGTCCGTGAAAATGACGGCGGGGGTCTCTGCCTGCGCAATGAACGCCGTAATCTGGGTGGTGTAGTCGCTATCGTCGACGTAAGCGTCGATGGTGCTGATTTGCTCACCCATGCCCGTCAGAATCTCAATTGAGCTCTTCAGGCCGCTAGCAAAATGGCCGTGACTGGCGATCAAGATGCGTTGCATGGAATTGCCTCCTTTCTTATTCACTTACTACTAGCAAAAACCGTGCCAAGTGCTGGAAACGCTTTACTAGCAAGCCACAAAAATTAGTGTTCAACCATTGAACACTATGGTTGAACACTAAGAATTAATCGGCGTTAAACTGTTTGAACAATTCGTACATCAGGGACAGCTCGTAATCGGACAGTTGAATGTTGTACTTGAGCTCGATGGGCGAGAAAATGCTGTGCGACACCTGCATGAATTCGGCCTCGGCGGCAGTGGTCGGGGTCAGTGGCGGGGTGCTTGTCTTGCGTACTATCAGGCGCTCAATCATCAGGGCGATGTGCATGTAGAGGTTGAGCTTAATTTTGCCGTCCAGCTCGAGGTGGTAGTAGTTTTCGTACTTGGTGATGACAGTCTCGACTTCGTTAATGACGATATCGGGATTAAGGAAGCTGAGGCGCTCCGAAATGCCTTCGATGGAGAAGAAACGCAGTAGTTCGGTGTTGAGATGTTTGAGCTGCGCCGCATCGAGGTAGGGACTGAGCCATTCCGACAGCTGCGTTGCCCCAGTAGCGTCGAGCAGGTCGTAGATGTTGAGGTGGGCAAACGGCACGTCATGCGTGAGGTCGAGTGTGGTCAGCACGAACAGGGTCGCGTCAAAATACGGCCACTCCTGGGCAACGATTTTCTCCTTCAGCGTGTTGTAGTCCACCGGAATCACCTTGATGTCGCTGGGCATCAGCGGTTGCATCAATTCGCGGATCTTCTCGGCAATTCCGAGACCGGAAATGCAGGACACCAGAATGTTGGTTGTGGACGCGAAGCCTTCGTAGTACTGCACCTTGATGTCGTAACTATGCTCGGCTTTTTCGGCGATAGCCTTGAAGGGGAGTTGTTGCTGCATCATGAGGCCCAGGTCCAGGGCGGTGACGGTGGTGAGGTTGTTGACCACAAGCAGGTCGCCGTCCAGGTGCGGCTTGATCGCCGAGTAGAGCTGGCTAAGCGAGCCCATGTCGACCATCAAGATGAAGCCGTTCGTCGTGTCGGAGCGGTCAATCAAGCGGTTAGCCTCAGCGATGATGGAATCCACGCCGGTGGCAATGGGCATGTCGATGGCGTCGAACACGTAGGTGCCGCACAGGGAGTTGACCACTGCCTGAATGCTGGTGGCGGTACTTTCGCCGTGCGCCGTGAGTAGGCCGCGCAACTGAATATTTTCGTCAATGTGGTCATGGAGCAAGAGCGCCAGCACTACGGTGAGGGTCTGCTGACTAAGCGGGTCGAGAACTGGGAGCGTGCGGTAGAATTCACGCGCCACGTGCAGCGCCCGGGGAATTTTGAGGTGCAGGTGCCGCACGAGGTGGCGGGCAGCTTTTGCTTCCAGCTGGAAGTGCTGCTGGTAAAGCACGAAGAGGAGGGGCTCGAGGTAGCTGGTTTTTGCGAGGCCGAAGCGCTGTTCAATCATGGTTTGGAAGTGCAACTCGTGCTGCAAATGCAGGGCGCGGCCAGTGTCAGCGTCACTGAGCTGCCCGAGTAGTGTCTGAAACTGGTTGGCGATGGCGCACAAGGCGTCACGTTTGGGGGCATCCGCAACCGCGGTGAGCTGCGTGCGGATGGCGGCCAGCGCGTTCTCCAGGCCATTATCAGGTAGCGGCGTTGTGTCTTGCTGCGGGTCGATGGTCAAACTGCCATATGCCTTGAAAGCGGGCAAGTGGTCAAAATGGCAATGATCGAGCGTTAAGGCGATACTCGGAGCATTTTGCTCGGCCTCATAGGCGGTGGCACAGGCCACTTGGACGACGTTTTTGAGGTAACCGATGTTCCCAGGGTGATCAATTTGGGTGAGCGCGGAGACAACCTGGTCATCGACGACCAGCGGTTTACCCATCTGCTTGGCTTCGGCGGTGAACAGTGCACGCAGCAGGGCGAGGCGTTCGTCCAGCGGGCGCGCGGCATAGTCTGGCAATGGCAAGACGACGGGGATGCGGCGCCGGAATGTGGCGAGGAGCACCTGCTCGGGGGCTTCGGTCGTGGCCATAATCAGACGGACAGCCGCGCGCATGGGCGTTGCGTTGTCGCCCATGCGGTAGTAGTAGCCATTGTCGATGAAGGAGAAGAGTTTCTCCTGGTTTTCGCTGGACAAGCGGTGCACTTCATCGAGGAACAGGTAGCCGCCATCGGCCTGCTGAAGCAGACCAGTCTTGTCGGTGTCGGCCCCGGTGAAGGCGCCGCGCACGTAGCCGAACAGCAGACTGGAAAGCAGCTCGGGGTTGTTGGCATAATCGGCACAGTTCAGAACCACGTAGGGCGCGTCTGCGGGGATGGTGCCACCAAAGCGAGCCTGCTTGGCAATGGCGCTCGCCAGGTAACTTTTGCCGACGCCGGAGTGGCCGGTGATGAGAATGTTCAGACCATTGGGCGGGTAGGCGATGGCAGCCTGCGCTTTGCCGATGGCCCCGCGCATGCTGCCGCGCCCGCCGATGAAGTGGGCAAAAGGCGCCTGCGTATTGCGCGGCGCTGTCTTGATGAGCCAGCGCACCGGGCGGCCCGGCAAGCGGTCGAGCCGGCCCTGCGCTTCGAGCTTATTCAAATACTGACTGACCACGGAGCGCGACAAGTGCATGGCGTTCGCAATGGCGCTGGTTGTGAGGCCGTCCGGGCGGTTGTTTTGCTGCAGGTGGCGGTAGAGATGTTCCAGGGCGTCGGGCAAAATGATCATCCTTTCAAGAACTATTGTTATTCATTATACAGAATGTTCTTGAATTGTGAATGCGGTTTCTAATAATATAACCAAAATGATGTGTCACAATGCCTGGTTGTGCATAAATGCAGTTAATTAGGCATGCTGGCGGCTTAATTTTTTATATACCAATATTAATGTCGCTTATTATAGATGGCGTCGCCAAATCACCGCCGACTTGCCAAGGTTCGTGGCTATGTTAAGATGGAGTTTATTGGTTAGCGCTTACAATAGGAGGAACAGTTAAAATGATTGATACCGTTGTGTTTGATATGGATGGGGTGCTTGTGGATACTGAACCCGTCTATTTTGCGCGCCAAATGCGGCTCGTGGACGACGCGGGGGTGCGACCCGCGTCGCGCACGCTCCAAGATTACATTGGGCACTCATCAGACGATACCTGGTCATACGCTGTTCCTGATGACTTGCAGTTGCGGGCGCGTCTGCGCCAGCAGTTTGAAAGCGATGCGCTCACAAAGCCACTCAACTACAAGGAAGTCTTGATTCCGGGCGTGCGGGAGTTGCTGACATACTTGCATGACGCGGGTTACCGCGTCGCCTTGGCTTCGGCAGGAAACCTTGAAGGCATCGAAGAGATGCTGCGGCAAAACGAGCTACGCATGTTTTTTGATAGCGTGATTAGTGGGGAAACGATTGAACGGAATAAACCGGACCCGCAGATTTATACGCAGTCGCTGGCAGCACTGGGTAGCCACCCGCAAAATAGTCTGGCGGTTGAGGACAGTCCAACGGGCATTATGGCCGCCCATAGCGCCGGTATGCAGGCGTGGGCTCTGGCGCCGACGCAGTACCACGTGGATCAAAGCAGCGCGGATTACGTGGCGGCGAACATGAATGTGATTCAGGAGCGACTGCGAGCGCAACGTTACTAGAGATATGGATAGAAGAAGGGCGAGACTGCTGGTAGCGGTCTCGCCCTTTTGAATGGTCTTATTTATTTAGTAGTTTCACGTGAAACTTTTGCCAGACACGCGCTGTCATCCGTAACCCGCGCCTCGACATCGAAGTCGGGGTCATTGCTCAGCGCGCCGAAGTTGAAGACGGTACTGCCGTCCTCGTCTTCGCGCATGTCCTGCAAACAGTACTTGATGAGTGTCTTCAGGCGGTCGGTCTGGTGACGGTGCTCGGTGATCATCTCGCCGGCCTTTGCCAGGGTGTAACCGTCGGCGAGCAGGTCTTTAATGTAGATAATCATCATCAGGTTGGGGAGGTTGAAGCGCTTGTTGCGCCCCTCCGTGTGCTGGAAGGAATGGACGAGGTCCTTTTTCTCCCAGTAACGAATTTGGGTCAGCGTTGCCCCCGTAATGCGGCTGGCTTCACCGATACCGACCGAAATATCTAAACGCTTGAATTTGTGCACCAGACTAGGTTCCACGGGCTCTCACTCTCTCCTCAACAGTTGACGATTGTTAAATTTGTTCTTGACTATTATTCAATATAGATATAATATTCTATCTTGTCAATATCACAAAATGTAATAAGGTTTTCAGAAGCTAGATAGAAGAAGGCGAGATAGCGTGCAAGAAGTACGTGATACAAAGGGACGCAAGATTAATGTGGCGCTGCTCGTGGTGACCCTGATTACAGGGGTTTTCATCACGGTGCTGAACCAAACCATCCTTGCAACAGCATTCCCAACCTTAATGAAAGAATTTAACATCGACACTGGGACCGTTCAGTGGCTGACGACCGGGTTCATGCTGGTCAACGGGATTATGATTCCTGTTTCGGCCTACCTGGCCGCGAAAGTGCCAACACGCTGGCTCTACATTGGCGCGATGAGTATCTTCGGCGTGGGGACTGTGGTTGCCTTCATCGCTGATAATTTTGGGACGCTGCTTGCGGGTCGTCTGATTCAGGCCGTTGGGGTCGGGGTCACGATGCCGCTGCTGCAGAACATCATGCTCAGCATCTTCCCACCAGAAAAGCGCGGGAGCGCCATGGGTCTGGCTGGCCTCGCCATTGGGGTGGCACCTGCCATTGGGCCAACGCTCTCTGGGTGGGTCATCGATAATTTTGGCTGGCGGACTCTGTTCGGAATGTTGCTGCCAGTTATTGTGCTCGTGCTGATCATGTCCATCTTCTTCATGCGCGACGTGCTGCCCAACAGCAATCCGAAGCTCGACTTCCTGTCCCTGGTTGAATCCTCCATTGGGTTTGGCCTGCTGCTCTACGGTTTCTCCGAAGTCTCCAGCAATGGTTGGCTCGACCCAATCGTGCTCGGTAGCATCGCCGGTGGTGTGGTTGTCATTGCGCTCTTCGTTTACCGTCAGCTCCACATGAAGAACCCGTTCCTGGAGCTGCGTGTGTTCACCAGCAAAATTTTCACCCTCTCCACCATCTTGGGTTCTATCGCCAACATGGCCATGGTCGGGGTCGAAATGATTCTGCCACTGTACCTGCAGATTATTCATGGTAAATCCGCGCTCGAATCCGGACTCACCTTGCTGCCAGGGGCGCTGATGATGGGGGTTATGAGCCCAATCACTGGGATTGTGTTCGACCGCATTGGGGCTAAGCGCCTCGCCCAACTCGGTCTGTTTATCCTGACCGTTGGGACTTTGCCGTACGCGTTCGTGACCGAAACGACACCATCCATCTTCATTACGATTATCTACGCAGTGCGGATGTTTGGGGTGTCCATGGTCATGATGCCACTGACAACTAACGGGATGAACGCCCTGTCTGGTGAATTGATTCGCCACGGGACGGCCGTGAACAACACGATTCGTCAGGTGGCCACGTCCATGACGACCGCCATCCTGGTTTCCATTCTGACCAACGTCACCAACAACACGGCGCCAGCCAAGCACATGCTGACGACGAACCCACTGGGCTACAAGCACCAGTTCTTCAGCGCCACGCTGAATGGGTACCACGCTTCGTTCTGGTGCGCGATTGCGTTTAGCTGCATCGGCTGGATTCTGACCTTCTTCCTCAACCAGAAGGTGGTTAAGAGTCAGGATGTTACAAGCAAGGAGGTGGCTAAGTAATGATTGTCGCAATGATTATTGTGAGCACCATTTGCCTCTACCTCGCCTTCATCATGATGAAGAAGTCCGTTCTGCGCAGCATTTTGGTTGCGATTTTCGGCTTCGCACTCCTCGGATCTCTTTACCTGGTTAACGCCAACGACCACAACCATTTTGGGATGGAAAAGGTCACGACAACTGAAACCAGCACGATTTACTCCGCTTCGCCAAGCAAACAGATGCCACTTCTGCTGCGGCAGGATGTCGGCACGGCTGGCAAGCGCAACGTGTACATCTACAAGCTCGATCTGAAGAAGAAGGCGACCCACACAAAGGCGGATTACGATGTCTTCAACAAGGTGCAAAAGGTGAGCGGCAACACCGCCAGCCTGACCGCTAAGAAGACCGTGTGGCGTTACAAGAACAACTTCTACAAGACCTTGTTCATGAACCAAAACAACAACAAGCTCATTAAGCAGGTGAACACCATCAAGGTGCCAACAACCTGGACGGAACTGACGCCAACCCAGGCAAAGGTTCTCGCCAAGAAGGCTAAGGCCCTGCAGAACCCTTCTGCTAAGCAGAAGGCGCAGATGGCCGCGGTTATTCAGAAGGCAGTCGTTGCTGCCAAGATGAAGAACCCGCAGATGACTGCCGCTCAGCAGAAGCAGGTCATCGCCCAAGCGACCGCTAAGTTGCAGGCAACTGCGCTCAAGCAGCTGATTGCAGACGTGAAGTCGTCTACCAAGTAATACAAAAACCACGTCGCATTTGCGGCGTGGTTTTTTGCTGTCCGTCAGTGTAAGCCATGAAACTTTCATCCGCAAGGATGCAGGAATTGAAAATAGCGGGGTAGACTGAAGGTCGGGTCTGGTGCGGATTGGCTTCGCGGGCAGGAACTCCGTTAGCGGGGACCGTTCCAGCCGGCTACGCCGTCTTCCACTGGGGATATTGCCGCAAGTCCGGCGTCAATATCCCGCTCCCGATAAAATTGGCAGTGTATTTCCGACACGATTTTCGTCGGAAATACACTGCCAATTTTATTTTCGCTAACTCCGTTCCTGCCCGCTACGCCAATCCACCCCAGACCCTAAGTGCATTCACGATACTGTGGTGGTGTTATTTCCGGACGACGTTAACCTGATGATTTCATATCATGTGCGGTGTGACACATCAACGAACCGGCAGACACAGTGACAACGACCCAACACCTTCTGTCACCGTGATTTCAATCTCTAATTAAGGTCAATGTGACTTGTAACCGTCGCGCAATCGTTAGTCGTACTGTCTCCACTCCGTAACGTGTCGGTCACGGAGGTGGTGGTGCACTTGGGCGAAGCGCAGGGAACGGAGTCGGGCGAAAAGATGATTGTCTGGAGACAGGACGGCCGCACTTGCCGTCGTGGCTGCACACAATCATCTCGGGAGCGCGGAGTTGACGCCCTCACCGCCTTGCGGCGTTGTGAAAACTGCTTAAACTACAATGCGCACCCTTGCGGGCGCAGACTTACGCTGGCGGACAGCGTTAGCTCTTGCTTGGTAAGTAAGGCTTCAGCGAGTTGGCGAGGCTCTCCATGTTGCGGGTCTGGATGTACACAGTGCCCTGGCCGTGGAACCGGTTGACGATGCCTTCGCCGGTCTTGAAGCCGAAGGTACCGCTCGCAAACTCGGTGTTGTAATCCAGCGAACCGCTCCAAGCAACCACGTGGCTGTTGTCGACGATGTACTCCTTGCTGCCGTCCATTTCGATTGGAATGATGTCCCCGTAGCCGCTGACCAGCACGTTACCAGTGCCGCTGGTTTCCATCACGAAGAGACCACCGGTGCCGCCGAACAGCGCGCCATCCAACTTTTGGCGGACCATGTTGTAGTGGACGTCGCTATCAGCGGCCAGGAAAGCGCCCGTGTTGAGGCGCAGCTCGTTGCCGGGTGCCGTGGGCAGAGACTGGATGACGCCTGGATTGCCTGGCGCAATTGCTAGTTCGCTGTCTGTTGCCTGGCCGGTGGCGGTGGTGATGAAGAAGGATTCGCCGGAGGTCATGGAGCGGCCAACCGCACTCATCAGGCCACCCAAACCCTTTTTGCCGTTGCTGTTCATACGTCCCTCAAGCTTCACCATGCCGTTGTGGTAGAGCATTGAGCCGGATTCAATCTGAATCGTTTCGCCCTGACCCAAGTGAATCTGGACAATTGGAAAAGTGGTCGATTGCGTGATGGTGTACTCCATGTTGAAACCTCCAAAGTTTTGATGGCTTCATTATAGCAAGCAACGCGGCACAATAGCTCAGTCCTAGGTCGCAGAATATAAATAATGCGTTTATTCATGATGAATTTTGCTAAACTAATCCCGAGGTGATAAATATGGATGAAACGCGCTTGCATGATGGTAGCTTGTACCGCACCATTGATCCGGAATTGGGCAAGGTGCAGATGGCGTGCTTGGACAAATTGTATGAATTTAACCAGTTACGGCCATCGCAATTGGCGCAGCGAACGGCCATGCTCCAGGACATGTTCGCTGAAATTGGTGAGCATTGCTACATTGAATCACCACTGCATGCTGACTGGGGCGGCAAGTTTGTGCACTTCGGCAAGCATGTCTACGCGAATTTTGGGCTGACGCTGGTTGACGACACGCACATCTATGTTGGCGACAACGTGCAGTTCGGGCCGAACGTCGTGCTCGCGACCGCGGGTCATCCGCTGGCACCGGAGTTGCGGCCACTGGCTTATCAGTACAACGCGCCGATCCACATCGGCGCTAACGCCTGGCTTGGTGCCGGCGTGATTGTGCTACCAGGAATTAGCATTGGGGCCAACAGTATCATCGGGGCGGGAGCCATTGTCACCAAGGACGTGCCCGCGAACAGCGTCGCGGTCGGTAACCCGTGTCACGTGCTGCGTGCGGTGAATGCCCATGATCAGGAGTATTACTTCAAGAACCGCCGCATTGACTGGGCACAGGTGGAAAGTGAATCTGGGCTGACAAAAACAGAGTGAGGTGGGCCGCGTAGCTCAACTATATGTACAAGCAGGTAAAACACGTTTTGTAAAAAGAACGTGTTTTTTTGCAATTTCCCCCTTGCCTTAAAGTTCACTTCAAGGCATAAGCTGGGTTCATCGCTTAAGAAAACAACGATGAAAGCGGCGTTCGGCCGCAGCTTAAAGGGAGATATTCAATGAACAAGTCAAAATTCGGCATGGTCTTGCCGATTATTCTCATTAGTTACTTTATGATTCTGCTCGATAATTCCATTGTGTTCACCAGCACCGTTAAAATTGCGGCTGACCTGCACATGGATGCGCAGAGCCTGGCCTGGGTGACCAACGCCTATGCACTCAGTTTCGGTGGCCTACTCATGATTGGTGGGCGTGCCGGCGATATTTACGGACGCCGGCGCGTCTTCATCGCCGGTCTGCTCATCTTCACCTTGGGATCGCTGCTGGTCGGGATGTCCCAAAGCGGCGCAATGATTATCGCAATGCGAGCACTGCAGGGCGTCGGCTCTGCGATTCTGGCACCGACCACCTTGGCGCTACTCATGGATAGTTACCAAGGGGCAACGCGCACCCGGGCGATTGCCTACTACGGCGCAACGGCGGGGATTGGGGCCAGTTTTGGTCTCGTGATTGGCGGTCTCATTGCCAGTTACTTCTCTTGGCGTGATGGTTTTCTGCTCAACGTGCCGGTGGGGCTCATCATGTTGGCTTTAACACTGAAGTTTGTTCCGGCAAAAGCCGGTCAGGGTGGGCGTCTAGATTGGCTTGGGGCGATTAGCTCAGCGATTGGTTTTGCCGGTCTCATTTACAGCATTAACGGCACGGCCTACCAGTTGCTAGCTGCCGTTGTAGCGCTGGTTGCCTTAGTAACTTTTATCTGGGCGGAACACCGCGCGGCAGCGCCAATCATGCCGCTGCGTCTATTCGCCGATCGGCAGCGCAGCAGTGCTTACCTGGCGCGTTTCTTCTACCTCGGGGCCATGATTTCCTACTTCTTCTTGGTGCCGCAAGCGATGCAAAATGTCTATGGCTACACGCCACTGCTGGCGGCGCTGGGCTTTTTACCCGAAACGATTCCCCAGTTCTTGTCCGCTACGGTGCTGGCCCGGCTCAATGACCGTTTCAGCAACAACCAGTTGATGCTCAGCGGGGTCATCATTACCTTGGTCGGTCTGGTCATGGGTGCCGTTGTTGGTATTCACGGTGGTTTCTTCTGGGCACTCGCCGTTCCGATGGTCATCATTGGAATTGGGCAGGGCCTGAGCCTCAGCCCACTCACCGTTGCAGGGGTTGCCAACACGGATCCCGAGATTGCGGGTTCTGCGTCTGGTGTCGTCAATACCGTGCACCAAATTGGCAGTTCGTTCGGGCTGTCCGTTATCGTTGCTCTGACCAGCCGTTGGGTGAACCCAGCGGTGTCCTACAACCACGCCGCATACCTGATGGCGGGTTTCATGGTGCTGGCACTGCTGGCCACGCTTAATGGTGTGCGTCGCGGCCGAACTGCTTAAGGCTTGCAGAGTGTTAACAAAAAGGAGATTATAATGATGAAAATGATGATTATTGGCGCCACGGGGTCGATTGGCCGTAGTGTGCGCGCAAAATTATTGAACACAACAGATGCTCAGCTCAAATTGGTTTCACGGCACGCGACTAGCTTACCTGTTGATACTGCGCGGGAAGAAGCCGTGAACCTGAATGTGCTGGACACAGCCGCCTTGACGCAGGCCCTGAATGGTGTCGATGCCGTATTTGCGGCGGTGTCCGGTGACATGGCCGGCATGGCGCGCTCAATTGTTGCCGCAATGACGGCAGCTGGTGTGCAACGGGTGGTCTTCATTAGCTCAATGGGGATTTATGATGAAGTGCCTGCGAGTGTTGGCGGTAGTAATCTGAGCGACAGTCCGGTATTGTTGCCATACCGCCGTGCTGCGGATGCCTTCACGGAGTCAAGCCTCAACTACACCGTGATTCGGCCGGGCTGGTTTGACAACGGCAGTGATGATTACGAAGTGACCCGCGAGGGCGAAGCTTTTGGCGGGCACGATGTTTCGCGGCACGCCATTGCCATGCTCGCTGTCGCGGCGCTGCAGGATGAACACTTGTACAGTAAGGAGAGCGTCGGCATTAACCGGCCGCAGTAAGGAGCGCAGAAGATGAACATTAAAGAAGCCAGCGCACGCACCGGCGTGCCGTCAGCCACCATTCGTTACTACGAAAAAGAAGGCCTGATTCCAGCCATTGACCGCTCCGATGTGGGCGTGCGTGAAATCGATGACCGGATTATCCGTCGCATTAATTTTGCCAAGCAGATGCGCGGGGCGGGAATGAGCATCGAGGCACTGCGGCGCTACATTCAGTTGTTCGATGCCCAAGAGAATAACTTGGACGAGCAAAAGACGCTGCTGCAGGAGCAGCTGGCCATCATGGAGGAAAAGCGGGACGACCTGCAGGCGGCCATTGACCATCTGCACTGGAAGCTTGACCACTTCGATGACCACATGGTGACCACAGAGGAAGAATTGCGTAATCTCGAGAAGGGGCACGCGGATTCGCAAGATTAAAAAATAAAGGGATACGCCGGCGATTCGCGGCGTGTCCCTTTATTTTGGTTTAGTTAGATATAGTGGACATCGACGTCCCCGATGTGCAGGTTGCCACTCAGAATGACGGTGGGGCCATTAGGGGTGGGTTGGTCTTTACTCTTGATGTTGATGTCACCGATGAAGGTGTTGAGCTGATTCTCAATTCGCCAGTCGCGGGGAATGTAGAGGTCAACCTCGCCGATATTACCGTCAATGTTAATGTAGGCGGGGCTATTCGTAATTGCGGTTTGATCGAAGAAGACCTTGGCCGTGCCGAGATTAACTTGAATGTCGGCGCGCTTGAAATCGGTAGATTGCACGTAACGGGTGGTGCTGCTCATGTGGGTGTTAATCGCAATGTTTGCATCGGTGTCCACTGTGGTGCTGTTATCGCCGAGCGTCTTGCTGAATGCAAAGCTAAGCTGCGGCTTGGATTTGTGGGTTAGCGGCCGCAGCAACATTGCTAAGCCGATGCTGACGAGAATTGTGATGCCCAGCAGTGTCCAAATCGATAGATTACCAATGCCAAGTTGTTTGCGCCAAATGATGACGAGAATGCCGAGACTAAAGCAGGTTTCGGCGACGTCGCGTTTACCGAGTGCGTTGAAGACTTCGACGCCGAAGCAGAAAGTGAAGAATAAGGACCACAGGTGCAGCCCGCCCAGTTGGCCCGTTGCATCGGCGTAAATCAGACCGGCGAATGCGAGCAGCAGCAGCCCACCGAAGATATTTTTAATGTTCTGATTCATAATCATAACCTCATTTCTTTGAGCGCCGTTAGGAGTTGTTTGTAGTAACGGCGGGATGCGTAAACTTGTTTGTAAGAACCGTGGAATTCAACTAGGCAGTTGGTGATCGCGCGGGTTACGGCGCCGACCTGATTGAGATTCACGATGGTTGATTTAGATATTTGCAGGAAAAACGGGGGCAAAATCGCGCCGGTTTCGTGCAGTGAGTCCTTCCGGCTGTATGTATCGTCCGCGGTATGTACTTGGAGCACGCGGGCGTCAGTTTCCACAAAGAGAATGTCCGCCAGCGGGATGAAGTATTCCTTGTTATCTTGATAACAGGGGAGAGTTTGCATAAAAGTCGCGGTGAGCAGTTGCTGAATTCTGGCAAGCCGCGGGTCGGTGCTGGCGGCGCAAATGTGGATTTCGGGCTCGCTAAGCTGGTCGTCAATCTCAGTTTCAATACGCATGGGCTGACCTCCTTTCTGTTGTTTAATTGCTATGTTTATATTAGACAACTTCAGCTGAAATAAAGAAACGTTTTTTGCGCGAACGGTCAAAAATAAGGTGTAAAAGGCATAAAAAAAGTGACTACCATGCTGTGGTAGTCGCTTAATCAGTAACTATTTCCCGGGAAATGCTTCCCGGTTGTGGTGCCGCCGGAAATAAATAGCGGTCATGATTCCTAGGTAGATGACCCCAACGAGCAAGGAGACGCGGGTTTCGGGGTTCAGCGCCATGAAGACCAGCGTGAGTGCCAGGAAGGCAAGCGTCAGGTAATTACTGTAAGGGGCAAAAGGCATCTTGAAGGGGTGCGCCGCCATTTTGTCGGCGTGCACCTTGCGAAAGCGCGTCTCGCTGACCAAAATGACGAACCACGGCACCATGCCGGGGAGCACGCTGGAACTGTAAACGAGCACGAATACGTTGCCAGCGCTCGGGGCGATAATCGGCAGAAGGGCGTTCAGGATGACACCCAGTAGGATGCCGGCGCCCACCGTGACCACGGGGTAGAACGGTACCCCATGCCGGTTCAATTTGGTGAAAAAGCGCGGCAGTTGCTTGCTGTCGGCGAGTGTGTAGATCATGCGGCTGGCAGAGTAGATACCAGAGTTCGCGCCAGACAGGGCCGCCGTGATGACTACGAAGTTGACTAATCCCGCCGCGAAGGTAATGCCGACTTTTGCAAAAGTCTGGACGAATGGTGAACCGAGGTTGCTCAGCTGATCCCACGGGTAGACGGCCACAATCACGAAGATGGCGCCAACGTAGAAGATGAGAATGCGGCCAACGGTGTCCTTAACGGCCTTAACGATGGTTGGCTGCGGGTCTTCCGCCTCGCCAGCCGTAATGCCGAGCAGTTCCACCCCTTGGTAGGAACCGAGAACAATGGAGAGGGCGAAGAGGAAACCACTAGCGCCATGCGCGAAGAAGCCACCGTGCGTCCAGAGGTTGCTGATGCCGATGGGGTGACCGCCGTTACCGATGCCAAAGATAATCAGCCCCAGACCCGCGATAATCATCAGGACGATGGTGACCACCTTAACGAGCGCGAACCAGAATTCAAGTTCGCCGAACATTTTGACCGAAATCAGGTTGGCGAGTACCAAGGTGATGATAGCGATGAGTCCGGGCAGCCACGCCGGCAGGTTCGGCCACCAGAATTCGAAGTACTGACCGATGGCAATCATTTCGGACATGCCGACGACGAGGAATTGGAAAATATTGCTCCAGGCCGTCAGGTAACCGAAGATGGGGTGCATGTATTCCGTGGCGAATTTGGCAAAAGACCCAGTGGTGGGATCAACGTAGAGCATCTCGCCCAGTGCACGCATGATGAGGTAGAGGAACATACCGGCGAGGATGTACGCCAGCAGGACTGAGGGTCCGGTCCACTTGATTGTCGAGTTGGCCCCCATGAAGAGCCCTACTCCAATCGTGCCCCCGAGGGCAATCATCTGCATGTGTCGTGCACTGAGTTTTCGTTGCATGCTGGTTTCCTTCCTGAGTTTTTACGTCACAAAACGCTACAATAGGTACTACTGTACCAGTTTGCCCTGATTGTGTAAACGTTTGTTCTTAATGCGTAGACAAAGCCTCTAATTTGTTCAAACCCCGGCTGTGCTGGCCTGCGTTTTGTTGTTCGAAAATGTTTATTTAGGTCTGTTGTCAGCGCTTACTTTGCGGTATAATGTTGTTGTGAAAGGCCGGAACGAACCGGTTGTTAAGGAGGAAATACCATGGCAGATAAACATAGCAAAAAAGCCGCACAGCAGGCGCCAGACCGTAAAACGATGATCACGTACATTTTCTGGGGTGCCGCCGTGATCGCCATGGGCTACGCGCAGCGGGCGTTCAACAACACCTACGTGACGCTGGCGACGCTTGGCGTGGTCGCACTCGCACTCTATCGGGTGCTGCGTCTTGATAAGCGCTTTATGCGGGTTCACAAGGCATTCCGGACCGCCAGTTCGATTCGTACTGCTGGGATGACACCCGAGCAGGTGAAACAGCATGAGGCCCAAGCCGCTGCGCAAAAGGCTTCTGAGTTTCATAATGACAATCTGAATAAAAAGCTCAAGCAGCAACTCTGAGCCGATAATCGTCGCGCACCGTGCGGCGATTTTTTTGTGACTAATTTATTCGTGACTAAGTGTAACGGACACCGAAGGGCTTCCTTAAAAACAAACAGGCACCGGCCAGAATCCTAAAGAATTCCGGCCGGTGCCTGTTTGTATGTTGTGGCGCTAACTGCCTTTTGGCATAGCCCCTTTTTTACTGTCTTATTCGGGGAGGGATTAATTACTGGGCAACGTCGCCATCAGTGACAGCAACAGCCTTCTCGTCTGCGTCGCCGCGCTTGGCGTTGGCTTTGCGGACGGCCTCACGAATATTAACGGGGTGGCCTTCCTTCATCAGGTCGTGGTACTCAGCGGTGGCGGTGAACAGGAGGTCAGAGGCTGAGTTAACGGCGGTTTCAACAGAGTCCTGGATCACCCCGATGATGAATCCAATAGCCACAACCTGCATGGCGATGTCATTGTTGATACCAAAGAGACTAGCGGCCATTGGAATCAGGAGCAGGGAGCCACCGGCAATGCCTGATGAACCGGTGGCGGAAACGGCGCTCAGGATGCACAGAAGCAGTGCCAGTGGGAAGGAGACGTGAATGCCCAATGTGTTCGCTGCGGCCAAAGTCATAATGGAAACGGTGATGGCAGCACCACCGGAGTTAGCAGTCCCACCAAGGGCGATGGACACAGCATAAGACTTTTCGTTCAAGCCAAGATCGGCACAGGCTTGCATGTTAACTGGGATGTTAACGGCGGATGAACGGGTGAAGAAGGCGGGGATACCAGAAACTTTCAGCGTCCAAAATACCAGTGGGAATGGGTTCTGATGCGTCATCAGCCAAACCATGAAGGAGTAAACCACTAGGTAGGTGAAGACCATGGTCCCAACCAGCAGGGCAACCAGTTGCCCATAACGGGCGATACCGGCAAAACCAGTCGTGGCGATGGAGTTGTGCAGCAGCCCCACAATCCCAAATGGTGCGAATTCAATGATGAACTGGGCGGTTTTTTCAATCGTGGTGGAGAAGTCGGCAATGACCTGCTTGGTGCCAGTCTTAGCGTGGCGCAGACCAAAACCAATGATGAGACCCCAGAAGAGGATGGTCAGGTAGTTGGCGTTCACGAGGGCGCCAACAGGGTTGCTGACGGCAGTTGTGAGCAAGTTGGAGATGACCTTGCCCAAGTCCTGGGGTGCCTTGGAAGCAGCCATGGTGGCCTGTGGCAAAATCAGGTGGATTTTGAAAATGTAGGAAGCGCCAACAGCTGCCAGTGCGGCAACGAGAGTGGCGCTGATGTACATGGTGACCACTGATCCGAAGTGGTTTTTGGACTTGGAGTCGTACTTGGAAACGGCTGCCAGGATGAGCATGAACACCAGCAGCGGGGCAATCGCCTTAAGGGCACCAACGAAGAGGTCACCGAGGAGGTTGATTGCCGTTACTGAAGGGAGTGTCAGACCGAGGATAACCCCGATAATAATCCCGATGAAAATGCGTACGATGAGTGATACGCTGCGATAACGTTGAAACATAGACAATCCCTCCATAAAGTTCGTTCGATATATAAGCACACGTGTTCTTGGATATTTGAATTTGTAATGATTTCGTATACATGTGTTTATGGTATATGAGCATTATGGCAGAACTATCAGAAAATGCAACACTTTTTTGTGAAAAACTTTAATTATCGCTGTCCGTCAGCGTCAGCGTTTCAGTGACGAAGTCACGCCGGCCTCTGCGGTGTTTTCAGATCACCGTTAGGTGGGGTCGGCAACTCCGGCGGTGGTGCGCTTGGGCTGCGCTCCGGGAACTACGTCGGGCGGGGACCGTTCGAGCCTAAAGTCTCTCACTGGCTGAGTTGCCGCAAGAACGGCGTCAACTCAGCGCTCCCGAGATGATTGTGTGCAGCCACGCCGGCAAGTACGGCCGTCGTGTCTCCAAACAATCATCTTTTCGCCCGACTCCGTTCCCTGCGTTTCGCCCAAGCCACACCACCACCTCCGTGGCCGACACGTTACTTAGTGGAGACGGAACGATTAACAATTGCGTAGCAGTTTCAAGTCATACTGACGTCAGTGGGAGATTGAAATTACGGTGACAGAAGATGTCCATGCATTGTTACTGTATCCGCCGGTTCGTTGATGTGTCACATTGCGCAGAATAAGAAATCTTCGACTTAACGTTGGGTGGAAATTTCACCACCACAGTATCATGAATGAACTTAGGGTCTGGGGTGGATTGGCGTAGCGGGCAGGGACGGAGTTAGCGAAAATAAAATAGGTGGTGTATTCCTGACGTGATTTTCGTCGGGTGTACACCACCTATTTTATCGGGAGCGGGAGATTGACGCTGGGCTTGTGGCAATATCCCCAGTGGAAGACGGCGCGGCCGGCTGAAACGGTCCCCGCTAACGGAGTTCCTGCCCGCGAAGCAAATCTGCCCCAGGCCCGACCTTCGGCCTATTTTCACGGAAGCCATCCTCGCGGACGGTAACACAAAAACACCCACTCCGGAGAGTGGGTGTTTAAAGGTTTAGTGCAGGAGTGGAAAGACTTACTTAGCAGCAGCCTTGTCCTTCAGCATAACGTCTGGGTTAACCTTGAAGCCCTGCTTAGCGTATTCAGTGTTACGCTTGAGCATTTCGTGACGGTACCACAGGAAGACGAGGGTGTATGCAACGATTGCAAGAGCAAAGAACATCAACATCTTCATATCGCCAGCCTGACCCTTACCAAGTAAGATAGCCAGGAACTGTTCGATAGGACCTTCCTTAGTGGAGGAAGAAATCAGTGCGTGTGCAGGAACCATCTTAGGCGCAATCTTCAGCGCAGTCTTCGTAACGAATGGTGCGGAAAGTGTGCCGGCCCACAGGAAGAGTGGAAGTTCGATAGCACCGATGATAATCATCCGGAGCAGACGGCCACGGGTTACGATCAGGAGGGCAGGTGCAACACCCATCCCGATGATCCCACCAAGTGGCAGAATTGTGTTGCCTGGCAGTACCAGGGCTTCAAGCAGCATGATAGGTGCCATCACGTTGCAGGCTGCCCAAACTTCAGCACGGCCGGCGATGAATGGCCAGTCAAGTCCGATGTTGAAGACACGACCGTTAAGGTGCTTAGTAGCAAAGTCTGTGATCCCCTGAGAAAGAGGTTCAACAGAAGCGATAAACCAAGAACCGATGATGCTAAACAGCTCCAAGCAGGTTGCAGCTGTGAATGCGAGGGTAAAGATGTTGCCAATAGGCTGACGGCCCAGCAGACCAATGAAGATCCCCAGGTAAACACCAATGGCAAAACGTGAACCCCAGAACCCAATCTTTTCGTTCAGCTTGGCAGCGTCAAAGTCGTACTTGTCGAGCCATGGGAAGACAACATCGAAAATCTTGTTAAAGACCATGATGATAGGGTTCATCATGTAGTTCAAGTGAGTAGAAGTCATTGGGTTGTCCCAGTTGTCCAACAGGTCGTTGAACGTTGGCTTCATAAGGTCGGAGTTGATAATCTTGAGAACCCCGATGAAGATGATGAGGATGCTGGCCGTCAGCAGGTTGGCACCAAAGTAGATGGCGAGCAGGGCGGTGAAGGAAAGGTGCCAGATATCGAAAATATCAACATCCAGTGTGTCCGTAACCTTCAGTGTCAGCATGATGATGTTGACGATCACGATAATCAGTAAGAAAAATAGCGTGTATGGTGATCCCCAGGTGATGGTCGCCAGTGGTGCCCACCCCAGGTCAGTGGTGCCCAGGTGCAGCCCTGTAGCCTTAACAAAGGCCACAACGGCTGGCTGGAACGCGTTGGTCAGCAAGTTGATGATACTAGAAATACCAGTGAGGGCAATGGCGAGCTTGATACCACCCTCCAAAGCGTGGAAGAAGTTAACCCCCACGGCCCAAGCAATCAAGGTCAAGACAATCAACATAATCGGGGCAGCACCCAGATCAATGATTGGTTTGAAGATGACGTTAGACCAGTGAATTAGGAAATCCAACATAAGTCTGTCACTCCTTAGCAAATGTGAACAATAGCAACAACAAATAGTGAAAAATGAAATTTTGGTACTGGTGGAACTTTAATAAAAAATGGAACCCATTGCTCATGACGGCAGGCGACCTAGCTCAGTGACTAGGTCGCCTGCCCCGTTAACTGGAAAAAGTTGTTTACTTCAAACCCTTTTCCTTAATAACCTTCTCGACATTGTCGTAAACAGGCTTTGCCATAGCTGGCATCCGGTAGAGGATAGCACCTGCGTCAACAACTGGAATCTTTGGTGTGAAGGACATGTCAGTCTTGGCAATCTGTGCGTAGATGTCGTAGTTGGAGAGCAATTCTTCGTTGACATCCTTTACCATGACAGCGTCGCAGTGTACATCATAGCCGCGGCTCTTCATTTCCTTTTCCAAAGCGTCCTTAATCTGGTGGCTGGAGTTAACACCGGCACCGCAAGCTGCAAGAATCTTGATCATAATAGTTACCTCCTAAGGTATGTTTAATCCTGATTGAAATAGGTGTTGAGGAACGAGTAGATGGCTGCCTTGTTGGTCTCGCCGAGGAAGTTTTGCAGGTCTTCGGCAGGGGTCGTGGTCAGGAAGCCCATAATCTCGGAAAGAACGTTTGCCTGGCCATCTGGGTCATTGTTCAAAATCATGAACAAAAACGAAACCTGGAAATGCTGACTAGGATCAATCATGTTCCCGAACTCAACAGGGTGAGCCAACTTAATAGGAACAATCATACGCACGTTGACGAAATTACCTTCCGTGTGGGGAATTGCGATGTTGGGGTAGTCAGGGTTGACGACCGACATATCAATCCCAGTAGGGTAGTTCTTTTCCCGTTCTGCCAGGTTCTTGAGGAACTCAGGCTTAACGTACTTCATCTCGAGGAGCTTGTCGGAAACTTCCTTGAAGACTCCCTCTTGAGTTGTTTGTTCGCTGACGAACACCGCAGTGGGATCGAACAGCGTGTTGCTTGTCGTATTTGGCATGCGGCTTCACCTCCGTTAATTTTTGTTCGTTTGTGTTCACCGGATTACACTTTTAATTATATACAAGCGCTTCCATGCGTCAACCCCTGTATCAAAACTTTTTTGAAACGTTTTCGGTGAACGCTTAAATACGCTTGACAGGGCTTTCACGCGGTGGTAATTTAGTGACGTACCAATAAGTAAACAAAACAGAACAAAAGCGAACTAAGCCCGCTACAGCTGGTTTTAGTTCACGGATGATGTCCATATATAGAGAGAAAGGGGCGGCCGCAAGCGCTACAAAATTTTGCGGCAAACGTTTTCTCCTATATATACGGAGGTGATGCAAGAGGTGCTTAAAAGACAGCGACTACTTACGATTCGCAACCTGGTGGATCGTAAAGGAATCATAACCGTCAACGAAATTGGTGAGGAACTGAATGTTTCGACCATGACCGTGCGGCGCGATTTGGCGGAACTGGCTGAGAACAACGCAATCATTCGGGTTCACGGCGGTGCGCAAAGTCCGCGCCTGGCGCAGAACCAGGATCAAGAACTCTCACGACTGGAGAAGCGGGACCTGCACGTTGATGAAAAGCGGCAGATTGCTTCCTTAGTAGCGGGACTGATTGAATCCGGGGATACCGTCTATCTCGGTCCCGGCACAACGAACGAATTCATTGCCGATTACCTGACCGTGTCCGACCTGCGCATCGTGACGAACAGTCTGCCTGTTTTTGAGAGTCTCAAGAGCAAGGCAGATCGTTACGAATTGTGTTTGGTCGGCGGGGCGTACCGTGAACGTAGCGGTGCCTTTATAGGAAACTTGGCAACTGAGACGCTCGAGAAGTTGCGGATGGCCAAGGCTTTTGTTTCCGCGAACGGGGTTTGCGACAACATTGTCAGCAACGCCAACGCGGATGAGGGACAGATTCAGCGTCTCGCACTGAATAATGCGCGAACCCGGTACATTGTTTCCGACCACACCAAGCTCGATACGGAAGACTTTTACGGCTTCTACAATCTGGCGGATGTGGATGGATTGATTACCGATACGGGCATTGACGACGACCAGCGCAGCGACTACGAGAAGCTGACGCAGGTCATAACTACTGTTAACTAATATATAAAAGGAGAATTGCTACCATGGATGTTGTTATTGGCTCTGACAAGAACGGTTTCGAACTCAAGGAAAAGGTTAAGAAGTACCTGAATGATCACAACTACAACGTGATTGATGTTACTGAGGAACCTGCCGAGGATTTTGTTGAATCTTCACTCGCTGTTACCAAGCAGGTTTTGGAAAACGGTGTTAAGAAGGCCGTTATGTTCGACGAATACGGCGTCGGCTCTGCCATGGCCAGCAACAAGGTCAAGGGCATGGTTACCGCGAACGTTAACGAAGAACGGACCGCGCACATGACCGCTATGCACAATGGTGCCAAGGCCATCGCCCTGGGTTCCGGTATTGTCGGTGAAAAGCTTGCCTACGGGATTGTCCAGCACTACCTCGACACCGAATATGCCGGTGGTCGTCACCAGGTACGTCTCGACATGCTCGAAAAGATGATCTAATTCATCTATTTGAACTCATATCGCAAATCAAAAATCATCACGATTGTAAAATTGGAGGAACATTTCAATGCTTGAAAATGACATGCCATCACCAGAATTTGTAGACCCAGCTATTGATAAGCACACGGTCATTGCCCTTGGGAACGACCACATCGTTACCGCAACGAAGATGCTTGTATCTGACCACCTGAAGAGCCTTGGCTACCAGGTTATCGACGAAGGTACCCACGACAACACTCGCACGCACTACCCAATCTACGGTAAGCGCGTTGCTGAAGATGTTGCTGACGGCCGTGCAGACCTTGGGGTTGTCCTTTGTGGGACTGGTATCGGTGTTTCCACCGCTGCCGACAAGAACGAAGGCATCCGCGCTGCCATGGTTGGTGACGCAACTCAGGCTAAGTACGCCCGTGAAGAACTGAACGCTAACGTGCTCGGCTTTGGTGGTATCGTGCTTGGCCGCGACTTCATCTTTGACATCGTTGACTCCTTTCTTGAAGCTTCTTACAAGCCAAGCGACGAGAACAAGAAGCTCATCGACAAGATCGACAACATCGCAACACCAAACCCAGACCAGAAGGACAACGTGCACTTCTTCGACGAAGAAAACAAGAAGTGGTCCGAAGGCGTTTACCACGACTAATTCAGTCGTGCCTTGCAAAAGATTTTTTTAACCAATACTGTCCCGTCCGGACTATTCCCCTAGCCCGCGAAGGTTAAGAGGCTGAGATTTCGGCGAATCGGCCAGTTAACCGCGCCATATCCCAGGTGCAGACGGTACGCAGTGCAAAAGAGCCAGGACATGCGTCCTGGCTCTTTTGCGGAGTACGACAAAAAACGGCTTCTCGCAAGATGAGTATCAGTCATCTAAAAAAGACGGGCTTACTTCGATGTCCGTCTTACTAAACGCTAGCCATTTTTACTTGTGCGGCTTTGCCGCCCTTAGCAAAATGGACAGCGAAGCAAGCGTTAAGTGCGACTGGCTCTTTTGCGGAATGAAACAATAAATATTGCCTGCACAATCGCGTGCAGGCTACATAATACGGAGGCTTTACCCATGACAATTCTTGCAGTAACCATGAACCCATCCATCGATGTGCAGTATCCGCTGGATCATTTGACCATTGATGACGTGAACCGCGTAACTGAAGTACGTAAAACGGCCGGCGGCAAAGGACTGAACGTGGCGCGTGTGCTCCACTGTCTGAACCATCCAGTTGTTGCCACGGGTGTGCTGGGCGGCTACTTTGGTAAGTACTTGCAGGGGCGCTTGGACAAGGATGGCATCAAGGGTGATTTTGCCCAGATTGATGGTGAAACCCGTTCTTGCATCGCGATTCTGCACGATAATGGTGACCAGACCGAAATTCTGGAAAAGGGACCAACGCTGAGTGCCCAAGATGCGGAGAATTTCTTGAACCATTACCGCGAATTGCTCAAGACGGTCGAACTGGTCACGATTTCCGGCAGTCTGCCTGGTGGCTTACCAACTGATTTTTATGCGCAGATGGTGCACATCGGTCATGAAGCAGGCGTACCGGTCTTCCTGGACGCTTCCGGTGCTGCGCTTGAGG
Organism: Lacticaseibacillus songhuajiangensis; assembly: GCF_003946025.1. Classification (GTDB taxonomy): domain Bacteria; phylum Bacillota; class Bacilli; order Lactobacillales; family Lactobacillaceae; genus Lacticaseibacillus; species Lacticaseibacillus songhuajiangensis. Next base: position 23,999 of record NZ_RHNR01000003.1, on the reverse strand, counting down.
CGGCCCTGAAGGCCGATGACAAGCCAGATTTGATTAAGCCTAATGACTCCGAACTGGGGGCGCTGATTGGCGAAGAAGTCGACCGGACGAACCTACCACAGCTGACCAAACAGCTGCAGCACCCGCTGTTTGACGGTGTGGAATGGGTTGTTGTTTCGCTCGGTAGCAAGGGCGCCTTTGCCAAGCACAATAGAGATTTCTACCAGGCGGCCATCCAGAAGATTAACGTGGTCAACCCAGTTGGCTCTGGTGACTCGACGCTCGCTGGCCTTGCATACGCCACCGACAAGCACGAAGCACCCGAAGAAGTGCTCAAGAGTGCGATGACTTGCGGCATGTTGAACACGATGGAAGCCAAGACGGGCTTCGTTGATAAGAGCAAGTTTGATGAATACTACGCCAAGGTTACGGTCAACGAACAAGCATAATTTCCTGGGAAATAGAAAATTGAGAAGTTTTATTTCGAACAAAGAAGGTATCGTCGCTATTGACGGTACCTTCTTTGTGTTTATGCTCCGGTTAACCGAACTCAGCACTGCACATGACCAGAATGGGCAAAATTTTGCATGCACTTGGCCAAAAAAACTATACAAAGTCAAAAAATGCTGTATTATACATTTAAGGGGTTGAGCTTGCTCACATCGAGGAGGAGTTGGATGATGCTTAGCGACAAACAAGTGCTGGGGGCAGCACTGACAAACCTTAAGGCCGCACTGATGGTGCAAGATTGCGACATCGTGCAGCGGCTTGCGCTTGATCTCATCAAGGCCGAGATCAGCATTGTCGCTGATGCGCATTTGAACGGTTGGCCACTAGCGCTTGAAGTCGATCACTTCGTTAAGAATATTGACCAGCTGGTGGCAAAAGATGGACTGAAGTTTGGCGCTCGGGCGCAAGCTGCGTTCGACGTTTTAAGCCAGCGCAGTCGGCAACAGATGCAGCAGTACCGCCGCTACACCTTAGCCATGCAGTTCATTTAAGCAGTCAGAAGTAGGGGTGCAAAATGCTTTTCTTATTAATTAGTGTGGTCGTCATTGTTTTGGCGGCTTAAGGGTAGAACGCCAGATAGTTTCATCATGATGCTATTATTATGGTATACAAAAAGACTCGCTGTCCAAAATGGACAACGAGTCTTTTTAGCGTTTCGCAATAAAATCAGAGTGCACCCCATGCTTACCGCTGCTGGCGCCAATCGCTAGCCGCAGGGCCGCGGCTCCAACATCGTGGTAATGGTGGTCAATGGTGGGAATGCCCAGCAGTTGTCCGGACAGCTGTTTGTCTTGGCCCATGAGGTCAGGCGGCCGCAATCCGCGATCCTTGTAGCACTGCGCAAGACCAGTGGCGATGTCGTCACCATTGGCGAAAACAAAATCAGGATTGAGACCGTTACTGATGTAGTATTCGCCCGCCGCGTAGCCATCGGCGTAGGTCATCGTCCCGTAGCGTGTCAGGGCTCGGTCTGGCTTGGCACCGAAGACTTGTGCATAAGCAGTAAGCGTTTCCGCGCTGGTAGCTGACAAAGCTGGATCGCGCGGCAAAAGCAGACCGATGCGCTGGTAATGCCGGCTTTTGATCCAGTTAAAGGCCTGCTCATACGAAGGCCCACGTTCACTGTAAGCAGCGTCAATCGGGGCATCACCGGGATCGTGACAGACGACGATGTGACCGTACTTCTGGTACGGCAGCATCTCGCTGACCGGAATGTTGTGGGTTGTGAAGATGAGGCCATCAAAAGCCTTACGGCGCAGTTGTTCCAGGTAGCTGCGCTCCTGTTCGTTCTTATAACTCGACGGCAGTTGCATGACTGTGTAGCCCGCTTCAAAAGCCGCGGACATAATGCCGACGTTAATGTCCACATAATAGGGGTGCAACAGGTCGAGCATGACAACCCCAATGGTCATCGTTTTACCGCGGCTGAGGTCACGCGCCACGTCATTGGGTACGTAGTCGAGTTTGTCGATGACCTTTTGCACGCTCTGCCGCACTTCATCAGAGACGTAATTCTTGTGATTTAACACACGTGATACGGTGGAAATTGAGTAACCACTAATGCGCGCAACGTCGCGAATTGTTGCCATAGGGGCACCTCCTAACTGAGTGATTCCGAATTGCTTCTGTCTTTAACTTACCACAAAACGCGCGCAGTGGTCCGCAGGTACCCGGAGGCGACCGGAGTACCCTGCGCACCACTGCGCGCGTTCATTTGCTTAATTGAACTGACTAATGAGCTGGTTGAGTTTGCCGGCGTTGTCGTGCCAGTCGCTGAGCTGGTCAACGTTGGCGCTCATGACGGTGGCAACCTTCTGCGCCACGTCGCTGTATTGGGTATCAGAGTCGTCGGCGGGCATGACCGTGACCACCACGTAGTCGACGGGCTGGTTAACGTCGCCGTTCCAGTAGATGGCGTCGCTCAGGGTGAGGATAACGAACTTCACATCCTTGATGGCTTCAGTGCTGGCATGGGTGAGCAGTACGCGGTTCGCCACAATCTGGTTCGTGCCGGCAGCGGCACTGGCGAACAGGCCGCTCTTGATCTCCTGACCATCGAGTTCGAGCTTGCTGGCGGCCTTCTGGGCCACAACCTTGAGCAGGCTGATTTCATCGCTACTGTCCAGGTTAACGTTGGTGACAACATTCTTCTTCTTAAGCAGTGCAAACATGATAATTTCCTCCTATTATGTTTCAGACATTTGCAAGGGTTAACAGTGAAGAAGGCGCCGCCCGCGCGGATGTATGCGGTTCCTTTTCCTTTACGAACATAGTGTATTTTATCGAACGCGTTTCAGGTCAAGCATTAATTGCAAGTTTTTTCAAAAAAATTTGCGGCTTGGCAGCAGGCGGCAAAATCCTTAAACTAAAGGTGATTTAGCAATGTTAAGCGGAGGTGCAAGCGATGATGACGGATGAGCTTGATTACGAGGCGTTGTTCAAACGTGAGGGGGTCGTGCAAAATTTTGCCGCTGGCGCGACCTTGCTCGAACAAGGAGACACGGCGCAGCGGATCTACCTGGTGCAACACGGCGGCTTGCGTCTCAGTCATAATGATGCGCAGGGACGCGATATCAACTTGCAGTTCTTCTTTGAAGGCCAATCCGTGGCATCGTTTGAGAGTTTCTATCTGCAAAGCCCGAGCACGTTTGCCCTCACCGCGATGGAGGAGACGCAGGTCATTGCGGTCGACGGCAAGGTCGCACTGACTGCTTTGAACCATGATGCGCGTCTCATGGCGGCTTTTACGACGCACATTTGCTACCGCTTCATCGATTACACGCATTATTTCTTGAACCGCATCGAAAAATCGCCTGAGGATCGTTATCGTGATTTGGCGCGAACCAATCCAGAGCTGATTGCGCGCGTACCGCACTACGAACTGGCGTCTTATCTGGGCATCACCCCGGTGTCCTTATCACGAATTCGCAAACGGGTGCGCGATAATATCGATGATTAACAATTGTTAATGCCCACATCTGTGGTAGCTCATATACTAACTTCATCAACTAACGAACTAATGGAGGATAAGTATATGACTAAAACAGTAATTGTAACGATCCACCCTTATGACGGGAGTTTCTGCCACGCTTTGATGAGTGCGGTGCGTGATGGCGCCCAAAATGCGGGTCAGGAAGTCGACCTGATTGATTTGGAAGCTGATGGCTTTGATCCGGTGATGCACAGCAAGGATCTAATTGGCTTTCTGAAGCACAAGGCGCAAGATGAGCAGGCGCTGGACTACATTCGGCGCATTAAGGAAGCCGACCACCTTGTGCTGGTCTTTCCTATCTGGTGGGAATTGATGCCGGCCATGATGAAGGGCTTCATCGACAAGGTCGTATTCCCTGGCGAGACTTTTGATTACGACAAGAGCGCCACGGGGATGCGTTCCCTGCTGGATAACTTGCAGTCGACGACCATCATTACCACGATGAACACACCACGCTCTGTTTACCGGTGGGTGTTTGGCGACGCCGTGCAGCGGGCACTGGTGCGGGGGACCTTTAAGAAGATGGGCCTCAAGCACGTGCGCTGGATGAGTTGTAACATGGTCAAAAAGAGTAGCGATGACCAGCGTGCTAAGTGGCTGGCGACCGCGCAGCAGGTTGGTGCACGAGCATAGTCGTTTCACGTGAAACACAAAAAACGGACGTTCAATTGAACGTCCGTTTTTTGCACTAAATGATTAATGTGTTGCGGCTTGCTTATGCGTGTTAATCAATGCGATGAACAGTTCCACCACAACCAGCACGAGCAAAACGAGCAGGGCATTCGTTGTCCCGTTGGCGGTGCCGACAGCTTGGTTGCTGGCGGCCTTTTGCCCAGCTGCGACCATTGCGGCCGCCATGCTGGTCCCGAGTGCAGCGGCAAACTGTTGCACCGTGTTGAAGATGGCGTTCCCGTCGCTTTGCTGCGCCACGTCCAGGAAACTGAGGCCGCTAGTCATGATGTTCCCGTAGCTTAGGCCCATACCGGCCATGAAGAAGGTGTAGGTGGCGATAATCAGACCGTTGCCCAGGCTGCGGCCGAATACAAACATGACCGCTGTCCCGACAATGGTGAGTACGGCGCCAGTCCGTAGCGGGATGGCCGCGCCAACGTGGTCGTAAAGTCGGCCGCTGAGAGGTCCAAGAATGGCACCGAGCACGGCGCCGGGGAGGACGATCAGCCCCGCCTGTAGTGCGGAATTACCATTCACGAGCTGAATGTAGTTCGGCAGTAGGAAGGACAGGCCGAGCGCCGCAATCTGCAGTGCGGTGAAGCACAGCACGCTGAGGGTGAAGGCGCGCGTGGTGAACAGTCGCAAGTTGATGATGGGCTGCTTGATGGTCAGTGACCGCCGAGTGAAGAGCGCCAGCGCGACGATACCGAGCAGCAGGGCGCCGCCGACGGAGAGACTCATGAAGGCTTGGCTGCCCAAGTTACTGATTCCGAAGATCAGACTGCAGAAGGTGACGACAATGAGAGCGACACTAAGCGCATCCACGTGCACGGCGCTGACCGGCGTCTTTTGCCGGATGCACAGTAGTCCGAGCACCAGGGCGAAGACGAGTACTGGTAGCAAGAAGACGAATACGTAGCGCCAGCCGAATGCGGAGACGACCAGACCGCCGAAGGTAGGCCCGATAGCGGGCGCCACCCCGGTGATCATGGTGCCGATGCCCATCATCATCCCGACTTTGGACTGCGGCACTTGCTCCAAAATGATGTTAAACATCAGCGGCAGTGCAATGCCGGTCCCGAGACCTTGGATACCGCGGCCCAAAAGTAGAACCCAGAATGCAGGCGCAATGCCATCGAGGACGACTCCGATGATAAAGAAGCTGATGGCGACCAGGAAGAGGCTGCGCATTTTGAAGCGGCGCTTAAAGGTGGCTGACAATGGCACCAGCGCAGCGACGACGAGCAGGTAGAGCGTGGTCATCCACTGCACCGTGTTGGTGGCGACGCCGAATTCTTTCATCAGCGTGGGGAAGGTGATGTTCATGGCGGTTTCGACGATGACCCCGCAGAAAGACATCAGGCCGGTGGCAAAGATGGCGCCAACGACTCGTGGTTCGATTTTTTGTGACTTATTGATGGTGATTGCCTCCGTTTAATTCAATGAAATACTGCAGCATAGCCGTGAAGGTGGCCTGCTCTTCTTCTGAGAAGTGCGTGACTAGGCTCATTTGCTGATGGGCGATGTACGCAGCCACGGCGCTGCTCAGTGCCTGCGCCTTATTCGTCAGGTGCACTTCTTTCTGCCGCGCATCGGTAGCTGCAGGCACGCGGTTGACAAGCCCCGCTTTCTCCATGCGCTGCAAGGTCACCGTTGCGGTGGAACGCTGAATGTTGAATTCCACTTCGATGTCCCGCTGCAAGGCGTGCGGATTGCCCGACAAAAAGTCAAGAATCGACATCTGGGTGCCAGTGAGGCCGTACTGCTTTGCGTACGCGTCCATGCGCCGGTTCATTTGGTTGGCTGCAAGCTTGATGAGTTTACCGTAGTCCATGTGCTGGCCTCTTTTCGTTAGACGACTAACGATATTATAGGCTCATTTTGAAAAAGTGCAAGGCAAAATAAAAAAGTCAGTTCGCGAATGCGAACTGACTTTTGCAAAAGGTTACTTAGCACTTGCCGTCTTGCGACCCTTAAGGCCTAAACTGAGCAGCAGTGCGCAGACAATCAAGATGATTACGAAGTAAATTCCGTAATGCACACCGCTGGTGAAGGCAACAGCCTTGCTGGCGTGTGCGTTAGCTGCAGCGCCAAGACCGAGCAGGCTGGTGGCAATCGCGGTCGAAATGGCCCCGATGATTTGCTGCAGGGTGTTCATGATGGTACTGCCATCAGCGGACTGGGCGCCGTTCAGGGAACTGAGTGCGTAAGTCTGTGCTGGCGACATGGCTAGTGGGCACCCAATCATCAGAATCACGTGCGCCGCAATGACGTAGGCGATGCTGGAGGTATGGGTGGTGAAGGCGAGCATCAGCGCCCCAATCAGGGCGATGATGAAGCCGGCCATCGCGGGGGTGCGGGCACCGAGGCGGTCAAACATGCGTCCGGCAAAAGCGGACGTTGCCGCGTTGATGACGCCACCAGGCAGCATGATGATCCCAGTCAGGGCGACGGGCAGTAGCAGGCCGTTTTGGATGTACATTGGCAGCAGGTACATGGTGGCCAGGATAATCCCGAAGTCGACCATGACTAGCAGCGCGCCGGTCCGGAAGGCGGGGATGGCAAAAATTTTGAGGTTCAAAATTGGGCTAGCACTGTGCAACTGACGGTGGGCGTAGAAGGCCAGCACGACGATGCCGAGTGCGAGTAGTCCCAGAACTGCGGGGCTGGTCCAGCCGCGCGAGCTGGCGAGACTGACACCGGCAACCAAGCTGGCGAACCCAACTGCGGATTCGAGGATGGAGACGGCATCAATCTTGGGCTTGGTAATTTCGCCAACGTTCTCCAAACTAGTGAGTGCGAAAATGAGCGCAATCGCCAAGAAGGGAATGAACAGCCAGAAAATCCAGTGCCAGGAGAGCTTAGCGAGGACAATCCCCGTCAGTGTTGGGCCAACAGCTGGGGCGAACATGATGACGAGGGCACACATGCCCATTGCGGCGCCGAGCTTGCTCGGCCGGAAAACCTGCATGGCGACCGTAAACATGAGGGGCAAAATCAGCCCGGTCCCGATACCTTGGATCATGCGCCCGAATAATAGCAGGCCGAAGTTCTGGGCCAGAGCGGCAATTGCTGCCCCAACGATGAAGTCGCACAATCCGAAGATGACAATCTGGCGAGTAGTGAACCACTTACTCAGAAAGCCGGAAAACGGCAGGATAATCCCAATGACCAGCATGTAGCCGGTGACGAGCCATGAAGCCGTCGCCGTGCTAATGCCAAGACTGCGGGTGAGACTCGGGAGGGCGATGTTGAGTGAAGTTTCACTGAACATGCCGACGAAAGCCCCAATGAGCATACTGACCATGGCGAGGCCAGGATTTTTCACAGCGACACGGGGCCGGTCCGTTGCTGCGGTGATACTTTGTTCCATTAGAATAATACTTCCTTTCACTTGCGACCACGCACCGACCGGGTGTTGTCGCGGACAGTTCAGAATTGCGCGCAAGGTCTGCTTGCCCATTCTCGAACTTGGTCGTTGGTTACTCTAGCAGACTTTGGCCAGTTTCGTAAGTGAAAATTTCACATTCACGGCAGTTGAAATATTATGATTTCCAGATTCAAGCCGTGAATAGTAGCCTGCGGGCGTGTAAATCTTACGGGCGGTCGGAGCAAACTATCAGCGACTTGTTATCGCTTTCATAAATCTGTATATTTGAAGTAGGGAAAAATTAATTTACTGATGATTGGCCACTAACCACGGCCAAATATCAGCTGACGGAATTGCCCAGGGGGCAGAAAGGGTGTTAACTATGGCAGCAAAAACAATTATGCTCGTGTGCTCGGCGGGGATGTCCACCAGCCTGCTGGTGTCTAAGATGCAAAAGGCCGCGGAGGCCGATGGTCAGGACGCCAAAATTTTCGCGACCGCCGCGGCGGATGCGGACAACAAGATTGCCAGTGAGCATCCAGATATCCTGATGTTAGGACCGCAAGTGCGCTTCATGCTCGATGACTTCAAGAAGCGCGTCGACATTCCGGTTGAGGTCATTAACATGCAGGACTACGGCATGATGCGCGGTGAGAAGGTATTGCAGCACGCGCTAGACGTGATCGGCTAGGAGGTGCTGACAATGGCGACGGAGACGACAGAGCTGGTCATCATGCAACTGATTATGGCCGGCGGCAACGCCAAGAGTGCCGCCATGGAAGCTATTCGGGCCGCTAAAGCGGGTACTTTTGACGTGGCAGACGCCAAGCTCAAGGAGGCCGACAGTTTCATGGTGGACGCGCACAACGCGCAAACTGGGATGCTGACGAAAGAAGCTCAAGGTGAGCATACGGAAGTCAGCTTGCTGATGGTCCACGCACAGGATCACATCATGAACGCCATCACCTTCCGCGACCTGGCCGGCGAGATTGTGGAATTGTATCGGCGGCTGGAATAAACGGGTGGCCATCACTGCAGATGCAGTGATGGCCGTTTTGATGTATCAGTGAATTTGGTTGACGGTTTCTGCAATGAGTACAAATTTACTTTTGCAAATCTGCTTCGGTATTTATGCTGCGGCATTATATAATGTAGGTATAGCAAACATGGAGGGAGGCATCTGGATTGGCCAAGAAGAGTAAAAAGCGGCGCCGCTGGGTCGACGTTGTTTGGGGAATCGTGATTGTCTTGGGCTTTGCGCTCAGTCTGGCACTGATTTTTAACGAGCAGATTAAGCTGTTCATGGTTGACCAGATGTCGCAAAGCAGTGTGCGCAGCGCCAAGACACTCAAAACCAGTGACATTGACCGCAATAAGAAGGCAAAAGCGAGCTATAATTTCGCCAAAGTTGAAGCGCTGGATCTCAGCAACGTGTCCAAGGCTGCGTTAGCCCGCAATCTCAAGCCCATTGGGTTGATTAGTGTACCGAGTGTGCGCATCTACCTGCCGATTCTGAAGGGGCTGTCCGGTAATAACCTGGCCGTAGGGGCGGGCACAATGAAGCCGAATCAGGAAATGGGTAAGCGCAACTACGCACTGGCTGGGCACCATATTCACAAGCAGACGACGCTGTTCTCGCCGCTAGAGAACGTGAAAACCGGCGCCAACATCTACATTACCGATAAGAAGAAGGTTTACACCTACAAAATCAGTTTCCAGAAGGTCGTGGATAAAAGCCAGGTGCAGTACATTGATGACGATCAGGGCGACAAGATCATCACGCTCGTGACCTGTTCATCCAACCAGATTCTGCAGCCGGAGCGGCACATTGTGCGCGGCAGTTTAACGAGTGTGCAAAAGGCGACGACCAAAACGCTCCGCGTCTTTGACGGTAAGTAACATGGTAATTTAAAAACGCACGCTAGACAGTGTCCTGAACGAGGATACCGGCTGGCGTGCGTTTTGCATTGGCGTTAAATCAGTGGCTTATACACAAGTTCGACCGTGCCGCGGCGGACGCTGAAGTTGATACCCGCAATTTCCTGCTCCAGAATTTTGCGGTATTCATCCAGCACGTCGCTAGGCAGTGGGGTGCAGTTGTGGAGGCGTTCCACCAGACCGGGCGCGCTGTTTTCGGCGTTCCAATCCGTGAAGAGGTTCACGTTGGTGAGGACATCGGTCAGCAGACCCGTGAGCACGTTGTCCGGTTTGCCCGTGTCATCGGTGATGATGACGTTGTGCGGGTCCAGACCGTGGTGGTCGATTTGAATGAGTTTCAGAGCAGTAAACACGTTCATGAGTGCTCGCCTCCAGCAAGTTTTGCCTTTAGTCTACCAGAGTGGTGAGTCGGAGGGAATAAAAAATAGCGCCAGCAACAACCTTATCAGATTGCCACTGGCGCTATTTTGTTTGCTCTCGATTAGTCGCGCTTCAAGTAGCGCTTCAGGAAGTCGCGGGTGACTTCTTCCTGCGGGTTGCCGAAAATCTGTTCTGGCGTGCCTTCTTCGGCCACAATCCCTTCGTTCATGAAGAGGACGGTGTCGGAGATGTCACGGGCGAACTGCATTTCGTGGGTCACCACAATCATGGTCAGCCCGGTCTTAGCCAGTGCCGTCATGGCAGACAGCACGTCGTCAACCATTTCGGGGTCCAGTGCGGAAGTTGGCTCGTCAAACAGCAGCACTTCAGGATCCATCGCCACGGAGCGTGCAATGGCGACACGTTGCTTCTGCCCGCCGGACAGCTGCGCCGGCTTAGCATTGATGAACGGGTCCATGTTCATTTGCTTGAGAATGGCAATCGCGTGTTCCTTGGCGTCAGCCTGGCTGCGCTTGAGGACGCTCATTTGCGGCACCATGATGTTGTCGAGCACGGTCAGGTTGTTGAACAGGTTAAAGTTTTGGAACACCATGCCGACCTTGGCACGGTACTGCGCGAGGTCGAAACTGTCATCCTGAATGTCCTTGCCGTGGAACAGAATTTTGCCGCTAGTTGGCGCTTCAAGCAGGTTCAAACCGCGTAGCAGGGTGGACTTCCCGGAACCAGACCGACCGATGATGGTCAGCACTTCGCCCTTAGTCACGGTTAAGTTAATATCACGCAAAACCTCGTGCTGCCCGAAGGTCTTCTGGAGGTTTTGTACTTCAAGAATAGTCTCAGTCATTATCAATTCCTCCTAGTTCTTCGGCTTTGGGGTCTCAACCTGCATCTGGTTGGTCATCACGTTGTAGTCCTTGGGACCATCGAGGTGCTTTTCGATAATCCGGAACAGACGGGAAATCGTGAAGGTGAGCACCAGGTAGATCAGGCAGACAACCAGGTAGGTGTGGAAGAACTGGAAGTTCTGTCCGGCAATGGTTTCGGAAGTGAAGAACAATTCAGAGACACTAATAATAGAAAGAACGGAAGTATCCTTGATGTTGACGATGAATTCGTTGGTGACAGCAGGCAGGCTGTTACGAACGGCCTGCGGCAAAATGACCTTGGTCATCGTCTGCCAGTGGGTCATCCCGAGGGCGGAGGCAGCTTCAAACTGACCTGGGTCCACGGAGATAATGCCCCCACGAATGATTTCGGAGATGTAAGCACCAGTGTTAATAGAAACAATCACCAGAGCGGCAACCGTCCGGTCCATGTTGATGCCCAGTGCTTGAGCGGCACCGTAGTAGAGCACGGCAGCTTGAACAATCATTGGTGTGCCACGGAAGACTTCAATGTAGACAGACAGGAGCCACTTGCCAAAGCCAAGCAGCCCGCGCTTGCCGGTACTCTTTGGTGCGGGAATCGTGCGGATAATCCCGACAAGCAGCCCGATGATGAAGCCGACAATCGTCCCGACAAGGGAGATGAGGAGCGTCATTCCGGTACCGGTGGCCAGCATGCCACCATACTGCTTGAGAATGTTGATGAACCAGTTACCCTTGGCAGCCGTGCTTGGCTGGTTGGCCACAGCATCATCCATACGCTTGCTGCGGTCGGCCTTGGTCATCGTGCCGAGAATGTTATTGATCTTGTTGGTCTCGCTGTAACCCTTGCGCACCCCAATGGACAGGTTGGTGTCGGAAGCGCTGGTCTGGAAACCTTGACCCTTGGCAAAGTGCACCATGGTCAAATCTGGGTTAGCGTTCTGGGCGGTAATCCCTTCTGGAATTTCGGAAACGTAACCGTCGATGGTGCCGGATTCAAGGGCAACACGCATTGCGGGGAAGTCGTCCATCGCTGGCTGGCGAAGGACACCCTTCATCTGCTTAATGGCGTCGTAGTGGTAAGTAGACAGCTGGGCAGTAATCTTAGCGCCCTTGAAGTCGTTGATGGACTTAGCCTTGGCAAACTTACTGTTCTTCTTGGTGACCACGGTCAGCTGGGACACGTAGTACGGGTCGGTGAAGTCGATGCTCTTGCGGCGGTCAGGTGTTGGTGACATCCCGGCGATAATTGCATCAATTTTGCCGGACGTCAGGGAAGGCAGTAGCCCGTCCCACTTCGTCTTAACCACCACCAGCTTCTTGCCAAGCTTCTTGGCAATGATCTTGGCGGTCTGGACGTCGTAACCGTTGGCCCACTGCTTGGTGCCCTGAATCTGCACCGCGCCGTGCGCATTGGTACTTTGGGTCCAGTTGAATGGGGCGTAACCACATTCCATCCCGACCTTAAACGTGCCGTCATCGGCAGCGCTAACGGGGTTTGAGTTGCTAAAGCTCAAACCGATGCTTAGCGCGGCGATTAAACCGGCAAAAGCTAACCAAATCTTCTTCATGACATTTTCTCCCTTCATTGTTCACGGAGGGAAATAGAGTAATTAAAAGACCCCTGTCGAAGTATCTCAACAGGGGCCCGCAAGTTCTACCTTAAGTAAAACCAACAATAGCGCTCCACAGCATGCCGCTGTGACAGTCCAGGAGCTTTCGCTCACTGTCCCAACAGGAAATCGCCCGGTGCTCATTCCCATTTCGGCGGGGGATGCTTACTTAACTGCCTCAACGTGTCCGGCACTCAGCAGTTGTTTGTCACCCTCGCGACCTCTATTTCGTCGTGTTTTCTAATGTCGCCTCTTAGCATAGCGCATTGGGCAGGGGTGTCAAGTCCAAAATGCGGGTGATTACTTATCGCGATTAGCGAAACATCCGGAAATTTTACTCCTAAAGAATAGGCCCGACATATCTTAAGGTATTTAATAATTTTCGAATGGAAATTGAGGTGATAAGTCGTAATTGCCAACGAAAAATTTGTACAGAATATGAAGTACCACGATATTGTATTTAATGAAAACGCGCCCACTAAAATATGGAAGAACTCGATGGCCTAGACCAATAAAAGATAACAGTCGGTATATACCATTGTTCAAATAGTTGTTGTTTATGTGTGCGGTACGAAAACGCTTTTCAACATTATTATAATGGCTATACATTATCAAATCGTTATTTACCGGTGCTTTAAGCCTGCTTTTTAGGGCTGCCTAAATCACTTTAATGGGCATGCCTAACTTTTTATCTCGTTCAATTCGTAAAAACTGCAAATATGAACAGCTGCTTAAAAAAGTTGAAACTTTTTTAAGTGGTCTAATTACCGCGGTGGCAATGTTTTCATGAAAAATGAAAAAAGCACTCCAAGAAAGGGCTTGCAAAGAGACGGTTATCTAGGCATACTAGTCACTGTTAAGAAAACCCCTTACATTCCTCCGGGCCGATTTGAACCGGTTCAAAGGAGTCCTGGGGAATCTTAAAAAATTTTAGGAGGCGACACAATGGTCGGAATCATTCTTGCCAGTCACGGTCAATTCGCCGCTGGCATTAAGCAGTCCGGTCAGATGATCTTCGGTGAGCAGGATAAGGTTGAAGCAGTAACCTTCATGCCAAACGAAGGTCCAGATGACTTGAAGGCAAACCTTGAAGCAGCCATTGCTAAGTTCGATCCTGACGATGAAGTGCTTTTCCTTGTTGACCTTTGGGGAGGTTCCCCATTCAACCAGGCTAACGGCCTGCTTGAAGACCACAAGGACAAATGGGCACTCGTTACCGGTTTGAACTTGCCAATGCTCATCGAGGCATATGGCGCACGGCTTTCAATGGACTCAGCACAGGAACTTGCAGCACACATCGTGAGTGCAGGTCGTGATGGGGTCAAGATTAAGCCAGAATCACTCGAACCAGCTCCAGCAAAGCCAGCAGCAGCTGCAGCAGCAGCTCCAGCAGGTGGTCGTCCAGGTAAGTTGGAATACGGTCTCGCCCGTATCGACTCACGTCTGCTCCACGGCCAGGTTGCAACGGCTTGGAGTAAGTCAGTTAACCCTACCCGGATTATCGTTGTTTCTGACAACGTTGCGAAGGACAACATGCGTAGCACCTTGATTAAGGAAGCTGCGCCTGCAGGTATTAAGGCCCACGTTATCCCTATCGATCAGATGATTAAGATTGCTAAGGATGACAAGCACTTCGGTGGCGAACGCGCTCTGCTATTATTCGAAACACCACAGGATGCCAAGCGTGCCATCGACGGCGGTGTACCTATTAAGGAACTGAACGTTGGTTCTATGGCCCACTCCGCTGGTAAGGTTCAGCCGAACAAGGTTCTTGCTTTTGACCAGAACGACATCGACACCTACAAGGCTCTTGAAGCTGAAGGTATCACGATGGACGTTCGTAAGGTGCCAACTGACTCCAAGGATAACTTGGACAACATCATGGCTAAGGCACAAGCCGAACTCGACAAACAGAAATAATTTTCAATCATTCGGAATGGAGGATACGTAATGTCTTTAAACGCTATTCAAATCATTCTGGTCATCTTTGTTGCATTCCTCGCTGGGATGGAAGGGATTCTTGATGAATTCGAATTCCACCAGCCACTTGTAGCATGTACATTGATCGGTTTGGTTACCGGCCAACTCGGCCCCTGCATCGTTCTCGGTGGTAGCTTGCAGATGATTGCTCTTGGTTGGGCAAACATCGGTGCTGCCGTTGCTCCTGATGCCGCTCTTGCCGCTGTCGCTTCTGCAATCATTCTTGTACTTGGTGGCCAGGGTTCTAAGGGTATCAACTCAGCTATCGCTCTGGCTGTTCCTCTGGCCGTTGCTGGTCTGCTGCTTACCACCATTGTTCGTACTCTTGCTACCGCTATCGTCCACATCATGGACCGTGAAGCAGCTAAGGGTAACTTCAGGGCAATTGATATGTGGCAAGTCATCGCTATCTGCATGCAGGGTGTTCGTATCGCTATCCCTGCAGGCCTGATCCTTGCAATCGGTGCTGACCCAGTTAAGGCAATGCTTAATGCAATGCCTGCATGGCTCACCGATGGTCTTGGTATCGGTGGTGGGATGGTCGTTGCCGTTGGGTACGCCATGGTTATCAACATGATGGCGACCCGCGAAATGTGGCCATTCTTCGCACTTGGCTTCGTTATCGCAACTATCCCAGACCTGACACTGATTGCCCTTGGGACAATCGGTATCTCCCTGGCTCTGATCTACCTTGCACTTTCCAAGATGGGTGGCTCCGCTTCTAACGGTGCCGTTGCTAACACTGGTGACCCCGTTGGGGACATCATTGATAAATACTAAGAAGGAGGTTGAAAACTATGGCAGAAAACATTCGTCTCACTAAAAAAGATCGTATCTCTGTATGGTGGCGCTCAACGTTCCTTCAAGGTTCTTGGAACTACGAACGTATGCAAAATGGTGGCTGGACCTACTCAATGATCCCAGCTATCAAGAAGCTGTACACAAAGAAGGAAGACCAGATTGCTGCTTTGAAGCGGCACATGGAATTCTTCAACACTCACCCATACCTGGCTTCACCTGTTCTGGGTGTAACGCTTGCTCTTGAAGAAGAGCGTGCCAATGGTGCACCTATCGATGACGTTGCCATCCAGGGTGTTAAGGTTGGTATGATGGGCCCTCTGGCCGGTGTTGGTGACCCAGTCTTCTGGTTCACTGTTCGTCCTATCCTTGGTGCCCTTGGTGCTTCCCTGGCTTTGACCGGTAGCATCCTCGGCCCAATCATCTTCTTCGTTGCTTGGAACATCATCCGTATGGCCTTCATGTGGTACACACAGGAATTCGGCTACAAGGCTGGTTCCAAGATTACCGAAGACATGTCCGGTGGTCTTCTGCAGGATGTTACGAAGGGTGCTTCCATCCTTGGTATGTTCATCCTGGGTTCCCTGGTTAACCGTTGGGTTTCCGTCAAGTTCACGCCAGTTGTTTCCAGCATCAAGCAGTCTAAGGGTGCTTACATCGACTGGGCACACCTGCCAAAGGGTGCTGAAGGTATCAAGACCGCTCTTAGCCAGCAGGCTTCCGGCATGTCTCTTGACCGCGTGAAGCAGACCACACTGCAGCAGAACTTGGACTCCCTTGTTCCTGGTCTTGCAGCTCTCCTGCTGACCTTGTTCTGCATGTGGCTCCTTAAGAAGAAGGTTTCACCAATTGTTATCATTCTTGGTCTCTTCGTTGTCGGTGTTGTATTCCACGTTATCCACCTCATGTAGTCTGGGTAAAACGCAGAAAACAATCCGCAGTTGAGATTGGCAAAAGCCCAGGCACGCTGTGTCTGGGCTTTTGTTTTGCAGGCGCGTATACTTTGCGTTGTGAAGCGGTTGAACGCTTGTCGTCACCAATATCCACAGGAGGAATTACGAATGGTTGAATCACTCAATACGAAGGTTGATGTCGTCGAAAAGGCGACCTCGTTCTTAGGCACTGGTAAGTACGGCAAGATCATGGTTGGCGATAATGCCTTCGAGTTCTACGATGATCGTAAAGTCGACAACTACATTCAGATTCCTTGGGACAAGATTGATTACGTCATGGTGTCTGTATTGTTTAAGGGCAAGAAGATTCCGCGTTTTGCCCTGCACACAACCGATGGTGTGTCATACTCCTTTGCAGCACGCGACCCGAAGAAGGTTTTGCGTGCCATCCGTGAGTACATTCCTGCGGACCACATCGTGAAGTCGCTGACTGTCACCCAGGTGATGGCGCGCGGGTTCAAGGCGCTAGTCGCAAAAATCAAGAATCGTAAACAGTAGTTTTGAGCCCCGGTGCCGTTGTGCGCTGGGGCTTTTTTTGTTGTCGTTGTCCGTCAGCGTAAGTCCGTGCCCGCAAGGGTGCGACCTGCACTTTAAGCTGTTTTCATACCGCCGCAAGGCGGTGGGTCGGCAACTCCGGTGGTGGTGCGCTTGGGCTACGCTCCGGGAACTACGTCGGGCGGGGACCGCTTCAGCCCGCTGTCGCGGTCTTTCGCTGGCAGAGTTGCCGCAAGAACAGCGTCAACTCCGCGCTCCCGAGATGATTGTGTGCAGCCACGACGGCAAATGCGGCCGTCCTGTCTCCAAACAATCATCTTTTCGCCCGACTCCGTTCCCTGCGCTTCGCCCAAGCACACCACCATCTCCGTGGCCGACACGTTACGGAGTGGCAATTACAGGATCATTCCCAATTACGAGGCAATACCTCACAGGACTAATACTGATAAACTGATAAACCTTTGCCGATAATGCTGACTAATCTTGTGATAGTTGAAGTATGCTGGATTGTGACGTTTGCGGCTTCATCGTTACATTGAAATCACCACCGCAATCGTCCCGTGAATGCACTTAGGGTCTGGGGTGAATTGGCGTAGCAAGCAGGGACGGAGTCAGCGAAAATACAATTAGCGGTGTATGCCCGACGTGGTTTTCGTCGGGTGTACACCGCTAATTGTATCGGGAGCGGGACTTTGACGCTGGTTTTGCGGCAAAGTCCCCAGTGGAAGACGGCGAAGCCGGCTGAAACGGTCCCCGCTGACGGAGTTCCTGCTTGCGAAGCCAATTCGCCCCAGGCCCGACCTGCGGTCGATTTTCACAGCTGCCATCCTTGCGGATGATATTTTCAACACTTACGCTGACGGACTGCGAGCGCTTTTTTGCGAGTCGTGGGGTTAACAAGTATAATGGAGGTTGAAACCCCACTAATGGAGGGAATATTAATGGCTAAAAAAATTCTAGTTGTAGATGACGAAAAACCAATCTCAGATATTGTGAAGTTTAACCTGACCAAGGAAGGCTACACTGTTGTAACGGCATTCGACGGTGAAGAAGCCCTCAGCCAGTTCAAGGAAGAATCTCCTGACCTCGTGCTGCTGGACCTCATGTTGCCGAAGATTGACGGCCTTGAAGTTGCCCGTCAGATTCGTAAAGATAACGATACGCCCATCATCATGCTGACCGCTAAGGATAGCGAAATCGACAAAGTGCTCGGTCTTGAACTGGGTGCTGATGACTACGTAACCAAGCCCTTCTCAAACCGGGAACTGGTTGCCCGTGTGAAGGCCAATCTGCGTCGGCGTGGTGACGCCAACACCAGCAATGAAGTGGATGACGCGAAGTCTGATCTGGCCGTTGGTGACCTGGTCATTCATCCGGACGCCTACACCGTCAGCAAACGGGGCGACTCTATCGAGCTGACGCACCGTGAGTTTGAATTGCTGCACTATCTCGCCCGTCACTTGGGTCAGGTGATGACCCGTGAGCACTTGCTGCAGACAGTTTGGGGCTATGACTACTTTGGTGACGTTCGGACTGTGGACGTGACCGTGCGGCGTTTGCGTGAAAAGATTGAAGACAACCCATCGCACCCATCATGGTTGATTACCCGTCGTGGGGTGGGTTATTACCTGCGCAACCCGGACGCTGAACAGAACTAAGCTGACATTAAAGAAAGAACGGTAATATCCGGGCATGAACAAGAAAATCCGGTTTTTCCAGTCAATTCATTTCAAAATTGCGATTGTGTTCATCCTGATTCTTTTGATTACGGTCGAAATTATCGGGGCGTACTTCGTTAAGCAGCTCGAACAGCAGAATATTGATAGCTTCAAGAGCCGCATTAACATCGAAAACTACATTCAAGATCAGCTCGCCATTGACCTTGAAAGTAACGATACCGATACGGCCAACTCCAACATTAATGACCTCATCAGCGAGTCCAACATTGCGAACTCCGCTGACATTCAGGTGGTAGATGCAAAAGGGACCGTGCGCGGCGACAGTAACGTCAACGCCCAGGGTAACGTAGGTCAAAAGAGTGGGAGTAGCCAGATTAAGAACACCCTGTACACTGGGCAAACTTATGAAGGTTTCACCTACGAAGGCGATAACGGCGGTTCGAATTACACCAAAATTATCCCGATTAAAAACGTCAATGCCGGGAGCGACGACAATAGCGTCTTGGGGGCCATCTACATTAAGGCCAGCATGACGTCTGTTTACGACGACATTAACAGCATTATCCGGATTTTCCTGATCGCGTCGGTCATTGCCGCCTTCTTGAGTATGGCAATTTCCATCGTTATTTCCCGGGCAATAACCCGGCCAATTGACGCGATGAAGCAACAAGCCATCCGGATGGCGCGTGGGGACTACTCTGGGCAAGTGCGGATTTACGGGCAGGACGAATTGGGCCAGCTGGCCGTAGCGGTTAACAACTTGTCCGTGCGCGTCGAGGAGGCCCAAGAGGCCAGTGAGGCCGAACGCCGGCGACTCGACTCGGTTTTGGCGCACATGACTGATGGGGTGGTTGCCACCGACCGGCGCGGGAACGTGATTATCATTAACCAGACCGCGCTTGATTTCTTGAACCTCAAGACTGAAGAGGTTATTGGTGGCTCCATCTTGAAGCTCCTCAAAATTGATAAAGACTACAACTTGCGGGATCTACTGGAGAATCAGAAGGAATTACTTCTGACTTTTCAAAATGAGGATCACCACGAGCTGATTTTGCGTGCCGATTTCTCGCTGATTCAGCGGGAAACGGGCTTCATCAGTGGGCTGGTTGTGGTGCTGCATGACGTTACCGAGCAGCAGAAGAATGAACGCGAACGGCGTGAATTCGTGTCGAACGTGTCACACGAATTGCGGACACCGCTGACTTCTGTGCGCTCTTACATTGAAGCGCTGAACGATGGCGCTTGGCAGGACCCTGAGGTGGCACCACAATTTCTCAAGGTGACGCAGGAAGAAACCGACCGGATGATCCGGATGATTAACGACCTGCTGGCTCTGTCCCGTCTGGATTCGGGGACGAGCAAAATGGAAATGGAGACCGTTAATATTAACGAGTTCTTCAACTACATTTTGAATCGTTTCGACATGATGCTGAAGACGGACAACGAGCACACCGGTGAAGCGGCCCACTTGCACCCGACCAAGAAGAAGCAGTACACCATCAAGCGTGAGATCACCAAGCGCGACCTGTGGGTTGAAATTGACCAGGATAAGTTCATGCAGGTGGTTGATAACATCATGAACAACGCGATTAAGTACTCGCCAGACGGTGGGGTCATCACGGCCCGCCTGCTGGAGACACATAATCACGTCATTCTTTCGATTACTGACCAGGGCCTGGGGATTCCGCAAAAGGATATTGGCCACGTCTTCGACCGGTTCTACCGAGTTGATAAGGCTCGCAGCCGGAAACAGGGCGGGACCGGCCTCGGCCTGGCCATCAGTAAGGAAGTTGTTGAAGCGCTGGGCGGCCGCATTTGGGTCGACTCGCTTGAAGGCAAGGGGAGCACCTTCTACATCTCCCTGCCATACGACCCGATAGATGCGGAGGATGAATGGGATGAAGTTTAGGGACATTGTTTTACGTCTATTTCTCATCGCCGCCGTGGTGATTAGCCTCGTTTGCACCTGGTACATCTGGTTTAATCCGGCGCACCTAGATCGCAAGACGACCACCGGCAGCACGGCGGTTAAAACCAGCAAAACGACGACGGCCGAGCACGAAAAGAACGTCTTCGAGCCGCTGAATGTTTATTACCAGCAAAATGGCAGCAAGTCGCTCGTGGCTCGTAGTGATGGCCGCGTGGCAACGCGCATTCGGCGCGGGATTGCCAGTTGGCGGATTAATTCCGTCGGCGCCAGCCGCAAACTCAGTCTTGAGAATTACGACAAAATTCTGACGCTGGATGACAGTGTGCAGATGACCTACTGGGGCGAAATGAACTGGCGGACTTTTGACCAAATGTACTTCAAGAAGGCGGCAATTAAGCAGCCGAAGGACTTTAAGTTCA
Source organism: Lacticaseibacillus songhuajiangensis (assembly GCF_003946025.1). Classification (GTDB taxonomy): domain Bacteria; phylum Bacillota; class Bacilli; order Lactobacillales; family Lactobacillaceae; genus Lacticaseibacillus; species Lacticaseibacillus songhuajiangensis. The sequence goes on along the minus strand of NZ_RHNR01000003.1, from coordinate 3,424 downwards.
ACCGAATTGTCTTCAATTTGCGCACGCAGAAGATGCTGCTGGTCAACGACGCGACGCGGACCATGCGGCGGGTGAAGCTGCACAAGAAGTATGCCTTCACGCCGATTACCGGTGCGATTAGCAAGGCCAAGAGCAGTTACCCACTCGTAGAAAAGCGAATTGGCACGCGCGAAGTGGCGTTTTACGACGGCAGTTTTGCGGTGAAGCAATACACTTACATCCTCGATAAGCAGGGTGCGAACCACTACATCAACGCCTTGATGAGTGGTGGCAATAACGCGCCTTCATCCGTGGATGCTAAGCAGCTGGGTAACCAGACGGTGTACACCATGAACGATAATAACCAGCGTCTGGCCGTTGACCGCAATGACAGCATGATGGAGTACGAGAATTTTGCCACCGATGGACCAGCCAAAACAACGACCAAGGTGCTCAGCGCCGCTTATAGTGACATGACGCGCCTGAACATCAAGGAAATGCGTGGCATGTCGTACTACAACTACGATCAAACTGACGGCAGCGTGATGTTCCGCATGGTCGTCAACGGCCTGCCGATTATCAGCGACCTGCTGAGTGGCAGCGTTGAAGTTACGCACACGAATGCCAGCAAGCGCATTGCGTTCTCCGGTGATAACCTCTCTGTCGCGATTCCAACCAGCACCACGACGGTCAAAATGCCGTCCAGCCAGACCGTGTTGAACGAGTTGCTCGCCAAAGGCATCAAGATGAGCAGCATCACGGACCTGCAGCTGGCCTACGCGTGGACCAAGGATAGTGACTCGAACCAGGTGGTTGACCTGGTGCCGACCTACTTCGTGCAGGTGAATGACGAGTACTACAATTATCAAGACATCATCGACGGCAGTGTCAGCACTGCGGGGATGAATACGAAGAGTGACGCGAGCGTCAACACGGAGACTACGGGCACTAATGCTGAGTTCTCCGTGAACAACTAGGGGGTGAGCACATGGATTTTCGCCGGATTGAATGGATTTTTCTGGTTGCGTTCATCGCGCTCGACATCTTCCTGGGTTGGAGCATGACGCAGAGCCAGCGCGTTTACCTGACGGCCACCGCAACGAGTGAAAGCTCACAAACGGCCGCGGATATTAAACACGACAGCATTAGCCTGCCGGCGCTCAGTGATAAAACGAGCGATGCGAGCTATGTCGCCGGGCAAAACAACAATGCGCTGAGCCAAAATTACGCTAAGCTCAGCAAGACCAACCTGCGCATCAGCCTCGCTACTGACGACAACCAAACGCTGACGGCACGTTTAACCACGCCACTACAGTTGGGCAAGAAAAACGTCGTGAAGCAGCTGGAAACCTACGTGCACGATTCGGGCAATGTCCTCTTTGGTAGCCATTATAGTTACATGAAGGATTTGGGCAGCGATACGCGTTATGTCTTCGTCGAGAAGGTGAACGGCCGCACGATGATTGACGAGCGAGCAATGTTGACGCTGACCGTGAAGGACGATGCGCTTACCATGTACCAGCAGACTTACATTGATCAGGTGCAGGCCATGGACAACGAGCAATCTATCATGAGCGCGCGCGATGCGGTGTACACACTGTACCGGGCTAACGAAATCGTCGACAACTCGCGCGTTCTTTGGGTGCGTAAGGGCTACACGTGGCTCCTGACCGCTAAAGGCAGCCAGGTGTACACGCCGGCCTGGTTCATTGGTGTGGAGAGCAAAAGTTCCAAGAGCGTCTCTATCAAGCGCGTGAACGCCATCACCCAGACCGTGATGAAGGCGCACTAATACTGTTCGTCAGCGTAAGTCGTGAAACTTTCATCCTCAAGGATGAAAATAGGGCTTCGACCGCAAGGTCGGGCCTGGGGCAGCTTGGTTACGTGCCCGCAGGCAGGTGGCGCGGGGTCGCTCACGCCTGACAAGCCAGGCTACCGCTAAACTTTTTGCCGAAGCCCTTGGCAAAAAGCTTTACCCCGAGCAGGAATAGCCCATACAATACGGCTTACGCCGGTTGTATGGGCTATTCCTGCTCTTTGCGCGCCACCTACCTGCGTTCACTCCACCAAGCCGCCCCAGACCCTAAGTGCTACAACAATACTCTGGTGGGAAAAGTTTCGAGGCTACGTTAGCGGATGAACCAGGCATAGAGATAGACGTGATTGGGTATTAACACAATGATCAGTCCATCGTCTTCTCCAGTTTGGTGAATACTGTTACCGCGTACTTCCTAAGTACAGGGGTTAGTCAGTAATTGGTCATCAGGCTCAGTATTCCAGAGCGTCGCCACGTGGCCTCTGCGGTGTTTTCCACTCAGTAACGTGTTACCCTCACCGGAGTTGCCGACCTCACCACCTAACGGCGGTCTGAAAACACCAAAGAGGCCCGGCGCGACTCCGTCGCTAAAATGCTATCGCTGACGAACAGCGTCCAGGCGACAAGCAAGGCGGATTAGCGGTACAATGGGTGGCGATACAAGAAAGGACGATATTGTTGACTGCAGATGATTTTGGAATGCGCGTGAGCGTGCTGGCCAGCTCCAGTTCAGGGAACGCGACCTACATTGAAACACCGCAGCACAAGGTGATTGTTGACGCGGGGTTCTCCGGCAAGAAGATGGCCGAACTGATGGCTAGTATTGGCCGAGACCTCAAGGACGTGGACAGTCTCTTCATCACGCACGAACACAGTGACCACGTTGCCGGCGTGGGTGTGCTCGCACGTCGCTACCCGAATTTGAACATCTATGCCAACAAGGGAACCTTCACGCACCTGCCGAAATCGGTGGGAAAGCTGCCGTATGACCGCTTGCACATTTTTGAGAGCGGCAAGACGATGGACATGGGGGATTTGGATGTCGAGAGTTTTGCCGTGTCCCATGACGCCGCAGAACCGCAATTTTACCAGTTTCACCACGATGACCATGCGTTCACCATCCTGACGGATACCGGGTATGTTTCTGACCGGTTGGCAGGCATTATTAGAGACTCGGATGCCTACATTATGGAAGCTAACCATGATCTGGAAATGCTGCGGGAGGGGCCTTACCCGTGGAGCCTCAAGCAGCGCATTCTGGGGGATTACGGGCACTTGTCCAATGCGGATGGCGCCAACGCTTTGCTGGACGTCATTGGTCCACGGACCAAGCGGGTTTACCTTGGCCACCGCTCCGCGCACAATAACACCAAACCCTTGGCGCACCTGACCGTGGCGGATATGTTGAAGCGCGAAGGTCTGGGCGTTGATCATGATTTTCAGTTGCTCGATACCGAACGCCAGAGTGCGGAACCTTTATTCCTCGTTTAATTGGCGCAATCATTGTTTTTGTGTCGTCGAACGATGAATTTAATATTTGCTTTGGTATAATAGTGGCTGGTGAATAATTTGTCCAAGCTATCTGTAACAGTTCCTTAACCCGTTATCGTTGTATAATAGATGCATAGG
>NZ_RHNR01000029.1 GCF_003946025.1 Lacticaseibacillus songhuajiangensis | reverse complement strand
CGGCAATATCCCCAGTGGAAGACGGCGTAGCCGGCTGGAACGGTCCCCGCTGACGGAGTTCCTGCCCGCGAAGCCAATCCGCACCAGACCCGACCTTCGGTCTACCCCACTATTTTCAATTCCTGCATCCTTGCGGATGAAAGTTTCATGACTGACGCTAACGGACAGCGACAGTTTGATTGGTATACACGTTGACAGTGCGCGGTGGTTTGACTAGTCTTAACTTATTAGACAATACGCACATAGATGGCCGTCCCACGTGGTACTGGCCATCGACCAAAGGAGGAAACAACATGCAGATTGGTTTTATTGGTGTCGGCAACATGGCTCGCGCCATCATCGACGGCCTGCTCAAGGCGGGTACCGTTCAGGGCAGTGATTTACACCTGCACAGCGGGCACATTGAACACTACGGTGACTATGCCAAGTCAATCGGCGCAACGGTCGAAAACGACAACAAGGCTGTCGTTGAAAACAGTGACGTGGTTGTGCTTGCAGTTAAGCCGAACATCTACGACCGCGTGCTGGACGTGATTAAGCCCGCCTTTGCTCAGAAGCAGGTGCTGCTGGCGTCCATCGTCAGTGGGGTGAGCCTGGCCGAACTAGGTCAGCATGTGCCTGCTGGACAGGCAATTGTCCGCCTTTTGCCAAACCTGAACGTTGAGATTGGCGCTGGCATGACGGCCTACGCCTTGAACGACGAAGCCAGCGACTGCGCTGAACCCGCGCTGAAGCTGTTTGCTAGCATCGGGGAACTCATGGAACTGCCTGAAGCCGATTTTGCGACCTTCGTTGCGCTGGCCGGCTCTGCGCCAGCTTTTGCCTACCTGTTCATTGATGCCATGGCCCGGGCAGGGGTGAAACACGGCCTCAGCAAGCCGGACGCCGTGCGCATCGCAGCGCAGACTGTGAACGGGAGTGCCCAGATGGTACTGAAGAGTGCTAGCTCGCCAATGGACCTGATCGATAAGGTGGCTAGTCCCGGCGGTTCCACAATTCGCGGTTACCTGACAATGGAAGACAAAGGCTTCTCGCCGGCCGTTGTCGCTGGACTGGATGCTACGATTGCGCGGGAACTCGGTGAAGATTAGTTTCCACAAATTGGACTGTACCAATTGCTTTTGGTCTATACCGGTTGTATAATGAGTATTAATAACCGGCATAAGCCGTAAGGAGTGGAAATTTTGACAGTTACTGTTCTGACACACGCCGTGATTTACACGGGTTACGAATGCATCAACGAAGGCTACATTCGCTTTGACGACAAAATTCTTGCCGTGGGGCCAATGGCTGAGTACCGTCCACAAGCAGGTGAAGAGATTAAGAACTTGCGCGGACTGACCGTGATTCCTGGGTTCATCGACGTGCACGCGCACGGTGGTTATGGTTTCGACGCCATGGATGGCGACGCGGACCAGATCGACAAGATGGCAACGAACATGCTCGAACACGAAGGGGTAACGACGCTGTTTGCTACCACGATGACGCAGTCCGTTGCGAACATCGACCAGGCAATGCGTGGGGTTGGCGAAGCTGCCGACCGCAACCCGATCATTCAGGGTGTACACCTGGAAGGACCTTTCATTAACGTGAACTTCAAGGGTGCCCAGCCTGAAGAATACATTCACGTTCCGGACGCTGAACTCGTGAAGAAGTGGAAGAAACTGTCTGGTGGTCGCGTTAAGCTCATCACTTACGCACCAGAAAAGCCTGGCGCTCGTGAATTCGAAGACGCCCTGATTGCCATGGACATCGTGCCTTCCGTGGGTCACAGTAACGCAACCCGCGAGGATATGCTGAACAGTAAGGCCAGTCACGTGACACACTTGTACAACGCCCAGCGCGAATTCAAGCACCGCGAACCTGGTGTGACCGGTCACGCCATGCTTGAACCTCAGATTTACGCTGAATTGATTGCTGATGGCTTCCACATTGTGCCTGATATGTTGAAGCTTGCTTTCCGCGTGAAGGGTGCCGACCGCATTGAACTGGTCACCGACTCCATGCGTAGCAAGGGGATGCCAGAAGGTGAATCCGAACTGGGTGGTCAGAAGGTTTACGTGAAGGACAAGCAGGCCCGCCTTGCAGATGGCACACTTGCCGGTTCCGTTCTGATGTACAAGGATGCCTTCAAGAACGCCATCAATTTCATGGGTGCTTCCGTTGCTGATGCGGTTAAGATGAGCTCTGTGAACCAGGCAACTGAATTCCATCTCGAACACAAGGGGAGCCTTGAAGTCGGTAAGGACGCCGACATCAACGTTTTGACTCCTGAATTGGACCTGACTGCGACCTACAGTTTTGGTCAGTACCACGAAACTATTAACGATTAATTATTTGGAGGCACTAGAGTATGCAGTCCCCTGTTTATATTCAGATTCACAACCAGATTAAAAAGGACATCGAAGGCGGTAAGTGGCGCGTCGGCGAACGGATTCCGTCCGAACGCGAACTCGCGGTGGACTTTTCAGTTTCACGAATGACCTTGCGCCAGGCGATTCAGACGCTGGTTGATGAGGGGATTCTCGAGCGCCGGGTTGGTGCCGGTACTTATGTCGCCAGCCAAAAGGTTCAGGAGAAGATGTCCGGGGTCACCAGTTTCACGGACGTGATGCTCGCCCAGGGCAAGCGGCCTTCCAGTCGGACCATTAGCTACCACGTGGCGAACCCCTCCATTTCTGAAATGGAGAAGCTGAAGCTTAAGGATGGCGATCAGGTTCTGCGGATGGAGCGGATTCGCTTTGGTGATGGCACCCCAATTTGTTTTGAGGTGGCGACCGTGCCGTACGTCCTCGTGCAGGATTTCAGCAAGTCTGAAGTGACGCGTAGTTTCTACCACACACTGGAGAAAAAGGGCGGCTACCAACTTGGCGGTGCCCGCCAGATGGTAACAGCCACGCTCGCCAGCGAGCGGATTGCGGAGTACCTCGACATCAAGCGCGGCGAAGCTATTCTGCGTTTGCGGCAGGTGTCTTTCCTCAGCAACGGGGATCCGTTCGAATACGTGCGGACGCAGTACGTCGGCAGTCGATTCGAATTCTACCTGGATCGGTAATTAACCAGCAATACAAAAAGACCAGCTCGCACTCTGCGAACTGGTCTTTTTGCATTGGCATTAGTAAAAGAACTATTCTTCGAGGTCCTTCTTGATTTTGGAAGTGGAGATACCTTCCGTACGGGGCAGGTAAATCACTTCGCAGTATGGTTTCAGGAAGTCGAATTGGCCTTCCCAGTCGGAGCCCATTACGAAGGTGTCGACATTGTACTTCTGGACATCCTTAATCTTCTGGTCCCAGGATTCTTCGGGAATCACTTGGTCGACGTAGCGGATTGCTTCGAGGATGTACTTGCGATGTTCGTATGAGTGGTAGGCTTCCTTATGCTTTTGCTCGTTGAACTCGTCCGTAGAAAGTCCCACGATGAGCTTGTCGCCCAGTTTGGCCGCGCGTTCGAGCAGGTGAATGTGACCCCAGTGGAGCAGGTCGAACGTTCCGTAAGTAATGACTGTTTTCAAAATGCCACCGTTCCTTTTATTCGTTTGGTTTTAGTTTAGCCCACTGACGCAATGCGCGCAACGCCACGGCGGGAGCGTTGCGCCTTCTTGCACCATGCAGAGCGTAAGAATGCGTTAAAGTCATTGAATTTTGCATAGTTTGCGCTGCTGGCAACATGAAAATGTTGAATTTGGTATAATGAAAAGCGACTTTAGATTGCACGGCTTGGTGGCAGCTGCCGGCTGCGGGAAGACTGCAGCTAATTGGTAACGCCAAGAACAGGATTGCAACAGGTGTGCATAAGCCTATCGCAGAACAAGGAGCTGGAACGAGTGACGAAAGTAGACGTATTGGGCGTTCAGTTTGACAACTACAACATGCGGGATTTCTTGCGCAAAGTTGAGGAACGCTTCCTGCACGGTCAGGGAACCTTCATCGTAACCGCAAACCCGGAAATCGTGATGTACGCCCGTGAACATGATGATTACGCGCGCCTGATCGACGAGCGCGCGGACATGGTGTCTGCCGATGGTATCGGGGTGGTGAAGGGTGCCGCAATGCTGGGCACACCGCTACCAGAACGGGTGACGGGCTACGACCTCATGACCAATTTGTTGGCCTGGGGCAGTGAAGAAAAAATGCGCGTTTACCTGATTGGCGCCAAGGCTGATGTTAATGAAGCCGCCGTGGCGCGGGTGCAGCGCGACTACCCCGATTTGACGGTCGTCGGTGCGCGCGATGGGTATTTTGACCTGAGCGACCAGAAGGTGCTGGCCGATGTCATTGCCGCTGAACCCGACATGGTGTTCGCAGCCCTCGGCTTCCCGAAGCAAGAAAACTTCCTGAACGAGGTGAAGAAGCAACTGCCAGGCGCCATTTTGATGGGTGTTGGTGGTAGTTTCGACGTTTTGTCTGGCAAGGCCAAGCGGGCACCAAAGCTTGTGCAGAACATGCACATGGAGTGGTTGTACCGGCTTGCTAAGCAGCCTAGCCGCATTGGCCGCATGGCGGTATTGCCACAGTTTCTGCGCGCCGTCCGCCGCAGTAATAAAAATAAGTAAGGGTTAATCACAAGGAGAACATGATGACAACAACATATCCCGATGACAGCCTCGCGCTCCATACGGATTTGTACGAACTGGAAATGATGTACACGTACTGGAAGGAAGGCATCAGCGAAAAGCACGCGGTGTTCGAGAGCTACTTCCGCTCAATTCCTTACGGCAACGGTTACGCGGTGTTTGCCGGCCTTGAACGGGTCGTCGACTACCTCGAAACGCTGCATTTTTCCACCACTGACATCGAATTTTTACGTGAGACGCAAGATTGGGACGAGGGCTTTTTCGACTACCTGAGCAAGTTGCGCTTCACCTGCAGCATTCGTTCCGCGGTTGAAGGCGAACTTGTCTTCAACAACGAACCAATCATGCAGATTGAAGGACCGCTGGGACAGTGTCAACTAGTTGAAACCGCAATTCTGAACATCGTCAACTACCAGATTTTAATTGCGACCAAGGCCTCCCGGATTCGTTCCGCAGCGGGCAGTGACCCACTGCTCGAATTCGGTTCCCGCCGGGCGCAGGAGATGGATGCCGCCATCTGGGGGACGCGCGCCGCTTATGTCGGTGGATTTGACGCGACCAGCAATGTCCGCGCGGCCAAAATTTTCGGGATTCCGGACAGCGGCACGCACGCCCACGCATTGATTCAGACTTACCGGAACGACTACGAGGGGATGCTCGCCTACGCCAAAACGCACCGCGATTGTGTATTCCTCGTGGACACCTATGACACGCTGCGCAGCGGGGTACCGAGCGCGATTCGGGTTGCTCGCGAAATGGGTGACAAGATTAACTTCCAAGGCGTGCGCATTGACAGCGGGGACATGGCTTACATCAGTAAGCGCGTCCGCCAGCAGTTGGACGAGGCTGGTTTTGACCAGGCCAAAATCTACGCCAGCAACGATCTGGATGAAAAAACCATCCAGAACCTGAAGATGCAGGGCGCCAAGATTGACGTTTGGGGTGTCGGCACGCGCGTTATCACCGCGTTCGACCAGCCAGCGCTCGGTGCGGTTTACAAACTCGTGTCCATTGAGGGCGACGACGGGCAGATGGTGGACACCATCAAGCTGTCTAGCAACGCTGAGAAGGTGTCAACGCCAGGTAAGAAGCAGGTTTGGCGGATTACTTCCAAGAAGGATGGCAAATCCGAAGGGGACTACATTGCCCTGGATGGCGAGCGTCCCGACAAGGAGACCGACCTGTACATGTTCCACCCGCAGTACACCTACATCAATAAGACTGTGCATGGCTTCAACGCCCGGCCAATCCTGCAGCCGATTTTTGACAAGGGAATTTTGGTGTACAAGCTACCTGAACTGCAGGATATTCGCGCTTTTGCCGCAAGCAAACTGGACATGCTCTGGGATGAGTACAAGCGGGTGCTCAACCCGCAGGATTACCCAGTGGACCTGTCGCAGAAGCTCTACGATCACAAGATGAATTACATTCGTAAAGTACACGCTGACGTTGCCAAAACCAGTGCCAGCAAGCAAGACTAGCTTTTTGGAGGCATAAACATGCGTGAAATGCAGGCAAAAATCATCAAGGAGCTGCACGCAGTTCCTAGCATCGACCCCAAGCAGGAAATTCGCCGGCGCGTGGATTTTCTGAAGGATTACGCCAAGCGTTACGGTTTTCTGAAGACTTATGTGCTCGGAATTTCTGGCGGGCAGGATTCGTCCCTCGCTGGTCGCCTGGCAGAAATCGCCATGACCGAGTTGCGTGCTGAAACTGGCGATGACAGTTACCAGTTCATCGCGGTGCGCTTGCCATATGGTGAACAGGCTGATGAAGCCGACGCCATGGCCGCCATTGACTTTATGCAGGCTGACCAGACGGTGCGTGTGAACATCAAAGACAGCGTTGACGCCATGACCGTGGCAGTTGAAGCCAATGACCTCAAGGTGAGTGACTTCAACAAGGGCAACATTAAGGCGCGGGCGCGGATGATTGCGCAATACGCGATTGCCGGCGCCAAGGCTGGGGCTGTGATTGGGACTGACCACGCTGCTGAAGCCATCACGGGCTTCTACACCAAATATGGTGATGGCGGGGCCGACCTGACACCACTTACTGGCCTGAACAAGCATCAGGGCGCGGCCATGTTGCGTGAACTGGGCGCACCAGCCAAACTCTATGAGAAGGTACCAACGGCTGACTTGGAAGAAGACCGACCAGCACTTGCTGATGAAGTTGCATTGGGTGTCACTTACAGCAACATTGACGACTACTTGTCTGGCAAGGATGTACCTGATGATGTTGCCGAAAAGATTGAAAACTGGTTCACCAAGACTGTGCACAAGCGCCACATGCCGGCAACGGTGTTCGATGAATTCTGGAAGTAGGCTGCGCAAAAGGGCGTTTAGGTTCCGGTATATAAGGTGGTCCCGGTAGAAATCCCGGTTTTAGGATTTTTACCGGGACCACTTTATATACTAGGAACCTACCCTTTAACGCGCGACTAGATAGGCTGCGGAAGCGGGCGCCTAGGCCCGTCGTATAAGAACCCCAGCACCGAAATCCCGTTTTTAGGATTTTGGTGCTGGGGCTCTTATACGTTGAGGGTCTGCCCGCTGGCGCGCAATTGCAGAGTAATGTGAGTGCTCGAGATTGTCCCACCCGGTAGTCGCGCCCCTTCGATACAGGATCATAAGCACCGAGCCTGATTCCCACCCCATTTTTCAGTTCCTGTCGCAATTTACCGAACCGTTACAATCGTTCACTTGCTTGTTAGCATGAACTAATTTACAATATTAGTTGTAGATAAGGGAGTAACCAGAGGCTGCAGTGCAGTCCCGACGGTGCCACCAGCAAGAAGATACTCTGGTGCCGTCTTAAACAGGTGAGACTTATGACCGCTTTTTTAAGCGGGCATAAGTCTTTTTTTATACTCGGGTAATCAAAAAGAAAGCGGGGAAAATGATTTGGCAAGTAAGGAGTACTACAGTGAATCTGTTGATCAGGTTCTGAGCGATGTGCAGGCGAATGCAAATGGCCTCAGTAAGACCGAGGCCGCAAACCGCCTTGCTCGCGATGGTGAGAACAAGCTCGCCGCCAAGAAGAAAAAAACCATGTTCCAGCGCTTCCTGGGGCAGTTCAAGGATTTCATGATCATTGTGCTGCTTGTGGCTGCCGCCGTTGCCGGGATTGTGGTACACGAATGGGCCGACGCTGGGATTATTCTGGCGGTTGTGTTGCTGAACGCAGTGTTCGGTGTGCTGCAAGAAAGTAAGGCAGAAGCCGCGATTGAGTCACTGCAGGCGATGACCAGCCCGTCCGCCCACGTGCAGCGCGATGGCGAGATCCTGGTTGTGCCAAGTAGTGAGGTTGTGGTTGGGGATATTGTCCTTCTCGAAGCAGGAGACGTGGTCCCCGCCGACATGCGCTTGATTGAGTCAGCGAACCTCAAAATCGAAGAGTCAGCCCTGACTGGTGAAAGTGTGCCCGTTGAAAAGAACCTCGACTTGGTTGAGACGGGAGCCGGCATTGGCGATCGGACGAACATGGCCTTCATGAGCACTAACGTCAGCTATGGTCGCGCTGTCGGTGTTATCACCGGCACGGGGATGCAGACCGAAGTGGGCCACATTGCGTCGATGCTGGACAACCAGAAGGAAAACCAGACGCCACTGCAGGTTAACCTGGCGAAACTGGGCCGGTCACTAACCTGGCTGATTCTGGTCATTGCCGCGGTTGTCTTCTTCGTTGGCTGGCTGCGTGGTGCCGAATCGCCGGCCGAAATGTTCCTGACGGCCATTTCCTTAGCTGTCGCCGCAATTCCCGAAGGCTTGCCGGCAATTGTCACGATTATTCTAGCGCTGGGCACGCAGAAGATGGCCAAACACAACGCCCTGGTGCGGCGTTTGCCCGCCGTTGAAACGCTGGGGAGTACCGACATCATTGCCTCCGATAAAACCGGGACGTTAACGCAGAACAAGATGACTGTCGAAAAAACGTACTACGACGGCGAACTGCACAACGCCGACGTGGGGGTGCGTCAGAGCGGGCGCTTGCTCCAGGTGATGACCTATGCGAACGACACGAAGAAGCAAGACGACGGCACGCTCCTGGGTGATCCCACCGAGACCGCTCTCGTTGCTTACGCGCAAACGCAACATTACGATGTTGACGCACACTTGCAGGCTCAGCCCCGAATCGCCGAGGTGCCCTTCGATTCCGAACGCAAGTTGATGAGTACGTTGCACAAACTCGATGACGGTAGCATTTTGGTCGCCACTAAGGGGGCGCCAGACGAACTGCTCCGCCGGGTGACGAACATTGATGAAGAAGCTGGCGTGCGTGCATTTACGGACGCTGACCAACAACAGATTCTGAAAACCAACCACGAATTAGCGCTGCAGGCACTGCGGGTGTTGGGGATGGCTTACAAAATTATTCCAGCCGTTCCCGCCGACGTGAACAGCGACACGGTTGAGCAAGGGCTGACTTTTGCCGGGCTGGTAGCGATGATTGATCCAGAACGTCCAGAAGTGAAAGATGCCGTTGCCGAAGCTAAGGCGGCCGGCATCCGGCCACTGATGATTACTGGGGACCACCGGGATACGGCGCAGGCCATTTCCGAACGCCTCGGCATCATCGATAAGGGCCAGAGCGATGCCGTTATCTCGGGTCGTGACCTCGACGAAATGGACGACGCGACTTTCGAAAAGCAGGTCCAAAACTACTCTGTCTACGCGCGTGTGGCGCCGGAACACAAGGTCCGCATCGTGAACGCTTGGCAGAAACAGGGTAAAGTGGTCGCGATGACCGGTGATGGGGTCAATGATGCGCCGGCACTGAAGGCTGCCGATATCGGGATTGCCATGGGGATTACTGGGACCGAAGTAGCCAAGGGTGCCAGTGCGATGATTTTAGCTGATGACAACTTCAGCACCATCGTGCGGGCAGTGAAGGCTGGCCGGAAGGTGTTCGCCAACATCCAGAAGGCAATCCAATACTTGCTTTCCGCTAACCTCGGTGAAGTGCTCACCCTGTTCATGATGACAATGCTGGGCTGGGACATCCTGGCGCCAGTCCACATTCTGTGGATTAACCTGGTCACCGACACCTTGCCAGCCATCGCGCTTGGCTTGGAACACACCGAACCTGGGGTCATGAAGCAAAAGCCGCGCGGTCGCAACAGTAGCTTCCTGTCTGGTGGTGTGGGTCCGGCCATTATCTGGCAAGGATTGCTCGAAGGGGCACTCACCTTGGGGGTTTACCTGCTGGCCATCACCTTCCCAATTCACAGCACGCAGGCGGCAATTCACGCTGACGCGCTGACGATGGCGTACGTGACCCTCGGGCTCATTCAGTTGTTCCACGCGTTCAACGTGAAGTCTGTCCACCAGTCCTTGTTCAAGATCAAGCCTTTTGGCAACAAGGCCTTCAACTGGGCAATTCTGATTGCGGCTGCAATGCTCGCAGCTACGGTGCTCATTCCTGGGTTCAACGGTTTGTTCCACGTCACTAGCCTAGACTTGATTCAGTGGGCAATGGTTCTGGGTGCCGGTGTCCTCATGATTGTGATCGTCGACATCGTGAAGTTCTTCCAACGACGCGCCTAAACAGGTACAATCACAACTGAGGTGAAAAATTCATGAATAAGAATCAGCAGAAAATGGTTGCCTACGGGCGCCTAATTGACTCAGTAATGGGCCGTGTGGAAGAAATTCAGGACTGGCTCAGTCCTGAATTTGAGGAATTGCGCAAGGCAATTGACGACGACAAACTGAGCGCAGTTGATGACGACCGCTACGCCAAGATCCGCAAGGACTTTACTGACGGTAGTGCCGAATATGGTGAACTGCTCAAGAAGTTTGAGGGTGCCAGCGCACCTGCCCGCTTCATCGGGAACCACAAAATGCTCACGAAGGCTTTTGCCGCCTTCGTTGATGGTTGCAACGCGATGACCGCCAGCCTTGGCGACGCGAAGCAAATTGACGTACCCGCCTTCGATGCTGCCGAGAAGCAGCAAGACGAAGAGACCGAGAAGATTACCAAGTACCTGACCAAAATTCAGATGCTCGCCTAGTATTGACAGTTCTGCGTATTTATGCGTATACTATTAGCATCATATTAGACGAGGAGGAAACCGACATGAACAAGCAACTTGCACAACTTAAGGGATGGTGGCAAAGCCAACTTTAGGTGGGTTGCGGACGCAATCTGCCAGACGCGCAGATTGTGTCTATGTTGGTTTTCTTAAATGACCGCATAGGCATCCTATTGGGATTGGCTATGCGGAGTAATGAATGGATTGGACTCCGCACCTAAATCTGGCGCGGGGTCCTTTTGTTTTGTCACCACATTCACTCGTTCTAGGAGGAAGTTAATTATGAAGAAGATGCTCGCATTTATCATCGCACTGGTTGCGGTTGTCGCCGTCGGGATTGGCATTTCCACCCACAAATCTAGTGCCCCGAAGAAACAGAAAGTGCAAACCGTGGGAATTTTGCAGTTGATGAGCCACCCCGCACTAGACGCCATCCACAAGGGAATTGTGGCCGGGCTCAAGGATGAGGGTTACACGGTTGGTAAGAACCTCAAAATTGATTTTCAGAACGCGCAGGGCGACCAGAGCAATCTGAAGTCCATGTCCGAACGCTTCGCTAACGAAGATGCGGATGCCATGGTCGGGATTGCAACGCCTTCCGCTCAGGCGCTCGCCAACGCCTCCAGCAAAATTCCCATCGTGATGGGGGCTATCACGGACCCAGTTGCGGCCAAGCTCGTGAAGAGCACCACCAAGCCAGGTGCCAACATCACCGGGGTTTCCGACCAGGCCCCAATTGATGCCCAGCTAAAGCTCATTCGGACCCTGATGCCAAAGGCGAAGACGCTCGGCATCATCTCCACTAGCTCTGATGATTCCGCCCAGACTCAGGTGAAGATGGTGGCGGCCAAGGTCGCTAAGTACGGTTTCACCCTGAAGAAGTACTCCATTTCTTCCACCAACGATATTAACCAAGTTGCCGGCCAGATGGTGACTGACGTTGATGCCATCTTTGTCCCAACGGACAACACCATTGCCAGCGCCATGCCAACACTTGCCAGCGTGGCGAACAGCAAGAAGATTCCAATCTTCCCAACCGTAGACACGATGGTGAAGCAGGGCGGTCTCGCAACCGTTGGGCTCGATCAGTACCAGCTCGGGGTTGAAACCGGGAAGATGGTTGCCAACATTCTATCCGGCAAGAGCAAGCCAGCCACAACACCAGTCAAGTTCATGACCAAGGGTAACCTGGTCATCAACACCAAGGTGGCGGCAAAACTCGGCATCACGATTCCGGCAGACTTGCTTGCCAAGGCCAAGAAGTCAGGGGAGGTCATTAAGTAATGAACTTATGGATTTCGGCAGTTGGCCAGGGCCTTCTTTACGGGGTGCTCGGGATTGGCCTCTTTATCACATTTCGTATTCTTGATTTTCCCGACATGACGGTTGAAGGGACTTTTCCCTTCGGTGCCGCTGTTGCGGTTTCCGCCATTACTCATGGGGTGTCACCGATTATCGCGACGCTACTGGCGATGGTTGCGGGGATGCTCGCCGGATTGTGCACCGGCCTGCTCGCCACGAAGGGTCACATGCCGTTGCTTATTGCCGGTATTTTGACTATGACCGGGCTGTACTCCATTAACCTGCGGGTGATGGGGCGGGCGAATCTGTCGCTGCTCAATCAGGCTAACTTGTTCACCAGTAAGCTGCTCGGCGGGATGAGCATGTTCACCTCTAGCGTGGTTGTGGGGGTGATTGTGACCGTCATCGTGGTGGTACTGCTCATCTTGTTCCTGAACACCGAAATTGGCCAGGGCTTTATCGCTGCCGGTGACAACCGGGTGATGGCGCGTAGTCTCGGGATTAATCCCGACTCAATGCAGGTGCTCGGGTTAGTTGTCGGTAACGGGCTTATCGGCTTGTCTGGTGGCCTGATTGCGCAGAACAACGGCTACGCGGACGTCTCAATGGGGACTGGGGTCATTGTCATTGGTCTGGCTTCCATCATTATTGGGGAAGTTATCTTTGGTAATTTGACGCTCAGCCAGCGGCTGGTCGCCGTTGTCCTCGGGAGCATCATCTACCGCTTCGTGATCCTGATTGTGCTTAAGCTAGGCTTCAACGCGGACGACTTGAAGCTGATTTCCGCGATTGTGCTCGCCTTGGCCATCATCGTGCCACAGATTGACGAGCGCCTGCACCTGCGCAAGGCATTGAAGAATGGGGTGAAGATGGATGAGTGACGTACAGCTGCAATTAACGGATATTGCTGTCAACGTGATGGCGGGTAGTGACGTGAAGAACCTGCTCAGCGGCATTAACCTGACCGTGAACAAGGGCGACTTTGTCACGATTATTGGGACTAACGGGGCCGGGAAATCCACCTTGTTCAACACGATTTGTGGCGACTTGCTGGCGACTAGCGGCACCATTGAGCTGGCTGGTGAACGGGTGGAAAAGGACTCCCCTGAAAAACGCGCCCGGCACATTGCTCGTGTCTTCCAAGACCCCAAAATGGGCACTGCGCCCCGGATGACCGTCAGCGAGAACCTCGCACTGGCCATGCATCGCGGCAAACGCCTTGGCTTGCGTTCCCGGGCACTTAAGCAGAAACAGGCCGAGTTCCTGCGCATTAGCAAGCAGACGCCGAACGGCATCGACCAGGCACTCGACAAGCCCACTGAGGAGCTCTCTGGTGGCCAGCGGCAGGCGCTGAGCTTGCTGATGGCAACGATGCAAAAACCCGACCTACTGATGCTCGATGAGCACACCGCGGCACTTGATCCACACACCAGTAAGGCCATTATGGAATTAACGGACAAAATTGTCCGCGAAAATGACCTGACCTGCATGATGATCACGCACCAGATGGATGACGCCATTAAGTACGGCAACCGGCTCATCGTTGTGGATGCGGGGCACATCGTTGCGGACTACAGCGCTGAAGACAAAGCCAAGCTCAATCAGGCGGATTTGCTGAAGTATTTTGCATAGCGGTTGCAGTTCGCGCAACAAATGAAGGTGTCCTAGCCAATCTGACTAGGATGCTTTTTCTTTTGCCCGCTAAGGACGCGTTCTTAGCAATTAGTCGATTGTGGCTGCTTTGCGTTATAATGGGCGCATTATGCGAAAGGTGGACATGAGCATGACAGACGCAGAAGTGCAGGCAGAGACGGTGCGCATTAGTCGTGCGTTTTTTCACCGGCCGTTCACAGACAAGGCGTTCTTCAACAAGCGGTTGCGGACCACGGGCGGGCGCTTCAACTTGAAGACGCATAACATCGACTACAATCCGCGCATGTTTGCCCAGGTGGATGCGCAAACGCGTGCGGGCATTATCAAGCACGAGCTATGCCATTACCACCTGTACACGCAGGGGCGCGGCTATAAGCACAGTGACCCTGACTTCAAGGCCTTGCTGGCGCAGGTCGGCGGCTCGCACTACGCGCCGCGTATCCAGCAGCCGAATGGCCAGCACTACTGGGTATATGTCTGCCGCAACTGTGGGCAGCAGATGCTGCGCAAACGCCGCTTTAACACCCGTCGCTATGTCTGTGCGCGTTGCGGTGGCCGCTTCCGCCTGGTTGGTGAAAAGCGCAGTGCGTAAGGACGACTGGGGTCACTCGCAAAAAGCGGGCTGAAAATTGGCCGAAAGTGTTTGACATTGTGCTGTTTGTCACGTATTATATTTCTTGTGCTTGAGGCACAACCTACCGGAATGCGGGTGTGGCGGAACTGGTAGACGCGCAAGATTAAGGATCTTGTGGCCAATTACGGCCGTGAAGGTTCAAGTCCTTTCACCCGCATTACAGCAGCTCTTCAACCTTGGTTGAAGGGCTTTTGTTTTGGCGTTTTTGTAATTATTTAAAGAAATTGATGCGTAACTTGGCATTTGTAAGTGACTTTGGTATCATCAAGTCAAAATATTTGGACGGGAGATTGGCAGATGAACCGCAAAAAAAGCGCGGCATACCGTGTGAGCATCATGGGGATTCTCACGGCTTTATTATTGCTCCAGGCGCTAGTGCCGATGTTTGGCTACATTCGCATTACCGGTGGGGTGGCCATCACCACCATGCACCTGACGGTCATCATTGCCGCCGTGATTTTAGGAACGCGTAGCGGCGCGACAATGGGTCTCATCTGGGGCATTATCAGTCTGGTTATGGCGTGGACCGTGCCGAGTGATCCAATGACCATTTTGCTGTTCCGGAACCCCATCATTGCCATTGTGCCGCGGGTGATGGTTGGCTTCGTTGCCGGTTTGATTGCTAACGGCTTACGCAAGCGCGTGCCCGAGACCTTGCGTTTGATGCTGGCCGGCATTTGTGGGGCGCTGACGAACACGGCGCTGGTCATCGCGTTCACCTGGTTGTTCTACGCCAGCAAGGCGGCTCCGCTAATCGGACACGGTGCAAGTAGCCAGAATCTTGGCTGGGTCATGATTGCCGTTTTGGGGGTCAACGCCATCGCCGAAGCTATCGCCGGTGGACTGGTCATTCCGATCTTAGGGCGCGCACTTTTGCGACTGCGGCGTAATTAACTCAATTAATTGTTCCGCTTTCGCTTGCACCGATTTGGACCACGTGTTACGATAACCTTGTACTTTTTGAATGGTCAGGGTTCGATAGTTCTACAGACTTTCTTCCTTCTGCACCAAACAAGAAATGCAATTTAATCTGCGCCTTGGTGCGCAAGGAGGAATTTCATAATGGAACACGGTACAGTTAAATGGTTTAACGCAGAAAAGGGTTACGGCTTCATCACTCGCGAAGACGGTAGTGACGTATTCGTTCACTTCTCCGCTATTCAGGGCGACGGCTACAAGACCCTTGAAGAAGGCCAGGCAGTGACCTTCGACGTAGAAAACAGCGACCGCGGCCCTCAGGCTGTGAACGTTAACAAGGACTAATTTCCTTGATTAAAGAACCTAATCCGGTCGTCCGGGTTAGGCTCTTTTTTTGTGCAAAATTTGATCTGAGTTCAATTTGATTTTGCTGGCCAGAAGACGTAAGACACATTATGGCGAGATGGTGGCGGATGCATAAACTCATCGTGATGAATTATTAAGGCCACACTGTCGCATCTGATACGTTTCTAATTTGGAACGCCTGTGCTATGATATTAAGAATGATTTTTTAATTTATGGAGGTATTGTTAATGAGCTCATTTCTACGGCGAATCCTGCTGAAGGAAGACCCTAGTGTGTACGAAGATAAGGATTCCCACTTGCCCCGCGTCCTGAAGGTGCGGGACTTCCTAGCCCTCGGGGTCGGGACCATCGTGTCGACGTCCATCTTCACACTACCTGGGGTTGTCGCCGCGGATCATGCGGGTCCGGCGGTTGCGTTATCCTGCCTGCTTGCCTCCATCGTGGCGGGGCTAGTCGCCTTTGCTTATGCCGAAATGGCTGCGGCCATGCCTTTTGCTGGTTCGGCTTATTCCTGGATCAACGTGGTCTTTGGAGAAGTGTTTGGCTGGATTGCCGGTTGGGCACTGCTCGCCGAGTACTTCATCGCGGTGGCCTTCGTCGCGTCGGGGCTGTCGGCAAACTTCCGCGGCCTGCTGGCGACTTTTGGCATGTCGATTCCTAATGCATTGGCGAACCCGTTCGGAACTAATGGCGGGATCGTCGACATTATTGCCGTGGTGGTCATGATTCTGGTTGGTGCATTGCTGTCGCGTGGTGTGTCGGAAGCTGCCCGCGTGGAGCGGATTCTGGTAGTGCTCAAGGTGCTCGCCATTCTGGCTTTCATCGCTATCGGGGCCACTGCAATTCACATTCAGAACTACATCCCGTTCATTCCCGCGCATAAGGTGTTGCCCGATGGCAGTGAGTTTGGCGGCTGGAAGGGTGTCTACACGGGTGTGTCCACCATTTTCCTGGCTTACATTGGGTTTGACTCAATTGCAGCCAATTCTGCTGAAGCAAAAGATCCTGAACGGACCATGCCGCGCGGGATTATTGGCTCCCTCATTATTGCGGTCATTTTGTTTGTTTCCGTTTCCCTCGTTCTCGTGGGGATGTTCAACTACAAGAAATACGCAGGGAACGCCGCACCAGTTGGTTGGGCACTGCAGACAGCCGGGCACCCACTGGCCGCAACCATTATTGAAGCAGTTGCGGTTGTGGGGATGTTCACCGCACTCATCGGGATGATGATGGCCGGGTCGCGCCTGCTGTACAGTTTTGGCCGCGATGGCATGTTGCCGAAGTCACTGGGAAAGTTGAACAAGAACAAACTGCCAAACAATGCGCTGCTCGTGTTGACTGTTATCGGCATTGTCATCGGGTCCGTGTTCCCGTTCAGTTTCTTGAGCCAGTTGATTTCTGCAGGGACACTGATTGCGTTCATGTTCGTGTCACTGGGAATTTACCGCCTGCGTCCTCGTGAAGGCGTGGACATTGCCAATCCCGCGTTCAAAATGCCGCTGTACCCAGTTCTGCCAGCGCTGGCATTCTTGGGTGCTTTGGTTGTGTTCATGGGTCTGGATATTCAAGCCAAGCTATACTCCGGCGCTTGGTTCGTCATCGGTATTATCATTTACCTTGGCTACGGTATGCGTCATTCAGTGCTGAACAAGCGGGTTAACAAGTAAACGCTGTCCGTCAGCGTAAGTCCGCGCCCGCAAGGGTGCGCATTGCTCTTTAAGCAGTTTTCATACCGCCGCAAGGCGGTGGGTCGGCAACTCCGGTGGTGGTGCGCTCGGGCTATGCTCCGGGAACTACGTCGGGCGGGGACCGCTTCAGCCCGCTATCGCGGTCTTCCGCTGGCGGAGTTGCCGCAAGAACAGCGTCAACTCCGCGCTCCCGAGATGATTGTGTGCAGCCACGACGGCAAGTGCGGCCGTCCTGTCTCCAGACAATCATCTTTTCGCCCGACTCCGTTCCCTGCGCTTCGCCCAAGCACACCACCACCTCCGTGGCCGACACGTTACTGTGTTGGGAACACCCCATGACCGAGTGACAACGTACCGAAACGTCGGATAGACGTCCGGCTAGAAAATGAGCGATTAACTATCTCCAGTACTTGTAAGGTCACGGTAGCGGTATCCAACACGCTCGAGAGCGCAGTGTACAGATTGCTACACCACTGTTTCCAGTGCTTGTCCATCTTCGTTTGGTGATTCCGCTAGTGTAACCTGAAACTTTCACCACCACAGTCATGTGAATGCGCGTCGGAACTGGGTCGGATTGGCGGCAGCGGACGGGAAGGGTGTGCGTGCCCACGAAAATGGCAGTGTATGTTTCGCACATGGACTTCGTGCGAAATGTACACCGCCATTTTCGTTAGGAGCGGGATTTTGCCGGCGGGTTTGCGGCAAAATCGCCAGTGGAAGACAGCGCAGCTGGCTGGAACGGTCCCACGCACACCCTTCCCGGGAGCGTAGCAAATCCGACCCAGTTCCGACCTTCGGTCTAACAGTAAATTTCAACCCAAGCATCCTTGCGGATGAAAGTTTCCCGACTTACGCTGACGGACAGAGACAAGGTGTTGACGCCGAATTGTTAGAAATTTTTCACTTTCGCAGACGTCGCAATTGTGCGGAAACATGGTATGCTGGATGCAATTGTGAGGTGAGAAAGTGGCATATAAACGGCGAAAAAAGCGTAATCCAGTTCCCATTGGCTTGCTAGCACTAATAGTCGCGCTCGTGGTGGGCTTTATGACCGTCATGGTGCAGTACGAACACGTGCAGAACGTGCAAGAAGAAGCAGCGCGCTCCTCAAGTAGTGCAGCAATGGCGAAGAAGCAGGCATTTGTGCACCGACTGGCGCCATACGCCCAAACCTTGTATGCCAACTACGGCGTTCTGCCGAGCATCACGCTTGCGCAAGCCATTCTCGAAAGTAACTGGGGGAACAGCACGCTCGCTAGTCAGTACCACAACCTGTTTGGGGTGAAGGCGGACGCGAACCAGAGTGGGCGCAATCTGACCACTAGCGAGTACGTGAACGGGCAGTGGCAGACTGTGACGGCCCGCTTCCGAGTTTACAGTGACGATTACGCCTCCATGCGCGAGCACGCCATCTTACTCTACCAGGGAACCAGTTGGAATCGCGGACAGTACGCAGCCGTTGTGAAGGCGACGGACTACGAGACGGCCGCTAAGGCACTGCAGAGCAGTGGGTACGCGACCGATCCAGACTACGCAAGCAAGCTGATTGCCATCATTAAGAAATACCAATTAAGTGACTATGACACGAAAAAGTAGCCGGACGAGTATACCATCGTTCGGCTTTTTGTATGGACTTACACGTGATTCGGCAATAATTACGTCACAGCAAACGGTAACATTTGCCTTTTCGGCGAAAATTCCGAATTTATAGTGCTGAAAACGCAATATTTGTTAATTTTCCGAATGAAAATCTCAAAAGGACGGCTGATATTCGTTTGTCAGCGTCGCGAGTTTATGGTAAGCTTGCAACAATCAAATCAAGTTAAAAGTGGAGGGAATTTCAGGTGAAGTTGCTTGAAGATCGCATTCGTAAAGATGGTACCGTTATTGGGGAAGACGTCCTCAAGGTTGATAATTTTCTTAACCACCAGGTTGATCCGGATCTCATGTACGAGATGGGGAAGACCTTCTACGAGAAATTTAAGAACGAAAAGATTACTAAAATTCTAACCGTTGAGAGTTCTGGGATTGCACCGGCTTTTGCTACCGCATTGCAGTTCCACGTGCCGCTCGTGTTTGCCCGCAAGCACAAGTCCCTCACACTTAAGGATGACCTGTACACGGCCACTGTTTATTCCTTCACTAAGCAGACTAGCAACACCATCGCCATCGCGCGCAAGTTCCTGAGCAAGGACGACCGCGTGCTGATTATCGATGACTTCCTGGCTAATGGTCAGGCCGTTAAGGGTCTCACCGAAATCATCGACCAGGCAGGGGCCACCACTGTTGGTGCCGGCATCGTCATCGAAAAGACCTTCCAGAAGGGTCGCAAGATGTTTGACGAACAGGGCGTACGCGTAGTTTCCTTGGCCCGCATCGCGGCCTTTAAGAACGGCGAAGTTGTTTTTGCCGACGACCAAGACGCTTAAAACGGAGGCTTAAATTGGAAAAGCAAGACAATATTTCTGGTTCCAAGGCAGCCGTTCTCGGGTTGCAGCACCTGCTAGCCATGTACTCTGGCTCCGTGCTTGTTCCAATTTTGATTGCCACGGCACTGAAGTTTAACTCCGAGCAGATGACCTACCTGGTCTCCATCGACATCTTCATGTGTGGGGTGGCCACGGCACTGCAATTACTGACGAACAAGGTCTTTGGGATTGGCTTGCCAGTCATCCTCGGGTGTGCGGTACAATCTGTAACGCCATTGATCATGATTGGCCAAAAGTTTGATATTCAGACGATGTACGGGGCGATTATCGCCGCCGGGGTCTTCGTCTTTCTGATTAGTGGGGCCTTCGCCAAGTTGCGGCGCTTCTTCCCGCCACTGGTCACGGGGACACTCATTACCGTCATCGGGCTGAGCCTGATTCCGGTTGCCTTTCAGAACATCGGGGGCGGAAACACCGCTGCCAAGAGTTTCGGGAGCATGCCGAACCTCATTCTGGGTATCATTACGGTGTTGCTAATTTTGGCCATTAACGTTTGGGGCAAGGGCTTCATTCGTTCCATCGCGATTCTGATTGGTCTGGTTGCCGGCACGCTGATTGGCGGATTGATGCACATGGTCAGTCTGCAGCCGGTCGCTGAAGCCAGCTGGTTCCATGTGCCAACGCCATTTTACTTTGGGGTACCTCATTTTGAATGGAGCTCCATTGTCACGATGATTCTGATTTCGCTAGTATCGATGGTTGAAAGTACCGGGGTGTTCTTTGCTCTGGGCGACATTGTCGGCCGCAAAATTGGCGAAACCGATCTCAAGAAGGGCTATCGCGCCGAAGGTTTGGCCGTCATGTTGGGCGGTCTGTTCAACACCTTCCCGTACACCACCTTCAGTCAGAACGTGGGCCTGGTGCAGTTATCCGGCATCAAGAGCCGTAAGCCAGTGATGTACTCGGCTGGCTTCCTGGTGTTGCTGGGTCTTTTGCCTAAGATTGGCGCGCTGGCAACGATTATTCCGTCCCCAGTACTGGGTGGCGCGATGCTCGTCATGTTCGGGATGGTTGCCGTGCAGGGAATTCGCATGCTCCAGCAAGTTGACTTTAACAACGACAAAAACTTGCTGGTCGCTGCGATTTCAATCGGTTTGGGTCTGGGCGTGACTGTTCAGCCCGAAATCGTGCAGTACCTGCCAAAGAACCTGCAGCTGTTCTGCTCCAGCGGTATTCTGATGGCGAGTCTGTCAGCCGTAATTTTGAACATTCTTTTCAATTCGAAGACGCCCCAGCCGGAAATGAAGAGCGACACGGGGCTCAACGAAAAGGAAGATTAGTAAGAGTAAATGATGGTGACAGCAGCTTGGCCTGCGTTGACCATCATTTTGCATCGGTAAGGAGGCTATTGCTGTGACGCAATTTGTTGCGCCTGGGGCGACCGTCGGCATCATTGGCGGCGGGGTTGCCGCATATGAGCTCGCACGCGCGGCCAGTCATTTTGGCATGAAGACGGTGGTGCTTACGCCACAAGCAGAAGATATTGCACTGCAGGCTGCAGACTACGGTATCGTCGGCAGTGCGCGGGACGTCCACGCCTTCATGGAGCTGCGTGACCGGAGCACGATTATTACCTATATCAATGAATCTGTTGCGGATGGGGACATGCTCGCTGATAATTTGAATTCAGCGCAGTTGCCTAGTGGCACCGATATTTTGGCTTTCACGCAGGATCGGTACCTGGAAAAAGTGTTCCTTGAAGACCAGAAGCTCAACGTGTTGCCGTACGGTCAGGTCATTACGCCGGATGACATCGAAAAGGTTTTGATGACGATCGGTTATCCAAGTGTCATTAAGCCGATTCAAAAGGCGGTTGGTGCGGATCAGCAGCTCATTTTGCGCAGTGACGTCGACGTGTGGCGGGCTAAAAGCTTGCTGCAAAAACGCCCGTACATTCTGGAAGCCTGGCTGGATAAGCCGCGCACATTGTCTGTATTGTGCGTGAAGTCCAGCAGGGGTCTGCAAGTGCTGCCGCTTGTTGAAACGCGGCAGGATCACGAGAACTTCCGTGGGGCGGTGGTGCCGGCCCAAGTTGATGGTAGTGTCTTGATCGAAGTGTTGCGAATCGCCGAAAAGTTGGGCAACAAGATTGACTACACCGGCATCTTCTCCGTTGAGTTCTTCCTCACGGCTGAGGGGTCACTCTACGTGAAGAAGGTGGCGCCGGGGATGCGCCTGTCTGGCGATATTCTGCGCGCCGTGGGCCGCAGCAGTCAGTATGCCCTGCACATGCGGGCCATTCTTGGCTGGCCAGTCCCAACGCTCCAGATTGAGGGCTCGGCGGTGATGTTGCCGCTGACGGCCGACAATGTGGACGCGGTGAACACGCAGATTCAGCTTAAAGATAAGTGGCGCTGGCAGTTCTTCCCGCAAGGCAACACCTTGCGCGGTGAACTCAGCGTACCGGGACCACTGCGCGACGCATTTGCGGCGCTTGACGCAACAGGGGCGTTTGATGTTGATGGTTTGACCTATGTGCAGCAGCTCGATAGTGAAGGAGATAACTAATGATTTCTCGTTACAGTCGGCCAGACATGGCCGCTATTTGGACGCTCGATAATCGTTACCAGGCCTGGCTCGAGGTTGAAATTCTGGCCGTTGAAGCTCATGCCAAACTCGGCATCATTCCCGAAGCCGATGCTAAGGCTGTTCGCGCTCATGCTAGCGTCGACGCTGATGAAGTGGCACGCATTGAACTAGAGACCCGCCATGACGTGGTGGCCTTTACCCGCGCGGTCTCAGAAACCCTCGGTGATGAGAAGAAGTGGGTGCACTACGGCCTAACCAGTACTGACGTTGTGGATACTGCTCAGGGATACATCCTGAAGCAGGCCAACGCTATTTTGCGTCAAGACATTGAAGACCTGATTGCGGTTTTGGGTAAGCGTGCCCGTGAATTTAAGGACACGGTGATGATGGGTCGCACGCACGGTGTGCACGCCGAACCAACCACCTTTGGTCTGGTTCTGGCCAGCTGGTACGCCGAGATGCAGCGGAACCTCGCCCGTTTCGACGAAGCCGCCGATGAAGTCCAAGCCGGCAAAATTAGTGGGGCAGTCGGCACTTTTGCCAACACGCCACCAGCTGTCGAAGAATATGTCTGTGAACACCTGGGTATCCGCGCGCAAAACATCTCTACACAGGTGCTGCCACGCGATCTCCACGCCCGTTATATCCAGACCTTGGCGCTGATTGCTAGCTCCGTTGAACGCTTTGCTGTTCAGATTCGTCACATGCAACGCACCGAAGTCCACGAAGTTGAAGAACACTTCAACAAGGGTCAAAAGGGCAGTTCCGCAATGCCGCACAAGCGCAACCCAATCAGCTCTGAAAATGTGTCCGGTCTGGCGCGGGTCATTCGCGGTTACCAGATTCCCGCACTTGAAGACATTGCCCTCTGGCACGAACGTGACATCAGTCACAGCTCCGCTGAACGGGTGATTTTGCCTGATGCTACTGGCTTGCTGGATTACGTACTGCACCGTTTCACTGGGATTGTGGAGACGCTGGACGTCTTCCCAGACCGGATGAAGAAGAACATGCAACTGACGCACGGCCTGATTTACAGCCAGCGCTTCATGCTTGCTCTGATTGACAAGGGTGGCATGAGCCGTGAAGCTGCTTACGACTTGGTGCAGCCAATGACTGCCCAGGCTTGGGATGAAGGTAAGGACTTCCGGACGCTGATTGAAGCCAACCCGAAGGTTCGTGAGGTTCTCACCGACGCTGACATCGCCGACGCCTTTGATTACCACTACCACCTGCGCCATGTGGACGAAATCTTCGCCCGACTAGGTTTGAATGACTAACGCTTAAGAGCAGCCAGCAATGGCTGCTTTTTTTGTCGTCGTCCGTCAGCGTAAGTCGCGAAACTTTCATCCGCAAGGATGCTCGGTTTGAAAAATAGTGGTTAGACCGAAGGTCGGGACTGGGGCGGATTTGCTACGCTCCCGGGAAGGGTGTGCGTGGGACCGTTCCAGCCAGCTGCGCTGTCTTCCACTGGCGATTTTGCCGCAAACCCACCGGCAAAATCCCGCTCCTAACGAAAATGGCGGTGTACATTTCGCACAAGGTTCATGTGCGAAACATACACTGCCATTTTCGTGAGCACGCACACCCTTCCCGTCCGCTACCGCCAATCCGCCCCAGTTCCGACGCGCATTCACATGACTATGGTGTTGAAAGTTTCAGGCTTCGGTGGCGAGAAACGGCCAAAGAGAGACACGTGATTGGATAATGCTGGCATCGTGAGCGATTCATCTAACCGATTGAACACCTGAATACTTTTACCATGCGGAATACAGTAATTTCATAATTGCCCAACTACGTGACCTGCGTACAGCCGAACATCAACCTCAGCATTTCAGTGCGCCGACACAGGTCTCTGTGGTGTTCTCTACTTAGTAACGTGTCGGCCACGGAGGCGTGAGTGTGCTTGGGCGGAGCAGAGGGAACGGAGT
The DNA here is from genome assembly GCF_003946025.1 of Lacticaseibacillus songhuajiangensis. Classification (GTDB taxonomy): domain Bacteria; phylum Bacillota; class Bacilli; order Lactobacillales; family Lactobacillaceae; genus Lacticaseibacillus; species Lacticaseibacillus songhuajiangensis. The sequence goes on along the minus strand of NZ_RHNR01000029.1, from coordinate 11,234 downwards.
CGGGCGACAAGATAATCTGCAGCGTATGCCCGGCTGATTTTGCCGGGTGTACACCGCAGATTATCTCAGGAGCGCGGATTTGACGCCGGGTTTGCGGCAAATCTGCCAGCGAAAGACGGCGAAGCCGCCTGGAGCGGTCCCGCCCGACGTAGTTCTCCGGAGCGCAGCCCAAGCGCACTCACGCCGGAGTTTCCGACTTCACCGCCTAGCGGCGGTATGAAAACGGCACAGAGGCCGTGCGCGACTTCGTTGCCAGAACACTTACGCTGACGGACAGCGAGAGGCTGTAATAGCGAACGAGTTTTTGGTAGTATGGTTATATCTGAAATACCGCGATTTTTGCGGAACGAAAGGACAAGTCATGGGCGAACAAGTACTACTCAAAGGAATGAACGACAAGCAAAGCGAGGCCGTCCTCGCTACCGAAGGCCCCGTCTTAATCATGGCGGGTGCTGGTTCAGGTAAAACGCGGGTGCTCACGCACCGAGTGGCTTACCTGATTGAGGAAAAGAACGTGAACCCTTGGAACGTTCTGGCCATTACGTTTACGAACAAAGCTGCCCGTGAAATGAAGGAACGTGTCGGTAACTTGCTGGATCCGGAACTGGCACGTGACGTTTGGGTCTCGACTTTCCACGCACTGTGCATGCGTATTTTACGGCGCGACATCGAAAAGTTGGGCTACAACCGGGCCTTTTCCATCACCGACACCTCGGCACAACTAACCTTGGTCAAGCAGGTGTTGCGTAGCCAAAACCTCGACCCGAAGCGTTTTGACCCGAAGGCCATCTTAAGCGCCATCTCCGCTGCTAAGAATGAGTTGCTGAACCCGGACGACTACGCCAAGTCCGCTAAGGGACCTTTTGAAGAAGTCGTCGCGCAGGTGTACAAGGAATACCAGCGCCGGTTGCGTGCGGACTCCGCACTCGATTTTGATGACCTCATCATGCAGACCATTGTGCTGTTCAAGCAGGAACCAGAAACGCTGGCTTACTACCAGCGCAAGTTCCGTTACATTCACGTCGATGAATACCAAGATACTAACGAAGCGCAGTACCAACTGGTTGCCATGCTGGCGGAAGGTTACCGCAACCTTTGCGTCGTTGGGGATGCTGACCAAAGTATCTACGGTTGGCGTGGAGCCAACATGAAGAACATTCTGAACTTTAAGAATGACTACAAGGATGCCCAGGTCATCTTGCTGGAACAGAACTACCGGAGCACGCAGACGATTTTGGACGCGGCTAATGCCGTAATTAAAAATAACGCCGAACGCCAGGTGAAGACTCTCTGGACCGAAAATGGTAAAGGCGACAAAATCGGCTATTACCGCGCTCAGAGTGACCGCGATGAAGCCTACTTTGTGATTCGCCAAATTGAAAAAATGATGCGCGAACAGAACTACCATTATGGTGATTTTGCCATTTTGTACCGCACCAACGCCCAATCACGGAGCATTGAAGAAGCCTTCCTCAAGAGCTCGATTCCGTACAAAATTGTCGGCGGCCACAAGTTTTATGACCGGAAGGAAATTCGCGATGCCTTGGGTTACTTGAGTCTGGCTGTGAACCCAGCGGACAACATCAGTTTCCAGCGTGTGGTTAATGAACCCAAGCGCGGAATTGGTGCCAGCACGATTGAGAAATTGAGTGACTTCGCGGATGAACACGGCTGGTCGCTGCTGGACGCCGCCGAAAACGTGGAACTCAGTAACATTTCTGCCCGCGCTCGCACCAAGCTGGCCGATTTTGCACAGATGATGACCAAGTTGCGCACCAAGAAGGTTGGCGGGGCGAGCGTTACTGACCTGATGACTGCGGTTCTGGAAGACACGGGCTACATTGACGCGCTGCGTGCCGAACACAACCTTGAGGCCGATGCGCGCATTGACAACCTGCAGGAACTGCTGACCGTAACGCAGAATTTTGATTCCCGCTACGAACCAGACGATGAAGAAGCGGACATCTTCGTGGACTTCTTGGGCGAACTTGCGCTGCTGAGCGATGCCGACGACGCACCGGAAGAGCCGCAAGAAGTCACCTTGATGACGCTACACGCTGCTAAGGGGCTGGAATTCCCGATTGTGTTCCTCGTGGGTATGGAAGAGAACCTCTTCCCTCTGTCTCGCGCAGCCATGGACGAGACGCAGCTTGAAGAAGAGCGGCGCCTAGCTTATGTAGGGATTACGCGCGCGAAGAAGAAGCTGTTCCTCACCAACGCCTACTCCCGGCTGTTCCATGGTCAACACCAGAACAACCCGGCCAGTCGCTTTGTGGAGGAAATTCCTGACGAATTACTGGATAGTCAAAATGCTGAACAGCAGCGGAGCGACATTCCGTTCATTAACAGCCGCAAGTACGGCCGCGGCAATGATGGTCAGTCGAGCTATGCCGGTGGTCGCAGCAGTAGTACCTACGGCAAGCCGAGTGCACCGCAACGCCGCAGTGCCAATCACGCAGCTGCCGCAACGACGGCGAGCGTGACGGGGCCAACCGTGAGTGACGCCGCGAAGGTGTCCTGGCAAGCAGGGGACAAGGCCGAGCACCGTAAGTGGGGTGTCGGCACCGTTGTGAAAGTTGATGGCGCGGGCGAAGATCAGGAGCTGGACGTTGCCTTTCCAAACATGGGCATTAAACGGCTGCTCGCGGCTTTTGCCCCGCTGAAAAAAGTTGAATAACAAGCACAGGAGGCTCTGATGGACGAAACGCAGGAATTAGAGCAGCGCGCGCAGGCACTGCGCACACAACTGAATAGCTGGCGTGATGCGTATTACACGCAAGATGCGCCGGTCGTCACCGATGCCGAATACGACCGGGTTTATCGTGAGCTTGAGACAATTGAAGCTGCGCATCCGGAACTCGTGACCCCTGATTCGCCAACGCAACTAGTTGGGGACGCAACGCTACCAGAGTTGGGTAAGGTGCCCCATGAGGTGCCGATGCTCTCGATGGGGGATGTGTTCTCCCTAGACGAACTGGCGGATTGGGCTGACCGCACGACAGCCAGTGCGGAAGCGGGCGAGTTAGAGTACAACGTTGAACTCAAAATTGACGGCTTGTCTTTGTCCCTAGTCTACGAAAACGGCGTCTTAGTGCAGGCTTCTACGCGTGGCAATGGCCGTATTGGTGAAGACGTCACCAAGAACGTGCTCACAATTGCGGACGTGCCGCAGCACTTGGCGCGGCCGCTGTCACTAGAAGTGCGCGGTGAATGTTACATGCCCAAGGCTGCATTTGCCAAGCTGAATGCAGCGCGTGAGCAGGAAGGATTAGCCACTTTTGCCAATCCGCGGAACGCGGCTGCAGGTTCTTTGCGGCAACTGGATGCTGCGGTTACCAAAAAGCGCCAGCTCGCGACATTCATGTACACGCTACTCACCCCCGCAGAATTCGGCGTCACAACGCAGGATCAGGCGATTCGCTTCATGACGGAACTGGGTTTCAGCACGAATCCGAGCTCCGAACGACTGGCGCACCTGCATGACATTGACGACTATATTGAACGCTACACTGGTCAGCGCGATGACCTCAGTTATGGTATTGACGGCATCGTGCTCAAGGTCAACGACTTGGCCTTGCAAGAACAGCTCGGTAACACCGTGAAGGTGCCCCGTTGGGAAATTGCCTACAAGTTTCCACCGGAAGAGGCCGCAACGATTGTGCGCGCCATCGACTGGACCATCGGTCGCACTGGTGTGGTGACACCGACTGCGGTGATGGACACCGTGCAGTTGGCGGGTACCCAGGTCAGTCGCGCAACCCTCCACAATCCGGATTTCATCGCTGAAAAGGACATTCGCATTGGCGACACCGTCTTGCTGCATAAAGCGGGCGACATTATCCCCGAGATTTCGCAAGTGGTGCTGAGCAAACGACCCGCTGACGCGCAGCCGTACGCCGTGCCGACGACCTGTCCGTCTTGTGGTGCTGAACTGGTGCACATCGAGGACGAGGTGGCTTTGCGCTGCATTAACCCGCTGTGCCCGGCACAGGTACAGGAACAGCTGACGCATTTTGCCAGCCGCCCGGCAATGAACATCGATGGTCTGGGACCCAAAATTATCGCGCAACTTCAGGAGAAACAATTGGTGCGTGACGTGGCGGATCTCTATAAGCTGACTGCTGATGATCTGGCGCAACTTGATAAGTTTAAGGAAAAATCCATCAACAACCTCTTGCAGGCCATTGATGGTAGTAGGCATAATTCTGTTGAACGCTTGTTAACTGGTTTGGGCATTCGTCACGTTGGTGCGAAGGCGGCGGCCGTTTTAGCCGAGCATTTTGGCAGTATGGCGGCCATTGCCGCGGCAAGTGAAGATGAACTTGCCGAGGTGGACGGACTGGGACCCATCATCGCCAGTACCGTGGCGCAGTATTTTGCCATGGATACCACTAGTGAGCTGATTGGTGAGTTGCAGGTGGCCGGCGTGAACTTGACGTACACGACCCAGACCGCGGCGCCCGAGACGGATAGCTTCGTTTCTGGCAAGACCGTGGTCATTACCGGCAAGTTCACCGACTTCACGCGCCCGGCGCTCACAGCGCAGTTAAAGGCACTGGGGGCTAAGGTGACCGGATCCGTGTCCAAAAAAACTGACCTGCTGGTTGCCGGCGAAGCTGCCGGCAGCAAGCTCAGCAAGGCGCAAACGCTGGGTGTCCAGGTCATGACTGAGGCCGAACTAAAACAAGAATTAACTGAGGATTGAGGAAACGCATGAAAAACATTCTGAAGACCGGGCTGGTTGTCAGCGCAATTTTGCTGCTGGCTGGTTGCGGCAAGCTAAGCTTTGATAGCGATAGTAGCAGCACCACGAGCACCAAGAGTGGCTCTTACCAGACGACCGGGACGGCTAGCGACAACACTTATCAAGGTGTGATCAAGAATGGTCGTTACCAGGTTTCCAAGTCGCGTGGCCTCATGCTGACGAACAATAACCAAAACGGCAACACCTACAACGTGCGCAGCATGGAAACCGGGCTGCAGAGCATTTCGCAAAAGGAATTTTCAACCGATAAGTACGATTTTGAAGAGGGACAACTGCTGAGCACCTCGACCACGCGCAAGTGGCTGGGTCGGCAAAAAGGCAAGTACAGCAAGAGCAGTGATACTGACAACGCGCTTGGCTTGAACCCGGCAAGTAATGGTAAGACTGGGGAAAACAGCCGGACGCCGATTTATTTGCAGCAGATTCTGGAACAAGATTACATGGTCAGCAGCGGCTCGTCGATGTCGCTGGGCGGTATTTCCATCGGGCTGGGCATGAATTCGGTTGATTACTACACCAAGACCAGCTACGGTGCCACCTACGAGACCAAGATTTCCGATGCCGACCTCATGGCACAGGGTAAGGCGATGGCCAAGAAGGTCGTTGCCCGCATTCGCAAAATGAAGGGCGTTAAGAGTAACACGCCAATCGTTGTCGGCATCTACAAGCAGGCGGCGCAGGATAGTTTGGTTGGTGGGACCTACCAGAGCTATGTGGTCAGCACCAGCGGCGACAACATTGGTAGCTGGCACTCCATGAACGAGCAAAATGAAGTATTGCCGCTTGTTGACGGCAAGAAGGGGATTAACTCCACCGTTGCCAACGATTTCAGCAACTTCTCCACGCAGATTCGGTCCTTCTTCCCAACGCTTGCGGGTGTGACCGCGCAGGCGCATTACGAAGACGGGCAGTTGTCCGGTCTGAAGATTACGGTCAACACCCAGTTCTACGGGCAGACTGAAATCAACAGTTTCACGCAGTACGTGGTGACCGCGGCGTCGAAGTACCTGCCGAGCGGGGCGAACATCGAAATTGATGTGCAGTCCGTTCAGGGGATGCAGGCTTTTGCCGAACGCAAGACCGGCGAGAAGAGTTTCTACACGCACGTGTTCGATAGTTACTAAAATTTGATTTTTGCCACCTTCTGAAGTTGTTCAGAAGGTGGTTTTTGTTTGTAGCTTGGTCGGAGGACGGGTCTGGGCCAGATTGACTCCGCGTGGCTGGGTGCGGGCATGGGACCGTTCCAGCCGGTGTGCCGGCTTCCACTGGCAATTTTGCCGCAAACCCAGCGTCAAAATTGCGCTCCTAAGCAAAAATATCGTCGTACATTGCGCCAAACCCGGGCGCAACATACAACGATATTTCTGCAATCATGCCCACACCCAGCCACGCTCCATCAATCTGACCCAGATCCTAGTGCACTAATAGAGATAAGTTGTCGACTTCGTACAGTGCTGTGTGATAAGTGATGCTTTAGATAGAACGTGTGTATGCAATCCAGCCAAACAGTCGCATACGTGATGGTGTATCGACTCAGTCTTGGGCGATGATACCGATGAGGCGAATTTGATAAGTCACGATTGGGTTTTGGACAGGGACGACTGGTAGTTGCTGTATCTTGGAGTTGGTGCATGGTGAGTTTTAACCACTGAGGTAACGGTGGTGCTTGGCGGAGCGGACGAATGGGGTGCCTGACAGTGAAATTGGCAGTGGATATTTTCCGTCTGGAGCGTTTCCAGGCACCCCCATTCGCCCGCGGAGCCAAGCGCCGCCGTTACCGAAGCAGATGTAGAGTGCTGTCGCAGCCATTACTGAAGTGGCCACACAGCAAGCAACACATTTACAGAAATGCCTAGACACAGGTTGATTTCCAGGGTGAAAGAAGCCGATTTATGGTACCATGTAAAACAGATGTGTAATGCAATAAGAAAGCGGGTATAAGCATGATTTCTAAGGAACAGGTCGCGCACGTTGCGGAACTTGCGCGCCTCCAATTTTCCGATGAAGAACTCCAACAGTTTACGGGCCAGCTGGATGAAATTCTGAACATGGTTGACCAACTCAGCGAAGTTGATACCGAGGGTGTCCCGGTAACCACTCAGAGCGTTTTGCTCGAGAACGTGATGCGTGCCGACGAGGCCACGATGGTCACACCGCGCGCCGAACTCATGAAGAATGTGCCAACTGAAAAAGACGGTTTGATTCAGGTTCCAGCAATTATCGACAAGGAGGATGACTGATCCGTGGATTACTTCAACACAAGTATTGAGCAGCTGCACCAGGATTTGCTGGACGGCAAAATCAGCAGCACCCAGCTCACGGCGGACACCTTCGCCGCAATCGCCGCTAAAGACGACAAGATCAAGGCCTTCCTCGCACTAAACGAAGACGACGCCAGCAAGACCGCTGCTGCGATTGATGCAGCCGGTGTGGATTCCAGCCAGATTCTGGCCGGAATTCCCATTGCTATTAAGGACAACATCGTCACCGATGGTCTGACCACGACGGCCGCTTCCAAAATGCTCGCGAACTTCGTGCCAATTTACGACGCTACCGTTGTGAAGAAGCTCAAGGACGCCGGCATGGTCATCGTCGGTAAGCTGAACATGGACGAATTCGCCATGGGTTCTTCCACTGAAAACTCCGCTATGAAAACCACGACGAACGCTTGGGACCATACCAAGGTTCCCGGCGGTTCTTCAGGTGGTTCTGCCGCCGCTGTTGCCAGTGGTGAAGTCATTGCCGCTTTGGGTTCTGATACTGGTGGTTCCATTCGCCAGCCCGCTGCTTTCAACGGGATTTTTGGCTTTAAGCCATCCTACGGCCGCGTTTCCCGCTGGGGACTCATCGCCTTTGGTTCCAGCTTGGATGCCATTGGGACACTGACCCGCTCCGTCCGCGACGGTGCGCACGTGCTGAATGCCATTGCTGGCGCTGACGAACGCGATACCACGACTGTGGATCGTAACGACGGCGACTTTGGCATAAACATCGGCAAGGGCGTTAAGGGCATGAAGATTGCTTTGCCTGCTGAATACCTTGGTGAAGGGGTCGACCCTAAGGTTGCCGACCAGATTAAGAAGGCCGCTGACCAGCTGCGTGCAATGGGCGCAACCGTTGAAACGGTCAGCCTGCCACACACCAAGTACGCCGTTCCGGCCTACTACATCATTGCGAGTTCCGAAGCTAGTTCCAACCTGCAACGTTTTGACGGGATTCGCTACGGTTTCCGTGCTCAGGATGTGAAGACCCTGGATGATGTTTACGTGCGTTCTCGTTCTGAAGGTTTCGGTAGCGAAGTGAAGCGCCGGATTATGCTGGGGACATTCAGCTTGTCTGCCGGTTTCTACGACGCCTACTTCAAGAAGGCTGCGCAGGTCCGGACACTGATTACCCGCGACTTCGAAAAGGTATTCGCGGATTATGACCTCATCATGGGACCAACCACGCCAACGACAGCATTCGGTATCGGGGCGAAGGTAACTGATCCACTGACGATGTACATGAACGACATCCTGACCATTCCGGTAAACCTGGCCGGTTTGCCAGCCGCTTCCGTGAATGCCGGTTTCGCTGATGGCATGCCAGTTGGGCTGCAGCTGATTGCCAAGCCTTTTGCTGAGTCAACAATCTTCCAGGCAGCGGCAGCATTCGAAGATGCGAACGACTACCTGCAGCAGATTCCAGGGGGGCAGAATTAATGAATTTTGAAACAACAATCGGGCTGGAAGTGCACATTGAGCTGAAAACCAAGAGCAAAATGTACTCACCATCACCAGTTTCTTATGGTGCTGAACCCAATACCCAGACGAACATGATTGATTGGGGCTACCCTGGTGTTCTGCCAAGCGTCAACCGGGGGGCCTATGAACTGGGTCTGATGGTTGCGCTGGCGCTGCACGCCGAGATTACACCCTTCACGCATTTTGACCGCAAGAACTACTTCTACCCAGATAACCCGAAGGCTTACCAGATTACGCAGTCCGAGACGCCACTGGCGCGCAACGGCTACATCGAAATCGAAGTTGATGGCAAGAAAAAGCGCATCGGGATTGAAGAACTCCACATCGAAGAAGATGCCGGGAAGAACACCCATGCGGACGATGGTTACTCTTACGTCGATTTGAACCGTCAGGGCACACCACTGATTGAAATCGTGTCTAAGCCCGATATGGAAACGCCTGAGGAAGCTTACCAGTACTTGGAACAGCTCAAGCAGATTGTGCAGTTCACCGGGGCTTCTGACGTCAAGATGGAAGAAGGGTCGATGCGTGTCGACTCTAACCTCTCCGTTGCGCCAATTGGTGCTGACAAGTACGGCGTGAAGTCTGAAATCAAGAACTTGAACAGTTTCAACCACGTGCGCAGCGCTTTGGCCTTCGAGCAGAAGCGCCACGTGGCGGCCTACCTGTCTGGGAACCAGATTCGGCCGGAAACCCGCCGTTGGGACGAACCCGGCAAGCGCACCATCTTGATGCGTGTTAAGGAAGGCGCGGACGACTACCGTTACTTCCCAGAACCAGATTTGCCACCAGTACGGGTGAGCGACGCCTGGATTAAGGAAGTTGAAGCTAAGCTCCCTGAAAATCCTAAGCAGCGGCGTGCACGTTACGTTGGCGAATGGGGCCTGCCAGAATACGACGCCGGCGTTTTGACCAATACCAAGGAAATGTCTGACTTCTTCGAAGAAGTCGTGGCAGACGGTGCGGATGCTAAACAGGCGTCTAACTACCTGATGGGTGACGTTTCGGGTTACTTGAACGCTCAGCACCTTGAGCTCAAGGACATCGCGCTCACACCGGCGCACCTGGCCAAAATGATTGCGCTGCTCGCTGACGGTACTATCTCCAGTAAGATTGCCAAGAAGGTCATCGTGCAGATTATCAAGAACGACGTTGATCCAGAAGAATGGGTTCGCGCCAAGGGTCTCGTGCAGGAATCCGACCCCGCCGTTCTGACACCAATCATCACCGGCATTCTGGACGCTAACCAGCAAAGTATCGATGACTTCCATGCCGGGAAGGATCGCGCCGTTGGCTTCCTCGTCGGCCAGATTATGAAGCAGACGCACGGTCAGGCTAACCCAAAGGTGGTCAACCAGATTCTGAACGCCGAACTGGCAAAGCGCTAGGCAAGCTAATTTTTGAAAAGCAGGGGGTAACAAAATGCGACCACGTGCACGGTTGATTTACAACCCAACGAGTGGGAATGAGGGGATGCGTAAGTACGTCGGCGACGTGCTGAATGAACTGGAAAAGGCGGGTTACGAAGCCTCCGCGTTCCAGACGCAGCCTGAACCATTCTCCGCCAAAAAAGAAGCGGCCCGCGCCACTGCGGAAGGCTTTGACCTCATTGTCGCGGCCGGTGGCGATGGCACCATCAATGAAGTCGTGAACGGCATTGCACCAAGCCCGCATCGGCCGAAGATGGGCATCATCCCCGCGGGGACCACAAATGACTACGCGCGTGCCCTGCGCATTCCGCGTGAAGACCCCGTTGCGGCCGCAGCCATTATCGGCAAGAACCAGACGCTTAAGATGGACATCGGGAAGGCAAACGACGCCTACTTCATGAACATCGCGGCCGGCGGTTCCATGACCGAATTGACCTACGCGGTGCCTAGTGAGTTCAAGTCGATTTTTGGCTACCTCGCGTACTTGATTAAGGGCGCGGAGATGCTGCCAAGCATGCACACTGTGCCATTGCACATTGAGTACGACGACGGCCAGTATGATGGTCCTGCGTCCATGTTCTTGATTGGTTTGACCAACTCGGTCGGCGGATTTGAGCAAATTGTCCCCGACGCCGAACTCGGGGATGGCCAGTTCACGGCCATCATAGTGAAGACGGCGAACGTGGCGGAAATGCTCAAGCTGATTGCGCTGGTCTTCAACGGTGGTAAGCACGTTGATGACCCGAACATCAGCTACATCAAAACCAGCAAAATTTCGGTGCGCCGCACGGACAACAAGGAACTCAAAATCAACCTTGATGGCGAGTACGGTGGCGACACGCCAATGGACTTTGTGAACTTGTCCCAGCACATTGAAATGTTCGCTAACGTCGACGAAATCCCCGCGAAGAACCTGTACGAGGATTTTGAAACGCAAGACGAAGTCGTGAAGGAAGTTGAGCAGATTTCCCAGAAGGACATCGATGGCGACGGTAAAATTGGGTAAATAAACAGCAACAGCCTCTGTGCAAGCAGGGGCTGTTTTTGTATCTGGTGAAATTGCACACGCTGTCCGTCAGCGTAAGTCTTTTAGCGACGGAGTCGCACTGGGCCTCTGCGGCGTTTTCAAACCGCCGCTAGGCGGTGGGGTCGGCAACTCCGGCATGAGTGCGCTTGGGCTGCGCTCCGGTGAACTACGTCGGGCGGGACCGCTCCAGGCGGCTTCGCCGTCTTCCGCTGGCAGATTTGCCGCAAAACCAGCGTCAAATCCGCGCTCCTGAGATAATCTGCGGTGTA
>NZ_RHNR01000028.1 GCF_003946025.1 Lacticaseibacillus songhuajiangensis | reverse complement strand
ACGGTCTGTGTTTTGATCCGGCGTTTGAATGAGCGGTCGCTCGGTATCTATGGTATTCTCCACTCATTAACGTGTCGGCCACGGAGGTGGTGGTGTGCTTGGGCGAAGCACAGGGAACGGAGTCGGGCGAAAAGATGATTGTTTGGAGACAGGACGGCCGTTCTTGCCGTCCTGTCTGCATACAATCATCTCGGGAGCGCGGAGTTGACGCCATTCTTGCGGCAACTCCGCCAGCGGAAGACCGCGATAGCGGGCTGAAGCGGTCCCCGCCCGACGTAGTTCCCGGAGCGTAGCCCAAGCGCACCACCACTGGAGTTGCCGACCCACCGCCTAGCGGCGGTTTGAAAACAAACCAAAGCGTAAAGCGCACCCTTGCGGGCGCAGACTTACGCTGACGGACAGCGTCATGAACTCATATCTGTCCGTAACCAACATTTTGTACGGTGTTAGAATATGGGCAGTAAGTATTGCAGGAGGTAGCAAATGGCAAATCATGTTCCGGAAAGCATCAAGGTCCGCGGTGCACGGGTCAATAATCTAAAGAACCTGGACGTCGATATTCCGCTTCACCAGCTGGTAGCGGTCACTGGCCGCTCGGGGTCCGGCAAGTCCTCGCTGGCGATGGGGGTGCTCTACGCTGAAGGGATGCGGCGCTACGTGAGCGCGTTGTCCACGTACACCCGCCGGCGCCTAGGCCAGACCGGCAAGCCAGACGTGGAATCGATTGAGCATATTCCTAGCGCCATCGCATTGCGGCAGCGGCCATCCGTTCCGGGCGTGCGTTCGACCGTGGGCACGGCGACCGAGGCACTGAACGTGCTGCGGCTGGCGTTCTCGCGGCTCGGGTCACCGCGTTGCCCGAATGGCCATCAGGTGCCGCCAACTTTGGCGATTGCGCAGGCAATGGACCTGCCGAATAAGGCGGGCAGCGGGATGGGCATGATTAAGTGTCCGACTTGCGGGGTAGAATTCATGGCGTTTGCGGCAGAGGATTTTGCCTTTAACTCAGCCGGTGCTTGTCCCACTTGTGGCGGTACCGGGACCGCGCAGACTCTGGACGAATCCCTACTGATTCCGGATCCTAGCAAGACCATTCGTGAGGGTGCCGTTGCGTCTTGGCGGCTGCCAGGGCGTAACTTCATGCACCTGGTCGCCGAACAGATTGGCATCGACATCGATACGCCGTTCCAAGATCTGCCTAAAGACCAGCAAGAGATGGTGTGGAATGGTCCGCGCAAGAAATACGCCATTAATATTCCCAGCAGCACCGGCAAAATTTTCCACATGGATAACGCCCAGTTCGAAAATGCGCACGCAGCGGTGCTCGACAGCATGGCCACGACCACTAACGAACGGGCCATTGCTCGGTTGAACCGCTTCTACCGCTTCGGCACTTGCCCGACTTGCCATGGCAGCCGCTTTAAGCCGGAACTACTGTCGCAATTGCTGGCGGGAAAGAATATTGCTGAAGTGAGTGAACTGACGTTGACGCAACTGCGTGATTTTGTGGGCACGGTGTACGCACAGCTGCCTGCCGACATGCAGGAGCTAGCCCACAACATTCTAGACGAATTGCTCGGAATTTTGCGGCCACTGCTCGAACTGGGTTTGGGTTACCTGAACCTGGGCCGGGCGGGCAGCACTTTGTCCACCGGCGAACTGCAGCGCATTCAGCTTAGTCGCACCTTGCGAACCCAGACGACGGGCGTGTTGTACGTACTGGATGAACCGTCTATTGGCTTGCACGCGGCGAACGTACAGGGGCTGATTGATGTCATGCGCAGTCTCGTTGCCCAGGGCAACTCCGTGATTGTGGTGGATCATGACCCGACAATCATTGCGGCCGCTGATCAAGTGCTGGAAATTGGTCCTGGCGCGGGGGCCAGCGGCGGACACCTGCTGAACATGGGGACGCCGGCAGCTATCATGAAGCAGCCGAACAGCCTAATTGCGCCATTTTTGAACGGCAACGCGCAGCTACTTGCCCGCCCGCAACGTGCGCAAGCAGAGCTCACAAAAGCCAAGCACTATGGCGTCACGGTTTCCGACCGCTTCAACCTACATGATGTGACTGCAGAACTACCAGTCGGAGCGTTTTCCGTTGTGTCGGGCTTTTCCGGTGCCGGCAAGTCCACCTTGGTGTTTGAAGCCCTGATTCCGGCGCTGACGGCGACAAAGAAGAAGCCGGCACCGCAGTTTGCCCAGAATCTCAAGCGCGGCGGGTTGCGGCGCGTAGTGGCTATTGATGCGACGCCGGTCGGCAAAAACGTACGCTCAACGGTGGCCACGTACACCGATATTTTGGATAAATTGCGGGCGCTGTTCGCGGGGCAAGAACTCGCCCAAGAGCGCGGTTACACCGCCAGCAACTTCTCCTACAACGTGGCGGCCGGCGCCTGCCCAACTTGCGGCGGAACGGGCGAGATTAACCTCGATATTCAATACTTGCCTGATATGCAGCAAACCTGTCCTACCTGCAATGGCCGGCGCTACAAGCCGGAAGTTCTCGATGTCACTTGGCATGGTTACAGTATCGCCGATTTGCTCGACCTCGACGTTGATGCGGCACTACCGGTGTTCAAGGATGAGGCCGGCATAGAAGCAACCCTGCAGGTACTGCACGATATGGGTTTGGGCTACCTGCACCTTGGCGAGAGCACGCCCACGCTGTCTGGTGGCGAGGCCCAGCGTCTGAAGCTAACCGCACACATGGGTAAGAAGTTGACGGGCACGCTCTTTGTGTTTGACGAGCCGTCCGTCGGCTTGCACCCGCTGGATGTGCAGGTGTTGCTACAGGTCTTCCAGCGTCTGTTGGATCAGGGCGGCACCGTACTGGCCATCGAGCATGATTTGGACGTCATCGCTAACGCTGATTACGTGCTGGACATGGGTCCTGGCGGCGGCAGCGAAGGTGGACACATTGTGGCCACTGGCACGCCGCAAGCGGTCGCGCGCAGTGGCGCCGGCCAGACGGCGGGCTACTTAAAGACCCACCTGGCACATTTTGGGGTGCTGAAGAATTAAACGATTCCGAATTACGAAAAAAGCTTGTGCATTTGCCGTTAAATTGCGGCGATGCACAAGTTTTTTACGTGGGACGGTTACTTAGACGACTTGCTGACCACGTTCGGAGAGAATCTTGGCACCAAATGGCGTCGAGTAGATGCGGTTAATCTTATCGACGAACTCCGCGCGCGGGATGGCCTCACCAAACAGCGGGCTGCCTGGTTCGAGGTAGAGGCCAAAACGTAGCGGGCCGAGATCCAGCGGGTCAAAGCCGAACTGGGTGAGTACCGCTTCAACAACTGGACGAATCTCATCGTGGTCGGTGGCGTAAGCCATGGCGCGGCGCACCTCAGGATGCCGATCGACCTCAATTTCGATGTCGTGGTAACCCATATGGTTGAACGCCTTAGCGACTAAACTGTCCTGCAAGTAGGCCTGAATGACCTCGGAGGAAGATTCTTTCATGCTGGAGATCGTGTTGACGGTGCCATCGACTTCCTTCCAGTAGTTGGTGGCATCAAGCACAATTTTGCCAGCGAGTGCGGCGGGGTCCAGGTCGCGGTAGTGGCTCAGCGGGATGGCCAGAATGATGATGTCTGAGTGCTTAATGACATCGGGCGTGCTCATCGTGACCGCACCGGGCGCCATCGTGTCGATCACCCACTTGAGGTCTTGCACGCTATGGCGACTACCGATGTTGATGGTAAAACCGCGCTGCGTACCGAGCCGGGCGAGGGTGGTGCCGAGTTTGCCGGCACCAATGATGCCAATTGTTTGCTTGTCCATCCTACTTACCTCCCAGCAGTTCCTTAACCCGCGGAATGACGCGCTTGCCGTAGTTTTCGATGGTCGCCAGCCGCTGATGTTCTAGCTGTCCGCCAGTGCCGTAAACCAGGTCGAAGCGCTGCATGTCTAGTGCCTGCATGTTCTTGGCGAGTTTCTGGGCGACCTGCTCCGGCGTGCCGACGTAGTACGATCCCTTGTCAATTTCAAATTCAAAACGGTCACGGGTCATTGGTGCCCAGCCGCGGTCAATTCCAATGCGGTCCATTTCGGCGCGGATGTACTTCCAGCCAACTTCCTTGGCTTCTTCGGCGTCATCGAGGATGATGCCGTGGGCGTGCATCCCCAGTGGCCGCTCTGTCTTGTTGAACTCCCTGACCGCCCGGTGGTAGAGGTCGACGTAAGGCTTGAACCGTACCGGCTCGCCGCCGATGATGGCAATCATGACCGCGTAGTCGTAGTAAACCGCGCGGATGATGGACTCCGGTGAACCGCCGACACCGACCACTGTTTCGATGGTCTCGTTCTTCGGTAGCATCGGGTAGACCATTGTGTCGGTGAGCTTCTGGGTGAGTTTGCCCTTCCAGTTCATCTTCTTATGCTGGAGGAGCTGGTCCCACATCGCAATCTTTTCCTCAAACAGGTCGTTGTACTTCTCGAGATCGTAGCCGTAGAGTGGGAAGGATTCGGTGAAGGAACCGCGCCCGATCATGATTTGCTCACGACCGTTCGACAAGCCGTGCAGGGTGCTGAAGCGTTCGAAAACTCGCACGGGGTCATCGGAACTAAGCACGGTCACCGCCGTCCCCAGCTTGATGTTCTTGGTCAGTGCGGCCATTGCCCCCAGCACCACTTCGGGACTAGAGATGGCAAATTCGGGCCGGTGGTGTTCGCCCAGTGCGAAGATGTCGATACCAAGTTGATCAGCCAGTTGGGCTTCTTGCAGCACTTGCTGCAAGGTCTGATCACCATTCATGGCACTGCCGTCATCGTGGAAGGCGAGATCGCCGAAGGTATTGAGGCCGAATGTGTAAGGCTTGTCTGTCATGAGCATTTTCCTCCAAAGATTTGCGTTGACTATTAACTTACTAAAAATAAGTATAAGTTCATTATAAGGGAGCTTGGTCAAAATGCAAGCGGCATTCGTTATTTTTATTTTCTCGGGGTGCTGGTGCCGCCGGCCGGATACCTTGACCAAAACAGCGTGCAAATGGGCGCCACCTAGAAAATTGGGCGGTGTGCAGACAGGCCTGTTCCCCGCGACTCGCGGAGTGTCGCCCGCTATTTTTGACCGGGTGAGGTTTTGCTTGCATAAAAGTATTAAACTATTGATATAACTTGCAACAAATAAGGAAGGTTATGCCATGCAGCCAGTGATTGCCATTACGGGAGACCAGGTCCCCGGAGTTTCGTCTATTATTAACATGAACAATGCCGACATGGCGCCAAACGAAATTAAGAATGCGGTGCAGGCTGCCGGTGGTCTACCAATTATTTTGCCTTATCCGGAGACACCAGCAGATGCGGCAAGCATTGCGCAACACTATACCGAGTTGTTCGACGGACTCTTGTTGCCTGGTGGCCCGGATGTGGATCCGACCATGTATGGTGAAGAGCCAATTCCCGAGTGTGGTGGTGCGGCGTACATGAAGGACGTCTTCGAAATTGCGCTGATTAAGGCAACAGTTGCAGCGGGCAAGCCGATTTTTGGCATCTGTCGCGGCCTGCAGGTCATTAATGTGGCGCTGGGTGGTAATTTGTACCAGGATTTGGCCGCTCAGAATCCCGAGTGCAAAATTCGCCATGCCCAGGCCGCACGCGGTGATTTGCCAACGCACCATGTGAACGCAACAGTGGGTAGCCAGATTGCGCAGCTTGTCGGTGAGCGAGCTTACGTGAACTCACGGCACCACCAAGCAGCGCGCAACATCGCGGCAAGTCTGCAGGTGACCGCACGCGCAGATGACGGTGTGGTGGAAGCACTGGAGACGCGGGAATCTGACCAGATTTTGGCCGTGCAGTGGCACCCGGAGAACATGTGGCGGCAATCAAAGCAGCAAGCCGCGCTGTTCACGAACTTCGTGCAACGGGCACGGATGACCAGTGAGTACCACCCACAGTAGTGCTATGATAAACAGCAGCAAACGAGCATCAGGAGTCGTTTTGAACAAGAAAGTTGGGTTAAATCCATGAGTAAAATCGCCATCGTTACTGATAGCACTGCCTACCTCACGCCGGAGCAAATTGCTGACTTGCCGATTCGCATCGTCACGACACCGGTCATCGTTGACGGTCAGACGTACAACGAAGGCGAGGACATCACGCCCGAAGAGTTCTACAGTAAAATGCGGGCAGCCAAAGATTTTCCGCACACTTCGCAGCCGCGGCTTGGTGATGTACTCACAATCCACAAGGAATTACTGGACGAAGGCTACGATACCGTCCTGAACATTTACCTGTCCGCCACCATCTCGGGCATTAACAGTACCATCAGCGCTGCGGCTCGTGACATTGAAAACCAGCACGTGGTCGTATACGATTCGCAGATTACGGTCATTCTGATGGGGCAAATGGTGCTGACAGCGGGGCAAATGGCCAAAGAGGGCAAGAGCCTGGACGAAATCATCGCGCGCATGGACCAGTTGCGGGCCAGCACGGACGAATACTTCATCGTCAATGACCTGCAGCACTTGGTGCGCGGCGGCCGTTTGAGTAGTACCGCCGGCTTGCTCGGCAGCATGCTGCGGATTAAGCCGCTCCTGACTTTTGATGAGAGTCACAAAATTGTCGTTGCGGAGAAAATTCGCACGCTGAACCGGGCCTCCGCACGCGTGGAAGAACTGTTCACTGAAGCGGTGGCAGCGGCGGATTATCCGCTGAAGGCGTGGGTCATTGACGCCGGTAATCCGGATGAGGCAGATGTCTGGCAAGCTGAGCTCCAAAAGAAGTTTCCGGATGTGACCATTGAGCGGTCTTTCTTTGGTCCTGCAATCACGACCCACATTGGTGAAAAGGCGATTGCGCTGGCCTGGATGCGCGACCCCGACCGCGATTAGAAGGTGAAAGACATGACAGAAATCGAACAAAACGCGTTGCGGCACCGTTCCATCCGCCGCTATGCAAACGCGCCGCTGACGCAAACGCAGCTGGATGAACTGGTTGCAGTTGCCCAAGCGACGGCCAGCAGCAAGTTTATGCAGCAATTCAGTTTGATTCACGTGACGGATCCCGCGCTGCGCCAGCAAATCGCCGCGGTGACCACTTACGATTACGCGGCGGACAACGGCGATTTGTTTATCTTCGTATTGGACCAGGCGCGTAACGTTGCCCTAGTTCAAGACAGCGGTAAGTCGATTCACCAGCTGACGAACTGGGACGCACTACTGGGCGGTATTTTTGATAGCACGCTGGCGGCGCAGAACATGACGGCGGCCGCGGAACGCAGTGGTTTAGGCGCCGTCTACCTCGGCAGTATTCTGAATGACCCGCAGGCGATGATTGACCTACTGCACCTGCCGAAGTACACCTTCCCGATTCTGGGGATGATGATTGGCACGCCGGCGGAAGATCCCGATTTGAAGCCGCGCTTGCCGCGACAGCTAGTATATGCCGATAATGCGTATCCAGAATTGGACGATACGGTGTTGCAGCAATACGACGAGCACTTGCGGCATTACTACCAGACCCGCAAGTGGGGGCAAAAGAACGTCAGTTACACCGAGTCGATGGTCAAGCACCTTGCGGGAAGTTTGCACCACCGCGATGATATTGGCCGTATTTTGCACCAGCAGGGCTTCGAACTACCAGAAGAATAGATAAATACACATGGCGCGGACATTCATAAAAGAATGCCCGCGCCATGTGCGTTTTAGGACCTAAGACCGAGGTCAGTACTATGCTCTGCATTGTATAGTATGGGGTGTAAGGAAGGGGTGTTGATTTGGATAGCCAGATGAAGAAGGGCCTAGTGGAATACAGTGTGCTGGCAACGCTTGTGGCAGGCGACTCCTATGGCTACCAAATTATCAAGGACGCTCCGCCGGTATTGGAACTGACGCAATCAACGCTGTACCCGATACTCAAGCGGTTGGAGGGTGATGGTCGCGTCAGCACCTACAGTGAAATCCATCAGGGACGGCAGCGAAAGTATTACCATCTCACGGCGACCGGACGCAGTAGCATCACGCGCTTTGTTGCCGATTGGCAGGAAGTGCAGGATGTGTACGAAACGATTAGGAGGAGTACTGATGAAACGAAGTGAGTTTACAATCAGGCTGCGCGCCGGTCTGGAGGGTAACGTGCCCGCTAGCGAGGTAGCGCGACAGCTTGAGTATTACAACGAAATGATTCTCGACCTTATGGAAGAGGGCAACACCGAGGAAGAGGCAGTGGCCAAGGTGGGCGATCCGAACGAAATCGTGTTCGAAGCGGTCGACAACTACAGTGCCGGAGCAGCGGCGATGCCAATGCCCCAGCAAGGCGAAGGGCGGCGCTGGCTGGTCATTATGTTATTGATCATCGGCAGCCCAATTTGGGGGAGTTTCCTGATTGCGGCGTTAGGGATTCTTTTCGCAGCGGAAGTAGTGCTCTGGTGTATTCCGTTCACCGGCCTGGTGACCTCTGGTGGTTTTGGCATCGGCGGTCTGTGGGCGCTATTTGCCAGTTTTCCCGCCTTCATTCACGCACCGTTTATGGGTGTCACGGAGTTGGGTATCGGGTTACTTTGTATCGGTATCGGCTTGCTGGGCGGTTGGATCACCTACAAAATTAGTGCGTGGTTCCTGCGTGCACACCTGGCGCTGATGTCCTGGGTGGCAAGTCAGTTTCGGCGCGGAAAGGCGGCGTTTAACTAATGCGAAAATATTTAGTTGTGAAGGTGGCAACGGTGCTGATTGCTGCAGGTGTCATCATTTCAGCTCTTGGTTTTGCGATGTCTGGTTTCGATACGGATAACTACAGGCAGTACAACAGTCGTTGGTACTACATGAACTAGATGTTGGCCGTCAGCGTAAGCCATGAAACTTTCATCCGTAAGGATGCGGGGATTGAAAATAGTGGTTAGACCGAAGATCGGAACTGGGCCGACTTGGTTACGTGCCCGCAGGTAGGTGGCGCGGGGTCGAGCTACGCGGCCGTGGCTCTAAGCGCTAAAGCGCAAAGTGCCACTGGCTCACGCCTGGCAAACCAGGCTACCGCTAAACTTTTTGCCGAAGCCCCTGGTAAAAAGCTTTACCCCGAACACGAATAGCCCATACAATACGGCTGACGCCGGTTGTATGGGCTATTCGTGTTCTTTGCGCGCCACCTACCTGCGTTCACTCCACCAAGCCGCCCCAGGCCCTAAGTGCTACCACAATACTCTGGTGGGGAAAGTTTCAAACTACGCTGGTGGAAGCTCCAGACAGATTTGACGGACATTCAACATTCAATTGAGAAATGCTGGCACAGCGAGTGGTTCTTCAGGCCTCTCGAACGTATTGAACATTGTTAATACAGAACTCGTTATCGTGTAGTTCCATAATTCCGTGTATTGTTGGATCTCAAACTCAATTTTTTAACAACGTTGTTATCAGGTTTCTGTGGTGCGTTCTACTCAGTAACGTGTCGGCCATGGAGGTGAGGGGGCGCTTGGGTGGAACGATTGAGGACGGAGCGGCGAAACGAATCATGTTTGGAGATTCGGCGGTTTTTGCCGGAGCTTCGTACATGATTCGCGGGAGCGCGCATTTTGACGCTGGGTCTGCGGCAAAATCGCCAGTGAAAGCCCAAAGGGCTTGAGCGGTCCCCGCCGCGTAGTCCTCAATCGTGGAACCCAAGTGCACGCTCGCCGGAGTTGCCGACCCCACCACCTAGCGGTGGTTGTGAAAACGCCGCAGCGGCCCGGCATGACTTCGTCACAGAAATGCTATCGTTGACGGACGGCTTTAATGCGTAACGCCGTCGGGTTCGATTTGGTAAGCGTTCAGGAAGTGCTGCACCGCGAAGCTCGCGGCGAGTTTGAAGCAGACGTCCGCATCCTTGATGTCCAGACCGCTTATTTCGGTGATGCGCTGCATGCGCGCACACAAGGTGTTGGGGTGAATGTACAGTGCGTGCGCCGTTGCCGTCAGGTTGCAAGTTGCCTCGAGGTAAGCGCGCAGCGTCGGCAAAAGTTCCGTGCGGTTTTGCGCGTCATAGGCCGCAATGGTGGTGAATGAGGGATTGAGAAACAGCGGCAGCACCGTTTCCCACTGCGGTAGCTTAGCCAACATCAAGGCAAAAAATTGATCTTCACAAAAGTTGACGTCCTCGCTGATTGTCCGCAGCTGACTGACTTGTCGGCAAATTTTGTAGACGTTTGGTGTGTCGCGGGCGCGCTCGTAATAGTGGGAGACGATGAATTGACACTCAAGCTGACCGGCCAGCTGCTGCAAGATGTGCTTCAACGTGCCATCGTTGTAAGCATTGATGTCCAGGCTGATTAATGCGACCGCGTGGTGGTGGTAGCTGGTCGCAATGACTTGTTTACATAGTGGGGTCAGCAGGTAGATGAGCCGTTCGCTGAGCTCGCTGCTGCTGCGGCCGGTTTTGGACAGGGCCTCTAGTAGCACCATGCCGTGTGGTAATTGGACATGTTCGCGCGCAAACTGCGCTTCAAAAGTGCTGTCGTCAAAAGCGGTGAGCATCATCGTCAGCAGCCGGCCGCGGCCTTGGCCGGAGATACTGCTAAACTGACCTTTAGCCGCTGCCTGACTGATAATGGGGGTAAAGGCGGCCAGTTGCCGCACCTGTGTGGCCGTCATCCCGTCGCCAAGCAGCGGGAATGCCAAGTAGCCGATGGCATCACCGTTGGCCGCCATTGGCGAAAGCAGTAGCGGGGTCAGCGAAATTTTGCTATCGGTCAGGTACAGGTGCTGCCAGAAATCACCTGGCGTGAGGGCAGGAATGTGGTCGGCAAGGTACTGACCGATGGCACTGCCCTGGCTGGGCGCGTTAATGCTGCTGGCAATGATGTGCTGACCAAGTAAATCGATCACCATGAGGGGCGCCTTGAGCATGTGGGCGGCCTTATTTAGTGTGGCTGCGAAATCTGCCGCAATGGCGTGGGTCGCGAGGTAAAGTTCATCAGCATGCAGTTGTTCGTCGCCGCGCAAAATTTTGCCGGCAGTTGCCATGAGGGCCAAGGCGATGCGCTCCAGTTTGGCGCCGCGAGTGGGGAGTTCGGCAACACGTTGCCAGCTGTCTGTGGTGTAAACATTCAGTGCCAGCTTGTGCGGCCGCACGTCCAGGTACAAGTGGTCCGCGCGTACTTGCGGAACGTCGTGCTTGATGAGCGTGACTTCAGTGATGGTCATATCCAAATTGGTATTGATAATCTGCAAATCCGCAAAATGAACAGATAATTCATGAATAAAGTCGGTTAAGAGCATGGCTTCCTCCAGTAGATGAAATCTAAATACGTACCGCAAACGTTGATATGGCGCGGCGATTGTGGAAAGTACACAGCCAACTTGAAGATTTCCTGTGGCTTTTACCCGTATATCATACGCACAGTTCGCACTATATTAAAAGCGTATTCAAAAGCAAATAACATTTGTTCTTGAACACAATTATTTTATTGGTCTAGTTGGGGTTGAGGAGAAAGGAAGCTGTGAGTCATGAAGGATTTTAAAAATAAGGTCATGCTGTTAACTGGTGCTGCACATGGTTTTGGTCGGGAGATCGCCAAGGAAGCCGCACGGCGGGAAATGAAGCTGGCTTTGCTCGACATTGATGAACCTGCACTGCAGGAAACCAGCAAGATGGTTGCTGATTTGGGCGCTGAAGTGTTGACGGTGCCCGCCGATGTGAGTGATGAAGACGCGGTCAATGCAGCAATCGACAAAGTGCTAGCCAAGTTTGGTGGCGTTGACGTTCTGATTAACGACGCCGGGATTGCACTGCCAGGGCGGATGTGGGAACTGCCAACTCGCGACTGGGAATGGATTCTGCACGTGAACACCTTGAGTCAGGTGTACACCATGAAGCGGATTATTCCGGTGATGCTGGAACAAAAGACCCACGCTGCTATCCTGAACGTGGCCTCCATCGCTGGTTTGCTTGACACACCAGGGATGCCAGCCTACCACGCCAGCAAGTTCGCTTCAGTAGGGTTGACTGAAGCAACTGCTTACGACTTGCAGCGGATTGGCGCAGACATCCAAATGCACGTGATGTGCCCTGGCTTCGTGCAGACGGACCTGTACCACACCGAACAGCACCGGCCAACACGTTACGCCGACGCCACGGATCCATACTACAGCAGCGAGGCCTTCAAGAAGGGTCAACAGTTTGCCCAGTACGTCATTACCAACGGGACGCCAATTGACACCATCGCGGACACCGTATTCAAGGCCCTGGAGGACAACACCTTCTACATCCTGACCCACCCAGAATACAATCCATTGATTAGCGACCGCGTGAACCGCATCGTGAATAACGGTGCGCCAGACGTGCACGTGATGGATGGAATTATGTAG
Organism: Lacticaseibacillus songhuajiangensis; assembly: GCF_003946025.1. GTDB lineage: Bacteria > Bacillota > Bacilli > Lactobacillales > Lactobacillaceae > Lacticaseibacillus > Lacticaseibacillus songhuajiangensis. Next base: position 23,322 of record NZ_RHNR01000028.1, on the reverse strand, counting down.
GCGTGGCCCAAGGAGGAGTAAGTCATGGATAATTTTGTAGTGAGTCAAGATGCGGTTAAGAACTTCCTGAACAACCCCAGCATGAACGACCAGACGGGGATTACCTTCGCCTACGCGACAGATCCTGCCGCACTGAGCGCCATGATTCCGGCACCACTGAAGCTGGTGGCGCCAATCGTGGTCGGTTACGTGGCCAAAATGGGCAAGCCAACCTTCGGGCCAGAATACATGGAACAAACGTTGTACGCCATGGTTAGCTATGACGGCAAAATGATGGGGGCCTACCCATTCCAGCTGCTGCTGTCAGGTGCCGGTGCTGAAGCCGGACTGACCGCGGGCCGTGATGGTGCGGGTATTCCCAAGAAGCTTGCCGACGAGATTACGCTGGATCGCGATGGCGACCAGGCGCGCGCGGTGGTGACGCGTCACGGCGTCAAACTGCTGGATTTGACCTGGCAGGCGGGCAGCATTAACGAGCCAAGCTTCATGGAACAGTTTGCGGGCATGATGAAGCCGGGTGAGCCGAACGAAACGATGAGTTTCTTCCTCAACTACGCGCTCGACCAAACGCCTGATGGTGCTAACCACTTCACCGATGTGGAATTGCTGGGGACGCAGATGACATCTGTTGCCGACGCCATGGAACCCGGCAGCATTGACCTGAAACTGGCCTCCAGCCCAGATGACCCGCTGGCGTCCCTGCCAGTACTCAAGCCGCTGGGTGGTGCTTGGTACCACTTTGCAACGTCAACCATGCACAACACGATGCACCTGGCCAAGGTGGATGCAGAAACGGCAGCGCCTTACCTGATTGCGGGCCGCTACGACCGGGCAACTTACGAGGATTAACTTAGAGGAGATTTTCGATATGGATGCAAAAAAATTGGTCAACAATGATTTTGCCGATGTGATGTTCAACCGGCACTCGGTGCGGGTCTTCGACAAGAACGTCAAGATCGACCGTACGGAATTGCAGGAAATGATTCGTGAGGCTGCGACAGCCCCATCTGCCTGCAACCTGCAGTCCTGGCATTTTGTGGTGATTGATAACCCTGAGGCCAAGGCCAAGCTCAAGAAGGCCGCGATGAAGTTCAACTATCCGCAGATTGATACCGCGTCTGCACTGGTCTTCATCGCTGGGGATACGCAGTCGCACGAGGTTTACCGTGATGTTTGGCAGAAGGTTTACGAGGCGGGCAACATTACCAAGGAAAAGCTCGACCAGATTTTCAACACCTTCCTGCCATTGTACGAAAACGCAACGCCAGAGTTCTTGCAGCTGGACGCGACGATGGACAGTGCAATTGCGGGGATGCAGCTGCTGCTGGTTGCCCGCGCACACGGCTACGAAGCTAACCCGTGGTCTGGCTTTGACTTCAAGACGGTGATTGCCGACTTGGGTCTGGACCCACTGCGCTTTGTGCCCGTAATGTGCGTGGCCATCGGGAAACCGGATGCGTCAGTGACCCCACTGCAGACACAGCGCTACCCAGCAGAGCAGTTAACTGAATTTATCTAGCAACACTAATTGAATGAATCTTCAGGGCGGGGTGCAATTCCCGACCGGCGGTGATAGTCCGTGAGCCGAGGAGGCTGAACCGGTGTAATTCCGGTACCGACAGTAAAGTCTGGATGGTGAAGATTGAGCGAAGTATCCTTCTAAACTCATGTCGCCAGACATGAGTTTTTTGTTTCACCCAGCCGCCCGCAGTCAAAACAGCAAGTTGGAGGACAAAACCATGCGCGTCATCACGATTGATCCCAGTTTAATTCAGGCCGAACCGGCCACCCCCTGCGTGCTCGCCCTCGGCTTTTTTGACGGTGTGCACCGCGGCCATCAGCAAGTGATTGCCCGCGCCCGGGCAGTAGCGGCGCAAAAGCAGTTGCCACTGGCGGTGATGACCTTCGATCGGCACGTGAGTCAGGTGTTCCCAATGCCCAAAAGTGCATCCTTTCGCTACCTGACCAGTGTGACCGAGAAGGCGCGCCTGATGGCGGAACTAGGCGTGGCGACGCTTTACGTCGTCAAGTTCACGCCGGCGTTTGCGGGACTGGCGCCGCAGGAGTTCAGTGACCAATTTTTGATTGGATTGGGTGCACAAACGGTGGTGGCTGGTTTTGATTACACCTTCGGGCGCGGTGGCAAGGCGACAGTAGCCGACTTGTCGCGATACAGTCGCGGGCGCTTCGACGTTGCAATCGTCGATCAGCTGCAGGCAGATCATCTGAAAATCAGCTCTACTCGCATCCGGGCATTGATTCAAGACGGGGCGGTCGCGCGCGCTAACGTGCTGCTGGGGCATCCGTACACTTTGACTTTGCGCCCGTGTTTACGCAATGGCCGCGATATGCGCACCGCATTGGTGCAAGCGCGCCAGCAACTGCCGGCGCCCGGTAGTTACAACGTGCGCCTAGTCACGCATAGCGGTAATTGTAGCGGGCTGCTCGTGGTGACCAGCACAGGAGACTTGATTTTGCGCACGGTGCTGCCACTGAGCACGACAGATTTGCTGACGGTCAGTGTGCTGAAGCGTCAAGCGCCAGCGGTTATGCATTCAGCGGGGACCCTGGTGGGCCTCGCCTAGCAATTATTGACATCTATTCAAGAGACGGCGTAAGGAGACACGACTATGGCCATTCAAAGTAGCGACGGGCAAGCCCGTTCACATCTGCCTAGAAGACAGACACGGTCGACTGCTAATAAAAGACCTGCCAGCAAGGCAAGTCGGCGTGCGCTGACAAGGGATGAACCGGCAATCGATCAAACAACGGCGGTGCCGCAAGCAGGCAGTTCGGAACTGGACGCAATGAGTGTCGCCAGTAAGCAAGACGAATTTGATTAGCACAAAATGAAAGCGTTTAAAAATAAGGACGTGAAGATAATGGCAGAAAAATACATTCTGGCAATTGATGAAGGAACGACCAGCACACGCAGCATTCTTTTTGATCATAAAGGCGCCAAGGTCGCGGACGCGCAAAAGGAATTCCGGCAGTATTTCCCGCAACCCGGGTGGGTTGAGCACGATGCCAACGAGATTTGGAACGCGGTGCAAAGCACCATCGCGAACGTCTTCATCGAGTCAGGCATTAAGCCCGAGCAGGTTAGCGGCATTGGTATTACGAACCAGCGCGAAACCACCATCATTTGGGACAAGCAAACTGGTTTACCAATTTACCACGCGATTGTGTGGCAATCCCGGCAGACGGCGCCCATCGCCGAGCAACTCATCGCCGATGGCCACAGTGACATGATTCACGAGAAGACGGGGCTGGTGACCGACGCCTACTTCTCCGCAACCAAAATTCGCTGGATTCTGGACCACGTTGAGGGGGCGCAGGAACGCGCCGAGAAGGGCGAACTGCTCTTCGGCACGATTGATACCTGGCTGCTTTGGAAGCTGACGGATGGCAAAACACACGTCACGGATTACTCCAATGCGAGTCGAACGATGTTGTTTAACATCCACGACCTCAAGTGGGATGACGATATTTTGCAACTGCTCAACATTCCGCGGGCCATCCTGCCGGAAGTGAAGAGCAACTCGGAAGTGTATGGAACCACGGCGTCCTTCCACTTCTACGGCAGTGAAGTGCCAATTGCCGGGATGGCCGGCGATCAGCAGGCGGCCCTTATCGGTCAGCTGGCTTTTGAACCGGGGATGGTCAAGAACACCTACGGCACTGGGGCGTTTGCGGTGATGAACATTGGGACCGAGCCGCGGTTGTCGACGCACAACCTGCTGACCACCATCGCGTACGGAATCGACGGCAAGGTGAACTACGCGCTGGAAGGTTCCGTCTACGTTGCCGGCAGTGCGATTCAGTGGCTGCGCGACGGGATGCGCCTGGTCGACACCGCGCCAGAATCTGAAGCGGCGGCCTTAGCCTCAAACAGTGATGATGAAGTGTACGTGGTGCCCGCGTTTACAGGTTTGGGTGCGCCGTACTGGGATTCTAACGTGCGCGGCGCGGTGTTCGGCGTTACGCGCGGCACGACCCGTGAAGACTTCATCAAGGCTACGCTGCAGAGCCTGGCTTACCAGAGCCGCGACGTCATTGACACTATGAAGCAGGACTCGGGCATTGCGATTCCGAAGTTGAAGGTGGATGGTGGTGCGGCCAAGAACGACTACCTGATGCAGTTCCAGGCCGATATTTTGGACACCGAAATTGACCGGGCGGCGAACCTCGAAACGACGGCTCTGGGGGCTGCGTTCCTGGCCGGACTGGCGACGGGCTTCTGGAAGAATCTGGATGAAGTTAAGCAAATTAACCATCCGGGTAAGCAGTTCAAGCCAGCTATCAGTGCCGAGCGGCGGGCCAAGTTGTATGCCGGTTGGGGCAAGGCCGTGGCGTCCGCGCGGGCATTCTCGAGCGTCAGCGACGACGAGTAGGATTGATTAGGAGGAGAGTATGATGGCATTTTCCGCAAAAACACGGGTTCAGGATATTGAAAAGCTTAAAAGCGAGCAGTTTGACCTGCTAGTTGTCGGTGGCGGGATTACCGGCGCCGGGGTGGCAATTCAGGGCGCGGCAGCGGGTATGAAGACGGCCCTGCTCGAAATGCAGGACTTTGGCGCGGGGACGAGTTCCCGCTCCACGCGACTGGTGCACGGGGGCATTCGCTACCTGAAGACTTTTGACGTCGAGGTGGTTTCTGACACCGTTAAGGAGCGCGCAATTGTTCAGCACATCGCGCCGCACATGACGACACCGGACCCGATGCTGCTGCCGATTTATGACGAGCCCGGCACGACCTTCACAATGTTCTCCGTGAAGGTGGCGATGGATCTGTATGACCACCTCGCCGGCGTGGACACTAATCCGGCGCTGCAAAAGTACGCGAACTACACCCTGAGCAAGGAAGAAGTGCTCAAACGCGAACCACAGCTGAACCCAGACCACTTGGTCGGTGGTGGGGTCTACCTGGACTACCAGAACAATGACTCGCGCCTGGTCGTGGAAAACATCAAAAAAGCCCACGCTGAAGGTGGTACGATGGTTAGCCACGTGAAGGTAACGGGGATGTTGTATGACGACCAGGGCAAGGTCAACGGCGTGAAGGCTTACGATATGCAGACGCAGCGCTTCTTTGAAGTGCATGCCAAAGTCGTGTTGAACGCCGCCGGACCATGGTCGGACAAGGTGCGCCACCTGGATGCCAATGCTAGTCGCAATGCACAGATGCGCCCAACCAAGGGGGTCCACCTGGTTGTTGATCAGTCGCGGTTAACCGTGCCGCAGCCAACTTACTTTGGCTCCGGAACCAACGACGGCCGCATGATTTTCACCATTCCGCGGGAAGGCAAAACTTACTTCGGGACGACCGATACCGACTTCCGGGGAAAATTCGAGGATCCACAGGTTGACCAAAGTGATGTCGATTATCTGCTCAAAATCATCAACAAGAAGTATCCGAGTGCACACCTGACGATTGATGATGTGGAAGCCAGTTGGGCCGGAATTCGGCCACTGATTGCCGCTGAAGAACCGGAAACAGAAACCGATGCGGTGTCCGGTGCCAGTGCAGCGGCGAGCCTCAGCGCGCCATCTGCAGTGTCGCGTGGTTCTTCGCTGAAAGTGGCGTCTGACGGGCTGGTTACCCTGGCCGGCGGGAAGCTGACCGATTACCGCGTCATGGCTAACGGCGCGATGGAAAAGGTGCGCGAGATTTTGCAGCGCGACTTTGATGAACAGTTTAAGGCCATTAACTCCGCCGAAATCAAGGTTGCGGGGGGCGACTTTGATTCCGACAATGTGGAACAAGCAATGGCCGACTTTAGCGCTTATGGTGAGCAGCAAGGTGCGAGCGCCAAGGAAGCCCGCGAGATTGCCGTGCTTTACGGCGCCAATAGCAAGCACATCTTTGACGACATGGCCGCGCTGTCAGCAGGGGCAGCCGGCCTCAGCAAGGCCGAAACCGCGGCGCTGCACTACTCATTGAATGAGGAAATGGTTCTGGACGCAGTGGATTACTTGTTGCGGCGCACCTACCACATCCTGTTTTCCAGTAAAGACATCGATCGGATTAAGGGCGGCGTTCTTGCCGAGATGGCCAAACAGCTCGGCTGGGATGATGCCGAAACCCAGCGGCAAAGTGCCGCGGTGGACGCTGAAATCCGCGCGTCCCGCTTAGTTGATCTCAAGGCGGCCAAGTAGACAGGAGGTGCCCGTCATGAATGGTTTTATTGGGGAATTAATTGGTACGGCCATCCTGATTGCTTTTGGGGCCGGGACCGGCGCCAACGTCAATCTGAAGAAGACGCTTGGCCGCGGCAGTGGCTGGCTCTTTATCACCGTTGCCTGGGGTTTTGCGGTTGCGTTCGGGGTGTACGCTGCCGGCCAATTCGGCGCGGATGGTCACTTGAATCCAGCAGTCACATTGGGGTTCGCAGCTTTTGGCTACTTCCCATGGGCAAAAGTACCAGCTTACCTGGCCGGACAATTCATTGGTGCGTTCATTGGCGCTGCGCTTGTCATTTTGCACTACTATCCGCACTTTAAGGCGGCAAAAGGTGCTGAAGATGGCAACAGCGTAGGCATTTTCGCCACGGGTCCGGCAATCGCTAATCCGCTGTTCAACTTCTTGAGTGAAGTGATTGCGACTTTTATCTTTATCTTCGTTTTGCTGAACCTGGGTGATTTCACCACCGGGCTCAAGCCACTCATCGTGGGCTTTCTCATCACGATGGTGGGGCAGAGTTTCGGCGGGACGACCGGATTCGCGTTGAACCCCGCCCGTGACCTGGCGCCGCGGCTGGCCTACGCCGTGCTGCCAGTGCCAAACCGAGGCGATGCTAATTGGGGCTACGCGTGGGTGCCAATTGTGGGGCCAATTGTCGGTGGCATACTCGCCGCTGGCCTGCAGTTCCTGATTGCATAAGTTGTGAATACAGATGGCGGCGTTGCGGCGCCGCCCATACATAAAAAGGATGGTGGCTGAAATGACCAAGTTGATTGCAAAGCACCACGCGCTGGGAACCGAAATTGATCTGACCGTCTTCCGTGAACCGGACGTCCATATTTTTGATGCGACCTTTGACCTCATCGACACCTTTGAAGACTTACTTACGGTCAACCGCGAGCACTCCGAGGTGATGGACATCAACGACGCGGCCGGACAGCACGCGGTGAGTGTCAGCCCAACCGTGTACGAATTGGTCAAGCAGGCGGTTCTTGCGAGCCGGGAAGAACGCGGCTTTGACGTTACCATCGGCCCGCTCGTGCAGTTATGGCACATCGGTTTCAAGGACGCGCGCCTGCCGCAAGCAGCGGAGATTCAGGCCAAAATGCAGCTGATGGGTGCTAACGAAATTGTTTTGGATGACGACAGGCGCAGTGTATTCTTGCCGCGGGTGGGGATGCAGCTGGACCTCGGCGGGATAGGCAAAGGCTACATCGCGGATCGCGTCCGCGACTTTTGGCTCCAAAATGGCATTAGTAGCGGCATCATCAATCTGGGCGGCAACCTGATGTTCGTTGGCCCTAGTCAACATGCAGACACACGCTGGCGGGTTGGCATTCAGGTACCTTTTGCCCGCCGCAATGACGCACTGGGTATCGCAAGCATTACCGGCGGCTCCGTGGGGACATCAGGCATTTACGAACGTTTCTTGACGGTTAACGGCAAACAGTACCATCACATCATCGACCCCGTCACGGGTTACCCAGTGCAGACCAACCTGGCCAGCGTGACGGTGCTCAGCCAGAACTCGACGGTGGGTGAAATCTGGTCGAGCTGGGGCTTTTATAACGGCGTTGCCAAAACGCTGGCCATGCATCCTGAAGAGCAGGAGATTGGACTTATCTTTACCACTCAAGATAAGCAGATATACCTGAGCCCGAACCTGCGCGGCCAGTTCCGGGTGCTCGATTCGGAATTCACACTGCATGAATGACTTGTCGCTGTCCGTCAGCGTAAGTCATGAAACTTTCATCCGCAAGGATGGTGGAATTGAAAATAGTGGTTAGACCGAAGGTCGGAACTGGACCGGATTAGCTTTGCTCCCGGGAAGGGTGTGCGTGGGACCGTTCCAGCCAGCTGCGCTGTCTTCCACTGGCGATTTTGACGCAAACCCAGCGTCAAAATCGCGCTCCCAACGAAAATGGCGGTGTACATTTCGCACGAAGTTCATGTGCGAAACATACACTGCCATTTTCGTGGACACGCACACCCTTCCCGTCCGCTACCGCGAATCCGGCCCAGTTCCGACGCACATTCACATGACTGTGGTGGTGAATGTTTCGGGCTTCGGTGGCGAGAATGGCAGACAAAGATGAACACGAAATTAAGCAACTTTGGCATCGTGAGCGGTTCAGCTAGCTGATCAAACACCTTGAATACTTTTACCATGCGGCATACAGGAATTTCATAATCGTCCAATTGCACGGCCCATGTACAGTCGAACGTCGGTCTCAGCATTTCAGTGTCACAGCATGGGCCTCTCACTGTAGTATTCTGCTCAGTAACGTGTCGGCCACGGAGGTGGTAGTGTGCTTGGGCGAAGTGCAGGGAACGGAGTCGGGCGAAAAGATGATTGTTTGGAGACAGGACGGCCGTATTTGCCGTCGTGGCTTCACACAATCATCTCGGGAGCGCGGAGTTGACGTCGTTCTTGCGGCAACTCCGCCAGCGGAAGACCGCGATAGCGGGCTGAAGCGGTCCCCGCCCGACGTAGTTCCCGGAGCGTAGCCCAAGCGCACCACCACCGGAGTTGCCGACTTCACCGCCTAACGGCGTCATGAAAACACCAAAGAGGCCCAGCGTGACTTCGTCACTGAAACGCTGTCGCTGACGAACAACAAAAAAGCCACCCAGCATAAAAGCTGAGTGGCTGCATTACAATTGTTTTTACTTTGCGCGGATAACGGCCCGGAGTTCGTTGATGAATTCGATAGGCTTGCGTGTTGGACGGGAAACGTACTTGATGTTGAGCAGGTCGTACGTGGACAGGTTGTGGGAGATGGAGTTCTTACCGTAAGTCCCAGTACCCAGTGTCAGGGAAGGTGTGAGGCCGTTGAAGAGGCCACCGATACCACCGAGAGAACCTGGGGTGTTGATCAGGATCCGGCAAGCAGGCATCTGCTCACCGAACTTGTCGACAATGTTGTTGTCCTGGGTGTGCAGAACTGCCGTGTGGCCAAGGCCACCGTAGTTGAGCAGGCCGAGGCACATTGCAAAGGCCGTTTCGGTCGTGTTGGCAATGTACATGGACAATACTGGAGACAACTTTTCACCAGACAGTGGGAAGTTAGTGCCGATACCGTCGAGCTTGCCGATGAGCAACTTGGTGCCAGCTGGCACCTTGATGCCGGCAAGTTCAGCAATCTTCTCGGCGGACTGACCAGCAACAGGACCCCGCACGGTGTGGCGGGCTGGGTCAATGACGGCGTCTGAGAGCTTGTCGACTTCGTTATCAGGAACAAAGTAGGCACCCTGCTTCGTGAATTCAGCCTTCACTTCGCTGAGGATTTCGCGGTCAACGACGATGCTGTTTTCACTAGCACAAATCATCCCGTTGTCGAAGGTCTTGGACAACATGATGTCGGTAACAGCGCTCTTCACGTCGGCAGTCTTTTCGATGTAGGCTGGGGCGTTACCAGGGCCAACACCCAAGGCGGGCTTACCGGTTGAGTAAGCAGCCTTAACGAGGCCAGGACCACCGGTTGCAAGCACGATGGCAACACCAGGGTTGTTGAGCAGGGCGTTGGAAGCTTCGATGCTTGGCTGGGAAATCCACTGGACCAAGTTTTCAGGAGCACCAGCAGCAACCGCTGCTTCAGCCATCAGGCGGCAAGTGGCAACACCACACTGGAGAGCCTGTGGGTGCAGACTGAAGATAATGGCATTGCGTGTCTTGAGGGCGAGCAGAATTTTGAAGATAACCGTTGAAGTTGGGTTGGTAACAGGGGTCACACCGGCAATAATACCGAGTGGTTCTGCAACCTTCTCCACCTTCTTGGCTTCGTCGACTTCGATGACACCAACCGTCTTATCATCCTTAACCTGCTTCCAGATGTACTGGGAAGCAAAGATGTTCTTGATGGCCTTGTCTTCGGAATTGCCGCGACCGGTTTCCTCATATGCGAGCTCCGCAAGGTCCTTGGCGTGGGCCGTTGCAGCCTTCACCATGGCGTCACAGATTGCGTCAACCTGTTCCTGCGTGAAGTTCTGATACTGATCAAAAGCGAGTTGGGCATTAGCAACCAGTTCAGAAATCTGCGCTTCAGCTGCTTGAGCCTTATCATTTGTTGCTGTATCTGGCATGTTTATCTCCTCTTTACGCGTTTAGCATTCATCTACATGTTTAATAATAAGTCCATTAGTATTGGATGTAAACACGTGAAAATCCCGCTATAACAACGTTTAACGGGTGTATCGCTGTCTAGGCCGAAATGATTGTTAGCGATTACGAAGGCCGCCCTCACTTGAAAGTAAGGGCGGCCTTAAAATGATACACAGCGGTTGTATCAGTAAGTAATGGTACAGAATTAATTTTGGAGAGTAACAGCTGAATGAACAGCTGGGGCCTTGATGCTCAGAATGGGAACTGGAACTGCTGACCGTGAGCGGACGCAGGCGGCTTGTACGTCCGGTGTGGTGAATGCATAAAGTTGCGTCTGCGGCCGCGTGAGCTGGCCATCTTCAATCATCGTCCACAGCGGCATGGCCGCGGCGTTCAAGTTGAGCTTGGAACTCGCCCCCATGTGTACAAAGAGGGCGAGTTTATGCTTGAAGTCAGGGGCAAAAGCGTTCTGACTGGCGAGGATACCGGCCGGGTGCAGGCCAATTAGTGCGAGCTGGTCGACTTGCACCTCGGTAGTGAAGTTGATGATGGCGTGGTAGGCGTCGGGGTGCGTAGGCAACTGGGCACGTGCCGTTAGCGTGGTGTATTGTTGAATATCTTCGATTCCAAAATAATGCGCGAGCTGCACGCACAGTTGAACGCGGAGCGGCCAATCGTCAATGATGGCGAGACGCTGGCCGGGGTGTACCTGGGCAAAGTCGAGAAGCGCGCGCACGGCGGCCACGCCTGGTGCCATGATGCTCAATGCCATTTCGGGAACAATTCCGGCCGGCAGTGGACACAGGTCGCTTTGCGGCAGCAGCACTTGTTCGCACAGTGCGTGCTGCGTCCAGCCCAACACCAGTTGCCCAGCTTGCAGTTCGCCGACGCTAGTTGTGAGTGCTGCGCAAACTAAGCCACCAGGAATGCTGCGATGGGTGCGCAGACCGGCGTGAGCATCTGGCAGTTGGACGCTACTGGCAGCAACCGCCACCGTTTTGGCGACCACATCACCGGCTGCTGCGGCCGGATTTGGTGCAGTATAGCGCGTTAATTGCGAAACCGCTTCTCCAGGAAACAGGCCGAAAGCTTGCATGTCGCACCTCCAATCTGCAAACTTAATATTAAGTCAATTATTCTACCAATAATTATAGCGTTCACAAGGGGGACTTGCTTGTTGTTAATGCAAACTTTCTGTATAATTTGGCTGACTAATCGTAAGTAGGAGGTAGGTATGCGCAAAAAGTGGTGGCGTTTGGTCCTAGCATTTGCTTTGCTATTGACCCTAGCGGCGTGCGGACAGAAACAGCGGAAAACCGCGACAGCTAAAATTCGGGTTGTGACCAGCCTCAAAGTCTATCAAGAAGCGGCACGAGCCGTGCTCGGCAAGTATGGCAGTGCGACTGCCATCATCAGCAGTCCAGATGTTGACCCGCATGATTTTGAAGCCAGCACTGGGACGGCCAAGCAGGTCGCGGATGCCGACCTAGTCATCAGCAATGGCCTGGGCTATGATGATTGGCTGAGTAAGTTGACAACGGCGGCGAATAGCCAAAGTAAGCTAATCACCGTGGCAACAACCGTTCTGCACAAGCAGGATGGCGCCAATGAGCACGTCTTTTACGACGCGCAGCTGATGCCTAAGCTGACCGCCTACCTGGCAAAGCGCTACGCCAAGTTGCAACCGCAGCATGCGGCCTACTTCAAGAAGCGGGCGGCGCAGTACGTCGCGAGTCTCGCACCGCTCCGTAGTGAAATCAAGAAGGTGCAAACCGCCGGGCAGGGTAAGTATGCCGCTGCCGCGGAACCGGTCTTTAATTACGCGCTGCAGGCGAGCGGCTACAAGTTGCGTGCGACGCATTTTGCCAAGGCTATCGAGGACGGCACAGATCCATCGCCCAAGGATCTGGAAGAACTGCAAGGTCTGATTCGCGACCACAAAATTGCGGTTTTTGTCGTCAACGTGCAGGAAGAAAGCGCGCTGGTCAACCAGGTTGCCAAGTTATCGCGTAAGAACGGTGTCAAGGTGATTTCGGTGCGCGAAACTCAACCAAAGGGGCAGAACTATCTGGAATGGATGCTGAGCAATTACCGGCAGATGCGATAATTGTCCGTCAGCGATAGCATTTTAGTGACAAAGTCACACTGGGCCGCGTGGTGTTTTCACGACCACCGTTAGTTGGCGGGGTCGGCAACTCCGAGGAGGGTGTGCGCGACCGCAAAAATAGCTGTGTATGTTTTGCACATGTACTTTGTGCGAAATCTACGCAGCTATTTTTGCTAGGAGCGGGAGTTTGACGCGGTTTTTGCGGCAAACTTCCCAGTGGAAGACAGCACGGCTGGCTGGAGCCAATGGGACTTCGCGCTTTAGCGCGTTTAGTCCCGTGGACACCGAAGGACGGTCCCCGCTAACCGAGTTCCTGCCCGCGAAGCCAATCCGCACCAGACCCGACCTTTGGTCTACCCCACTATTTTCAATTCCAGCATCCTTGCGGATGAAAGTTTCACGACTTACGCTGACCAACCGCAACAGCTGTATGCAAAAGTGCAAATCTCTGATAGACTTATAGGAACAAATCTACGAATTCAACTAAGGAGAGTAATAATTGCTTACAGTTAACAACATCAGTATGACCTTCACCGACCGGACACTGTACAGTGACGTTAACCTCAAGTTTACAGAGGGTAACTGTTACGGGATTATCGGTGCAAACGGGGCTGGTAAGTCCACCTTCCTGCGCATCTTGGAAGGCAAACTGACCCCGACTTCCGGGACGGTGACACTTGGCCCGAACGAACGCATGAGCAGCCTCAAGCAAGATCACTTTGCATTCGATGACCAGACCGTACTGAACACTGTCATCCAGGGATACGCCCGCCTCTATGCCGTCATGCAGGAGAAGGACGCCATCTACGCAAAGGCTGACTTCACTGAAGAAGACGGGATGAAGGCCGCCGAACTCGAAGGTGAGTTTGCCGAAATGGACGGCTGGAACGCCGAAAGTGATGCCGCACAACTTTTGCAGCAGCTCGGGATTCCGGACGCCATGCATTCCCAGCTGATGGCCGAGTTAACTGAAGGCGATAAGGTGAAGGTGTTGCTCGCGCAGGCACTGTTCGGCCAGCCAGACGTCTTGCTGCTGGACGAACCGACTAACGGGCTCGACACCACCACCATCTCCTGGTTGGAAAATTTCCTGGCTGATTACCAGAAAACCGTTCTGGTTGTCTCCCATGACCGCCACTTCTTGAACGCAGTCTGCACGCAGATGTGTGACGTGGACTTTGGGAAGATTGAACTTTACGTTGGGAACTATGACTTCTGGCGCAAGAGTTCCGAACTGGCCCAGCAGCTACGTTCCAACGCTAACGCCAAGAAGGAAGAGCAGATTAAGCAGCTCCAGGAATTCGTGGCACGCTTCTCGGCTAACGCAAGTAAGTCGAAGCAGGCGACTTCCCGTAAGAAGCAGCTGGAGAAGATTACGCTTGACGATATCAAGCCAAGTACCCGTAAGTACCCTTACATCAAGTTCACGCAGCAACGTGAAGTCGGTAACGACTTGGTGCGCGCTGAGAACTTGGCTCTGACCGTCGATGGCGAAACTGCAATTAGTAACGCCAGCTTCGTGCTTAAGCCCGGCGAAAAGACGGCGATTGTGAGTCGCTCGGATGTGACCGCAACGCAGCTCTTGCAGCTGCTGGCTGAAGAAGTTAAGCCTGATTCCGGATCTGTGACCTGGGGTGTGACCACCCGGCGTGGTTACATGCCTAAGGATCTCAACGCCATCTTCGGCGACAATAACATGACCATTGTTGACTGGTTGCGCCAGTTTGCGCCTAAGGATCAGCAGGATAACACCTTCTTGCGTGGGTTCCTCGGCCGCATGTTGTTCTCCGGTGACGACGTGCTCAAGGAACTGAACGTCCTGTCTGGGGGCGAAAAGGTGCGGAGCATTCTCTCCAAGTTGATGTTGGAAGAACCCAACGTTCTGATTCTGGATGACCCAACGAACCACTTGGATCTTGAATCCATTACCGCACTCAACGATGCGCTGGTGGACTTCCCAGGTTCCGTCATCTTCACGAGTCATGACCACGAGTTCATTCAGACCATCGCCGACCACATCATCGAGGTCGGGCCTAAGGGGGTTGTCGACCGTGGCGAAACCACTTACGACGAATTCCTTGAACACCCAGTTGCGCAGGAACAAGTGAAGACCATTTACGGTGACTAAGCACCACAATCAAGCTTAAACACGCCACGAGTTGGAGCCAAAAGTCCGTTTACCACGCCCGCGCGTTGACAAACGGACTTTTTGGCGTTCGCTGTTGGCATTCGCGCAGTAAATACGCATTGGGAACGTTTTTCTGCTAAAATAGGCGTGTATTTCATAGCGGATGAGCAAGGGGGAATACCTAATGCTTGGAGAAGATTTTCACGAATTACGCGAACGGCGCGCAATTTCGCTGCGAGTTGCTGCGGGGGCAGTGACGTCACCAGCGACCTTGTCGAAGTTTGAAAATGGGGTTGGCGACTTAGGTATTAGTCACCTGGTGCAGTGCCTGGACAACATGGATAGTAGCCTTGTTGAGTTTGCCAGTATGAGCGACCCGAGCACCGGCAATTTGCACAGTTTTTTGCACCAAGCCGTTGATGCATACAACGTGCGCAACTTGCAAGAACTGCGTTACCTAATCGAGGAACAGTCTGACCGTTATCAGCAGCAGCACACTTTAGTGGCCTTTCACGACCTGGTGTCGGCTGCGGGTTTGTACTGTGATATTACGGGCGAAAAATTGTTGCCGGATGCTGACCTGAAGCAACTCGTTGATGAGTTAACTGCAACTAACAGTTGGGGTGAGGCCGAAATTACGGTGTTTGGGAATGCCGTTGGCTTGCTTGGGGACGACTGTCTGCTTGCTGTCGCCAAAAGTCTGCTGCTCCACCTCAATGACATTAACGTGCACAACCACGCGCGCTATCAGGACGCATGGACGGCACTCCTCAACACCCTGGATGAATTCACTAAGCGGGGTAGTATTCACGCGGACGAATTCATTGAGTACCTGGCGCAAAAGGATATTCCGGAAAACATCATGCTGATTAAGTGGCGCTTTCTGTTCTTACGGGATTGCCGGCGGGCAGCCGTGACGCCTGATGAGGCGCATTATGCTGCGGTTGATCAGCAATTGGCCTTTTTGCAGTTTGTGAACGACCAGATGCTTTATGAGCATTACCGGATGCAGGCAGCGGATATTCTGGGAAAGACTTACCTTGAACGTGGAGGTGATGCGTCATGAGTGTTGGTCAACAATTTGCGTACCTGCGTGAGGCTAAGGGCCTCACGCCAGAAGAAGCGAGCGCCGATATTATCGCGCCCAGCAAGTTAACTGCG
Source organism: Lacticaseibacillus songhuajiangensis (assembly GCF_003946025.1). Classification (GTDB taxonomy): domain Bacteria; phylum Bacillota; class Bacilli; order Lactobacillales; family Lactobacillaceae; genus Lacticaseibacillus; species Lacticaseibacillus songhuajiangensis. Next base: position 7,640 of record NZ_RHNR01000028.1, on the reverse strand, counting down.
TTTGAGGACGACCGCGGCGACATCCCATTGGAGAAGTTCAACCAGATTCTACTGAACATGGGTTACAGTTTGCGGCAATTTGCCAGTTTTCGCGACCGCTTGACGATTAACAAGGACACCTTCAGCCGCGAAATTGCCAACGCCTATGCAGTTGGCGATACGCCGCGCTTGCTCAAGTTTTACGACATGGTCAGCGATAGTGCCGCCACCCACGATGAGGCCTTCCTCAGCAAAATGACGGCGGCGGGCTACTACTATGAGCTGACAGGTAAGAAGTTGTTGTCTGCCGCCGATGAATCCCGACTTGCGGATTACCTATTGCAGATTGTGGCGTGGGATGAAACAGAAGTCGACGCCCTCATTGCGACGGTGCCACTGCTCAACAGCAGTCGGGTGTTCACCGTGAGTCGTGAAGTCATGCGGCTGGCACCGACTTTGCGCGAGTGGAATTATTCGCTCTATGTTGGCACCTGGACCGCAGTCATGCGCGGGCTGAAGCTACTCGTTGAACGGCGGTCGACATTTGCCGCAGCACTGCTTCGGCAGATTGACGAGACGCAGGAGATGTCTGAAGGCATGATTCAGAATCGCTTCAAACTGCGTTACCTGCGGGCGGTGCTGGAGCTGAGTAAAAAACCTGATGAGCTGCTCCGCCGGCAAATTAGAGCGGACTACAACATGATAGTCCCTCTGGCGCCGGTCCAGCTCCTGAACGGCTTACGTGACGTCAGCATTAAAGCCGCTGACTTTGATCCAGCGGCAGTTGAATAGTACAGACTTCCACCCAGCCGCCGCGGCTGTGGTGGAATTTTTATGTCGTGAGGTTAATTACAAACGGACGTTCGTAGCAAGCACGTGATGCGCTATAATGGGAGCAACACAAGGAGGAATTTGGCATGCGTATTTTGCACACGGCCGATTGGCACATCGGCAAAACATTGGCGGGTTTTGACCTGCTGGACGTTCAGCGCCGCTCATTTGAACACTTGCGGCAAATTGCGCGCGATGAGCAGGTGGACGCGATGATTATTGCTGGTGACGTGTACGACCGGGCGCTGGCGAGTGAGCCCGTCGTGGCGAGCGTGAATCAGATGCTGCGCACGCTGAACTTGGACGACAAATTGCCATTACTGGTGATTGCGGGGAATCACGACTCGGCGGCACGGCTCGCGACGGGCCGGGAATGGTACGCGGATACCCAGTTGCATCTGAATACCCAGTTGGCGGAGGCTTTCACGCCAGTCACGATGGGCGACACCCAGTTCTTCCTGCTGCCATACTTTGAGCCGCGTGAGGCACAGGTGTATTTTGGCGACCCCAAGCTGACGAACGTGGAAAGCGCCATGCGGGCAGTTGTGGCCAAAATGCGCACGGAATTCGCCGCAGACAAGCATCACGTCCTGGTGGCGCATTTCTTTGCGGCCGGTAGTTCGCACAGCGAGTCTGAAACGAAAGTGAACGTTGGCGGCTTGGACGCCGTGCCGCTAGATTTACTAACGGATTTTGATTACGTGGCGCTGGGGCATCTGCACAACCGTAAGGCTTGCGAGAGTGACACGGTGCAGTATGCCGGGGCACTGCTGAAGTATGACGTCGGCGAGGCGGCGCAGAAGAAGGGGTGCTACATTCTGGACACGGAAACGATGACGCGCCGCTTCATCGAAATTCCGCAGCAACCGGATTTCCAGCACGTCACGGCCAGTTTTGCGGACATCATGAATGGCGACGTGGCGGACCTGGATACGGCTAATTACGTCCACTTCACGCTCACGGATACCGAGATTATTCCGGACCTGATGAACCGCCTGCGTAGTAAGTACCCACTTTGTGTTGGTGTGGATCGCAAAACGCGGGTGCAGCTCAAACGGGCGGTGCGTGAGTTCAACGAGAAGCTGGACCCGATGAGTCTGCTGGGCAAATTCTACGAAGACGCCTTGGGCAGCGAGCTTGGCCCGGCGGAAAAACAGTGGGCACAGCGCAGCTTGGCTGAACTGCAGCGGGAGGATTAAGACATGCAATTTCAAAAACTGCGAATGCAATTCTTTGGGCCCTACGAGGATCAGACGGTCGACTTTAGGGATTTTGCAGACCGGCCACTGTTTCTGATTAGTGGTGATACTGGTGCGGGGAAGAGCACGATTTTTGACGCGCTCTTGTTCGCGCTCTACGGTTCTGATTCCGTGGCCAGCAAGGGTGATCAAGGACGGGTTGCGATGACCATGCGCTCGAATTTTGCCGAGCCCAAGGAAGAGACCGTGGTGACGCTGAACTTCGCGCACCAGGGGAAGGACTACGAGGTTAAGCGCGGCATCCGCGAACGCCGTGATGGTACCTACGCCATGCGTGACCCAGAGTTGACCGTTACGAATGCGGATGGCAGCGAGGATGTCGTGACCAAGCAGCGCGAAGTCAACGCGGCCTTGCGCGATTTGCTAAAACTCGACAAGGCGCAGTTTCGCCAGATTGTATTACTGCCGCAGGGGGATTTCCGGCGCTTTCTGGACGCTGATAGTCAGGAGCGCGAGAAGCTGCTCCGGAGCATTTTTGGCACGGGAATGTACGAACGCTGGCAGCGCAAGCTTGAAGATGAGCTGAAAGGATTGCAGAAACGGCGCGGCGATAGCAACACCAAACTGGGCGGAATAATCAGTACCTTTGACGCTGCCGGCCGGGAAATCGACTTGACTGGTGAACTGCAAACGCAACTGGAGCAGATGCAAGCCGTGCTGAAGCAACAAGAAGCGGCTGCGGCTGCGCAAAATGAAGCACTTGTGCAGTCCCGTTTGCGTGCCCAACAGGCAAGTGCGGACTTACAGCAAGGCCGTCAGTTGGCGGCAGATCAGGCTGCACTCGCCAAATTGCAGGCGCAGGGCGCGGAACTAGCGGCGCAGGCACCGGCGGAAAAGCAGCGGGCGCGCGACATTGAGCAGCTCGAGTGGGTGCAGACGCAAAGCGGGCTGTACAGTGACTTGCAACAATCTCGGGCGCGCACCTTGCAGGCAAAAACGGAGCTAGCGACGAGCACGCAGCAACGCGATGATCAGCGTGCTAAGGCAGTAGCGAGCGCAGCAGAATACGACCGGCTGCAGGCTCAGCAAGACGAGATGCAAAGTGCTGCTGCCAAGGTGCAAACCCTCACCCAGAGCATTCAGCAACTGGGCGAACTGGCCGCGGCGCGACTTGCCGATGGAGAAACTAAGCAGCAGCAAACTGCGGCACTGGCGCATGTCACGACAGTTGGCGAACAATTGACACAACTCGAGCACAAGCGGCAGGACACACAGCAGGCACTAGCGGCGATTGATCGTGACGCCCTGCGCGAGCAGCGCGACCACGCGGCTCAGCTGCAAAATGATTTGCAGGTGGCGTGGCAAGATGTGCAGACGGCTGCGGATCGGCAGAATCAGGCGCAGCGGGCACACGACCGATTGCAGGAGCAGGTTGAAACGAGTGCGGCTGCCAGTACTGCGGCTGTGCGGCAGGCGAAAACTGTGCAGCTTGCCTTTTACGCAGGGCAGGCGGCAGTTTTGGCGGCAGACTTAGAGGTGGGGATGCCATGTCCGGTCTGCGGGAGCACTGATCACCCAATACCGGCACACGCTGCGGAAACGGTGCCTAGCCAGGAAGAACTTGATGCAGCGCAGCAGGCCGCAACCGACGCCCAAAGTCAGCTGACGAAGTTGCAAACGCAGCTGGCGCAACAAGAGACGGCAGTTGCGGATGCCACTGCCAAAGCAGCGGCGGCACGTGCCAGTTTTGAGAAGTTGAGTGCACAAGCACGGCCATCTTTAGATGTCGTGCATGATGCCAGTGCTGAAATTTTGCTCAATGCAGTCTCGGTGCTCGCGCAGACACGCGCGGCGGCGTACACCACCGGCAGTGAGCAATTAAGTCAGTTGCAAAAGCAGCTGACAACGCTGGACGCGCAGTTGACGACTACGCGCAGTGAGCAAGCTGACGCCCAAACCGCGGCAACCGCTGCGCAGGTGGCCTACTCTGCAGCGCACCAGAAGTACAGCCAGTTGCAGACAACTGTTGCAAACGCTGACGCTGATGCGGCGGCTCTGACTAAAGAGCGGGATGATCTGCAGGCGCAAGTGGCTGAGTATGATGAACAATTGCAAAAAGCGCAGCAGCAAGCACAAGATGACCGGCTCCGTGCGGGGCAACTGAGTGGGAGCGCAGAGGCGCTAAGTGCGGCGCTGGTTAAACAGCAGGCCCAACTTGAACGTAGCGTCCAGCAATTCAATGCCGCACTAGCGGACGAGAAAGCCGGTGTGCCGGACGAAGCGGCTTTTGCCACACTCTTGCCGCGCGTTGATGAACTCCAGACCTTGCGTCAGCAGAGCGCCCAGTACCACGAAGACGTGCAGACAGTGCGCAAAATGAGTGCTGAGTTGAAAGTTAGCACAGCGGATAAAGCCACGCCGGATTTGGCGGCGCTGGCGGCGGCAGATACGGCTGCACGCACGCAGGCCGATGAGCTCACTGAGCAACTGGGTTCACAGAAACAGCGCGTTAATCACAATGCAGATGTGGTGCAGCAAGTGGCAGCCGGCCTGAGCTCTTGGGAGCAGGACGAGCTTGACATGCGTGCGCTGTCCACACTGCTGACGGCGTTTAACGGCCGCAACGAGCGCAAGCTGGGACTCGAACGCTATGTTTTGGGATCGTACTTTAGCCGTGTCTTGGCACTAGCAACCGACCGTTTGAAGGAATTGACCCATGGCCGCTACGAGTTTGTGCTTAGCAACCAAGGTGGCGCGAATTTGAGCAGCCGCACCGGTCTGGAGATCAACGTATTTGACGATCAGGTTGGTGGTGAGCGTTCCGTGCGCACCTTGTCCGGTGGCGAGAGCTTCATCGCCGCCTTGTGTCTGGCACTGGCACTGGGGGAAATTATTCAGGAAGAAAATGGGGGCATCGCCATTGATGCTTTGTTCATCGATGAAGGTTTCGGTTCCCTGGACCGGGCGAGCCTCGATTTGGCCTTGGAAACTCTGGAGAGCATTGAGGGTAAAAACCGCATGATAGGGGTGATTAGTCACGTCAGCGAAATGCAGGCCAGCATCCCTGATCAGTTGCAGGTGCACGCCGACGGGACGGGGCGCAGCCACATTACGGCAGTGCACGCGGACTAGTTAAGTTTTGTTAATCCACTAATCCCCTTTAGCAGTATCCGATATTGAGTGCTATAATGAAGCTTGTAGCGAGGTGGATGCCCCGACTTCACGCAAAAGAGGCGAGAAGACATGGCAAAACTCAGTAAGCAGGAGCGTAAGGCTATGGCCCAGAAGGCTATGGAAGATCGCGCCAAGCACCCAGCAAAGAAGGACGGCCAATCAGGTTTCGCGGCAATCGACGCGGAAGCCGAAAAGCTCGACAGCCAAAACCGCTAATCGCGGGCCGAAGGCGGACTGTAGTAATTCTTACAGTCCGTTTTCATTTGCCAGCCACGAAAAGCGCGTGTTGGTCAACAAAAGCACCCCGCCAGAATCCTGCACGTGGCATTCTGGCGAGGTGCTTTTGCGTTTATTTTGTGGACAAATCCCAACAAGTGCGGATTTTATCGACGTAGAAAAATGCTAAACTGTGGATAAGTACCAAGAATCAGCGCGGAATTCCCAGCTGTGTCCCCATATCCACAGGAGCAGCAGTGGATAGTTCAGTTTTTGGAGAAAGTAGGTCACACTTATGCACACACTCGTGGTTGTGAGTCACCCGCAATTGTCAGGTAGTAACACCCAAAACTTTTTCCGCGAATCGGCGCAGTCCTTAGCAGACGTTCTGTGGCACCCGCTGACAACGCAAAATTTTGACCTCGCTGCTGAAAGACAACTGCTCCAGACCGCCGACCGCGTGGTGTTGCAGTTCCCGCTTTACTGGTACAGCGCCCCGGCCAGTCTGTGGCGTTGGTTGGATGAGGTCTGGGTGCGCGGTGTCGTTTACGATGAACATGGCGGATTACTCGGTGGTAAGACACTCGGCCTCGTTGTGAATTATGGCCAGTCACCACAGTCGTTTGGCTTGGCGGGGCAAAACGGTCTTAGCGTCGCCGACACGCTGAAGCCCTTTGTCGGCATCGCTAACCGGACGGGGATGACGCTGCTACCACCAATTGTGGTGCCGCAGTTTGAACGCATGACAGACGAAGCGCGGGCAACGCTCATGGTACGTTATCAGCAGTACCTGACCCTCATGCAGCCGCAACAGCGCGAAGAACAGGCTCGCTGGTTTGCGCGGCAGTTGCGCGCTCGCCAGCAGGACATTTTCGCGGATGCCTTAACGGATCAGGAAGATGATTTGCTCCGTTTGCGGCAAACGGTGGCAGAACTGCGCGCGGGGGAGGAAGACTAATGGCAGACGATACACGCGGTAAATGGCTAGTCGCAGAGGCCCAGCGTTTGAGCACCCAGCAAGACAATTACGCCGAGCAGGCGTTTTACACAGCGTTGGCCGCTTTTTGCGCAGAGCAGCAGCATGAACTCGAATTGGCTGCTGGCGAGGTTGACGGCCGCAGCTGGAATCATGAGCAGTGGTAACATCCTGCTTAAGACTGATGTTGTGGCAGTCGAGCTTTGTTAAAGTAAGAGTATCAATAAAAGTAAACGGGTGATTAAAATGAGTTCTTTTTACGTTGAGTTCCAAAAAACGGGTTGGCTGCGCGGCCTCATTATGATGGCGTTGGGTGGTTGGATTCTCTTCCAACCAGGCATGGTCTTCGGCCTGCTGGTCAACGTGGTTGCGGCCGTACTGCTAGTGATGGGGATTATGAACATCATCAGTGGCATTCGGCTGCAGCGCCAGACCGGCGCGTCCTTCGGTGTCGGTAGTGGGGTGGGCTTAATCCTCGCTGCGGTCTTGGTAGAAGCTTTTGCAAAGGTCTTCTTGGCGATGTTCCCATTGTTCATCGGGATTGGGCTTTTGATTTACGGGATTGCCGCAATGACGGGTGCCCAGCATAACCGGCAGTACGTGAATGTATCCTCGACCTCCGGCATTGTGTACGGGTTGCTGGTGGTCATTGCCGGACTGTTCATGATGTTTAACCCCTTCGGTAGCGCAATGCTGATTTTCCGCTTCTTCGGTGGTGTCATCTTGTTCATGGGAATTATGGAAGTCATCAACTGGTTCAAGTTCCGTTAGGAACACTAAAACAGCCGCTGCCAGTCTGCAGCGGCTGTTTTGCTGTCCGTCAGCGTAAGTCTGCGCCCGCAAGGGTGCGCTTTACGCTTGGGTTTGTTTTCAAACCGCCGCTAGGCGGTGGGTCGGCAACTCCAGTGGTGGTGCGCTTGGGCTACGCTCCGGGAACTACGTCGGGCGGGGCCGCTTCAGCCCGCTAACGCGGTCTTCCGCTGGCAGAGTTGCCGCAAAAACCAGCGTCAACTCTGCGCTCCCGGTATTATTGTGTGAAGCCGTGGCGAAAGTTCGCGCCACGTCTCCACACAATAATACTTTCGCCCGACTCCGTTCCCTCTGCTCCGCCCAAGCACACCACCACCTCCGTGGCCGACACGTTACAAAGTGGAACTAAAACTACTCATCGTGGGATCCAGAAGAACGAGCGGTTTTGGTCTGCTCAAGAATCAGGCAAATTGTTCGCTTAGCCCCACAAGCCTAGTTCCAATCTCAGTGCTGTT
>NZ_RHNR01000027.1 GCF_003946025.1 Lacticaseibacillus songhuajiangensis | reverse complement strand
GAAGCGCAAGTGCACTCCTGCCGGAGTTGCCGACCCCACCGCCCACCTAGTAGTAGTTGTGAAAACGCCGCAGAGGCTCGGCGCGACTCCGTCGCCAAAATGCTTACGCTGACGGACAGCTTCAGCCCACCGAGCCGACCATCTCCATCTTGATGAGGCGGTTCAATTCGACGGCGTATTCCATCGGCAATTCCTTGGCGAAAGGCTCGACAAAACCCATGATGATCATCTCAGTCGCCTTTGCCTCGCCCAACCCACGACTCATCAGGTAGTAAAGCTGCTCTTCCGACACCTTGCTGACCTTCGCTTCGTGCTCCATCGCCACATCGCTGCACTTGATTTCGTTAATCGGAATCGTGTCGCTGCGACTGTCTTCATCCATCAAGATGGTGTCGCACTCGACGTGAGCAAACGCGCCGTGTGCCTTTTCCGTGAAACGGATGGTGCCGCGATAATCAGTTGCGCCACCGTCTTTAGCAATCGACTTGCTGACAATCGATGAGCTGGTGTTTGGTGCGTTGTGAATCATGCGGGCGCCAGAGTCGAGGTCAATGCCCTTGCCAGCCACCGCGATGGACAACATGGTGCCGTGCGCACCTTCGCCGTTCAGATAAACAGAGGGGTACTTCATCGTGATTTTGCTACCCAAATTACCGTCAACCCACTCCATCGTCGCGTTCGCATCCGCTGACGCCCGCTTGGTTTCCAGACTGTAAACATTGTTGCTCCAGTTCTGAATGGTCGTGTAGCGCGCATAGGCGTCGTGTTTGACGAAGACTTCAACAACTGCTGCGTGCAGGCTATCCTCCGAATAGGTCGGTGCCGTGCAGCCTTCCACGTAGTTAATGTGCGCACCTGGCTCCACAATAATGAGGGTGCGCTCGAATTGGCCGGTGCTACCCGCGTTGATGCGGAAAAAGGCCTGCAATGGGGTGTCCAAATACACGTCTCGGGGTACGTACAAAAAGCTGCCACCCGACCACACCGCCGTGTTTAGCGCCGTGTACTTGTTGTCTGCGGCCGGAATTAGCTGGCCAAAATACTGCCGCACCAAATCTGGGTGTTCGCGCAGCGCCGTATCCATGTCGCAGAAAATAATGCCCTTGGCCTGAATGTCTTCTTGCAAGTGGTTGTACACCACTTCAGACTCGAATTGCGCACTCGCGCCGGCTAAATACTGCCGCTCCGCCTGTGGCACGCCCATCTGCTCAAAGGTTTGCTTGAGCGTGTCGGGCACCTCATCCCAGCTGCGCACGGGACGATCGGTCGCCTTTTGGTAATAACGAATCGCATCTAAATCTAGTCCGGAAAGGTCTGGGCCAAAGTGCGGATCCGGCATCTGCTGAAAGGTGGCGTAGGCCTGGAGCCGAATATCCAGCATCCATTGCGGCTCATGCTTCGCCCGCGAAATCTGACGCACCACGTCCGCACTGAGCCCGCGCCCCGTTGAGTAAAGTGGCGGGTAATCAACTTGCGCGGCTTGCGGCTGCGTATCGTCTAAGAAGTCAACCTGCTCGGCCACGTCCTCGTTATTCTTGCTATTCTTAGTTTCTGGCAAAATTAAGCTGCTCCTTTCGCCCCTAATGCCTGGCGCAGTGCCGTCCATGCTAATAGTGCGCACTTCACCCGCGCCGGAAACTCGTGCACACTGGCAAGCGCCGCGGCATCCCCCAATGCGGCGGGAGCCGGCGTTCCCTCGCGAATCATCGCGATAAACTCGTCAGTTAACGTCAAGGCCTCGGCGCGCGTCTTGCCGGCGACCACACCAACGAGCAAACTCGCGCTCGCCTGACTAATCGTGCAGCCCGTGGTGGGCACCGCCAGTCCGCTGATGCGGCCAGTTTCATCCAGCCGGAGTGCGAGCTCCAACTTGTCGCCACAACTTGGATTCACCGCGTGCACGGGCACTGCCCCGCTCACGTCGCCCCAAGTGGCCGGCTTGGCAGCAGCTTCAACAATCACGCTACGATAAAGTTGCTGCAGGCGGTTAAGCGCCATGAGACTCACCTCCGAAGAATTCACGGGCTTGCTGAACTGCGGCTACCAGGCGCTGGCCGTCCCGTACGCTGGTATACGCGCCCAATGTCGCCCGCACCACTGCCGGCACAGCCAGCGCATGCATCAGCGGCTGCGCACAATGATGCCCCGCACGCACGGCAATATTTTGCTCGTCCAGAAAAGTCGCCAGATCGTGGGCGTGCACACCATCGAGGTTGAAGCTGAGCGTCGCGCAGGCAGCCTGACTGCTGTACAGTTGTACATCCGGAATCGCCGCCAGCTGCTGACGCAACTGCCGAGTTAAGGTGCTGCAATAGCTAGTAATGGCCGCGCGCCGCGGTTGCAGATAGTCAATCGCCGCACCCAGACCAATGACACCGAGCACATTTTGACTGCCTGCCTCAAAACGCTCCGGCGCAGGCAGCCAGCTGGCACCGCGGATTGACACTTCCTCAATCATGCCGCCACCCAAGGTCACTGGGGGCATTTCGGTGAGCAGTTCCTGCCGGCCGTAGAGACAACCGATACCACTAGGTCCATAGATTTTGTGTCCGGAAAAGGCGTAAAAATCGCACCCTAATGCCTGCACATCAACGGCCTGATGCGCCAGGCCTTGGGCGCCATCCAGGAGCAAATAACCGCCATTCGCGTGCACCCGATCCGCAATCGCACGAGCGTCTTGCAGGCGCGCGCCGCTGACGTTTGTTTCCTGCGCCAAAGCCACAATGCGGGTGTGGACATTAATATGCGCCAGTACCCACTGCTCATCAATGGCGCCATCCGCAGTGATAGGTGCCACAACGAGCTTAGCGCCGGTCTGCTCGCACAAACGCTGCCACGGCAGGAAGTTACTGTGGTGTTCCGCCACACTAACCAGCACCTCGCTACCCTGGTCGACAAATAACCGGCCGAAAGACTGGGCAACCAGATTAATCGCCGCGGTTGTGCCACTGGTGAACACTATTTCGTTGGCCGTGCGCGCTCCAATGAAATCCGCAACCTGCTGGCGCACGCCTTCAAACGCACTGGTGGCATCGTAAGCCAGCCGGTACAAGCCGCGGTGCACAGGCGCATTGCCGGTCGTTGCAAAATTCATCATCGCATCAATTACCGGCTGCGGGTACTGCCCCGTTGCGCCTTGATCCATGTATACCAGATCCGGCTGCGCGGTAAATAACGGAAAATCCGCGCGCCACTGCTTAGTTAATTCTTCACTCAAGCTTTATCCCCCGCAATCAATTGCGCTTCAATCACATTCTGTACTGCGGCCAGCTGTTGCGCCGGTAAATCGTCTGGTAGCAAACTAAGCAAAAAGCCGCGCACGACTAAACGCAATGCCACCGTCCGCTCTAAGCCGCGACTCATCAAATAATACAACTGCTGCGCATCAACGGCGGCAACGCTTGCGGCGTGACCGGCCGTCACGTCGTTTTCGTCAATTAGCAGCAGCGGGTTCGCCTCGCCCACCGCCTTGTCGGATAACATGAGCACTCGGTTCTCCTGCTGGGCGTCACTGCCGCGCGCCCCGAGCATGATGGCGCCAATCCCGGTGAGCACCATTTTGGCTGCAGCGGTGAGAACGCCGTGCTGATTAATGAGCCCCTGTGTCGCCCGACCACGATTATTCACCGTTGTCGTCACGTAGAGATTCGCATTGCCACCGGCGAGCGCTGCCATGCGCACGTTCGTCCGGCTACTGCGGCCGTTCAAGTCCACCGTGTGCTGCACGCCGCCGCTGCACTCGCCCAGTGTTGCCGCGTGCCAATCCAGTTGCGCCTGCTCGGCGAGTTTAGCATGGCGGTAGATGGCCACGTCACCCGTGAGTAAATCGAGGGTGTCATAGCGCACAACCGCGCCGAAGCCAATTTTGAGGTGCACGAGCAGGTGCAATTGAGCCTCATTGCGGCCGTGCCAAGTCTCCCGCAGGTGAACGTGGGCGCCAGCGCCGACATTAATCACAAGCACACAACTGCTCTGCGCATCCGCGTCGATGGTCACCGGCCGTCCCCCATGCCAGTCAGCGGGAATGGTCAGCGTGAGTTGCGTTGGCTGCTGCCGCAGCGCTGCGTCTAGTTTGTCGCTTGCGGTCGGCAAGGTCGCGGCTTTTGCGAGCTGCACGCCAGCGGGCAAATCAAAATGCGGACTGGCAGTGGCCGCCGACTCACTTGGTCGCAAGAGGCGCGCCCAACTGGCCTTGGGCAACTGCGGCCACTGCTGCGTTTCGTCTTTAGTCTCGCCCATCTTAATCCTCCAGCTGCTCGTAGCCCGTGTGTTCCAGCTGCTTAGCTAGCTCAGGACCGCCGCTTTCAATGATGCGCCCATCCTTCATGACGTGCACCACGTCGGGCACGATGTAATCGAGCAAACGTTGATAATGCGTAATGATGAGGCTACTGAATTCAGGGCCGCGCATGCTGTTCACGCCGCCAGCCACAATTCGCAGCGCATCAATATCCAAGCCCGAATCAATTTCATCCAGAATGGCGAGTCCCGGTTTAATCATCAGCAGTTGCAGAATTTCGTTTTTCTTCTTCTCGCCACCGGAGAAACCGGCGTTCAGATAACGTTCCGCCATGTCGGGATCCATTTTGAGCTCGGCCAGGTGCTGATCCAGTTCGTTCAAAAAAGCGGCGACGCCAACTTGATCTTCCGGCGCACGCCGGCTGTTCACCGCCGCGCGGATGAATTCCGCGTTGGTAATGCCCGCAATGGCTGGTGGGTACTGCATCGCTAGGAATAGTCCGGCGCGCGCCCGTGCGTCCACGCCCTGGTTGAGGATACTTTGTCCATCAATCAGAATATCCCCTTCGGTCACCAGGTAGTGGGGATTGCCCATAATGGTTTCCGAAAGCGTAGATTTACCGGTACCGTTCGGACCCATGACCGCGTGAATTTCACCGGCATTAATGCGCAGGTTGACCCCGCGCAGGATTTCGTTTTGCCCCGTTTCGGTTTTGACCGCCACGTGCAGGTTTTTCACTTCTAAACTTTTCACAATCGTATTCCTTCCCTAATGCACACCCAGTTGCATGCGCGCGACGCGACTCATCCGCGCCGGCGTCCAAGCTGGTTGCAAGCAAAATTGAATCTGCGCGTCAACGTCCGCATCCACTAACTGGAGGGCGTGCAACACCATCTTCTCAAGGTAATCTGTGAGCGGACACCCAATTTGCGTCAGCAACATTTGCACCTGGTAAGCGTGCGGGCCGGACTTTCTCATCCGGTACACCAGCCCCATGTTTAGCATATCCACACCCAGTTCCGGATCGACGGCACGCTGCAGCGCCGCCGCGAGCTGAACGCTGAGCGCATCATCAATCCCGGTGCAGCTCACCCCAAAATCATTTAACGTCCGTTCTGTCATCTGTGCACCCTTTTCTATGTAAGAAAAGGTCGTGTCCGCGAATTGACACGACCTTCTTGACGTTCAACTGACCACTTAACGAACAAGGTCCTTCCAAATCACCACGTCACCAGTCCGCAGAGATTCCGGTACATCAATAATCCGCTGGTTAGCACTGCCCCGGAACTGCAAGGTTAAGTCCTTTTCCGCCTCCAAGAAGCGGCCATCCACCAGAATATCAAGCAACGATAGCAATTCCAACTTATCCGGGGTTTCCTGCATCAGCTCGTCCCACTTGTAGCCGGTCCAACTCCAAATATCCTTATCGTGACCGAATTCAGCCCGGATTCGTTTGCACAAGCGGATGCAGACCTGCGTATTGAGGAAGGGCTCCCCGCCCAGCAAGGTCAAACCCTGCACGTAGCTTTGACTCATGTCCTTAATAATCTGGTCTTCCAGTTCCTGCGTGTAGGGTTTGCCATAGTGAAAGTTCTGCGCGGCCTTGTTGTAGCAACCTGGGCAATTGAAGTTGCACCCGGACACGTACAGCGAGCAACGCACACCTTCACCGTCGACGAAGTTGAAGGGCTTGTAGCTGGCGACGTACTGCAGCGAGTACTGCTCCGCGGTCCATTCGCCTGGTTTGGGGTTATTTGGTAATTTTCTCTTTTCCGGCATAGTTGCCCCCTTCCTATTTGCCACCAGCAACCTGGTCGTTGCCAAAACTCATGTGCTTGCGCCGGCTGACGATTTCCATGTGCCGGCCGTGCACCATTGGCCGCTGGTTTGGGTTACCGAGATAACCGCAGGTACGTTTGACCACGTCACAAGTCTTGGGGTCAGTGTTGCCACAGTCAGGGCACTTGAAGCCCTTGGCCGTCGCTTCAAACTCACCCTTAAAGCCGCACTTGAAACACTGGTCAATCGGTGTATTTGTTCCTAAGTAACCCACCCGGTCGTAAGCGAAGTCCCACACGGCTTCCAAAGCCTTGGGGTTCTGCTTCAAGTTCGGGTACTCACAGTAGTGGATAAAGCCACCGGAACAGTACTTCGGGTAATCCTTTTCAAAATCCAGTTTCTCAAACGGCGTTGGCGTCTTGCGCACGTCGTAGTGGAAGCTATTCGTGTAGTACTCCTTATCGGTAATGTTCGGAATCACGCCAAACTTCTCCGTGTCCATCCGGCAGAAACGGTCGGTCAGACTCTCAGATGGTGTGGAGTAAACAGAGTAGTGGTAGCCTTCTGCAGCTTCCCACTGCTTGCAGTGGTCATACAGTGACTTCACCACGGCAATGGTGAAATCCTTGGCCCGCTTGTTGTGTTCCCAGTCGGGGCCAAAAAAGACGGTGCCGACTTCATACAGTCCAATGTAACCGAGACTGGCGGTGGCACGACCGTTTTTGAACAAGTCATCGACATCACCGTCAGGATCTAGGCGCTTGCCAAACGCCCCGTACATGTACAGCGTTGGCGCATTCTTCGGACTGGCCTGTTTGGCGCGCTTAATTTTGAAGGCGAGGGCCTCGTGGCAAACGTCCAGACGCGCGTCGAGCAATGCCCAGAACTGATCCATGTCCCCACCGGACTCCAGCGCAATGCGCGGCAAGTTGACCGTCACCACGCCAAGGTTCATGCGCCCTGAGTTGACTTCATTGCCGTTCTCGTCGCGCCAGCCCTGCAAAAAGCTGCGGCAGCCCATCGGTGCTTTGAAGCTGCGAGTGAGTTCCACGATTTTGTCATACATCAAGACGTCGGGGTACATGCGCTTAGTGGCACACTCCAGCGCCAGCTTCTTCACGTCATAATTCGGATCGCCTGGGTTTAAGTTGAGTCCGCGCTTGATCGTGAAGACCAGCTTCGGGAAGATGGCCGTGCGCCGCTCAGTGCCGAGACCCTTAATGCGGGTTCGCAAAATAGCCTTTTGGATTTCAACGGCGGCCCAGCTTGTCCCGAGGCCAAAACCAACCGTCGTAAACGGCGTCTGCCCCTGCGAGCTGTACAACGTGTTGATCTGGTATTCCAAGCTTTCCATTGCCTGGGTGATGTCCGCAGAGGTTTTACTGCGGGCATAGGCTTCCTGACGATCAGGATCGTCAATCCACTGCTGCGCATCGGCCAAGTGCCGCTCGTAATTCTTCATGGCGTACGGGGCGAGCACCTCATCCGTGCGGTCGGAGGAGCAGCCGCCATACTGGCTGGAGGCCACACTGGCGATGATCTGCACCATTTGCAGCACCGCGGTCTGAATCGACTGCGGGGTCCCCATGCTGGCATTACCAATCTTGAAACCATTGGCCATCATGCCCTTGAAGTCAATCAAGCAACAGTTGGTCATGGGACTGTATGGTTGATAATCCAGATCGTGCCAGTGAATGTCCCCCTTAATGTGGGCATTGGCAACGGCTGGTGGTAGCATCTTGAGCCCCGTGGCCCGCGCAATCGTGCCTGCCGTGAGGTCACGTTGGGTGTTAAACACGTCACTATCCTTGTTCGCGTTCTCGTTCACCACGGTGGAATCCTTGTGCAAAAGCTTACCCAAGGCCACGTTCAGGTCCTTATCGGCGGCGCGCTTTGCAATCGCCTTTTGCCGGAATTCGTGGTAGGTGGCAGCAGCTTTTGCGGACTGGCTGGCCAGCCAGTCCTCTGTTAACTGGGCCAGTTCCTCGCTGCTATGGCACTCGGTCCCTGCCGTCAGCAGGTCCGTGTAGTCCACATCGTCAGCTAACCCGCTGGCACGCAAAGCAGCGCTAGCACTCATGCGCAGCTTCACCGTGCTGAACGGCTCCTGGTTGCCCCCACGTTTTTCAATCACCGTTTTTTCTGCCACTGCATCCATCACAATTCCCGTCCCTTCTTAGCTCTTTTAGTATTATAGCCCGAGTTCACCACTATATATAGTGGGTAAAAGGCGAACAACTAACTAGATAATGTTGCCATGTGCATAAAGAGCATGGGGATGCGGCTTGGGCGTATTCATCAATTGAGTTAAAAAACAGCACTAATATTTAGTAGGTGAATGCGCTTTACTAAATTCTTGATATTAATCCACAGTAACCTGCGGCAGGTGTTCAAGTTGTGCACACAGATCTACCATTATCTGCATCACAGGACGGACGATTGCAGGCAGCCGGATTAACACACCCGTGTCCTGTGGGAACGGCTCGTTTTGACAAAAAAGTACAATTTTGTTTGCACAATTTGTTTGAAATCATTCACGTTCTGTAAGATTCGCGAAATTTGGATGATTTTTTTGACTTACCAAACGCCCGTGTAAAGGCATTTGGTACATTTTTGCAAAAATAATTGCAAATATTTTAGCACTCCCATTGCAGGAGTGCTAAGAATGTGGCATAATGTATTATGTAAACAAGAGGTGCACAGAACCAAGGCATCCGAACATGAGTTGGGATGAGGCGGCGTCGAATGACGGTGCCCTTTCTTTACGCAATCAACGGGGATAATTTTGACAAAGACGCTTCGCCTTTTGTCACAGCCCCGGCAAAATAGGAGGATAACGCAATGGCAAGTTACAACGACTCGTTTTTTAACAATGATATGGATGATTTTCTGAACGCGATGATGCAGCACATGGGTAGCGGTGAAAGTGCCCGCTACGTCGTGAACGGCCACGAACTGACTGCCGATGAATTCGCCCAGTACCGGGCAACCGGCAAGTTGCCCGCAGATGGTGGCAAGGAGATTCCCGTCGACAACGGCGAGAACGCTGCAGTCAAGAAAGGCGGTATTCTCGAGAAGCTCGGCCGTAATTTGACGGCTGAAGCTGAAGCCGGGATGCTCGACCCCGTGATTGGTCGCGATAAGGAAATCCAGGAAACCGCCGAGATTCTCAGTCGGCGGACCAAGAACAACCCCATCCTCGTCGGGGACGCCGGGGTTGGGAAGACCGCGGTGGTCGAAGGACTCGCGCAGGCAATTGTCGCTGGCGATGTTCCGGAAGCCATCCGCGGCAAGCAGATTTACTCCATCGACCTCGCCAACCTGGAAGCCGGTACCCAGTACCGGGGTTCTTTCGAACAGAACATCCAGAACCTGGTCAAGGAAGTAAAGGCGGCTGGCAACGTCATTCTGTTCTTCGATGAGATCCACCAGATACTCGGCGCTGGTGCCGCTGGTGGTGAAGACGGCAGCAAGGGCCTGGCTGACATCATCAAGCCTGCCCTTTCCCGTGGTGAACTCACCGTCATCGGTGCCACCACCCAGGATGAATACCGCAACACCATCATGAAGAACGCCGCCCTCGCCCGCCGCTTCAACGACGTTACCATCAACGAACCCAGCCCAGAGGACACGTTCAAAATTCTCCAGGGCATCAAGGGGCTTTACGAAAAGCACCACAACGTGCAGTTGCCAGATGACGTTTTGCACGCCGCTGTCGACTACTCCACCCAGTACATTCCGCAGCGCAGTCTGCCCGACAAGGCCATCGACCTGCTGGACATGACCGCCGCCCACTTAGCCGCTAAGCACCCCGCTCACGACCGCGCCGCCCTTGAACAAAAGGCCAGCGAATTGAGCAAGGCTAAGGACGAAGCTGCTAAAGCCGAAGATTTTGAAAAGGCCGCGACACTTAAGAAGCAGCTCGATGACGTGCAAACTCAGCTCAAGAGCGCTGACGACAAGCAGGAAATCGTCGTTGCCACTAAGGACGACGTTGCGCAGGCCGTTGAACGCTTGACCGGGATTCCGGTTGCCCAGATGGGGGCGTCTGACATCGAGCACTTAAAGGGCATCGCCGACCGACTGAAGGGCAAGGTTATTGGCCAGGATGAAGCGGTCGAAATGGTCGCTCGGGCCATCCGCCGCAACCGGGCCGGCTTTGACGAAGGCAGTCGCCCAATCGGGAGCTTCCTCTTTGTCGGGCCAACTGGGGTCGGGAAGACCGAACTGGCTAAGCAGCTCGCCCTCGACCTGTTTGGCAACAAGGATTCCATCATCCGGCTGGACATGTCTGAATACTCCGACCGCACCGCGGTTTCCAAGCTCATTGGGACCACCGCCGGCTACGTGGGCTACGACGACAACAGTAACACGCTGACGGAACAAGTTCGCCGCAACCCGTACTCCATCGTCCTGCTGGATGAAATCGAAAAGGCCGACCCGCAGGTCCTCACACTCCTGCTCCAGGTTCTGGACGATGGCCGTCTGACTGATGGCCAGGGCAACGTGGTCGACTTCAAGAACACGGTCGTCATCGCCACCAGTAACGCTGGTTTCGGCAACGAAGCCATCACTGGCAAGGAAGATAAGGACCTCGATCTCATGACCCGCTTGGCCCCATTCTTCCGTCCCGAATTCCTCAACCGTTTCAACGGTATTGTGGAATTCAGCCACCTGACCAAGGATGATTTGGGCAAAATTGTTGACCTGATGCTCACGGACGTTAACCGCACCCTTGCAAAGAAAGACATTAGCCTGACGGTCTCCAGCGACGCCAAGGCATGGCTCATTGAGCAGGGTTACGACGAAGCCATGGGCGCACGGCCATTGCGTCGGGTCATCGAACGCAACATCCGCGACAAGGTGACCGACTACTACCTGGATCACCTGGACGACAAGCAGTTGCAGGCTGACCTGGTTGATGACCAGATTGTCATCAGTGGCACTGACGCTGCTAAGTAAACGAATGCAGACCCCACCACACGATTTTTGTGCGGTGGGGTCTGTGTTTGTCTATAAACGCAACGCTGCAGCAGACACTGCATATGCTCGACCACCAATATAAAAACACCACTCCCGGCAGTTTGGCAATAACAGAAACGACGCTAGATTCAGCGTGACTAGCAAGGAAGATTCCAGCATAACAGTAATATGCAAATCTAATCGTTTAATTAATAAAAAGCGATTGGAGATTGAAAAGTTGGCTAATCGCCCGTAATTGGGCAAATTCTGCGTCGTTGAGTCCTTTTGCGCACACTTTTTGTTGCGAGTATGCAAACTTATTGCTATGATTAAATGGAACTTAAGTTAACAAGATAAATAATCAACAGATCTTTTCGAAATTGAACGCACACACAGGAATGCTACAATTACTATTAAGAGTGAAAGTGTTAGTCGAACCACGTCACCAAAATAACCGGCGGCTGGCTCATACCTGTCTTATTCGTCAGCAGGAGGTGAGAAGATGTACGAACGTTTCTTTCTGGAAGGCACCACGGCAACCAAATACAACGTGTTCAAGTACCTGAACGAACGCAGCACGCAATCCATCACTGTCGCCCAGATTGCTAAAGCGATGAATAGTTCCTATTCCAAAGCGCAACATGCCACTGAGTCGATGATTAGTGACCTGCAGGCGATGCAGACACAACTCGGCAACGATGCGGCGGCTGCTGCGACCGACTTTCGCGTGTCTCCGTCGGCATTGCGACCGAGGATTACCGTTACTACCTGCTCTGCGAGTCCGCCACCTTCGAGTTTTACGACCAAATTTTCCAGGGCGAGACGCTCAACATGGCTGAATTCGCCAAGAAACAAGGCGTGAGCGTCTCCACCATGCGCCGCAAGATTGAACCCTTCCGGGAATACCTAGTCAGCCAGGGCGTAGTCCTAGACATTCGCAACTGGACGCTTACCGGCAACGAGCTCTCAATTCGCATCTTCTTGGAGTCGATTTACACTGATCTGTACAACGGCAAGACTTGGCCCCTGCGCGGCGTGTCTGAGGCCAAAATCACCAGCATGTGTGAAGCGCTCCACCAATGGCGTGAGTGGCAACATTTTCAGCAAACTGCATTCGTGACCAGCCGCGAGCGCATTGTTTTGGGCCTGCAGGTCATGCGCATTAACTGCCGCCACTTCTTCACCCCGAGCAGTGCGTTTAACGTGATGCATACGGACAAAATTCCGGAAATTCCGATCTTCAACAGCGAGAACTTCCCGAAGTTAGCGCCGCACCAACTGAATGCCGAATCCAAGTACGTGATTTTCAATTCAGTCTCGCGACTCAACTATTCAGCTCAGGACACGAAACTTCAACAGTACGTCCGCAAGTTCTTTGAGGACCGGAGCACTCCCGTCACCCAGCTGGTACAAGGCGTCATCAAGGCAGTCCAAGCGCAGATGACACCACTGGCGCGTGCCTACCTGAATGCCAACCAAACAGTCATTACCAACCTCTACCGGGTCGTTTACACCTACTACATTGTGGGTGGGCGTTTCACCACGGTTAACCGCATTGAAAGTGCGGATGAAGAGGCCTTGCGTTCCCGGCAGAAGTTGACGGACGTCATCAGTGACTACATCCGCACCATCCCCACCCGTGAACCGACACATGTCTTTAGTCGCTTCCTGCCGGAGATTGCGCGCACACTGCTCACGGTGATGCTGCCGGTGCTCAACGAATACGCCCCCCGGCCGCAAGTGCTGGTACGTCTGGAACTCGAATTCCTTGATTCAGACATCGTGGACTTGATGAATCTGCTGACCACGACTGGCGTCATTAGCCTTTTGCCCGACAGTTCGCAGAGCGAAGCGGACATTATCATCACCGCTTCGACCAGCATCGACCCGATGATTGCAGAAATGACGGGTGACTTCACGACTGCCGAGCGGCTGCGTTCCAACGCCGCGCGCGAACACGTCCTTTACTGGAACCCCGAGCACGACATTAACGAGATGCCCGCGCTGATGCGCCGGATAATGACGATTGCCGATCAGAAGTCTGCCGCGACTGCACCGCAAGCATAATTGAACGTAAAAAGCGGGGACTGTGACAAAAGTCTTTAGCGCACGAACATTACACTGTGGTCGCGCGCCAAAAGGCAACTCCCTAACATACAAGCAGGCTCCGGCCAGAATCCTAAGTTCGGGATTCCGGCCGGAGCCTGCTTGTATATTGGGAGCTAACCGCCTTTTGGCACAGCCCCACTTTTTATTACTGGGTTCTTACTCCTCGGACCCACGCACAATTATAATTGCACAGCTTGCTTTGCGTTTGCCAAATCAACGTGGTATTCGTACACACTGCTGATTCCGTTTGCCGTCACGCGGTAACGGTGGTTGACATTCACAGAATACTTACAGAGACTGTCGAGAATAAACGAGTTCTCTTTCGTCGCCTCTTTGCCCAAAAAGCTCAGAATCTCGCTTGCGGATAATGGTTCCTTGGTTGCCCGCAATACAGACTCAACGTTATGCAGAGAAATCTCCATTAAGTACACCACCCTTCAGGCAGGCGCTGCTGCCCCTGTTGATAGAATAAGCATACCCCGAACGAACTCGCAACGGGCGTCATGTTCGTTTAGCAAACGGCACCATTTCCGAAAACCCGATAAGTATTATGTTATTTATAATTCACCAATATTCTTATTATCAGTAACATTGTAAGTGTATATTTGCAATTATTATATGAATTTCGCCACTGTCATGCTAATTATCCATCTTTCAACTTCAAAAAGGCTCCCGGAATACCCAGCATTTATAGTTGGGCAATTCCGAGAGCCTTTTGAACTTCAGTTTAATCAGCAGTCACGGTGTTAACGCCTTGGTAATCGCCTCAATCAGGTGCTGGGCGGCATCACCGGTCAGCTCCTGTTTGAAGAGCAGCACGCTGCCGAGTGTCCCCCCAGCCATAATCAGCAGCAGGCGCATAATTTCGTGATTATCCCAATTGACCATCAGCCCGCGCTGCTTAAGGTTATCCAGTTCCGCGTCCATCACCTGCCAGTATTGACTCGGCACGTTCGCGATTACCTGCTCCCGCACGTTTTCGCTGTAAACCAGCTCGGACAGGAAAATTTTGAGCACCTTGGCATTCGTGTTCACACGCAGGAGCACCATGCGGTTCATGATAATCGAACTGATAAAGCTGTGCAGACTCGCGTATTCCCGAGTCAGCTGCGTGCTGGCGAACTCGCGCACCATCGCCGGAAAGACGAACTGCACGACGGGGTTAATAATCGCACTCAGCAGGCCCTGCTTATTGCCAAACTTGCTGAAGATATTACCCTCAGCTGCCCCCGCCCGCTTGGCAATTTCGTGCGTACTACTATTGGCGTAGCCTTTTTCCGCAAACACATCGATTGCAGCACTCAGAATCCGGCGCTGTTTATCCGTGTAACCATCAAAGACACTATTTTGATCCAGAACATCGAAACTCTCATCCAACTCATCACACCCCATTCACTAACTCCCGCTCTCAAAAGTAAGCGATTACCGAGCGAAAAGCAAGCCTAGCACCAGTCATGCCGCCAACCGGCAATATCGCGTGGCGAAAATTCGGGCACAGGTTCATGCCCATACGCCCGCGCGTACGCGGCCGCCTTCTGCACGGTGTCGCGCCGCTGCAAATCCTTGCTGGCCGCTCGCACATCCAGCTCTGGTTTCGGCCACAGCACGGGCAACACCTCAACGGCATAACGCACCGCGTTAAAGTCCGCACTAACCGGTCGGCCAGTGTCATACATACTCACAAACAGCGACACCACCGGCACCCCGAAGCGGGCAGCGTAGTAGTAGGCGCCCCGCTGCAAGGGCCGCGGTTTCCGGTAATTAAACCACATCTCTTGCTCCGGATAAATCAGCACCCACTGGCGCGCATCCAGCGCGTCCTGCAGAATTCCCGGAAACTGGCGGCCAAACCACTCACGATCACCACTCACCGGAATAGTGTCCCCATAGCGCATGAAGTAGCCGGTGAAGCCGGTCATGGCAAAATTCGTCAGCTGACTCACAATCCGCAAACGGTGGCCGGCAACCGTGCGCCGTACGAAGAGATTCTCCAGTGGCGAGAAGTGGTTGGACGTCACAATAGCGCCACCTGGAATGCTGGCCAGACGCGCTTGCCCACTAATCCGCACGTCCCGCGTCACCACGCGGCCCGCCACGTTCATAAGCTCGCGTGCGCTGAGACTCTGCGAACGAAAGGTGAGGCCAGCGCGACGGCTGGCATACTGCGTGAGC
The DNA here is from genome assembly GCF_003946025.1 of Lacticaseibacillus songhuajiangensis. GTDB lineage: Bacteria > Bacillota > Bacilli > Lactobacillales > Lactobacillaceae > Lacticaseibacillus > Lacticaseibacillus songhuajiangensis. The sequence goes on along the minus strand of NZ_RHNR01000027.1, from coordinate 22,228 downwards.
AGTGCCTTTTGCGCATCCCCACTCAGCTGCGGATCGCCCGCCTCCACTTTCACGTTGAAGGTGCCAGCCGCAGCAGCCAACGCAATGTTGTGCACCGCAGCCCGGTGATCAGCCTGCAGCAAGCGGTCTGCCGGTGTCATAGCCGCACCGCCTTTTGCGTGCGCTGAATGACGCCAAAACTGCCCGCATCATCGGTGATGTCCCCAGCGTGCGCCACCATCTGCGTCATATGTGTTTCGTCAGCCGCCACATCCACGGCGCTATAAGCCGCCAGTTGTCCGCGGAGTTGGTCACTAAAAGGTGTCTGCGCGGCGTGCTGCCAGAATTCGTCAGCGTAAGGTACGTCCCGATAATGCCAAGGCTTCTTAAAGAGGTTGTAGTGTACCAACTTGGCATCCCCATCGGGCGTCTCTTCTTGCATGTTCCATTCGGACGTGATGTGCACCAAGCGGTCATGGGCGATGGCGTTGATGTAATCCTGGTCAGGCGCGATGCTCTTGAACTTGTAAATCTGGAGTAGGGATGTGAAGTGACTGGCAAAATCCAGGTCACGCATCGCTTTGAGATTCATCACGAGCACGCCAGAATTAACGTAATCAGCTGCCGGCACGCCCACGCTGTGTTCTGCATAACGCGCGAGTAGCGGATCATTGGCAATGAGCGGGTCCACGGCCGCAGCCATCAATTTACCCTGCACATCGGTTGCAAGTAAGTCCGCAACGTCGCCGCGCAGCAAAGTGTCAGCATCCAGATAAAGTGCCTTGTCGTACTGCGGGAACATCTCCGCGATGAACAGGCGGTAATAAATTGTTAGGGTAAAGTAATCCGCGCGCAGTTTGTTGCCTGTGTCCGTCAAGCAGGCGGCAATTTGCTGTGCCATGGGTACGAGTTCGATGGAGACATTCGCGGTCGCCATGCTGCGCAGGCGAGCTTCATTTTCAAAGTGCAAGCCGCGATTCAAAATCACGATGGCATACTGTTTATCAGGCGTCGTGTGTGCAATGAGCGACTGAATGGAAACCGCGAGTGCGGGCACATAGGCATCATCAACAGCGTAAAAAATTGGTTCAGTCATAATAAATGTTGTCCTCTCTGTAGGCTGCGAACCTGGGCGTTTAGACGTCGGAGCACAAGGCTGAAACAGCAAAAATCCCGCACTTAGGATTTTGGCTGTTTTAGTCTTGTGCAGTAGACGTCTGCCCAGGTGAGCGCGACTCTATAGGCTGCGAACCTGGGCGTTTAGACGTCGAAGCATAAGGCTGAAACAGCAAAAATCCCGTACTTAGGATTTTGGCTGTTTTAGTCTTGTGCAGTAGACGTCTGCCCAGGTGAGCGCGACTCTATAGGCTGCGAACCTGGGCGTTTAGACGTCGAAGCATAAGGCTGAAACAGCAAAAATCCCGTACTTAGGATTTTGGCTGTTTTAGTCTTGTGCAGTAGACGTCTGCCCAGGTGAGCGCGACTCTATAGGCTGCGAACCTGGGCGCTTAGACTCCGGAGCACAAGGCGGTTAACAGCGAAATCCTGCTTTTAGGATTTTGGTTGTTTCAGTCTTGTGCAGTAGGGAGCTGCCCAGGTGAGCGCAACTCAGTCTGCGCCCCTCCTCAGTTTGTCTGCTTCAGCCGTGTGTACTCGCCCAGCAGTTCATCGTATTCATGCAGGTGCAGTTCATCGTGCACCCGGTCCACCTCCCACGGCTTAACCGTGAGCGTGTGCACCCATGGGAACAAGCGGAAGCTAGTGGTGAAGTGTTGGAAAACGGTGTTGCGGTGCAAACGGCGTTGCTCGTTGTAACGACGCGGCGCGATGCTTTTGCGCGTTGCCAGCTTGTTCAATGCCGACTGGTCAGGCATGAACATCTTGGTGTCCACACACATCTGCCGGCAACGGGCGAACAAGCCATCTTGCCGAATCAGGCCCAAGTTGAGCAGTAGTACCCCCGAGTTCACGTAGTCTGCCACTCGCCACTGACTGTGAAAGAACCAGCGGCCGTAGTAATCGAGTACGCCGACGACTTCCTTGTCGGTCAGATTCTGACGGTAAAAGGCGCGCGGACTGGCGTTACTAATAACGTCTGTATCCAGGTAAAGCAGTCGGTCCGGCAGTTCGGGGACGAGATCAGCGTAGAGCCGCAACATGCAGTATGGCGTAAAAATCGTGTCCATGTTGGCGCGTGGTGGTTGCGCCATGAATAAGTTCGTGATGTCGAATAATTGCACCGTGCTCAGTGCGTCTTCCGCCGTGAGCGCGGCACGCACTGTTGTCAAATCCGCTTCCGCCAGTGCCTTGTAGCCCGCTAGCTGCGCACTCAAAACGTATACGTGTAGTGGTTCCCGGGTCTGCCGCGCAATGCTCAATGCGCTAATCAGCAGACCATCTGCCATTTTCTTGTCCCCACAATAGAGTAAGTTCATTTTGTTACCTCCTAATTCTGAGCGTCTCGCTGTCTGTATTCGTAATACTGACAGTTGTTGCTCTGCGCGGCCCGCCACTGCATGGTCGCGCGCACTTGCAGCGTGAGTTCACGCTGCGCTTCTTTTTTGCTGACGGTCGTGTCCGGCCAAAATGGCCCGTCGATGTAAACCGTCTGGGCAGGTTTTTTGCGGCCCGCCCGCCGCTGATAAGTCCGCGTCGCGGTGTACACCGGGCTGCCGGTCGCCACCGGATAGTGCATACTGCCACGCACAAAATGCCGGATCAGTGTCGCGTAAGGCCATACATGGGCCTCCGGATACACCGTCACGAGCGCCCCCGCCGCCACTGCACTGCGCACGGCGCGCTCAAATCGGCCCAACTGATGCAAACTGCTGGGGACGAGCAGCCCGCCCCCGTATTCCAATACCGGGCCAATCACCGGCACCCCGCGATTCGCCGGCGCCGCCATCACCCGTACCTTACGGCCGCGGCCGGCAACCAAGGGCGTGAACGCATCCCCGACCGGTTGCGTATGGTTAGCGTAAACGAAGGCCCCCGTCGGCAGCGCGTGCAGTTTGGCTGCGCCCACAACCCGCTGGTGTAAGACCAGTCGGCAGTACCAGCCGCCAATGGTCCGCGCCAGCGTCCTGACAATTCGTGTGGGCACTGCCGGTTTCGCTCGCCATGAATAGTCAGGCGGTAACTGCGTGTTCTGGGCCGCGCTGAATGTAAAATCATCCGTCTCCGCTTGATAATAGCGGACTCGTGTCGTCGCCATGAGTAGCATCTCCTCTCGGTGGTCTTTGAGTGATTACTCAATCATATCTTTACAGAAAATTATACGCTGTGAACTTGTAAAGTCAAACTTACAGGTGGGCACATCCGTGCGCGCATCGCCTCAAGCTACGGCAGTCAACGAACATTGACGATTCATACTGTCGAAGCAGTAGGTGTTTATCTGGTCTGTCAGCTTGACTTGTCATTTTGCGGAGTTAATTCATACGCCCATTGACATTTCCTGAAAACGGTTACCGACAACAATATCATCTTATCTGCACGCGCCACTAATTACCGCCAAAAGACTGAGGCGCAGCAGCAGGCCGAATGTTATGATAACTAGCGGAGGAAGAGAAGATGAACGCTTTCAGTTACACCGCGCAAGTTCTGCGCGAATTCACCCGCAGATGGGGCAGTTACTTACTGCTAGCGGCAGTGGTCACTGGGATTACCGACCTGGTATTTCTGCCCGTTCTGCGCTGGTTAGCCAGTCTGATTTTGACCTATGGACAAGTCCCCTACGTCGCCTATGACAATATTGCCGCGGTGGCCCGCAGTAAGCCACTGGTGCTACTGGCGTTATTTGTCCTGCTCATTTTGCTACTGGCATTCGTATACCTGCAATTCGCCTGGTTACTGGGCGGCGTTGAGAACATCCGCAGCCGCGCCAGCAAAAGTTTCCGTGCGGTGATGCTGGAAGGCGTCCGGGATCTGCGGCACTTGCGGATTAGCGGGTTTCTTTTCTTCACCGCTTACGCCCTGCTCATCGTGCCCTTTGCGGAAGGCGTGGTCGGCAGTAGTCTGCTCACTAAGGTGCAAATTCCGACCTTCATCATGGACTGGCTGCAGACTAAGCCGCTACTGGCAGTCGCCGTTTTCTGCTTCTACCTCTTAATGGCCTATCTGGGAATCCGCTGGTTGCGGGTGCTGCCCAACACCATCCTGAACGACACGCAGCTGCACATCGCGGCACGCAAAAGTTGGGCGGAAACACGCGGTCATTTCTGGTACTACGCCTGGCGCGCTATCGTCGTCAGCGCCGTCTGCGGACTGCTGGCCATCATTTGGGCACAGTTGTGGATCGGCGTGCAGACGCTCGCCGATCATTACAGTTTCGCCGGAGTCAGCGCCGTCATCACCATGAGCGTTTTCCTCATCGGCAAAATGTTCCTTTGGGGCATGAGTAGCACGGCCTACTTGCTTTTCCTGGCCGCTCCCGACAACGTTCAGGCCCACCAGGGTTTTGTCGCCGATAGTCGGCCACGGCACCACTGGCTGCGCCGTGTGGCCGTGGGCTTTATTGGCCTGATCGCTCTCCTGCTCATTGCGACCTTTGGCGGTGCTTACATGTTCGGCGCGCTTAACAGTAACCCCCTAACGATTTCGCACCGCGGGGTCGACAACGGTAACGGGGTGCAGAACACGATTCCTGCTCTGGTGAAGACGAGTCGCGAACACCCCGATTACGTTGAAATGGACCTGCACGAAACCAAGGACAAGCAGTTTGTGGTGATGCACGATAGTAACCTCAAGGCGCTCACCGGTGTGGATAAAACGCCACGAGAACTGACCTTGAAGCAGCTGACGGCACTAACAGCCCGTGAAAATGGTCACCATGCCCAGGTTGCGAGCTTCGATGACTACTTGCGGGTTGCTGAACAGCACAAACAGAAACTCCTCGTGGAACTCAAGCCAACCAGTGCCGACTCCGCTGATATGGTCCAGCGTTTTGCAAGGCGTTATTCTGAACGCCTTGCTGCTGATGGTTCCTGGGTACACTCCCTAAGCTACAAAACCTTGACGCAACTGCACAAGGATGCTCCACGGGTGAAGCGCAGTTTCATCATCCCCTACAGTCTGATTACGCCGCAGACGAACATGAGCGCCTACACCGTTGAGGAATCCACCATGGATGATAGTCTGATTGATAGCGCCCACCAGCACCACCAGAAGGTGCTCGCCTGGACGGTCAATACGACGGACGACATGAACAAAATGCTCTTCTATGAAGTGGATGGCATCATCACCGACAACTTGGCGCAATTAAAAACCACCATTAAAGAGAACAATGACCAGCCGTCCTACGCGGACCGGCTGCGCTTGTTCACCACCACGCTGGATGACTTCAGTAGCCCAACGGCGGAAAACTAAACCAACAGAAAAAAGCTCAATGGAGTATTCTCACACGAATACTCTGTTGAGCTTTTTTCAAAACCAATTAAATCACTTTGCGTCGCCGGTCCAAGTAACGTTCGCTGCTCGAACTGACACCTTACTACCGGTTGCTTCAAATCCCACGCCAATGCGAAGCGTAGCTGATTCACCTTTGTTCAACGTACCTTCTCCAGTGCTGTCACGATTTCCAGAGACAGTCCCCCGTGAGCCTTCTGAGTCCAAAAAAGTAAGGTTAGATCCATCAGCAGACTCCGGATCAAATCCATCCGCCAGCGCAGTAACCTTGTACGTAATGATTTCGAACTTGTGCAATTCACTATAGTTGGCTGCCAAATCAGCAATGAGTCCTTCGTTTTTGTCAGTGATTACTTGGGCTGACATGACCTCCATGTCAAAATTCACTCCGCTAGAATCTGATAAAGGTGCAGACTGTCCGAAGCTTAACTCGGAATCACTTTCATTGGAAGTCTGCGTAGAAGCACTATCATTTGAACCTTCATCAGTGTTCGCAGATTCAGAAGCCTTAAGCTTTGCATTTTCCCGTTTAAGTTTTTTTACTTCTGTCTTGAGTGATAGAATTTCGGCGCGATCATTACTACTGTATGAATTTCCACAACCAGTAAGCATCAAGCCAATTGCCAGTATAGTTCCCCCCAGAACAATTTTTTTCATTTATTATCTTCTCCCATCCCAGTCTTTTAAATGTTAAGAAACAACTAAACTTTAATCCTTAATATAAACCCTGGCAACACAAAAAATGCCTGGCTAGCCAGGCATTTTGCATGTTCAATTCAGTCCTACAGCAAACTCATGAAGACAAAGTCGAGAATGAAGCCGGCCGTGACCACCCATAGTACTGGGTGCACGTCCTTAGCCTTCCCAGTGACCAGTTTGATCAGGCAGTAGAAGATGAACCCGGCCGCAATCCCATAGGAAATGTTGTAAACCAGTCCCATGACGATGGACGCCATGAACGCGGGAATCGCCTCGGCCAAATCGCTCCAGTTGATTTCCTTGAAGCTGGACATCATCATGACCCCGACCATAATCAGCGCGGGGGCAACGGCCTCACTAGGCACAATGGCGATAATCGGTGATAGCAGCGAGGAAATCAGGAAACACCCCGCAACCACAACCGCAGTCAAACCGGTGCGACCACCAGCACCAATCCCAGTTGCGGATTCAACAAAGACGGTGATGTTACTGGTCCCGAAGATGGAACCCACACCGGTCGCAATGGCGTCAGCGAAGAGTGCCTTGTCCATTTTGGAGGAGAAACCCTTGCCCTTTTCCATCGACTGCATGTCTTCGGAAGTAAAGATGCCGGTGCGGCGCCCCGTACCGATGAATGTGCCCAGCGTGTCGAAGATGTCCGAGAAGCTGAAGGCAAAAATCGTCATGACGGACAGCAAGATGTGGTGCGGATCGGTGAACAGACTGCCGAAGCCCTTACTGGAGAACGCGGCACCGAAAGTCGTGCCGAGTTGCCCCACCGCGTGGCTGAATGAATTGGCGGCAGAAATATGCAGATCGGTCACACCAAAAGGAATTCCGATGAGCGTGGTGCCCACAATCCCAATCAGGACAGCACCAGGGACTTTCTTAACCACCAGGACCGCCATCAGCAGCAGACCAATCAAGGCCACGATGGCCCCAGGCTGTGTGAAGTTGACCAGCGCTGGTGTAATACCGCCGCCGGAAACAACGGATTCAACGCCGTGCTTGAAGGTATGTGCCGCCGCGGAACCACCATTAATGCTCAGGATGCTGGAGGCGTCCGTCGTAAACTGCAGGAAGCCGGCGTTCTTGAGTCCGATGTAGGCCACGAAGACCCCAATCCCGCCCCCAATGGCGTGTTGCATCACTTCGGGGATGGCGGTGATGATGAGTTTCCGCACCTTAGTCACCGTGATCAGGATGTTGATGCACCCGCAAAGGAACACGAGTGCCAGCGCCTCTTGCCAGCTGAAGCCCAATGCGGCAACAACGGTGTAAGTGAAGAAGGCATTCAGACCCAGGCCGGGGGCGAGCGCGTACGGCACGTTCGCGAACAGGCCCATAATCAGCGTCCCAGTGGCACTCGCGATAATGGTGGCGAGGAACACCGCTTGCGACGGCATCCCCGTTATTGCCAGCGTCTGGGGAGCAACGAACAAAATGTAGGACATGGCAAAGAAAGTCGTTAAACCAGCGACCACCTCACGCCCGCGCGTGGTGTGGTTCGCCTCAAGCTGAAAATACTGATCCATGATGCGCTCCTTTTTGAATAACGTTAACTAACAAGTTACGCGCATTTTCAGAAAAGCGCAAGAGTTTATTTGTTCGTAATTTGGTGTTTCGGCCCAACAAAAAAGTCATATAATCAGCTTTTACCAAGCGTAAACAAAAACGTTTGTTCCTGGGAAACCACTTTAATTCATAATCCCAGGGTTTTTCTACTCCTGATAATAATTCGATTCATTGAACATCACTCGTATTTACACCGGATATTATCGTTGTGTCGTACCAAAAAGCCGCGGTTCGTCTAAATAGCAGACACCACCGCGATTGTCGGGCACCACTCGGCCGCACAAAGATCTATTTATGACGCAAATACCGCATTGAGTCGGCAAACTCGATATATAGTTGTTGAATTTCGGCGAGAAGCCGGGTGTCATCTCGAGTCGCCCTGTTTTTTGCTAACCGCGCGCCCTTTTTATCCGTATTTTTCTTATGTCCTTTATCTTCATTCATGATTAGTTCCTCATCAATAAAGGTGAGCAGAAGCAAATTAGGCTGTATTTATTTCTGCCATTAACGAATTTTGCCCAGACGAAAGTCCTCTTCTGCATCAACTAAGCATCCTTGCCCGTCAAGTTGCGGCGCCGCCGCAATCCGAGAATCAGAACCACCGCCGGCACCAGCGACAGGAGGATGGTGAATGGCCAGTCGAACCAACCACCAATGATTGGCAATTTAACGTTCATGCCGTAGAACCCAGAGATAATCGGCGGAATCGCCAGCGCCAGCGACCAAATCGTCATCACCCACATGGTGGTGTTCAGATTCTTGTCGAGCAAATTAGCGTAGGCATCAGTCACCTGTTGCACAATCTCGCCATTGACCTGCGCCAAATCGCGCGCTTGTTCCAGTTCCGTTTGCAAATTGCGCAGCCAGTAGTCTTCCTTCTTGGACAAAAGCGGCTGCGCATCCCCATCGTCGGCAAACGCCTGCAGTTGCCGGACGGCGACAAGATTACCGCTCACGGCCGCACGTAGATACACGAAACTTTTGCTCAGCTCGGATAGGCGCACAATCTGGTCATTGCTCGGGCTATTTTTGTACTTTTCAAGTTTCTGACGCAGGTTGTCCAAATCGTTGATGTAATCAAAATAACGCTCGTTAAAGTCAAATAGCAGGTACATCCCCAGCATGATGAGACTCGGGTGTGCCACCATGTTGGGCAGGCCGTCGTTCGTGACCGCCGCCACCTGCTTTTGCACGGCTTCTTGGTTGTTCTGAACAAGCGTGATAATCGTGTTGCCGCTCACGAGGACGATTAAGGGCGTTGTGCGTGCCTTTTCCTGACCCGCACCACTACGGGCGGCAACGACCTTGAAAATGAACAAACTGCACTGACTTTCAAAGTCATAGTCAAAACGTGCCCGCCCCTTCTTGTCCCGAATCCGTTTGATGAAGCGCGCCGGAATCTGGTATTGCTTCGCCAGCTGTTCATAGTCTTCTGGGCGCGGAGCGAAACCCGCCACCCACTGCTGATCATTCCACAAAGTCTGCGTTTTTAGCATGTCACTTGCTCCTTGTCGTTGGTGGCCACCAGCCACCGCTTGTGAGCCTATTATAACGTGCAGCGTACCTGCCGAACATTCCTTATCATTGAGATACAAAGAGGCGCCGGCATTTTGACCATGCCGACGCCCAATAGGAACGGTTTTAAGCAAAATATGCAGTGTAGAACAAGTAGCCAGCCAGTATAAACGCGCCCGCCGCAATCACGTTGCGAATCAGCGCGGCCGGGATGCGGCGAATGAAGACGGGGCCGATATACCCGCCAATGAAAAAGCCAACGCCCAGCGGCACAACCAGCGCCCAGTACACTTTAGTGGTGAAAGCGTAGATGAACAGCGAGAAAATATTGGTCAGCAGCGAGGAGAAATTCTTCATCGCGTTGTTCACCGCAAAAGGCAAGTTGTTACTGATACCCAGCACCGCCAGCAAGATGACACCTGCAGACGCCCCGAAGTAACCAATGTACAAACCCACTAGAAAGATGCAAATGCCGCGTAGTCCGCGCATAAGTGGTGACAAGGTCACCGGCTGCGTGCTCTGCACTTTCTTCGCGCGGTGGCTTGTAATCAGCATCAGAATCCCCGCGAGCATAATCAGAAAGGGCACCACCTTTTGGAATGAGGTCGCTGGCGCCTTCACCAAGATGAAGCTGCCGACGATGCCCCCGACCAAGCTGATGAGCGCCGTCTGCCACATGGTGCGGCCGTGTCCGTGCAGCTCCTTGGTAGACGACACGCTTGCGCCCACCCCGGTGAAAATCAGCGCCGCCGTGTTGGTGACGTCCGCACTCACCGGTGGTACACCCAGACTGAGTAGAACAGGATATGAGAAGATCGAGCCCATGCCGGCCATTGAGCTCGTGAGACCCGATGCAATGCCAGCAACAATGAGATAAATTCCAATTAATAGTGCGTGCAAAATGTCACGTTCTTTCTATCGTTCAGGATTAGTATAGCACCGAAACAACTTGCTGCATTTCGCATGCGCTAACGGAAGCCAGTTTGCTACGCAAGAATCATCGTTTTGCGTGAATGGTACATCTACGTCGTTCCAGAATACGCGTATGCAATCAGACATTCGAAAACTCAAAAAATGCTCGCAATCACAAGATTGCGAGCATTTTTACATAGTTACATCTTAGCGTTAACCAGCTTCAACGCCATCTTCCTGCGCCTTAATCCGATTGCGTCCGCCCCGCTTGGCTTCATAAAGATAGCGGTCAGCGTGCTTATAAACGTCATCGCCGCTGTAATCACCAGGCTGGACGTGTGCCTGGCCTATTGAGCAAGTGAGGACCAAATCTGGGTCCACGTCGGCAAACTTGACCAGACTGAGTAGTTTCAGGAACCGTTCCCCAATCTCAGTCGCTTGTTCATGGTTCAGCTCGCTTTGGGCGATAATGGCAAACTCCTCGCCGCCTAAGCGAAAGGCCTTCGCTGGGAACGGCATCGTGTCCGCATACGCTTCAAGCTCCATCGCCAGCCGCTTGAGCACCAGATTGCCGCTGGGGTGCCCATAAGTATCATTGATGTGCTTGAAGTGATCAAGGTCCCCTTCGAACACGGAGTACGGTGTCCCGTGCTTCTGGTATTCGGTGTAACAGCGCGCCAACTCCTTGTTGAAGGTGCCAAAATTTTGCACCCCTGTTAATTCATCGGTGCTGACTAACCTCTCCAACTGGTCGCTGCGTTGGCGCGTCAGCCGCATGACCTCTTCAAATTCCAAACACAGCGGCGCGAGTAAACACAGTGCCAGAATCTGACGTACCCAAAACCAGCTGTCGAGTTGCGCGCGGCCAAGCTGCGCTTCCATCACCAGCATGGCCGCCGCAAACAGATCGAGTAAGCCGTACTTCCAGCGTCGCTGAGCAATCAACCGCGCTGAATCCGCCTGGACAATGTACAGCACCGCGGCGGCAACAACTACTGCTGTGATGCCTACAATGCTATAAGGCGCGCCGAAAACGAGGTAATACACCGCAATCAGAACGCCATCGAGCAGCGCCTGCCAGCGCAGCCCGAGCTGCATGTTCAGGATATAAATGGTCAAAATCATCATGTTCAGGTAAGTCCAGTGATAACCGACCCGCAAATGCTCGTACAAACCATCACTCAGCATCTGCGCAAACAAGTAAGCCATAAAGCCAAAACCGGTCACAAGCGCCAGTACCTGCCGGTGTGCCACCACAAAGGGCGTCGCCGTGCTCGAGTTCACCCAGTAAAAAAACGAGGTGGCCCCCACCATGACGACGAAATTAGTAATTAGCGAAAGTGTGAATGACACCAGTATCTCGTTAAAGTTCATAGCAATCCCCAATTTTGACGCGAATTATCTGTTGATGACGCGATTGATCAGAATTAATCACGCCCGCGGAATAATACCTATACCACTGCAACGTTTCTGCTACACACCTAAAAGCGATGGCACAACTCATCCCCACAAGTTGCGCTTACTGGATTATTTTATCACCAATGTTTATGAATTTTTCAATTAAATCGGCTCTTGTCTGTATGAAATACAAAAAATGGCCAATCTCAAACCGAGATTGGCCGTTTATCTACTTGGTTATAACATCAGGTGATGACTACTTATTCATGACGCTTGCGGCGTGGAACCGCAATGCCCATAAGACCAAGCAATGCGACCCCAAGAACCGAAAGCCAGCCTTGTTTTTTGTCACCTGTTTGTGGATAGTCTCCTTGAGAATGACGACTAAGGTTCTGCGTTTTGCCGGAAGCTTGCTGAATCCGCTGATCTACGCCTGACCCATTCGCGTCCTTACTAGATTCGGTGGACGAATTACCGTTGCTTGATCCTAAGATGTGAGTTCCGCCATTACCTGGTTCAGTTGTACCACCATTACCCGGCTCGATTGTACCGCTATTGCCTGGTTCAGTCGTACCACCGTTACCTGGCTCAGTCGTGCCGCCGTTGCCCGGCTCAGTCGTACCACCATTACCTGGCTCTGTTGTACCGCCATTACCTGGCTCTGTTATACCGCCATTACCTGGCTCTGTTATACCGCCATTACCTGGCTCTGTTGTACCGCCATTACCTGGTTCAGTTGTGCCGCCATTACCTGGTTCGGTCGTCCCGCCATTACCTGGCTCGGTTGTACTACCGTTAGTAGGCACAACATTATACGCAACTAATACCACGGAATCGACAGGCAGACTTCCAACTACCGGTTGCGGTAATTCCATTGCCACCGCATCTTGTGGTGTTGTGTAACCCGTAATGGTTGGATTCGTGACTGCAGCATACACATTTTGAGCCGTGGCGGTCGTGGCGCCAGTCACCTCATCAGTTGCGACATTCCAGTTAATCGTCTGCACGACGGAATCTGGGGTATTAACTGTTGCATCCTCAGGAAGAACATAATTAATGGTACGCGTTGTCTGCATTTGTGAATGACTGATTTCATGTTGAAGGTCAATTTTTATTTCATTATCTTCGTTAGCCATCAGCGTCCAGTTAATCGTCATCGGTTGATTTTTAGCATAACGATAGCCTGTTACTCCAGCCGGCATATTAACCTTGTAAACACCACTCTCACCTGTAACGCCGTCGATAATATCGCCACCAAGACTGTCACCGCTCACAGCATCCACATAGATAATGGTCATCTTTGCTGCGGTAGGCTTGTAGTTCACAATTAAGTGAATGGGCTGCGGTGCGACCGTTGTTGGCAAAAGTGTGCTTCCACTCACAGAAGGAGTAACCGCCTTGTAACCAGCTACGCCAGGTGTTGTCACCGGTGCATACTGCCCCTGTGGCGTCCATACCGTATCTCCTGTCACCCGATCTGTCACGTACTTCCAAACGACGCTCTGATGACTCTCTGCAGGTGCTTCTGCCCCGGCATTACCGACTTTATACGTGATTGTCTGTGTCGTGGTCGTTTCACCATGGCTGAGACCATGCACTAGATGAATAATCTGTGGTGTGTCGGTCGCTGTGTACGTGAAGTTCAGCACAGCCGCCTGACTTTTTGCCAGTTCATAACCAGCCGGCGGCGTTACTGTAAACGAATCTGTGGCGTCCGCAGTACCTTCCTTTTTAACGGCTTCGGGAAGCGCCTGGCCGTCGACGTCGTCATAGTAGACGAAGGTTTGCTTAACTGTGTCTGGAGTGTATGTGACGGTTACCGTCGTATCAGTTGGTTTGGTCGTTGAGTCAGCCGATGAGTATGTCGCCACTACCGGCGTGCTACCGGGAACAGACTCGTGGTCAGGTGTATAACCCAATACACTAGGACTCTGCACCTTAGCGTAAGCATTCACCAGTGTTGCGACGCTCGTTCCTGTTACTGAATCAGTCGTCACATTCCATGTGGCGACTTGCTGCGTGGCCGCAGGTGTTTTGCTTAAATCGCCTCCATTCATGACATATTTAATCGTCTCAATCGTCTTCAAAGTGCTATGAGTGAATGCGTGTACCAAGTGCACAGTCAATTGGTTAGTACCGTTAGCAGCCAGCTGATAATCGATAACTGAATTTTGCCTATCTGCCAGCAAATAGTTAGCAGGCACTTTAACCTCATAGCTGACCTTCTGGTCTGTACTGCCACTAACCTGATCCGTTGCTACCTGATCATCATCCGTGAGATCATCCACATAAACGACAGTTAACACTCGCGGATCAGCTGTATAGCTTACCTCAACGGTGTGGGCTTCACCATCACCTTTACCCGCCACTGTGGGCATTGATGGTGTATAGCCTTCAATGTTAGGAACATCGTAACTAAACGGCGTGTCGGTAATCGTGTTCACTGTAGCTGATGTTGATGGTTGCTTATTGGCAGGTAGACCATTAAATTCGACCGTCACATCCGCTGATATCGGTTCGTAGTTTACTGTCACTTCTGAATCAATTGGCATCTCTGTTGCTACTGATTCACCACCATTCACCTCCGACATATTAGAACTGTAACCTTTCAGACTAGGTGAGATTACTTCCTGATAGGGTTCCGCAACCGTCGCCGACTTGAATTCCCCAGTAACTGCATCAGTTACCACCTTCCAATTTTCAGTTTGGACAACTCGAGTAGGAGTCTTTGAGGCATCTCCACCGCTCAGAACATAGGTAATAGTACGTTGCGTGGGAACAATTGTGGTCGTTTCACCATGCGCGACTTTCACTACGATTTCTTTTATATTAGGGTCAAATTTATAGTTTTTATCGTCCAAATCAAAATCAGGCGCCAAAACATATCCAGTTGGAATGCCACTTTTAATTGCCTCCAGCTGAATTGAGTTTCCAGTTAGACCGGTGAGTTCAATGCCCTCGCCAATTGGTTCACCAGTTTCGTCCTGATAAACCACTTGTGTATTTAGATTCTGTGGTGTGTATCTTACGGTAAAAATCTGATCTTCTGCCTGACCAACACCATCAACAGATGCCACCGCAGTATAGCCATCAATCTGAGGTACGGTAATTGAGAATGGCACATCCATTATGGCAGTGATGGTTTGTTCAGGACGGGCTAGCCCTTCGTAATCTACCGTGATATTACTAATTAGCGGTTCGTATTTCACCGTTTCAACACTATTAGTGGCAGCAACTTGATTTTGTAAATTAGATAAATTATCCGCACTTAACCCGTGTAAGTAATTTGCAGAGATATCACTAGATGCGTATCCATTCAATGGCATAGTCCGCACCGCAGCATATCCTGTTTCCGGCACCGCAACACTGCTTCCAGTTGCCGCATCAGTTACCACATCCCACTGTACAGACTGAGTTACAGTCTGAGGAGCAGTTTGTGTTGGATGTCCAGTTGGATTATCGATGACGTAATTGATAATCCGCTGTGACGTCAAAGTGCTGTATAGAATCTGGTGCGTTAAGTGCACAGTAAGCGTCTGATTTGCGTCAGCCGAGAATTTTAATGAAACGGTATTATTGTCCTTGACCGCACCGAAGGCAGTTCCTGTCTGATCCGCGTTCACGTACTGATACCCGCTAGGAATATTCAATGCGTGGTCGAGTGACTGACCTGTAACGCCTGTGAGCGTAGTTTCCATATCAGGAAACTCTTTTCCGGTCACATCATCAACATACTTAATGGTTGCGGTTTGGGAGTTAGCCGAGTAGGTGACATTAACCGTATGTGGTTCTCCGTCACCGGTACCGCTAACAGTGGTCATGTTCGCTGTATAACCAGCAAAAACAGGTATATCAGTATATGAATATGGTTCATCAGTATAAGTTTGAACAGTGGAGGAATTAGTTGTTTGTTCTAGCGGATTGGTCACCGTCACGTCCGCTTCATTAGGCTGGTACGTAACAACGACATTGGAATTTACTGGCATACCATTACTCGTGCTTAAATCCTCGGTTGCTACATCATCCTTATCAGCGGTGTAACCAGGCACGTCTGGTGTAGACGCCTCTTTGTAGTTGGAAGATGCCTGGTAACTTTTAAATCCGGTCACCGCGTCTGTGTCGGTTGTCCAGTCGACGGTTTGCACCACTGGCGCAGGAGCCTTAGTCGCATCCCCGCCATGCATTACGTAAGTGATTGTCCGTGTACTTGTAGTTTTGCCTGTAGTATGCACGTGACTCAAATGGATTGTAACAGTTTGTCCTTTACCCGGACCGAATACGAGCATACCGTTACTTTCTACAGTAGTAAATGTGCAACCGGATGCATTGCTTTCAACATATTGATACCCTTTAGGAATGCTAAGAGCGTACGAAGTAACAATTTCTCCGGTCGCTCCTGCCAAAGTGGTCGTCAAATCTGCCAAGCTCTGTTGATTGTTGTCATCATCAACGTACGTCACTGTGGCTGTCTGTGCATTTGCAGTGTATGTCACATTAATCGTATGCGATGAGCCATCCCCCGTTCCTGTGACCGGTTTGATGTTTGGTGTATAACCTTCATAATCCAGCAAACCCGGGAAAGTATATGGTTCATCAGTATAAGTCTCAACGGTATTTGCCGTGGTTTCACCCGTTCGTGGGTCAGTCACGTTAACAGTCACATCAGCTTCATTTGGTGTATAGGTCACCACGACGTTGCTTGCCGTCGGCGCATCCGTCCCTGCTGCTAACTCACCGACAGGCACACTGGTCGAATCGGGCGTATACCCAGGAACTCCTGGCGTCGCGTAAGCAGCATAATTGCCCTTGGGTGTATAACTCGTCATCCCAGTAACGGCATCCGTCGTCGTCGTCCAATCGACACTTTGTACAACTGCTGCGGGCGCCTTCGTCGCATCGCCGCCGTTCATCACGAAGGTAATTGTCCGCGAACTGCTTACCGTGTTGTGCGTCAGGACGTGACTAAGGTGTATTGTCAGGCTCTGATTCGGAGCCGCACTAAACTGAAGGGTACCCGTTTGGCCATTGTCACCAAGGGTGTACGTGCATCCAGTCGCTTCTGTATTCTCAAATTGGTACCCACGTGGCACGTTAATCGTGTACTCCTGTGTACCGTCAGTAGTTCCGGTCAGGGTCGAACTCAGGTCACTTAAGTCCGCATGGGTACTGTCATCCACATAACTAATAGTGACAGTTTGTGCATTGGGCGTGTATGTGACCGTCCGCTCAGAATCGCCGCCATCACCAACTCCGGCAACCTGTGTTGTACTTGGTGTATATCCGTCCTTACTTGGGACATCGGTGTAGTTAAACGGCACATCCATCTTCGTATCAACAATCGCATCGGCCGCAACTGTGTTACCCGCAGCGTCAACAAAGTGAATTGTCACCTTCCCAGCATTTGGCGAATAGGCCACAGTTTGCGTTTCGTTCGTTGGCAAATCAGTTGTGGTACTTGGCTGTTCTGCACTCACAGTACTTGTATCGGCCGTATATCCCGTAACGCTCGGCGACGCTGCTGCTGGATAACTCGTCGCTGGCGTATAAATCGTTTGCCCAGACACCGCATCAGTCGTGGTGGTCCAGGTTATCCTCTGTACCGTGGCAGCTGGTGACTTGCTGGCATCCCCTGCTGTCATTGTGTAGTTGATGGTTCGCGTTGTGTCGATTGTGCCACGCTTAATGTCGTGTACCAAATGAACCGTGATGTCATCATCCGTTCCAACCGCAAAACTGTATGGGACATTTGCCGCCTGTTTGTCGGCTAGTAGGTAATTGGTCGGCACTTGCGCAGCATACGTACCCGTTTCATCAGTCACACCACTGAGCGTCTCCGTTCTAATAGTCGAACCCGTTACGTCGTCAACATAGTACACATTCAACTTCTGCGCATTGGCAGTATAGTTCACGGTGATGGTTTTCTCCATCCCATCGCCGATACCCGTCAGCACACTCTGGTCAGCTGTATAACCTGACACAACTGGAATTGTCACGTTGTAGCTACTATCGGTCGTCGTGGGCACAGTGCTGTCACTAGGTACCTTATCTGCTGGCAGTCCAGTAAAGGTGACTGTAACGTCTGCCGAGATTGGGGTGTACGTAACTAACTCAGTCGTGTTCACTGGTTGCGTGCTCAGCGCTTCAACACCAGCAGCAATACCATCTCGGTCGACGGTGTAGCCTGCTAACGTTGGGCTAGTCTCTGCGGCATATGGTGTTGCTGTCGTAGCAGTAACTTTTCCCGTCACAGCGTCAGTTGTCACGTTCCAATCCGCCGCCTGCGTTACTGATTTTGGCGTCTTTGTTGTGTCGCCACCAGCCATCACATAGTTAATCGTGCGGGTTGTCGTTATCGTTGTTGTCTGCTCCAGGTGAACGAGATGAACGGTTATTGCAGCCATGTTTGGTTCAAAAGTTAGTGTGAATTTTGCGTCCTGATTGGCCGCCAGTCTGTACCCAGTCGGCTGCAAGACAGTGTAATCACTAGTAGAGTTCGTCGCACCGGAAATTGTTTGGGTCATGCTGCTCAAATCAGACCCATCAGTATCATCAACGTAATTAATTGTCACGGTTTGGGTGTCTGCCGTGTAGGTCACTGTTCGCGTTTCGTCGGTCGGCAACCCGGTACCCTTCACAACTGAGACATTTGGTGTGTAGCCAAGCACTTCCGGTACAGATACCGTGTAGGGTTGATCCATGGTCGTGTCGATAACCACAGAATCCGGCTGTTTATCTTGAGGTAATCCTTCGAAATTCACCGTCAACTTTGCAGTTTTCGGCGTATAGTTAACCGTTTTTACCTGCGCTTGCGGCAGTGTATCCAGCGTGCCGATCAAATCAAAAATGGTGCTAGCCGGATCAGCCGTATACCCAGCTACAATTGGTGAAGTCATTTCCATGGTGGTTGGAACATCTGCTGACCAAGTTGTCTCCCCAGTGACCTGATCTAGGTCGCTGGCATAGCTAACGGACTGCACTTGTGCTGCCTGTGGCGTCTTGGTCCCAGTGTATTCCGTCGTTAAGGTAACATTGATTGCCTGCGGCGTTACCGTGTGCGCGTGCACTAAATGAACGGTCAACGTGTTGGCGGCCGCGGTCAACGTGTAGGCCACTTTAGTGTCCGCGGCATCCACGTAAGCATAGTTTAATGGCAAACTTGTGGTGAAGGTGCCCTGATCACCAACAAAGCCTGTCGTTGAAGTGTCAGTAGTTACAAGTGCTTGGTTGTTATCATCATCAACGTAATTGACCGTCAAATTGGCTTGCTGACGGTATGTCACCTTTACGCTGGCGATTGTTGAGAATCTTCCCTTGTCACTATCGGCAATGGTTGCGCTGGTATTAACACTAGTGCCGACATGCAAATCATCGTTCACAATTTGGGCAAGATATTCACTAGCTGTCATCCCTGCTGGTTGCGGTAGCAACGCATCATTAGCTGATGTTCCGTTTGCAACGGTAATTTTCACCTGATTATTCACAGGGTCAACCGCGTAAGTTTCTGTCTGCACCACGCCGTTGGCATCTGGAACGTAGGTAAGCGTCACCTGCTGAATGGCACTATTGACCTGTGCCTGCGAATAACCATTGGGGACAACCGAGACACTGGCTGCATCAGCATCATCAGAGAACACAATGTAGATGTTCTGATCTGGCCGTAGCTGGTTACCAGCCGTGTCGACGACGGTTACAGGAATGCTGCGGTAATACGGCGTAATGTTGAGCGTACCGTCTGCAATCACCTGATTGTTAAACCGGTACAGCGGGTTAGCGGCAGCCAAGGCAGCTAATCCCTGAGCACTCAAGCTGATGCTAGTGGAGCCTACAGCACCAGAGTCGTCACCCAGTGTGATGTCGCCGGAAGTGTACAAAATTTTATACGTGTTGTTACCAGCACTTGTCCAACTGCTTGGGGCATTCAGTCCGGCTGGTAGTGTAATCGTATAGTCAGTTGGTGTAGAGCCATTCGCCCACTGTGCAGAAACATCCTGTAGTGCGCCATGAACTGTGGCAGTATCCAGCACCTGAACGTACTGCACGCTGTACGTATTCCCTGCGGCAACCGCTCCTGTTGCTGTTTTAACCGTGCTAGTCAGTTTAGGATAGACTGCAGTCAAATTTACCGCATTATTCTGCAGTGCATAGGTGACGCCGTTCTTAGTAATTGATTGTTGGATAATGCTCATTGCATCGTAAGCCGTGTCAGGCGTGCCAGTTGTGGTTACCGTTTTGAGTACTGAACCGTCTGGCGCCAGCAAATTATACGTGTCCTGAACTTGCGCATCAACAAATTGGTAAGCATACACAAAACCAGTGTACGAGGAATTTAAAACCACAGCCTGATTAACCCCTAAAAATGCCGATATAGATGGCACGTTACTATATCCAGAAAGGTCCATCGTGTACGCACCCTTGGTGTATTTCACATCATCAGTGCGGTACAAGACTGAATCATCGGGAGCACTCTTTGCGGTTCCAATGTAACCGTTTGAAATCGTGGAGCTTGGGTCCCCAACAATAGTCAAATCCACATTATTATCATCAAAATTTTTCGCTTGAGTTACCTGATCGAATACAACTCGAAACGCCTGGCGACCGTTATAGTCCGCCATTTGCGTTACCTGCAAACCGCTGTACGCAATGTGATGGGCATCAAGAGAAGTCGTCATTTGCTGTTTGAGAGCCGCAGCCGCATCAGTCGCAATAATATTGTTGCCATTCGCATCCGTCGTGCCAACGAGAAAGCCTGCTGGAATGATGATGAAACTCGTCAGATTATTAACCGTAGTCCCGTCATTTGCGGCAGTGCTAAGAATCGCAGCATGCATTGTGAGTGCGGATGAACGCGACAGATAGTAAACCTTGTCTGCAGAATCTGGGTATTGCCCGCTTGCTGTCGTGGCTCCATCTAATTGCACATACATGTTACCGGGGTTGAACTTCACGCCGCTGTTGGTGGTCTGAACGACGGTTAGCGCACCCGTTTGCACGTTTAAAGCAGTCAATTGGTTATTCCAATTAACACCATTTAGCAGTTGCAACGTCGCCGTATTAAAATTCAGGGTATAGTTGCCCACTGTCGTCAAATCAACTTTGCTCGTGTCAAAATAGCTAATCGGCACATTATACACCAGCGATGATTGACCACGGTTTAGTGAATTAACCGTCCAATCATCTGGAACAGCATAATGAGTCGTTCCATTCTGCCAGACATTATTGACCGTGACAGTCACTGTCTGAGGTAGCGCACCATTTTTCTGAACGGTAGCTCCGCTAATTACCGCGGCAATATTGCTGTTAATGGTGTAGATCCCGTTGCTAACCGTTGTGCTATTAATTGCAAAATTGGGGTTAGCCGTCTGCAAATCAGCCAAGCCTGCAGCAGATAGACTCACCACATAACGACCTGGTTTCTGGTCAGTCGTAGACTCAATGTTTAAATCCCCTGAAGCCACACTAACCGTGTAACTGCCATCCGTGTTAGTCGTCCAATCCTTTGGCGCAACTAACTGGCTTCCGGCCGCAATCGAAATCTTGTAACTCGCTAGATCTGTTGTTGCATTATCATCGTAATTCTTGCTGGCACTCGCAATGCGCACGACACCCGCAGTTGCCTGTGCCTGTTCAATCGTAAGCGTACCAGCAGTAACACTGGTTGTACTTAAATCAAAGTTGGGGTTAGCTGCCTGCACTTTGCTCAGTCCTGCTCCGGAAAGCGTCACCGAATAACTACCGGTGTTCTGCCCCACCGCCGTTAAATCAAGATCACCACTTGTTTCGGTCACTTCATACTGATTGGTCGTGCCGGTTGCATACCAATCAGATGGTGCCTTCATGCCGGTACTCAAGGTCACCGTATAATTTAGTGGCGTGCTGACTTGATTGTCGTACGTCTTGGTTGTGGATCCCACTTCAACACGGCCTGGCGTCTGGGCATCAGTTGCCGTCAGTTTTTGGGGCGTTCCGGTTGTTTTGTAAGTGTTGGCAGCCTTTTGCTTGGCTGCGGCGATTGCTGTGGCACTGCCGTCTTTGACGTTCGTCACTTGGGCTGCGGGTTCGTCTTCAGTTGTCTTGGATGCGGCAGTGGTCGTGCTATCAGAAGATGCTGTCTCCGTGGTCGCACTTGCCGCCTCCGACGTCTTCGCAGCGAGCACTGTCAGCGTTCCTGCAGTGATGTTTGTTTGTGTCAATGTCACACCGGGATTAGCTGTCTGGAGTTTGGTCAGGCCAGCAGCAGTGAGCGTGATGGCATAAGTACCAGGTGTACTCGTGTCTACCTTGCTGTAATCGAAGTCAGCCGTCGTCCAAGAAGGTGCGGTCAGTCCTTCTAGCGTGATTGCTGGCGCTGTCGTTGGCAATGAATCGCCAACCGTCAACGTCTGCTGGCCGATAGCAGCGTTAATTGCAGTGTTTGTTGTCTTACTTGTCTTACTTGTTTTTAGAACTACGGTCGACCCGCTGGTCGTTGTTTTGTTAGCTGCACTTTCATCAGTATTCGCAATTGTTGCGGCATGCACCGGCGTGTTCTGACTAAAAACAATCCCGGCCATCACAACACTAATACCAGCAATCGTCCACTGCCGACCACTCTTATACATCTTGTAATGACGCTTTTCGTCCCTAAGCGAATTCTTTAAACGCATCATAACGTCCCCCCCAGGTCCGTAGATAGTGGCTGGTGAATAATTTGTCCAAGCTATCTGTAACAGTTCCTTAACCCGTTATCGTTGTATAATAGATGCATAGG
>NZ_RHNR01000026.1 GCF_003946025.1 Lacticaseibacillus songhuajiangensis | reverse complement strand
AGTATTCGCAACGCTCCAAACGTTGCTTTCAGACCGGCCAGATGCGATTTCATGTCCCAAATACCGAGGTGAATAATCCAGGTATACATAGTTGGTGCTACATCCAAGGTACTGTGCTACTCCCGACACATCCAAGTACGCCGCAAATGCATGTTTCTGCTTACTAACGGCCTTGAATGCCTCCGCTGCCGCATCATACGCAATACCGCGCAACTGATCAGCAACCGGAGCTAAATCAATATTGAGTGCTGCCGTGCTTACTGGCATTCTTCTACCTCCGTTTAATCTTGCTCGGTCTAATTCGGTCGTTAACGACCTGGCCACTTTCTTGTATGCCACTTGGTACACTGCTTGGTAAACCACTAGGTACACTATCTGACATAGTGCAAAATTCAGTGGTTTACCAAAAAAGCACGCCGCTTTCTAAACTCGCTGATAAAGCCATTCATTTAGCTTTGCGATAGTGCTGGGGCGTGTTGGTTTACCGCCTTCACTATTCAACACCGCCCGCAGCGTCCAGGTACTAACACCTGTTTGTTGTGCCAGCTCTTGAATGCTGACATTTTCCTCGCCACGTTTCCGCCGCAGTGCAATTACTAAATCACGGCTTACTGTTGTTTGCTTCATTTTTCCATCTCCAATCTTCTTCTTTTTGTAGTGTATACACTACATCTTTCAGGCATAACCGTACATTATATTTCGCGCTTTTGCAAGCATTATGACGTACTTTCCTTGTAAAATTGAGTGTATATGCTACAATTTGCTCAAAAAGGAAGGACGACACATCATGATTAGAATGCGCCTAAATGAATTACTTGCCGAACGTCAAATTACTGCAAGTCGGGTACACATTGATACCAAAATTTCTCGATCTACCCTGTCAGGAATCATCAACAACACAAATAAAATGCTCCAAATGGAGACGCTGAACGTTCTTTGTTCATACCTGG
This sequence comes from Lacticaseibacillus songhuajiangensis, assembly GCF_003946025.1. Lineage (GTDB taxonomy): Bacteria > Bacillota > Bacilli > Lactobacillales > Lactobacillaceae > Lacticaseibacillus > Lacticaseibacillus songhuajiangensis. Next base: position 37,613 of record NZ_RHNR01000026.1, on the reverse strand, counting down.
GCATCCAACCTGGTGATTTTTTTGAACACACAGAATTCGATATGGAATTTTTTGCTGAAATTAATGATCACGATGCTGCCGAAACCATCAAGGATAATTCGAATATTGAAAACCTTTACGTCGATATTTACGCTAATAAGTTGCCGGTTACTATGTATTGCAAGATGATTTATTCGAATCATACAGACACTTTGAGTGATCAATTCATAATTCCTGAGTTTGCACTTGTTCAAGTTGAGGACTACGAACCCGGTGGTACTCCTGCTGAAATATCCTGGAAGGAAAATGCAAGTAATAAGATTTCAAAAGCTGTATTAGATCTCACACCAGGCTTCCAAATCATGGCAACGAACAAAGCAACCGCTGCATTGTCCACAGAACTCACCCGGGTAATCAATGCCCAGACCGGTATTGATATGACTGCTCCTGTCGGCTTCAAAATATAGCAGTATCATCTGAATCTACACAGTATGCTGCAAACATTTTTTCGTAATCGGCATGATTTTGTGCCGATTGAATTTTGCTGAATGGGTGTGTCCAATTTTGGACACACCTCCTGAAATGGCTGGTACTGCTCTGCTCTCATCGCCGCCACACACCTACATACCTGCCGCCAGCTGGTACTAGGAGGAATAGCATCATGGCAACAATCAGGCAGTATCAGACAAAGGACGGCCGCAAACTGTGGGAGTTTAATATCTACGTTGGCCGTGATGAGCTGACAAACAAACGGCAGTACGTGCATCGCCAAGGCTTTGAAAGCAAAAAAGCGGCCACCCTAGCCGCATCCAGAACAACACTGGACGCAAACCAAAGTGGTCGCCACATCAACACCGCCCGTATGACCTTTCGGCAGGTCTATGAGGAATGGGATGCTGGTTACAAAAATACCGTTCGTGAGTCAACTTACTACAAAACAAGCTGCGCCATCAAGGTCAACCTGCTACCAAATTTAGGGGATCGGCGACTAACAGAACTGACGCCGCGCATCCTTCAACATCAGGTGAAGGAGTGGGCAACTAAATCATCCATTGCCTACAAAGCATGGGTGTCAGTGCTGAAACGCATCTTCAAGTACGCTCACCGCTGCGGATATATCAACAATGATCCGGCTGCACTGCTTACCATCCCCAAAAGTAAGCTAGCAAAGCCCCATGACATTCCAAATTTCTGGACACGTGAGGAATTAGCCCAGTTTCTGGGTGCTATTGATGCTGAGCGTTACCCAGAACAACTCGCATTCTTTCGTGTCTTAGCTTTTGCAGGACTCCGCAGGGGTGAGGCTTGCGCATTAACATGGGGCGACATTTCTTTCTCAGACAACACAATAGACGTTAACAAGACTGCAAGCCGCGGCAATAAAGGACGCATCATCATCAACCCGCCAAAAACAAAGGCGGGCAATCGCACGTTAGCAATGGATGCTCCCACAATGCGCATTCTGAACCACTGGCGAGTAACTCAGATAGCTTACTGCCTTTCCAGGGGATGGAACGCTAACACGCCTGATCAGCTAGTTTTCCCATCATCAGCCAATACCGTACTAACACAGTACACACCGGAACGATGGCTAGCGAGCTTCACGGCAGTCGCTAAGATGGCACACCCTATCCGCCTGCACGGCTTTCGCCACTCACATGCCAGTTTGCTCTTTGCAGCTGGTGCCAGCATTAAAGAGGTGCAAGTAAGGCTTGGCCACGATGATGCTCAAACGACCATGAACATTTACGCGCACGTGACTCCCAACCAAAGCGAGCAAGCTGCCGAAAAATTAGCCGCATACATGAACTTTTAGAACAAAATGCAACAGCGCATGCAACGGCGAGCAAATTAAAAAGGCCAACACAGCCCGCAAATGCCGGTGTATCAACCTTTTGAAACATTGATTTAATTGGTTTAGTAAACCATGCCTTGGTAAACATCGTAATTAGGGAAGTTGAAGTTGTAGTCCTTCAAGTCCTTCATGTGGATGATTGCCGTTGCGCCAATGGCGGGCATCAGGTTCAGCGGTGTTTCGTTGTCATCAGGGAGTACCAAGATAACTGGCTTACGAATCCCGTAAGCGTAACCGACTTCCCAAAGGACACCAGGGTCACTGTTTTCCTGCTTAGGATCGTACAGTGCAATCACGAGATCCGTGTTGTTGATACCTTGAACGTCACCGTTGAAGGTAGCAAGCTGCCATTCAGTGTCGCTGAGCAGTTCTGGGTTCTTCATGGTGTCGAGGTTCTTGTACTGGTGGGACAGTGGCAAGTAACTGTTGTCAAAATCAACGGTCGCGTTGGCCTTGATTGCGGCAACACCGTTGTTCATGTGTGCTGTCTGTTCGTCGTTAAACCAGCTGGAAGCGATGTAAGCTGTCTTCGTCATACGTGTTAGTCATCCTATCTATAATTAATATTGTACTAGCTTAATATCATAGCCTATTTTTTGATAACCAGCAAACGTTGATGTACCAACGTTAACCGCCTTTTTGGCTGATGCAATAAAGTTAGTGGTAATCCTTTTGGTAATCTATTGGCTAAAATCCAAGATATGCGGCCAGTTTATCGGATGTGTGCTCAGTCTGTTCTTTGCTTACATGGGTGTAAACATCCATCGTGGTTTTTACGTCGCTATGACCCAATCGCTGCTGAACTTCTTTGATGGATGCCCCGGACGCAAAGAGTGCGGATGCGTGTGAATGCCTAAAGCCGTGCATGGTTATGGGATGATTCATCTTTGCCCGTTCCGTTACATTCTTTAACCATTGGTCTGCTGTGTTGGTGTGCAGAATACGGTTATTTGATGACGGGAACACTAGCTGTCCAGGACGGTTGGCATTAATTCCCTTCGACATGAATAGCGCTAGTTCTTTTACGTGCCAGCTTGACAATGCACGCATGGTTTTTGAATCCATTTTTATTACCCGCATTCCGGCACGTGTTTTTGTTTCTTCAATGCGAGTGCGGGCGTGCATCCCCTTGGATACTGTCTTGTTAATGTCTATTGAGCTGTCACTAAATGATATATCTGCCCAAGTTAGTGCAGCGGCTTCGCCACGTCGTAACCCGCCAAACGCTAAAACGCGAAAGAATGCTAATTGTTCAGGAAACTCATTTTCATCAATCGCATTAAAGAATTGAGCCAACTCCGTTTTGTCCCAGAAATTTTCAAAACTCTTTTGTTCTTTCACTTTGGACTTAGGTTTAACAACAAGTCGTGCTGGGTTGCTGGCAATATAACCGCTTCGCTCTGCGTAATTAAGAATTCGTTTAACGGTGCTAAGCCAAAATGAGTAACTAACTTTGGATGTCTCTGCCCACTGATTTACTACGCGTTGGATCATGACCGGCGTAATTTGGGTTATGCGTTTGCTGCCAAATGCGGGCAGAATGTGTTTATTCAACGTGGATTGAATCGTGTAGTAAGTGGCCTCGCGAACGGTATTTCGATATCCCTCATCCCATTCCTGATAGACGTCCTTAAATGTTAATCGTGAAGAAAAAATTTTGCGGCCGGGTTGGTTAGCATCAAGCGTTGCTTTTGATGCTGCTAACGTGGCCGCTTTTTTATTTTCGTAACCGCGGCGGTGAATATATTGCTTCTTGCCTGTTAACTGATCCATCCCCGCGTAAACTCGAAATTCATACAATGTCTGTCCGTTCTTGGACTTGTAAGACTTGATTGTAGCCATCTGCGTCTTCCTTTCCGTAGAACCATGCTGGCGGGCAGGTATGTACGGCCTAATTTGGACGCTAAGTGTATTTAGGTATAGTTTTGCCGGTCTTACTTTAAACGGCGCTAAGGGTCTGGAATTAGCTACCAGCACTGTATTGCAGACATGCGGTTATGATTCGGGTGCACTACCGGCTTGACGCCCCATGAAATCATAAAGTTCATTCAAGTGCTGAACTGATTCTATACGTGCCGTTGCTAATTCATCGTGGGTCATTTCCGTTCCATCCGGTGGAGCAACTGATGCAAGTAATTCATTAACGTAATCGGTAAACATCCCCTGTAAGTCTGTTTGGGCACGCTGTTCCAAAAGATACAAGGCAACAGTTATGTTCTGAATCGTTGCAACGGAACTTGCGGATTTTGGTACCAAAGATTTTAGTTCGTCACTGCTACTAGTATTTGCCACCAAGCTGTTCATCAATTCATATAGCGCGTTTCGGTCTTTTGATGATATTTGCATATTCGTTATACCTTGAAGATATGGAACTGACGTATTAAGAGCGGATGCTAATTTTTGCCAGGTCGCTAACTTTGGTTCACGTTTACCCGTTTCATAGTATCCGATTGATTGACGCGTAACTCCGAGAACAGAGGCAAGTTCATCCTGACTAATATTTTTCATTTTTCTGACTTCTTTAATTCGATTCATTTTTCCACCCCTTTTCGCAATTAGAATATACGACCAGATTACTAAATGCAACAAAAAGTTACGTTAACGGGCTTGACCGTAACAAAATGTTACGTATAATGAACCTCGTTAGCAACAAAACGTTACGTAGGAGGTGAAACATATGGCAACCGTATCAACTGAATTGACTCGAACGCTAGGGCGATTGCGTGGAGAACAGAACATTACTGTTTCAATGCTGGCCACTCAAACAAACGTTAACCGTAGAACGGTAGCAGAGATTTTAGCCGGCAAACGCACGAACATCAAAACAAGTACGTTAACCAAGCTGAACGCATGGATTTACAAGCAGGTTTAACCACGGAAAGGAATGAAGCAGCATGGGCGCAACAAATACGATGTCACTTAACTTCGACATGAGTGCAATTCAACAGCAAATGGAAGCTATCGCACTTGATGCACAGATAAAGGCGGCCAAGGCAGTTAATCAGCGCAAGCATATTTTTGCCGCTTACCTGAATCGAAAAAATGCAGCCGAATACTTGGGCATTTCAACCACACAAGTAGGTAAGTATGAAGCCCAGGGGATGCCGGTAATTTTGATTGATGGAACTAAGGTATACAGCCGAACCGCAATGGATTCTTGGATGGCGCAACACACTGTAACTATGTAAAACACATACTGACAAAACAAAAACCATCCCCTTTTTGGTAAAGACAAGTCTGGCGGGCAGGTCAATACGGGGATGGCAAACGATTATAGAAAGCTGGGTATTTTAATGAGCAGTACAAGTTTAACACCTGACAACACTGTCATGCGCTTAACGACGTTTGTTGAGTGCAACGACGGGCACACTGTTTTCCATGTTGAAGAAGATGATCAGCCCATGACATGGCGCGGCATTCCATACCCGCAAAATGTGGATGAATTGCCAATCGAAGATATTTCAACATTGCTTAGACTAACCAACGGTTTAACAATCATCCCGAAAGCTAAGGTGAAGGACAATGCAAATTTATAAGGGTTATGCGTGGGGTGATGGCAAGCACGCGGCTACTAAAATTAAAGGTGCCAAACTGTTAAAGTGGGCAACTGTCCGGAACTCATCGGGCAAATCTTACGTGGGAATTTTGAAGGATGATGTAATTATGGTTGATGTGGATTCACTGGCAGCAGCCAAAAAGTTAAAGACAGTTCTTGATGCAGAACACGCTAAATATGCCGCATTACGAACTAATAAGGGGATGCATTTTTATTTTCAGGGTTACCAACTAACCACCAACAAGATTGGTTGGTACAGTGCAATCGGAATCAAGGCTGATTACAAGCTAGGCATTAAGAACACGGCTGACCCATTGAAGATTGATGGCAACGCCCGGAAACGGATAGTTCAATCTGACAGCTTAGACTCGCTGCCGTTTTGGCTGACACCTATCAACAACCATACAAACGGAATCGCTGATATTGAACAGGGTGATCGCAATCAGAAATTGTTCAATTACATTCTGACGCTTCAGAAACATGGACTAAGCAAAGATGAGATTCAAAAAACAATTCGGTTAATCAATAAATTCATGCTAGAACGTTCGTTACCCGAAAGTGAAGTAAAGACTATCCTGCGTGATGAGTCATTTATTAAACAGTCGTTCTACACGCCAAAAGGCAAATTCTTGCATGATTCATTTGGGGATTATTTGATTAAAGAAGAACACGTGATTCAGATTAACAAGCAACTACACATTTACGTTAATGGTGTTTACAGCAATGACCAAAACGACATTGAGCGGGCTATGCTGAAACAGATTAAGGCACTGAATACTAGCCAACGAAAAGAAGTGATTAACTATCTGTCGTTGCAAGCACCAGAAAGGCATTTTTCAGATGCACGGTACGTTCTTCTTGGTAACGGCGTCTATGATTTGGAAACTGAAACGATGCAGGATTTTACACCGGATATTATCGTACCCAACAAGATACCCGTTGATTACGTTTCGGGTGCATACTATGAACCCACGGATAAGGTTCTGGACAAAGTTACATGTGAGGATAATAATCTCCGTGCAGTGCTTGAAGAGGTATTTGGGACAGTGATGTATCGCCGTAACGTATACAGCAAGGCATTCATTCTAACCGGGGATGGTGGACACGGTAAGAGTTCCATTCTAAGCATGATTGAAAAGTTCGTAGGTAAGGAAAAGAACACAAGCGCGATTGAACTTAAAGATTTATCGGACAGGTTCAAGCCTGCTGCGCTCTTTGGAAAGCTGGCGAATATTGGGGATGACATCAGTAACGAATACATCAAGGACAACGCCACGTTTAAAAAGTTGGTGACAGGTGAAACGGTAGTAATCGAATCCAAAGGTAAAGACCCGTTTCAATTCGATAGCTACGCCACATTGATATTCAGTGCCAACAAAGTACCGCATATCAACGATCATTCAAACGGACTTACACGGCGGTTAATGTTCATCCCCTTTGAGGCTGAATTTAAAGAAACGGATCCCGATTTTGATAGATACATCGACGACAAGTTACAATCCAAAGAATCGTTGCAGTACTTGCTAATTCTTGGTTTGCAGGCACTTAAACGCATGAAGAAGCAAGATGGATACACAACTGCCCAGGGTAGCGAAGCACAGCTTGCACAATACACCCGCGATAATCAGCCAATACTTGCATACCTTGACGAAGAACAGCCGAAGTTCATCAACGAGACTACTAAAAATTGCTATCTGGCATATTCAGTTTGGTGCACTGACAACGGGCACAAACCAATGAACCAGCAAGCATTCACACGGTACGTTTGTGATAAGTTCAACCTGAACAGCAAGCAACAGCGCGTGGACGGCAAAAAGAAACGGGTATACGTAGAAAAGTGAAGCAGGGCAGAGAATCCGCGATTTAGTCCAAAAAGTGGCAATTTCGTCCGCGATTTTGCTCAAAATTCCCGATTTCATCCGCGATTGAACGGATAAAAGCCGGGTTTATCCGCGATTTGGACGGACGTTTCAAGCCCTATTTTATCCGTGATTGCGTCCAAAATGGGTGAAAATGGCCGTTGTCTCGCTAGGGTAGCGGGACAGATTTACTAGCAAGCCGGACGCCACAAGCGTGATTGCACCGGGGTTTATAAACCGTCTGTCCCGCTGTCCCGCTAGGTTTCAACTTCTTTTATAGGTATAAAAAGTGAAGAAATAGTATAAGTATATAAAAAGAAAATTATATATAAGGGAATTTTGAAAACTACGCTTCCATTTCCTCTATACCTGGGCTGAACGCTGTTTTTTATAGCGGGACACTAGCGGGACAGATTTACAAAAAAGTTATCGAAACCATCGGTGCATTTTGGATTATCGAACGAGAGGACGAATTTTAAATGGCGACGCTAGCACTAGAACTAAAATCAAAAAAGAAATGGCTATTCAGATATATTCGTGCAAAAGAACGCGTGTACTTCTTGCAGCACCAAAGCCGATCAGGAGAAAGTAATTCACAACGTGTTAGCATCGCAAAACAGAATGCGGATAAGTTGCATGATGAAATATGTGATGCCATCGACTTACTGGAAAACATCAATGAAATGCAGGTGCTGAATTATCGTTTTATTGATGGACTCACGTTAGACGCAATCACATTAAAGATGAGCTATTCAATACAGTGGATTAGTGAGTTGTATCGCCGTGGCCTTAGACATATCAACATCCCCGAAAGGACAGAAGATCATGATTACTAACATGAGCAGGAAAAGTATTGTTTCACTACCAACAAACGTAGAGAGCATTTTGGCTAGTGCGCCTGAACAGCTTAACAGGGGCTGGCCGGTGCCTTGGTACACGGATACACCTATGGCTAAGCACAGAGAACGATTCTTAACGGATGATGATCCGCGGTTGTTCTTAGCGCTACCCGGGGATGTACAACGCCGGTTGCTGGCGTTCTGCATGTCTCTAACGCATTCTAGACAGTTGGATAGATGCCACACCAGTTACAACCTGAAGCACGTGTATGAGCGGTTTATGGACAATCCAGCGTGTGCACCTGAATTAGACCGAATACCCGGCTACACTAATCATGTAATGAACGGCGCGTTTAAAGGTGCGATGATTGTAGCCGGGTTTCGGGTTGCCGATGAATCAGAAGTGAAGTGGTGTTTTAACGTGTCTAAGAAGTGTGTTGCTGATCTAAAGTTTTTATCCTGTCATGTGCAGACATACGAGCCCGGGTTAGGCTGGTACTGGAAAGCTGTATAGCAATATAGTTCTTAGATTCGTTGAACGACAATAGTAAAGGGTGTCCGGTCATTGTGTACCGGATGCTCTTTTTTAGTTTCATTGGCTTCGGGATATACATAGCCCCCCTCTCGAAAATATTTTTTTGTCGGTCGGAGAGGACAGTACAACCAAGGGAGTAGCGCACACCTCTGGGAATTTTGAAAAATTTGACGAAAGGGGATGAAATTTTGACCCCCACAATACCGGTGATATGAATTAGCTGTCCGTGTGTATTTCCTGCACCGTCACGGCGTTTTAAGCGTCAATTAGTATACTTGTACCAGATTCGTTTAAACGCGATTCTAGCCCCGTATTTCGTGAATGAATGCTATGGGTTTCGATGTGAAAATGTTGGCTCTTAATTTACGATTATGTACGCACTTAATCGACGAATAAAAAATAGCCCACTCGTAATTGAGTGAGCACCTACCCGCCGGCGATTTCAGATTTTTGGTAATCCTTTTGGTAATCCCTTGATTACTTTATGTGATATCCGTTGAATGTAGTGGCTTCTATAAACCCCGCTGCATCAACGTTTTTACGTGTTTATTAGCGCGTGTGATTCGTACCATTTTGAACTAGCTTAACATCATATCCGCGGCTGTGCACATTCTTATTTTGCGCCCACAATTCACTAACCGAATCCAAACGCTGTCCGTCAGCGTAAGTGTTGAAACTTTCAATCAAATCATCCGCAAGGATGAAAATAGTGGTTAGACCGAAGGTCGGAACTGGACCGGATTGGCTTTGCTCCCGGGAAGGGTGTGCGTGGGACCGTTCCAGCCAGCTGCGCTGTCTTCCACTGGCGATTTTGCCGCAAACCCGTCGGCAAAATCCCGCTCCTAACGAAAATGGCGGTGTACATTTCGCACGAAGTTCATGTGCGAAACATACACCGCCATTTTCGTGGGCACGCACACCCTTCCCGTCCGCTATCGCCAATCCGGCCCAGTTCCGACGCGCATTCACATGACTGTGGTGGTGAATGTTTCGGGCTTCGGTGGCGAGAATGGCAGACAAAGATGAACACGAAATTAAGCAACTTTGGCATCGTGAGCGGTTCATCTAGCTGATCAAACACTTTGAATACTTTTACCATGCGGTATACAGGAATTTCATAATCGTCCAATTACACGGCTCATGTACAGTCGAACGTCGGTCTCAGCATTTCAGTGTCACAGCATGGGCCTCTCTCTGTAGTATTCTGCTCAGTAACGTGTCGGCCACGGAGGTGGTGGTGTGCTTGGGCGAAGTGCAGGGAACGGAGTCGGGCGAAAAGATGATTGTTTGGAGACAGGACGGCCGTATTTGCCGTCGTGGCTTCACACAATCATCTCGGGAGCGCGGAGTTGACGCCGTTCTTGCGGCAACTCCGCCAGCGGAAGACCGCGATAGCGGGCTGAAGCGGTCCCCGCCCGACGTAGTTCCCGGAGCGTAGCCCAAGCGCACCACCACCGGAGTTGCCGACTCCACCGCCTAACGGCGTCATGAAAACACCAAAGAGGCCCAGCGTGACTTCGTCACTGAAACGCTATCGCTGACGGACAGTGATAACCAAAAAAGGCCCGCACAATGTGCGAGCCTTGAGACATTATATTAGGTTAGCCCTTCAAATCGGCAACAGCCGCTTCGACTGTGGTGCCGACGCCGACGTTACGCTGGTTTTCAACGTCGATCGCGATGAAGAGTTGCTTCTTCGTGTCTAATTGCAGACGGTATGTCATTCTGCATTACCTCCATTCGTGTTAACAAGTTCTGAATGGTCTTAATGGTAGCGATAGAAGTAACTATACAAGCTTACGAAGTGTAAGTCAACTAATAGTTTGCAAAAAGTTCCTTGTACACCTGAATGGCCGCCAAGAAGTCGGCGATCTCAACGTATTCATCAGTCTGGTGTGACGTATCACTACCTGGACCGTACTCAGCAAGATCCATCCCCGGCTGCAGCATGACTGCAGCATCGTTAATCCCAGTTCCACCAACCACTGGTACCTCCGGCAGGTCAATGGCGCCCCGTGCGGTCTGGATACTCTGAACTAACTTATTGTCAGCCGGACTGGCGGCAAAGTCGATAGTAGAATCAACGCTGAGATCCAGTGTCACACCGTCAACCGCAGCGTTCGCTTTCGCAAGTGCCCGCTTAATGGCCGCTGTGAACTCCGCATTTGTTGCCAGTGGCGTTGTCCGGATGTTCGCCCGCAAGCTTGCCGCCTCTGGAATAATGTTCACCTGGTTGCCACCCTTAATCAAGGTGATACTGTGCGTCGCGTGGCCCAGCATCGCGTGCTTTTTGGCGATGAGTGGTGCGACTTCTTCTGCGACAGCTGCACTGTATGCAAAGAGGCCGCTGATAGCGTTCGCGCCTTCTTCCGGTGTGGATGAGTGTGCCGCCTTCCCCTTGGCCGTCACGGTGTAGTCAATAATCCCCCGGCAACTCGGCTGAATCTGCGGGCCACTAGGCTCGCAGACGAGCAACCCGTCGAGGCCATCAGCATAATGACCAGCGGCCAGTTGCCGCGCCCCGTAGTTATCTACTTCTTCACCAACCGTTGCGAAGAAAACAAGCTGCTTCTGCGCGGGATCGAGCGTCTGCGCCACTTCGAGGAAGGCAATAAACGACGCAATGAGCCCGCTCTTCATGTCACTGGCACCCCGGCCGTACAGTTTGCCATCGGCAATCTCTGCAGCAAAAGGTGCATGCTGCCACTTAGCAGCATCTCCCGCGTCAACCACGTCCATGTGCCCATCGATGCCCAGCTTCACTGGCGCATCGTCACTGCCCAGCTTGATGATGAGGTTGTCACGTCCCGGTGCATAGTTGAGTCGTTCGCAAGTCATTTTGCCGGCCTGAACGTAGGGGGCGACCAACTGCTCCAAAATATCCGCCACCTTGGCCTCATCACGAGCAACAGTGGGGATCTGGATAACCTGCTGCAAAAGTTGCACTGCTTCTTCACTATTCATGGGAACTACCTCATTTCATTTCGTTTGAACCTAAATGCTATGCAAGTAGTATAGGCTTAAATGTATAAAAATTCAAACCAATTACCACTGATTCCCTAACGAATCTCAACGTCTGCCACCACCGCATTCGTGAGGTATGGCAAGTGCGTGACTGAGTATTCAAATGGTTCCCCCTCATCGGTGTAACCCACTTGGTCAATCATAAGCACTGGGTCCCCAATCGTGGCACCCAGCCCCTCGATATCTTCAGCCGTAGCTTTAATGGCATAGACTTTGCGGTGCGCACCAGCAATCCGGATGCCCGCTTCCTCGGCCAAATATTGATAGATGGAGCTCGCGACCACCTTCCGCGTAATCGTTGCAATTTTAGTCGGCATAATCGTGTGCTCATAGGCGTAGGTTTTACCATCAATGTAACGGGTGCGGCGAATCACGTAGACCGGCTCTTCGGGGCCAATTACCAGACGATCCTGCTCTTCCGTTGTGGGCAAACGTGCGTCTAGCTCCCAGATTTTGCTCGTGACTTCGCGGCCCGCATAGTTCTTGGTCGCGCCCAACGGTTTATTCAGTAGCGGTGCAAACGAATCACGCTTGGAAGCAAAATCCTTGCGCAAGAAGGTCCCCGAGCCGCGCTTGGTGTAAACCACCCCTTCCACAATGAGCGACTGAATTGCCTTGCGAATCGTCATCCGGGTGGTGCCGAACTCTGCGGCCAGTTGCTCCTGATCCGGCAAAACCGCGCCAGGCTGGAATGAACCGTCCGTAAACTTTTTCTTCAACTCTTCAGAAATCACTTGGTATTTATACATCACAGTTCCTCCGCTTCGCAAAATTCTTGGCCGCACGTACTAGTTGGCGCTTTCATATAATTTTACAGTATATTTGTTCATTTTGTGAAGCATCGCGAAAATTATTGTTAATTAGCGCAACTAAATCATGGTCACTGACAAAAATCGCACAACAAAATACCGCTCACCACGCGTGTGAACGGTATTTTTAGGACGACTATTAAAAGCTTACTTCAGACTCACACCACGCCAACCAGGATCACCACCGGCAGGGTTGTTAATGATGCCCTTGAGGTTCGTGTTGCGCAGGTAAGAAGTGGACAGCTGGTACAGTGGCACGATGCCCTGATCAGCCATGATAATCTTCTCCGCCTTCACCATGGCGTCCCAACGAATCTGGTCACTACCAGTCGTGTCCGCAATCTTCATCTGCTTATCGTATTCAGCGTTACTGTATGAACCGAAGTTGTACGTGTTGCCGGTTGTGAACATGTCGAGGAAGCTGGCTGGATCGCCGGCATCTGGACTCCAGCCGGACATGATGATGTCAAAGGTGCCGCTCTGCAGGTCCTTAACACGGGTTGGCTTTGGCACCTTCTTGATGGTCACGTGCATGCCCTTCAGTTCCTTTTGCCACTGGTTCTGCATGTACTGCACGATTTCGGTGTGCGCATCGTCATCATCAGCGGTGAGGGTGACGTTCAGACTGGTCTGGCCAATCTCCTTCATCCCCTCGGCCCAAAGCTTCTTCGCCAGCTTAAGGTTGTAGTTAACCCCGCTGTCAATGTCGCTCTTGACGTAGGCTTCCTTAGCAAAGTCCTCGCCCGTCTTTGGATCCTGCGCCATGCCTTCGGTGACAATCCCCTTTGCAGCAATCGAACCATCATCAAGTGTGTTCTTCACAAAACTCTTGCGGTTAATGACCAGGGAGATGGCCTTGCGAATCTTCACGTTGTTGAAGGCCTTCTTGACGGCGTCACTACTTGGACTCTTCTGGTTCAGTTGGATAAAGTAGTTCGCCCCATTTTCACTCTTCACGTAGCTCTTGTTGTTCTTCTCGTTTTGAATCTGGTTGCCGAGCAGCGTGGTCTGATCCAGCTGCCCCGATTCGAACATGTTCAGTCCGGTCGTGGCTTCCTTCACGACCTGATAAGTGACGCTAGTGAGGTGAATGTTGCCCTTGTTCCAGTATTCGGGATTCTTCACCAGTGTCCAGGAGTCGCCGGTGCCGTTCCACTTCTTGATGGTGTAGGGGCCATCATAAGCGACGTAGCGCGCATCCGTGCCGTACTTGGCGCCGTACTTTTCAACGGCTTTTTGTTGCAGCGGGAGGAAAACACCGTTAGAAACCTGCTGAATCAGCGTAGCAATCGGGTGTTCCAGTTGCACGACGAAGGTATATTTACCCTTGGCGCTCACCCCCAGCTTGTCGACACTCATTTTGCCTGCGGAAATTGCGTCTGCGTTCTTAACACCAGAGAAGCGGTAGGCGTTCTCGGCCTTAGTCTTCGGGTTCACGCCGCGTTGCCAGGCGTAGACAAAATCCTTGGCGGTCAGCGCGCTGCCATCATTCCACTTGGCGTTGTGGCGCAGGTGAAAGGTGTAAGTCAGGCCGTCCTTACTCTTGGTCCAACTTTTGGCAATCCCAGGCTGAGGCTTGGTGTTCTTACCGATGGTGGTCAGCCCTTCCTCAACGTTCTTCGTGATTTCACCACCGGTCGTTTCAACGATGTGGTCTGGATCGAGGGTCTGCAGCTCCGCGTTGATGGAAACGCTGATTTTCTGCGTGTTGGCGGCATCTGCCTTCTGTCCACAAGCGGCCAAAGCCAGCGCGGACATGCCAATCATGACGACAGTACCGACGGACTTGCGCACATTCTTCTTTTCCCGAATATTAATCATGAGCTACTCCTCGCTTCTATTAGTACACTCGCTTACCGTGCTGGTAAACCTGTTTGTCTTCCTGCTGGACGGCGTGGATATCCTCAATTGGGGAATCCGTCATCACGATGAAATCGGCGAACTTACCGGGCGTCATCGTACCGTAGTCATCGCTAATCCCAATGAGATCAGCACCGTTTTTGGTGGCGGCAAAAAGTGTCTCCTGCGTAGTGGCACCGATGCGGTTCACCATCAGGTCCAATTCGCTCCAGTACCCTGACTTGAAATCGTTGAACGGGGTGCCAGCGTCGGTACCAGTTGCGATTGGGACATGCTTACGGACCGCCATGCGCATGTTGTCGTAAAAGGCTTCGGAGAATGCGCGGGCCTTCCGGTACATGTGTGCTGGCAGGCGATCAGTCTGGTCAGCCACGATGGCTTCAACCGCGTTCAAGGTTGGCACCAGGTACACGTGGTGTTCAATCATGAAGTCCGCCTGCTTCTCATCCATGTAGATGCCGTGTTCAATGGAGTCGACGCCTGCTTCCAATGCCACTTGGATACCCGCATTGCCTTGGGCATGGGCGGCAACCTTCTTGAAGCGGTAGTGTGCCTCACGAACAGCTTCGCGGAGTTCCTCTGGCGTGAAGGCAATTTCGTTCGGGTCATCACCAACGGACATCACGCCACCGGTTGCCATCACCTTAATCTGGTCAGCGCCGTTCTTGAACGCCTGCCGCGCCGCCTTGCGCATTTCATCAGGCGAATCCACGATGTAAGCACCGCGGAAGTCAGCGCTACGTGGTTCATGGGTATCACTGTGCCCGCCAGTCACACTCATTGCACGGCCGGAAGCAGCAATGCCCGGTGCTGGAAAATCGTACTTGCTGCGCATGTCGCGCATTTTAATATCAATGTCATATGTCGACCCCACATCGCGGATGTAGGTCACGCCACCCTTGATGGCATCGCGCAGGTTCCGCTGGGCGTTGAAGGAGTTTTCAGTTTCAGATCGTTCGCCCATCGGCCGGATGCCGTAACCGTTCGGGTCGGATGCCATGTGGGTGTGGCAATTGATCATGCCAGGCATCACGTACTGGCCGCCGAAATCGACCGTTGCGTCGGCGGCGGGGGCCTTCCCAATGCCGCTGGCCGTGACCCGACCGGTCTCATTATCCACCGTGAACCAGGAATCAGGCGTAAAGCCTTCATGCTCACCGTCAAAGAAGTGTGCGTTCGTGTAAGCTGTTGTGGTCATATGTAGATCCTCCTAATATTAAAATACCGACTATGTTTTGAAATACCTTTAATGGGACTAAAAAAGCGCCAACCGTTGCCAGTCGTCGCCGTAAAAAAACGGCCACGCGGAATCGTTTGCCGAGACGTGCTACCTGTTCAAACTGCGAACAGATAACACTACTTCAACAAGTTTTGCAAATTCTGCGTGGTCATTTTGTATTCAGTCATAAAAATATCCTCCATTGGGGCAAAGCCTTGCGTGTGTCCTAAGGGCACAAAACGGTACACAAATTACAAGCTACGCAAGGACAACAACGCGGAGGTGTGAAGAGCAAGGATAACATTGTTCAGCTTCAGGTTCAGTTCTGCATTCGTGTTAAACATGTTCTTCACTCCTTCCGAATTGGTTTGCCTCAATTGAGGATATGATTAGATTAATTCTAATTCTCTAATTTGTCAACGACTTTTTTAATCTTTTCACAATTAGTTTGGTGAAACCGCGCCCCGTCTGAGTTCTTGGCGCAAAATTTTGCCGACACCATTGGCCTCATTGCTGGGACCAACAACGCTGGCAATCCGTTTAACAGCTGGCACCGCGTTGGCCATGGCCACGCCGCAGCCGACACCCGCGAGCATCTGCGCGTCGTTAAGCTGATCGCCAAAGCAGATGCAGTCTTCTAGGTCGATGCCACTATGCTCGGCAATGGCCTGCATCCCCAGCAGTTTGTTCACCCCGGGCGCGGTGCCTTCATAGAGCAAGTGCTTGGAGCGGGTCATGTCCAGTGGCAATTGCATCAGCGCGCGCCGCGCCAGGAACAGTGCCGGCACGTTCAGCAACGCCGCTTCCAGCGTGAATTTGTAGAACGTCACGTCGGGGCGCTCAAGAATTTGCCGCAGTTGCGCTTGCGTGCGGAATATCACGTCCCGGTCCAAACTGCCGCCCAAGTAATTAGCCGGTAGCTCCGGACTGTAAAGCGCGTGATAATCCTCTGAGTAAAAGCGAATTCGCACGCCGCAACGTTTTGCCAGCAGAAATGCGCGCATCACTGTTGTCTTCCCTAGTGGGTGCGCGGCAATCAATTTGTCGTGGGTGTCGTACACCACCGCCCCATTCAGACACATACGGTAACCCGGTACCTGCAAGTCTTCCCGCAGCAGCGCCGACACGCGCGGCAGCATCCGCCCTGAGGTGATGGCCACAATGCGACCTGCGGCGACCCACTCTCGCAGCGCTGCCCGGTTGTATTCTGAAATTCGTAAATGGCGATCATAAAGGGTGCCATCAAGATCCAAGCCTGCCAACTGATACATGCTCGCTACCTCCATTCGGTGAGACAAAAAAAGCCCACGTTGATTTCTCAACGTGGGACTCGTCATTGCGATGCCGCAAACAGGAGTCGAACCTGCACATGGTTACCCATACAGCGACCTGAACACTGCGCGTCTGCCAATTCCGCCATTGCGGCAACAACAGTAATGATTATAGCAAGATGCCGCGACTTTGCCAACAGGCAGAGGGCACTTTTTTCACAAAAGGCGGTTTTTAATGTCTCATTGTGCGCGAATCGGATGACGGCGCAACCCAATTCGCATGCGCCAATTGGCGCGACCAGCTCCTCGTGCTGGTCGCGAATAGACAAAAAAAGTCACGCTGATTTCTCAACGTGACTTTGTCATTGCGATGCCGCAAACAGGAGTCGAACCTGCACATGGTTACCCATACAGCGACCTGAACACTGCGCGTCTGCCAATTCCGCCATTGCGGCAACAACAGTAATGATTATAGCAAGATGCCGCGACTTTGCCAACAGGCAGAGGGCACTTTTTTCACAAAAGGCGGTTTTTAATGTCTCATTGTGCGCGAATCGGATGACGGCGCAACCCAATTCGCATGCGCCAATTGGCGCGACCAGCTCCTCGTGCTGGTCGCGAATAGACAAAAAAAGTCACGCTGATTTCTCAACGTGACTTTGTCATTGCGATGCCGCAAACAGGAGTCGAACCTGCACATGGTTACCCATACAGCGACCTGAACACTGCGCGTCTGCCAATTCCGCCATTGC
Source organism: Lacticaseibacillus songhuajiangensis (assembly GCF_003946025.1). Lineage (GTDB taxonomy): Bacteria > Bacillota > Bacilli > Lactobacillales > Lactobacillaceae > Lacticaseibacillus > Lacticaseibacillus songhuajiangensis. The sequence continues at coordinate 20,055 of NZ_RHNR01000026.1, read as the reverse complement.
GGCAACAACAGTAATGATTATAGCAAGAACGTCCGGTTTTGCCAAGCAGGAATTTTGGTGACAGTCAGCTAATGTCATGCTGAGCGCACTAGTGAAACTGCTACAATAGAGTCAAAATTGATTCAGGAGGCCCAATTATGGAAAAATTCACGGAACAAATGGCCCGCAAGGTTGTCCGGCCCCGCCCCAGCATTAGTCACAAGGGGGATTTTGGCCGCGTACTGATTATTGCCGGCGATGAACACTTCGGTGGCGCCGCCATCATGAGCGCCACGGCAGCAGTCTACGCCGGTGCCGGTCTGGTCACCGTCGCCACTAACCGCAGCAATTGGCAGTCCCTGCATGCCCGCTTGCCAGAAGCCATGGTCACCGATTGGGACGCCGCAACTTTAACGCCGCTATTGCACACGGCAGACGTCATTGTCGTCGGGCCCGGACTGGGCACCACCGATGACGCGCAGCGAGTGCTGAAACTAAGTCTAACTGAAGCCACGGCAAAGCAAACCGTCATTATCGACGGCTCGGCCATCGACATCATTGCGCAAACCAAGTTGGCGACTGGTGCAGGCAACATTATCTGGACCCCACACCAGATGGAATGGCAGCGGCTTAGTGGTCTGGCCATCGCAGATCAAACCCTGGCAGCCAACACAGATGCCCGGCAGAAGCTCGGCGGCACCCTCGTGCTCAAAGGCAGCCCGACAAGCATTATCGCGGCAGACACAAGCTATGAAAATACCACAGGCGGGCCTGCCATGGCGACGGGTGGCTCTGGCGACACCCTAACTGGCGTCATTGCCGCGCTTTGCGGGGAGTTTGGCACGAGCGCCGAGACGATTGCCACGGCAGTCTGGCTACACAGCGCAGCCGCTGATGAGATTGCTAAGAGCAGTTACGTCGCGCTACCAACGCAGGTGGTCCAAGTCATTCCACAGCTCATGCGGCGTTTGAGCGTTACTGAAGCCCCGCACACAATTGGATTCTAAAGCAAAATTTAGCCGCGGACACTACATCCTGGTCGCGTGCCAAAAGGCAGCCAGTTGTACTCAGTGCTTTAGCATTGTTAGTACAATGGACACCGAAGGGCTCCCTAACATACAAACAAGCACCGACCAGAATCCTAAGTTCGGGATTCCGGCCGGTGCTTGCTTGTATATCGGGAGCTAACCGCCTTTTGGCACAGCCCTTTTTGCTTTACTTAATATGCAACCTTGTCCGAATTCCCGCGACCCGCGAGCCGAGAATCATGTCCGCAAGGTGCGTCTTCAGCACTAGGTAACCGTAGACAGCTACCCCGATGACCAGCGCAATCACGATGATGACCGCTGAAGTCACCTTGATGTACGGATTGAGCACCATGCTGAGGAGCAACACGGCAGTCCGCACAAACGCGTACATCACCACGCTAAAGAACAACATGCCGAGCACCCGGCGCGCAGTTTGCCGCGCTTTGAAATGGAACTCCCGACGCAATGCCCGTAGCATCAACCAGCAGGAAATACCCATGCCGACCAAAGTCGACAGCATTGGACCGTACACGTTAAACAGGAACATGAACGGCAACTGACACAGCAGCTTTCCCGCAACACCCCACAGCATCAATTTAATGGCGAGACGATTGCGGAACAACCCCTGCAAGAGCGCAGCCAAAATCGTGAATAGGCCGAGGAACACGGCGAGCACACACGAGACCTGCAGCATTTTGAAGCCCAACTCGTTGTAGCCGTAGAACATCACATACAGGGGGTGCGCAATGGCAGCCATCCCGAAGGACGCCGGCAGCATCACAATCAGGAATAGTTGTAGCACGTTCCCAATCTGCTGGGAGACCGCCTTGCGGTCGCCGCGGGTGATGGCCCCCGAAAGTAGCGGAATGGCCGTCACGGACATCGCCGTCGCCAGCGAGACAATAATCATGATCAGCTTGTTCGCGTTCCCCGCATAAGTGGCGTAGTACACGTTGAGTTGCTTGGTCGTGACCGAGTAGAGACTGTGCATCCCCTTGAAGAAGGTGTACTGGTCAATCAGGTAATACCAGGTAATCGCCGAGTCCATGATGATGAACGGTACCGCCTGGCGCACAATATCCATCAGCAGTTGGTTGACCGACACGTGCACTTCGTTCTTACTCTGCGCGTTGCGCCGGCGAATGGCCGGCAACCGTTTGAGAAAGAGTAGCCACAGCAGCGCTGCCCCGGCGACCGCCCCGATGAAGGCGGCAAAAGTCGACTGGGTGACGGCGTGCACATAATTGCCGTTGCCCATGCGCATGATGGCGAATGCCGTTGCCAGCATGTAGCCGACACGAACCAGTTGTTCAACAAATTGCGAGATCGCACTCGGCGCCATCTCGGAATGACCTTGGAAGAACCCGCGCATGATACTGAGTAGCGGAATGACGACCAACGCAGCCGACAGCGAGTGAATGACCGGAATCATGTCCGCGTCACCGGCGGCCAGCACTGGCGCAAACAGCCACATCAGGCTAGCGGACACAATCCCCATCATGCTGGTGGCGAGCATTCCGTGCCAAAACAGGCGCATGCTGGTCTTATACTCCCCCATCGCGTCATAGCGCGCAATCTGCTTGGAGACCGCACCGGGAATCCCGGCGGTGCTAATGATGATGAAAATAGAGTAAATTTGGTAGCCCTTGGTAAACAGGGCGTTGGCTTCATACGCGTACTTGCCCATCCAAATCCACCAGGGGAGAATGTAGACGGCACCCAAAATACGTGACATCACGCTGCCCGCAGTCATCCATGCGGAACCGCGGATCATTTTTTCGTGGGCGGACCTTTCCCCACGTCGTCTCGACCTTCGCTGCTCGTCCACTATTTTCTCCTCTTTCCGGTACTATATCAGAACAATTTTAATTGAACACTCGCACCGTTGCAATCAACAAGGATAAAACTTAAGGCCTCTTAACTATTTTTTGGCACGCAAAAAGGCTGAACCACGCGGTTCAGCCTTTAAGCGACACATTATCGTTTATTCGAGGGTATCCCGGTACAGACCGACCACGATCCCAAGAACACTCACATTATCAAAATACATGTCCTGCATTGTGTCGTTTTCAGGGTGCAAGCGAATCCCGCCGTTTTCACGGTAGAAGCGCTTGACGGTGGCTTCGCTATCCTCGGTCATCGCCACAACAATCTGGCCGTTTTCGGCGTCCGCTTGCTGCTTAATGATGAGCTTATCGCCGTTCAGAATCCCAATCTTAATCATGGATTCCCCCTGCACAGTCAACATGAACAGTTCGTCTTCGGAATAGTTCAGGCCGGTCGGAATTGGGAAGTATTCTTCGATATTCTGAGTCGCCGTGATGGGCACCCCGGCGGCAACAGTCCCGACAAGCGGAATGCCGTCTTCAGCGCGCACGCCAATATATTCCAAACCGGGACCAGTAATCTCAAGGGTCCGGGGCTTGGACGGGTCCTTAGCAATCAGCCCCGCAGCGAGCATCTTGCTCAGGTATGCCGCAACAGTTGATGACGAGCTCAGGCCCACCGTGGCCCCAATCTCGCGCACCGTTGGCGGGTACCCGCGGGACTCGATAGATTCATTAATTGCGGTGAGAATCTGAACCCACCGCTTCTTTGTTCCCTGTCCTGGCATGATGCTGCCTCTCTTTCGTTCATCTTATTCATAGAATAGCAATTCGAACGCCTGTTTGCAAGCATTTTCGCGAATTTGTCCGGTCTCAAAACGCATCGGCGCAGCATTTTGGATAGTTTATGACAAACGCAGAGATAATAATAGTAATAAAAATGTGGTGAGGTTGTGAAAACTCCCCAATCGGTACTCATCACGTGCACGCTTTCTTCTATAAGATGACATCACCACGACGGCGGGTGGCATTCACGCCACAGTCTGGTATCATGAAGGGTACACAAAGCACTTGAAAAGAGGCAGCTAATGTTTGATATTTTTATTACCGTACTGGACGTTGTCCTGTTCGCGGCAATTGGCTACAACCTATACTGGCAATCACAAATTGAAATCCGTTCTACTTACGCATACTGGCAAATGATCTGGGGCATCATCATCGCAATTTGGTTGGTGTCGACCGGCATTCGCAGTTGGAGTTACGTCGTGTTCCTCGCCCTATTTGTCTTGATGAACCTCTCCGCAGGGGTCGGCGGCCTCGGCAGTAAGAAGGTCGTTGGTAACGGCTTCTACTCCCGCTTTTTCGCCTACAATACTTTTGCTGGTGTGACCTTGACACCAATCTCAACGCCCAGTGGTAAGAATCTCGTCATCGCCATCTTCGCTCTGGAACCGCGTCGCTACGTGCGGCTCACCTTCCGGGCACCACTCGAGCAGATTATTGCCAAGTTGCAACAGCAACTGCCTGAATCTGTGCCAGTTACCATTCAAAAAATCAACTAACGCGAAACCGCAGACGTCAAACGCCTGCGGTTTTTATGTGTCTACAGAATCCCATTCGTGTAGTTTCGATGCCGTGCACTCGTCAGCAAACCAATTTTTCCTGATTAGAATCATATTGTGGTGTTACTTAATTGCATACTCGGGCGTTTTAACCATAATTGTATGCATGCGGCGTCGCCCACTCAATCAGGCGTGAAGCCAACACATCAGCTTCTCTTTTACTATTCGTATCGCGTGTATATCGATACCATTTTTACTGTATAAGTGAATATTGCATCATTAATTTGAATTTTATTTGTAAAATCGGTTGACACCCTGCGTCACACACGATATGCTATTTCACGTAATCAATTCCCGCATCCACCTAAAGGAGTGTTTTCAAATGACAACAATCAACAAAACACATCTTAATACAGCGTTTTTCTTCGGCTTTTTTGGATAGCGGTTTGCATCGTGGATGCAAGCCGCGTCGCTTGCATCCATGAGGTCGAAGCAATTTAACTTGCAATCGTCGCCACATGGATTTCACTAATGAAAAATCCATGTGGCGTTTTATTATCTCCGGCATGCTAGCAGCCGGCCACGTGGACTCATGTGGTCGGCTGCTTTTGTTTGCGCCTTGGCCGGGCGTCTGCAGAAGCAATCTCACTTAGTGCACACACATTCTGGAGGAATTAAACATGAAAATGAAGAAGCTACTCACCGCCGCCGTAACCGTTCTGGCCGTTGCTACCCTCGCCGCTTGTGGCAAGAGCGCCGATGCCAAGTCGGAAAACAAGACCGTTAAGATTGGGATTTTGCAACTGATTAACCAAAGTGCCCTCGATGACGCTCGTAAAGGTTTCACCGCCGAGCTGGCTAAGGAAGGTTACAAGGAAGGCAAGAACCTAAAACTCGATTACGTCAACGCCCAGGGCGATCAAGCTAACTTGTCCACCATGAGCCAGCGTTTGACCAAGGACAAGAATGACCTCAACCTCGCGATTGCCACCCCTGCCGCTCAGGCCATGCAAAAGGCTAACAGTAAGACGCCCCTTTTGTTCACTGCCGTTTCCGATCCAGCGTCTGCTGGCTTAGTGAAGAATCTCAGCAAGCCGGAAGCGAACATTACCGGGGTGACGGACATGGTCAGCGTTGCGGGTCAGATTAAACTCCTCAAGCGAATTGCCCCTAAGACCAAGACGGTCGGACTGATTTACAACGCCGCGGAAGCAAACTCTGTCATCCAGATCAAGGCTGCCAAAAAGGCCATTAAGGCTGCTGGCATGAAGGCCGTTGAAAAGACCGTTGCTTCTACCAACGACGTGCAACAAACCACGACTAGCCTCGCTGCCAAGTGCCAGGCGATCTACATCCCTGCTGACAACACGATGGCTGCCGCAATGGCAACCGTTGGCAAAATTGCCGCCGAAAAGAAGATTCCGGTCATTCCTGCTGCAAGTACCATGGTCCAAGACGGTGGTCTGGCAACTAACGGCTTCAACTACCGTGACTTGGGTGTTCAGGCAGCCAAGCAGGCCGTCAAGATTCTGCGCGGCAAGAAGGTTGCTGACGTCGCCGTTGAAAAACCAGCGAAAGTTTCTGTCATCGTCAATCAGGACATGGCTAAGAAGCTGGGCATTAACGCGACAGATATTAAGTAAAACGCGTCCTAACCACCTCTTGTCGCGGCCTCACCTAGTCGCGCTCCCGCGGTCAAGACCACAACATGTCAGGCGGTACGAACATAAATCCTCAGTTCGGAATTAATGCCCGCACCACCTTACATGGCTGGGTCAAACCGCCTTAGTCCGCAGCCTTTCCTAGTCGCGCGACAAGAGGCAGGACACTAACGTACAAGGCAGTGCTGGTATAAATCCTAAGTTCGGGATTTATACCACCCCTACCTTGTACACCGTGTCCTAACCGCCTCTTGTCGCAGCCTCACTTAAAAAAACTGAATAATGCGCTTGACTTTAAAATCCGATGAGTATAGTCTAACAGACATACATGAACCGCTATTAAACTTTAAGGAGTGCTCACCATGACAAACACTATGGTAACCACACATCTTAATAACTCATATTACTACGGCTATTTCGGATAGCGGGTGACATCTCGGATGTGAACCTGCTAGGTTTACATCCATGATGGCCGTAGCACTTAACAATGCATTTGCCGCCGCATGGATCGTCAAGATTTCCATGCGGCTTTTATTTTTCCGGAAAAAGTATTGGCCGGTCGCGTGGAAATCACTCCATGCGACCGGTCATTTTTATTCACCGACATTATCAGTACTTTTCTGGGAGGAAAAATCATGAAGTTGAAGAAGTTACTTACCGCTGCCACCGTCGTTGCCTCCGTTGCCCTGCTCGCCGCTTGCGGCAGCAAGAAGTCCGCCGGCGATAACAAGCAAGTCAAAATTGGAATTTTGCAGCTGATTAACCAAAGTGCTCTCGACGATGCCCGTAAGGGTTTTGAACAGGAACTCGCCGCTAAGGGTTACAAAGATGGCAAAAACATCAAGATTGATTACGTCAATGCCCAAGGTGACCAGGCCAACCTTAAAACCATGAGCGACCGTCTGAAGAAGGACAAGAACGACCTCAACCTTGCCATCGCCACCCCAGCTGCGCAGGCACTGCAGAAGGACGATCCGGACACGCCAATGTTTTTCACCGCCATCACCGATCCTAAGTCCGCTGGCCTGGTGGGTAACCTCAAGTCTCCTGACAAGAACGCGACTGGGGTTACCGACATGGTGGATGTGAAGGGCCAAATCGACCTGCTTCACAAAATGTTCCCCAAGGCCAAGACGGTCGGCCTGCTCTACAACGCCGCTGAACCAAACTCCATCGTACAAATCAAACTTGCACGCAAGGAAATCAAGAAGTTGGGCCTGAAGGTCACCGAAAAGACCATCGCTTCAACCAACGACGCAGAACAGACGACCACCGCACTGGCCGATAAGGCCGATGCCATCTACATCCCAACCGACAACACTGCGGCAGCCGCAATGAACACCATCGGTAAGGTTTCCGAAGCGAAAAAGGTCCCCGTTGTTAACGCCGACGCCACAATGATTAAGCTGGCTGGGGTTGCGACCCGTGGAATTAGCTACAAGCAACTGGGCAAGCAGACCGCCGACATGGTTGTGAAGTTTCTCAAGGGCAAGAAGGTTAACCAGCTCGCCGTTGAGAACCCTGCCAAGACGTCAATCGTCACTGACGCGAAGCGCATGAAGCTGTTCAATGTTGATAAGAGTGTTTTGAAGTAACAATCGTCACCGGAGCTGCAAGCGCACGTTATAAGCGCGTGCCCAAAGGCAGAACCCCTTGCCACAGCTCAATCAATTTGGAGGTAAGCATGGATATTCTGACATCAAGCATTTCACTCGGGTTCCTCTGGTCCATCATGGCCATTGGGGTTTACCTGACATTCCGTATTCTCGACATCGCCGACATGACAGCTGAAGGTAGCTTCCCACTGGGAGCTGCAATTACCGCTCACGCCCTCACTCAGGGCGTTGGCCCAATCGTCGCAACCCTGCTCGGCATGGCCGGAGGTGCGGCCGCTGGCTTCGTCTCAGGATTCCTGACCACCAAGTTGCACATTCCGGACCTGCTCACTGGTATTCTGACCATGACCGGTTTATACTCCGTCAACCTTTTCATTATGGGCCGGGCGAATGTACCGCTGGTCGGCACCGTCAAAACCGTGTTCAACATGATTAACATTGGCTCCAGCACGACGACCACCATTATCATCGGGGCAATCATCATCGCCATCGTGATTGGCCTACTCGTCTTCTTCTTCAACACTGAAATGGGCCTTGCCGCTCGTGCTGTCGGGAACAACGAAGACATGTCCGCAGCTAACGGGATCAAAGCCGACAGCATGAAGATCATCGTCTACATGATTAGCAACGGCCTGATTGCCCTCTCCGGTTCCCTCATGGCGCAGACCAACGGTTACGCCGACATCTCCATGGGGATTGGGACCATCGTGATTGCTCTGGCGGCGATTATCATTGCGGAAATCCTGCTGCGGCACCTGTCTTTCGGTCAGCGACTGCTCACCATCATTGGTGGGGCCATCATTTACCGTTTGATTATTGCCCTGGTTCTGGACTGGGGGGTTGATCCCAACGCCCTGCGGCTGTTCTACGCACTGATGCTGACAGTCTTCCTGGCATTGCCACTGGTTCAAAAGAAAATTGCCCAGAGTCAGCAACGCCGCAAGAACACGCGTGAATTCCTGAAGAACAGCAAGGAGGAGAAATAATGACTAACGCAATTCTAGAAATTAACGGCCTCCACCAGTACTTCGAAAAGGGGACACCCAACGAAAACCACGCACTCAAGGGAATTGACCTGCAGTTGCGCGAAGGCGAGTTCGTCGCCATCATCGGTGGTAACGGGGCTGGTAAGTCCACACTACTCAACAGTGTCGCCGGTTCCCTGCCCGTTTCCTACGGCCAGGTGAAGATTGCCGGTAAGGACGTCACCTACCAGAGTGTTGAAAAGCGCGCCAAGCTCATCAGCCGCGTCTTCCAAGATCCGCGGCAAGGCTCCGCACCACTGCTGACTGTTGAAGAGAATCTCTCCTTGGCCCTTAAGCGCGGCTCCTGGCGCAACTTCTGGAGTAGCGGCGTTAAGAAAAACGAACGCAACGTCTTCAAGCAAAAGCTGGCCAGCCTCGGTCTAGGCTTGGAAAACCGGCTCAGCGCTGAAATCGGCTTGCTCTCCGGTGGCCAGCGCCAAGCAATCACCCTCCTGATGGCCACCATGCGTCAGCCTGAGTTGCTGTTGCTGGATGAACACACGGCGGCTCTAGACCCACAGACAAGTGCCACGGTCATGCAGATTACGGATAAAATTGTTCGCGAGGAGCACCTCACAGCGATGATGATTACCCACAACATGCAAGACGCACTCAAGTACGGCAACCGTCTCATCATGATGGATCACGGACAGATTGCCATTGACTTGAACGCGGAGCAGAAGCAGGGGCTCACGGTTCCAGACCTGCTCGCCATGTTTAAGGAAAAGAGCGGCACGGCGCTCACGGATGACGCTGTCTTACTCAGTGACTAGATACTAAAACGGCCCTATCTCCAAATCGGAGATAGGGCCGTTTTAATAGTTTGTGACTGCTCCGTTGTTAATCCACGTGCAGAATATTCTTGTTCGAGATATTAAGTTGCTGATCAAACTCGTACACAATCGGCTCTGCGTTTCCAACTTCAACGCCATCAATATCGGCATCCTTGATGCCTTCAAGATACTTGATGAGAGCGCGCAGAGTGGAACCATGCGCAACAATCAGCTGGTCCTCACCAGCACGCAAATGCGGCGCGATGGCATTCACCCAGTATGGCAAAAGACGGCGTTCCGCATCTGCCAAACTCTCACCACCCGGCACAATGCTGTCCGGCCACTTACTGTAGGCGGGTGCGAGTTCTGGTTGCACCAGATGCGGCGGCTCCGCGATGTAACTCCGCCGCCACTGCGCAACTTGCGCATCACCGAAGAGCTGGCGGCTCTTGTCCTTGTTCAAACCGCGCAATGCACCATAGTGGCGTTCGTTGAGCCGCCAACTTTTGGTAATCGGCAGGTAAAGTTGCCCCAGCTCTTCCTGAACGATGTACGCAGTCATTATCGCGCGCTTTAGCATCGAGGTGTGCACGGCCGTCAAATTGAGTTGCTCAGCCCGCAGGCGCGCGCCGGCAGCGCGCGCTTGAAACACACCGTTAGTGGTCAAGGGCACGTCGGACCAGCCGGTATAAGTATTATCATAATTCGCGGTACTTTCTCCGTGCCGCAAGAGTACTAGTTTAGCCATGCTGACTTCCTCTCAAAACTTCTATTTTCCATTATAAAGAAAATGCAGTGAAAATGCAGTGTGTTCACGCTCAATATTTCCAACTTTGCCATCAAGCATTCGCCGTATTTGTACGGGCACCTAAAAAAAAGTAGAATGGAAGGAGTGTTGACATGTTGGAAAGGAGGCATTGCGATGCCCGAGCTTAAGTACAGACCCATTAGTCTCACCGCTATTTTTTACGACATCATCTTTACTTTCGTCATCGGTCGACTGGCCCGCACCCTGCTCTTTACCAATGCCGGTCAGCTCGACTGGCGTTCAGTGATTGCATTTGGCATCATGATGCTCTGCAGCTGGACCGTCTGGACTTACCAAGTCATCTACGCCAGCCGTGCTCCCAAACGGGCGCTGTCAGACAATATTTTCATGACAGTCGACCTTTTTCTTAGTATCTACCTCACCACCACCCTGAATATCTGGGGGCAGGTACCGAATACACAGACGAAAGTCATCACGGCTTTATTGTTCTTCAGCCTGGCTGTACAGTACTTCGCCGATGGCCGCAAACGGCATCTGAGTCACGCAGCGTTCATCGGCCCATTGCTGATTTCAGCGTTGCTCGCCATTGTCTCCTTATTTCCCGGGCAATATTACCTCGGCAATGGCATCTATGTTCTAGCAATTATGGTTGCAGCTTTAGGGCCTTGGCTGCTGCGCAACGCAATTCCGGATGATCACAGTCATTTTGGCTTGATTAGCCAGCGACTGGCCCTCATGACTGTGCTACTGTTTGGTCGTTCCATCGTGCAGGTAACCGATAGTCTTGCGAACCTCGCCTTACAGCCCGTGCTTTTCTTCATTGCCACCGCACTGATTTTTGCTAGCTACGCGCTCGTGTCTGGGAGCGGCATTGATGCCAATACACACCGCTCATCAATGCTCGCACTGCTGCTGCATTTGCCTTTGAACGCGGCGGTACTCATGATGGCAAACGTTACCCGAGTGTTCGTCGCCGGTCGTTTGCACCCCGAGTATTTTGCTATCTGGATGCTCGTTTTAATCGCCATTTACGTCGTCAGTATCGGTGCTTACCTCCTGCTCTACCGGCGTACAGGACTGGATCTCGGTGCAAAACGCGGCTTTTACTTTGCCTTCTCCTTCGCCATTCTCGCACTGTACGGCCTCATCACGGTCAAAATTGGGGCACTTTTTCTAATCGGCTTTTGCGCATTCCTCATTGCCGAAGATTTGTATCTTTGGCAATTCGTGCTGAATCCGCCCAACAGTGAAAAATAGTCTGGCTAGCAAATTATTTCCCGGCAAATAATTTGCTGGCAGCAATGCGCAGCTTTTGGTTGCTAATGTAAAAAAAGAAGCAGTTCCCAAATGTAGCGGGAACTGCTTCTTTTTTGAATTCAATACTCAAGTCGCCCGTGACCACCGTCACGTGATTGGCAGCATTTGTGCGCCTACTTGGGAACGTCGTCTTGTGTATCGTCGTTGCCCAAGCCGTCCCAATCATCCCCATAGGCAAACTGCTCGTCTTCCAGCCAGTCATCATTATCTTCGGAATTATCACAATCCGCTGCGGCCAAATCGTCATCCTCATCTGGGTCCAGGTCGGCTGCAGGTACTTCATCGGTGGTCATGTCCAAATCAATATCATCATCCGTCACTTTTGCGGCGGCCGCATCCTGGGCTTTTGTCGCCGCGATGCCGGCCTCGATGCTCTGCGCAAAGAGTTTCGTCACATCGACCGCGGTGTGTTTACTGCGTTTCCGTCGTGGTTTACTCATTTTGCAACCTCTGTTCTGCTACCCGGCGAATAAAGTACGGCACGTCCGCATTATCACGAAAATCGCGGAGCCAATTGCGAGAAATATTCCGCGCGCGGTGCGCAGCATACGAATTGGCCTGCTCGGCAGTAATTGGCGTCTTCCGCACGGGTTGCGGCCCACGCACCTTGGTCAGCACTAATGCGTCCATCTCATCGATGAGATCGGCATCCGCCAGCGCCCGCAACTGCACATACGACTGCGCCCCCACGCAATTCTCATACTCCGCGGCCCGCACTTGCCGCATCCACGCCAGCACCATCTCGCGACCCTCAAGCACCTGTACTAATTGACCATTAACCATCTGCAACATATGAAATCTCCTTAGTTTTGTTTACAAAAAAAGTCGTACACGATATGCACGACTAGCCAAAACTAATCTGCATCCGTCTATGGTGGGGCACGTTGCCTTACGGTACGTTGCCGGTTGGTCACTGTGCATAGCCACTACCAACACTCTTGATACATACGATTTTCTTTACGAACAGATTAGCACGCCACACTGCACAGGTCAATCATCGGGCAAATAAAAAAGCCTCCCCACGGGAGACTCCTGCAGATTCATTAAACACGAATCTACTTCTTCTTTTCTTCTTCTTCAGGCTTAGGGGCAACAACTTCTTCACCTTTAAACTTGATGTTTTTGAAGTTAATCACGGTCTTGTGCTTCAGGTCCTCGACCTCAACCGCGTCTTCGGAATCAAAGTCGTCAATTGTCAGCAGGGCGGAGTTCGTGTAAATCTTCTCTACCGTACCGGAGAAAGAGAAAGCCACATCATTTGCCTTCTTAACGTCCACTTTTTCGCCAATTGCTAGTTCGTGAGCCATAAGTAAATCCTCCTCAATCTTTTCCGGAGGCTGTGCTTAATGGCGCCGTGTCATCATGTTCCATCTGGCGCCATCATCATCCAGCTTCCACTTCTGGGCATGCAGATGCGCACACCCCCAAAACAGTGCTCGCCCATTATAGCATTTTGGCAAGCAAACTGCACCCGCGGGTGGCCCTAGAAGTCGTCGAAATCACTGCTATCATCACTTTGCGGTGCCTGCTCAGCCTGGGTGGCCTGCTGGCGCGGCTGCGCGTATGCCATCATCCGAATTGCCTGCTCATAATTGTGCAGCCGGCAAGCACGCATGATGAGGAAAAGATCCACGAACCACCAGATACCGCCAACAATCCCGAAGGTCAGAACAGTCGCCACCAGTTTACCAACACCTAAGCCGGTATCGCCAACGTAAAAGCGGTCAATTCCCAAAGTGCCCAGGAAAAAGGACAATACAAACGCGACAAGCGGTTCCTTATAGGACACACTCATCACCGAATACTGGCTTTCTGGGCTTAGTCCGTCCAGGCGCTGTTGTAGTTGTGGCAATGTTTCTCGAGGGAACTTGTTTGCGTTAATCATCAAAAAGTCGTGGTTATTCATTGTGGCCGCCTCCGTTTCGTCTACGCTAATTATTGTTTATCTATGGCTCCGCGTCAATCACTCGCCACAAGTTTAGCCACGTAGGCTCTAGTCAGCCGAATAACTCTTCACGCTGCTACCAGCGCTATTACCATAGACGATGGTTTGTACCTTTGCCGCAATGGCTTTAATTCGCGTGAAATCAAGTGTGGACTGACTGCGGCCGTGCGTCAAGATGACGAGCACGTAGCGTTGCCCGCTTGGCAGCGTAACGATACCGGCATCGCTGTTGGTATCATCCAAAAAGCCGACCTTGTCTTGCACGGTGGCGCCGCTGGTGACACTTGCCACCCCGGCGGGTATCCCGTCACGATACTCCTGCTTGCCCATCAAGTTCAGGAGGTACTGCTGATCTGTCGAATTGCTAAATGCGCCTGTCCCCTTGGCTAAGCTGGTTAGCAACAAGCGCAAGCTGTATGCCGTCGTCACCGCAGCGCTCCCCTCCGTAAAGACCGGACCGCCCCAACCAGCACTCTTCACGAAACTATCGATGCTGTCATAGCCATAACTACTGCTGGTCAGAATGGACTCGGGAAAATCATTGGCACTTTCCACAATCATGCGTTTGAATCCAGCGCGATTGCTTTCGCTCCAAGAAAAATTACCTTCCTGACGCTGCTTTAGTAAGTAGGCCGCTATGTATAGCTTGTAAGTGCTGGCCGCCGTCACCCAAGTATGGGCGTTGCTGTTCACGCTCAGCGTGCCATTGCCACTGACCACACTGCTGGTGTCCGTATCACTACTGCTAGCGGTCGTGCTATCCAGACTGTAAAAACTCACACTGGCGGTGCCATCAGCGGTTACTTTATCCAGGTAAGTCTGCAAGTTCTTTTTGATGTTCTTCAGTTTTTGAGCATCCTGGCTACTTGAAGAACTCACCTTTTGACTGAGATTCGTCGCGACCTTACCACTAGTCGTTTGGCTAGTCGTGGCGTTGTTTGAACTTGTTTGCGCAACATCCTGTTGCCACGCGTGGATTGTCAGTGCCATTGCGAAAAGGGCAACAACACCGCCTATCGCCAAGCCCCAGTGCTGACGTTTGCGTCTGTGCATTAAAATGACCACCATTTCTGCGTATTCGCATCTTTAATATCTCAATTTTCGCCAGAAAAGATGATTTTTTTGTGCACAGATTATTAACAAGCCGCGACGAATTTACGCAAAATTTCTAGTGCTGTGCCCAAAAGCGGTCCATCCCCGATATAAAAAACGGTCAGCAGGCATCCTCAGTTCAGGATTTCTGCTGACCGCTTCTTTATCTACAATTCTTCTTGAAACACGTTGCCGTTGCTTCTAAACTACTTTGCCAGCTCCGCGAGTACCGCCCGCATCGTTGCGGCTGCTTCATCTGGCAGCGCGTCGTAACCCTCGTTTGCTGTTTGCCGGCTCTCAACAAAGTCCAGGCGATCTTGCATCCGGGCGCGCAGCCGCTGCTGGTATTCTCCATCATTGAAGTCTGGTGTGTAACCTGGCACGTCCAGGTAATCCAGCCCGGAGAGATTACCAAACGGTGTGAAGTGCGCCTTTTGCTCAACAATATTCTCAATCGAGGACAAGGTCACCTTTGGTGTGACCTTCTTGGCGTTGAAGAAGCCGGTGTTCAAAATGTAACAAGCCGTCCGCCCGCCGGCGAATAGTTCCCGGAAGTCCGCATAGTCTTCGCCCAGTGGGTATGCCCGGAACGGGTCGGCAAAAGGTTCAATGACGAGTTTGTTCATGTCGACTTTACCAATCAGGTTTTCGGCGGTAGAGCGCTTAGTTGCGAGCGTTGCGCCAAACACCGTTGCGAGCGTCGGGTCACTAATGCGCACAACTGGGGGCATGGTGTCATCCTTCATGATCCAGAAAACGGCGTCCAGTGGCTCTGCCAAGTGGTCAACCCGGTTCGGCGTCATGTAGCGTGACTTGATGGCGCGCCCGTTGTTGTTGCGAATTTCCTGCGTGACGATGACCTTTTCGCCATGATCATCAAGCGTTACGCCAACGTTCTGACAGGTTAAGAAGTAGTGCAAGGCGGGATCACTCGGCGCGTAGTCCGCGGTCTTGTCAAAGTAGGCCGGCTCCAGTGCCGTTGTCGTGCCACTCTCCTTATTAATCACAAAGGCGTCGTCGTGCAGAACGTCCACGTGGTACTTGCCGGAGTGTTTAGCGAGGGTAATGGTCGACTTGCCAGAACCCGACAGCCCAAAGGCGGCCATCGTAAACTTGCGCTCGCCGAGATCATAGCGCTTCATCCCCCCATGGCATGCCGTAAAGCCATTGCGGTGCGCCGTTGCCCAAGCCAAGGTCAGCGTTGACTTCTTCAGTTCCCCGAAATAGCGCAAGCCCAGAATGGCGGCAACGTTATGCTCTGCGTCAAAGATGGCAAGACCGTTCGGGTAATCCGAATCTGACCAGTCTGGATCTGCGTAAATGTAAATATCATTTTCCTGATACTGGACGGACTGCTCGTAATCCGCCATGATTTTGGCGGTGGCAATCTGGAAGTTGAGCAAGTAGGAGTAGAGGTTAGCCGCGTAATTCTTATTCAGGCACAGGTGCGCACGCACCATGAATTCCCGATCCAAACCGACCACGACGTCAGCACTGTAGAACTGCCGCCGCGTGCCCGTGAAGATGGCTTCCCGCAACACATCGGCGTACTTTTTGGCGTCAATGCCGGGATGACCAATGAAGCGGCGGGCAGCCGCCGTGCGCCCAACCACCCGGCCGTCATTAGTCACCAAAATTTTGGCATCTGCGGGCAGCCCGAGTTCTGCCGTGTGGGCCACGGGCATGTCCGTAACGACCACACCAGGGGTCTCCAGTGCGTGGGCGTAAGCCGCCTTGAGGTCCGGAACTGGGGTCACGTTCGTTCCGTAGAAGGTAGATTCAACCATCGTCTTGAAATTGGAGAACAACTTGCTGTCGGGGCTGATTGCACTGCGTTCATAATTACGAATTGTTGCCATAATCACCACTCCATTCCGTTTCACTTAATTGGAAGTTACCGGCGGGCTTTGCTGGCCGTCAAAACTTCTATATATTAAGTTTAGCCGCTGCATGTATGCGCTGTCAAACGCCATATCATGCGATTTGTGGCTTCTGTACGTGGAGAGATTGTGAAAACAGACGGGTCTGCGATAAGTTAGCAATAATGTGCAAATAACCATTTGCTATGTGTGGTCATGCGCAGGCACAAAAAAAGGCCGCCTGCGCGACCTTCGTTCTTAATTTAGCGGGGAATCATGAGGTAACCAGCAACGGCAATCAACCAGACACCGACAAAAATCACCACGGTGTTGACATGCGTATTAGCCGTCAGCTGCTTCTTGATTCCGGCGTAGCACAGGTAGATGCCGGCCAAGATTAACACAATTTCAAGCAGAATTTTCACAACGAGCACCTCCGTCCACGTCAAAGATTATGCAATCAATTTTACGCTTTTTTGGTGGCGCTTGCACCCTGTGTACAGAAAAAGCCCGCAGCTTTCGGCAAAATGTCGCAAGCTACGGACCGCTATTTGCATATTAGACTGTAACTGGCAACATGTTCGCCTGCATGCCGCAGACCTTAGCAGCCAAGCGGTTCGCCAAGCTTACGGAATCGCGCACGGACAAGCCTTGTGCCAATCCCGCAAGCATCCCGCCGCAGTGGCTATCGCCCGCGCCCACGGTGTTAATGACATGCACCTTTTCACCTGGGACGATGCCCTGATCAGCATCACTGACATAGTAGTAAGTTCCCTTACTGCCTAAGGTCACGATGACCGGCTGGCCGGTCATACCGTGCAGGTAGGCCACCCGCTCTTCGAAGGTGTTTCCTTCGGCCACTTGGGGCAATTCGATTTCATTGCAGTGCACCATCACCCCACCGGACTTGAGCAGGTCATGGAGCAATGTTTTATCCACGCTCTGAATGCGCGCCGCAACATCAAACAAGAGAACCGCATCACTGCGCCGCTGGCCCAGCACCTTCACCATGTCCGCTGCCACGAGCTTGTTCGTCAGCTGGAAACCACTCAGGTACAAGAAATCATAGGCCGGGACATCGAGATGCTTGAACCAGGCCTCGCGCATCAGCTGTTCCATCCCAGGTAGCACGATGAAAGTCCGTTCACCGTTTGGTTCAACCGTCGCCACCGTCCAGCCGTTATCTGGTGTCCCAGAAATCACGCGCGGCGTCTCGCCGATTTTGGTAATGTGGGCCGCAATCCGGTCCGCGTTGGGGCCGTGACCAACGGGCACAAACAAATCCGCACTCGCACCAGCGTACTTCACCGCACAGAAGGCGTTAATCGCACAGCCCCCCACCTGGTACTCCAAGAAGTCGCCAAGCACGTTGCCCCCACTTACGGGCACGATCGGTACGTTCATCAGGGCATCCACCAAGGCGGTGCCGCAAACAAGTGTCTTGCTCATTTCAGTCATATACGTCCTTCCAAAATATTCTTTAACTATTTGTACCGCATTTTGCCCACTTCTGTCTAGTTTTGGCGGCAACTCTGGCAAATGTGCATCTGCAATCAGCTCTGAAAGTAAAAAAGTCACACGGCAGTTTTACCGTGTGACTTCATCAATTCTCAATTAAAACTGACTGAAACTAGCGATTGTGTCCTTATCCAGACGCCGCAGCAATGCCAGGGTCAACTTAATGGCGTTCTCAACATCGCTGAGCTTAGCCCAGTTGTAGGCCGAGTGTTCGTAGCGCGTAGGAATGCCGATGACAATCGTCGGCACACCCTTCCAGTAGCCAATGGCCGCGCCATCTTGACCACCACCCGTGCGCACTGCCCGGGTGTACGGAATGCCGGCCTCATCGGCTGCCGCAGCCGCATAGTTTTCAAAGGCTGGGTTAGCAACGAAGGTAGTGTCGTAATCGCGCAGCATTGGCCCGCCGCCCATCTTTGTCTGGCTGAGCCAATCAGGTTCGAACGTGTCATCAGCTGGGCAGCCTTCGAGCACGATGCTGATGTCCGGTTCAATTTTGCGGGCGGTGACGTAAGCGCCGCGCAGGCCGACTTCTTCCTGCGCAGACAAACCAGCCGCAACGTCCACGTTCAACTGCTCACCAGCAAGTTGCTGCATGACCGCGGTCATGGCAGCCGCGCCCAGCCGGTCATCAAAGTCCTTGCCAAACATGAGCCCCTTCTCGGCGTTGTACTGGAACTGCACGTCTGGAAAAATCGGGCAACCGGTGTCGATCTGGAAATCATTGAGCGTTTCCTCACGACTGGACGAACCCACGTCAACAGACATGTCTGCCACGGCGGGCACACCTTTGCGTTCCTCAGCCGTCATGAAGTGTGGCGGCTTGGTGGCCACAACGCCGGGAATGTATTCCCCAGCACGGTTCCGTACAACCACCTTCATCGCGGTAAGATTGGCTGGCACCCAGCCGCCCAGCGTCACGAACTTAATCAAGCCATTGGGCCGGATTGCCTGGGTCAGCAGACCCACGGAGTCCGAGTGGGCGTCCAATTGCACAACGGGGCGCTTCCCGTCATTTTCTTTGCGCCGCAAGATGGCGTTAAACATGCCATCCACTTCCAGTTTGCCCAGGCCCTCAGTCTCCTTGGCAAAAGTCTTCACGACATCTTGTTCAAAACCGGATGTCCCGTACACATTGGTCAAATCGCGAATCAAATCAACGGTCTCAGTCATTTTACGCACCTCATTTTGTTCTTAGCCATTGCAAATACTTTCTTCAGATTAGGCGCATCAGCAAGCAAAGTCAACGCTTCCAGTGGGTCAAAAAAACGTGCCGCCTGCGTTTAGCAGGCAACACGCTCTTTGACGTCAAATTAAGCCAGGACCAAAGGCCGTACATCCTTAGCCGCTTCGTGCCGCAGCTCGAAAGCAGTGACTGGGATGTCATTCTTCCGGAATTCACGGAACAAAACATCTTCATCAAAGTCCTTCGGGTCAGCGGTGATGAGCATCAAGTTCGTGTGCTCATCGTTCCAGCGCCAATCGCCCATCTTCGCGAGAGCCTCATCACTGTTAGGGTCAAAATCAACCTGATCAAAGAATTCGAGGCGGACGAACTCACCGTTCTTATCTGCCTGACTCTCAGCGAAGAAATCCTTCATGTCGTCTTTCAATTGTGCCATATCCATTGCCTCCACATATTTGCCAACTTGGCGGTGCAGGTCTGAAAGTAAAAACCGCCCCGCCGACTCCGGTATTGGAGAGGACGAGGCGGCGCTATTGGGCTTGCATTGCTATATCTACCCCTTAATGCTAGTTCGCATCCTAACATTCGTCAAGTCTAATCGCTGTCCGTCAGCGTGAGTCGGGAAACTTTCATCCGCAAGGATGATCGATTTGAAAATAGTGGTTAGACCGAAGGTCGGGACTGGGACGGCTTGGTTACGTGCCCTCAGGCAGGTGGCGCGGGGTCGCTCACGCCTGGCAGGCCAGGCTACCGCTAAACTTTTTGCCGAAGCCCACGTCAAAAAGATTTACCCCGAGCACAAATAGCCCACACAAAACGGCTTTCGCCGGTTGTGTGGGCTATTCGTGCTCTTTGCGCGCCACCTACCTGCGTTCACTCCACCAAGCCGCCCCAGTCCC
>NZ_RHNR01000025.1 GCF_003946025.1 Lacticaseibacillus songhuajiangensis | reverse complement strand
CCCCAGTAGAATACCGGGAGCAGGCCACGGTTGCTTAACTTAAATTTTTAAGTGTCTAACTTTTCTATTGCACTTCAGCACCGGTACGGGGCCGCTTTGACTCCGCGTTGGCAGTTGGCGCCGGCGGGGACCGCTACAGCCTCCTCCGGAGTCTTTCGCTGGCAGATTTGCCGAAGTTCACGTCAAATCTGCGCTCCCGAAATCAGTGTGTGTAGCCGCTGCGCGTCTCCAAACACTGATTTTTTCGCCGGCCCCAACTGCCAACGCTCCGTCAAAACGGTCCCGTACCTCCGTGGGTTGTACCGAACGTTGGTGATGTCAGATTCGATATTAACTGGCCTCCTTGCCCCGGCACGCACTCGGATGATTTTTCGTAGTATGTTTGTCATGACCAGTGCGTATTGGTTTACTTTGTACTGTGAAATTGATTGGGAACCAGATCACTCGATCCTGCAAATTCTGGTGAACACTAGTTGCAGAAACCAATGAAGTTGTTCATCTATGTAGGGACTGCTGGGGTTTGGCGGAGGAATTGGGGGTGGCGTGGCGAAAGGAAAATGAACAGTGCATGCCTGGTGGTTTTCCAGGTGTGCACCGTGCATTTTCCCAGGAGTGCAGCGGTCCCCGCCACGCCACCCCCAATTGCGGAGCCAGTCGATCTTGGCGCCTTAGCGCCTAGTGAGACGGACACCGTAGGGCCAAACCGCAGCAGTCCCGGCCTGCGGCCTTGAATGATTAACCCAAAATGAACAGAATATTAATTTTGTGCTTGACGTTTCTCATCTAGAGCTGTATCGTTGTGCACATACTAAGAACAGGGGTGCTGAAGATGAACATGACCAATCATATCGAGACAACACAACTGAACAATTATTATGACGGCTATTACGGATAGCAAGCTCGCACATGGATGTGAGCTTGCGCTCGCATCCATGTGGCCGTCGCATTAACGTGCAATTTGCCGCCACATGGGGAATACTCCCGCATGTGGCTTTTTCTTTCCGGAAAGAAGATGGCCAGCCATCTGTGGGGATATTTCCCGCAGCTGGCTGGCCATTTAATTTTGTTTAGTTCAATTTCGGAGGAAAAATGATGAAGAAGACATTGGGAATTATCGCCGCTACTTTGATGACTGTTGGCTTGCTTGCCGCTTGTGGCAAAAGCAGCAGCGCCGCCAGCAACAAACAGACTGTGAAGATTGGGATTCTGCAGCAGGTCGATCAGGCCGCGCTGGATGACACCAAGAAGGGCATCACCGAAGAGCTGAAAGCCAAGGGCTACGGCAACGCCAAGATTAAGGTGCTCAACGGGCAGGGCGAGCAGAGCAATCTCAACCAGATGGGTCAGCAGCTCAGCAACATGGGCAACACCGTCAACATTGGGATTGGCTCCGCCGCCGCGCAGGCCTTGCAGAAGGCTGGCAACAAGACGCCGATGCTGTTCTCCGCAATCACCGATCCGGTTGCTGCGGGCCTGATTACCAAGGCGAACCTCAAGCACCCCAACAACAACGCGTCCGGCGTCACGGTGTTGGTTAGCGTCAAAATGCAACTGGAACTCCTGCACAAAATGTTCCCGAAGGCCAAGAAGATCGGCATGATGTACGACGCTGGTGAGCCGAATGCGCAGGCTATTGTTAAACGGGCGCGCAAGGCGATGAAGCAGCTCGGCATGACGCCGGTTGAAAAGACCGTCGCTAGTGCCGCCGACGTCGAAGCTACGGCGCGTGCGCTTGCCAAGCAGTGCGATGTGATGTTCATTCCGAACGACCATATCGCCGCTGTGGGCATGACCACTATCGGGAAGGTTTCGACCGAAACCAAGACCCCGGTGGTGAACACCGACCCGACGATGATTAAGTTTGCCGGCGTGGCAACCAAGGGGGCTAATTTTGAAGACATCGGCCGCCAGACCGCGGACATGGCCATTAAGATCATCAAGGGCAAGAAGGTCAGCGCGCTGCCAGTTGAAAGTCCTAAGAAGATTCAGCTGGTCATGAACAAGAAGCGGATGCAGTTCTTTGGCATCGACGCGAGCGTGCTCAAGTAAACGCGTTTCTTCTATATTAAATGTTTGGCAACCAATTGGCGTGTTGCCCCGCCGCGCAGATGCTGCGTGGACGCGGGCGGCGCGCCTTTTTAGTGGATGTAAACTGTAATTACCGTGACGAGGCCGAAGACAATTCCGGGCAGGTTCGAGATAATGACCGGCCAGTCCTTGTAGGTTTTGTTCCAGCCGTAAGCGACCCAGAGCGTTGCGTTGACCGCGGCCACGAGGGGTTGGAGGGGTGAAACGGGATTGCCAGAGAAGTTCGCAATGATTTGGGGGATGTACGAAATGTACATCGAAATACACATAATCGTTGCCACCTTACTGAGAATCTTCAGTCGTTTGACCTTTTGGGGATCTACTGCATCTTTACCTTCTGGATATTTACCTGTGTCAATACGCATACCAATTTCCTCCTGTGCTTGTGATTGGTGACCACACTAGCACAGACGAAAGCACCGTGCAAATGATGATAACGTTCGCAAAGGTAAATGAAATGGCCCTGCTGACCATGTGCTTGCGGGTGTTAACGTTTACGCAAAAAAGTTAAAAAGATAACTAGACCAGTGATGGTTTTGCAATTAATAGGGACGTTTTGACGATGCAGATGATGCGGGCGAGTTGGCGGCCAATTCCCGCATTTTGCCTATTGTATTCGGTTTCAGTGCCGTGGTAACGTTAGGGCATGAACGAAGAAGGGAAGGATTGAAATGACACATTACGATACGATTGTGATTGGTGCCGGCCCAGGTGCGATGAGTGTGGGCCCAGTACTTGCCGCCAAGCAAAAGGTGCTGATGGTGGAGCGCGACAAGTGGGGTGGTACTTGTCCCAACCGCGGCTGTGACCCGAAGAAGGTGCTGTACAACGTGACGGCCACCTACTTGCAAGCGCAGCGTTTTGCCGGTGTTGGGATGCCGGCCGTTGGTCCACTGGACTGGGCGGCCCTGCGCCAGTTCGAGTCTGAATACACGCAGAACGTGTCGGCCAACATGCGCGCCGGCATGGCCAGCAGCATGGACGTCGTGGATGGCAGCGCTAGCTTCAAGGACGCCCACACGCTTGACGTCGACGGCACCGAGTACAGCGCCGACAACATTGTGATTGCCACGGGTGCAGCGCCAACGCCGCTGCCGGTTGTTGGCGGCAACTTGCTGCTCAGCAGTGATGATTTTCTTTCCTTAGAGGAGATGCCGAGTTCGCTGGCCTTCATCGGTGCAGGGTACATCACCGCTGAACTTGCCAGCATTGCGAGTGCCGCTGGTGCCAAGGTGCACGTCATTCAGGTGAATGACCGCTTCCTGGCGGGGATGCCTAAGGCCGACAGCCAGGCGCTAGAAGCTGCACTCACGGCGCGCGGCGTCCAGTTCCACTGGAACACGAGCGTTGACGCGGTTGAAGAAGAAGATGGCCGTCTGCGCTTGCACACCAGTAATGGCGAACTGCTCGTTGGCAGCGCCATTGCCGCCATCGGCCGCACACCAGCTATCGCCGACCTCAACTTGGCGCGGGCAGGCGTGCAGGCAGACAAGCACGGCGTCATTGTCGATGCGCACATGCAGACGAGTGTGCCGAACATTTTTGCTCTGGGTGACGTCGTGTCTTCTCGTCGGCCAAAATTAACGCCGGTTGCCAGCTTCGAGGGTGCCTACGTGGCCAAATTCATTCTGGGCGAGACTGCGCCAATTGAGTACCCAGTTATTCCAACGGTCGCGTACTCCTTCCCGCAGCTCGCACAAGTTGGTATCAACGCGGACGACGCGGATCCAGAAAAGTACACGGTCAAGCGCCAGCAGGTGGGCAACTGGTTCAACTACTGGCACATGAAGGACCCAGACGCCATGGTGACGACCGTTTTGGACAAGCAGACCGGCGAATTGTGCGGGGCCTCGATTTTTGCGGCGGAAACCGAAGAGTTAATCAACGCGTTCACGCAGCTGATTAACCAGAAGGCAACATTGGCGCAGGTTAACGGCATGATTAGCGCCTACCCAACTTACTCGAGTGATTTGCCTTACTATCTTTAATAGAATTGTTCGCGGTGGACTGCCCAGAAAATAACGGACAATTGTGCCGTATTGGTTGGAAATATTTTGCAAAATTCCTTTGCACACGAACGTACGTGTGCCATAATGGTGACCTAAGGTAAGTAAATTATCCCAGGAGGCGCACAATGACAAAAATCAACGTCAGCCCAGCGTTTGTTCAATTAATGAGGGACAAACACCTGGACCAGAAAACATTACTATTAATTGCGGATGACGGCGGTGGCCGCTACTCTTTGCAGTGCGGTGCGTGCACAATCGGCTCGAACTTCACGCTGATTGAACTAGATGCGCCCGATCCGGACTATGATGTGGTTCTGGAAAACGATGCCGGCTTGCACCTGTACAGTTCCGAGTACGACATGTACTTTCTGGAAGATGGTTTGACAATTGACTACCGCGACTACCAGATTCGCCTGAAGGATAACGCGCACTGGTTCGACGACGGGGTGCGAATTGCCAAGGGTACGGATGTGCTTGAGGCATTCAAAAAAGGCATCATGATTGCAGGGGCAACCTGCTAATAACGGACGAGGGGGCCCGGCGAAGAGTCGGGCCTTTTTGTACAGAGCGGAGCCGAGCGTTTAAGAGTTGAGGATTAACGTGCTTGCCAATAAGGGCGGTCTTTGCCCTTGTTGGCAAGCGGGTTAACCGGAGCCACTTGCACCCATCGCTTTAGCGATGTTGGTGCAATGGACACCGGAGGAACTCTTGCTCGGTGTAGCTCGACTAAGAACAGAGCGGAGCGACCCGGGTAGAAGTTGAGCATTTGCGGGCTTAAGGTAAAGGGGCGGTCTTGGCCCCTTTTGCTTAAGCATGCAAAGCGCAGACTTCTGGGTCGCGCAGCTCGACTAAAGAACAGAGCGGAGCGACCCGGGTAGAAGTTGAGTATTTGCGGACTTTGGCATAAGGTCGGGTTATGTCCTTATGCCAAAGTATGTAAAGCGCAGACTTCTGGGGCACGCAGCTCGACTAGAAAACAGAGCGGAGCCGAGCGTTTAGGAGTTGAGGATTAACGTGCTTAGCAATTAGGGCGGTTTTGGCCCTTGTTGCTAAGCGGGTTAACCGGAAACTCTTGCTCGGTGCAGCTCGACTAAGCACCACAAATGAGGAAGACAATGATTGAATTTACGAACGTGACGAAAACATACGCGGGTAGCGATGCGCTGCAGGCGGTGAATATGAAGGTGGAGAGCGGCGAGTTGTTTGTGCTCGTGGGCCCATCTGGTAGTGGGAAAACGACGCTACTGAAGATGGTCAACTGCCTCAACACGCCGTCGACCGGAACGGTGGCCATTGACGGCGTGGACGTCAGTAGCGTGAACGTTCGTAAGCTGCGCCAAGAAATCGGCTACGTGCTGCAAGCGGGGGCGCTGTTCCCGAACATGACTGTGGGCGAGAATGCTGCCGTGCAATTGCTCGCGCAGGGCTGGCCGGAAGCAAAACGCCGTGAGCGGGTGCGCAGTTTGCTCAAACAGGTTGGCCTTGATCCGGACATCTTCATGGACCGCATGCCCTCAGAGTTATCCGGTGGGGAAGCCCAGCGAGTGGGGATTGTGCGCGCACTGGCCGTTAGCCCCAAAATGGTGCTGATGGATGAGCCGTTTAGTGCACTCGACCCATTGTCGCGCCGGCAGCTGCAGGACCTGGTTTTGCGGCTGCACAAGGAACTGGACACCACGATTATTTTCGTGACCCATGACATGAGCGAGGCGCTCCGCCTCGCTGACCGTTTAGCGGTGATTCACGAAGGAGTCTTGTTGCAGGTGGGGACGCCAACCGAAATTTTGGCGGAACCCGCAAATGACTTCGTGGCGTCCTTCTTTGACGATGATGCCAAGCAGCGCCACTTCCTGACGCAGGTCGTGGCCGCTGGATTCGGGCGTCCAGTTCAGGGCGGCGAGACGGTATTGCCAGCTTCAGCCACGATTTACGATTGGGCCGCGTTGCTACGGGACCAGCCAGATGCCGTTGTGGCCAGTGGCAAAACGGCACTGGCACCAGCTGACCTGATTGCCTTCATGGCTACGCTGAATGGGGGTGTGCGCTAATGAATTCATTGCTGAATTACATTCAACATAACGGCAGTGACATTCTCAGTGCCCTCTGGCAGCACATTGCGATTTCGCTAGTTGCCACCATTATCACCATTCTAATCGCCATTCCGCTGGCGATTGCGCTGATTAACCACCGCAAGGCCGGGGAGGCTGTGTTGCAGGTCGCCAGCGTGATTCAGACGATTCCCAGTCTTGCCATCTTGGGACTGTTGATTCCGATTGTCGGTATTGGCACGGTGCCCGCGATTATCGCGCTGGTGCTGTACGCCATCATGCCGGTGTTCTCCAATGCGTACGCAGGCCTGACGAACATCGACCCGCTTCTCGATGAGGCGGCGGATGCGTTTGGTCTGTCGCGGCGGTTTAAGTTGCTTAAGGTGCAGTTGCCGCTGGCCATGCCGATGATTCTGACCGGCTTGCGGATCGCGGTTGTCATGATTATCGGGACCGCCACGCTGGCGGCACTGATTGGTGGTGGCGGCCTGGGGACCTACATTTTGTTAGGGATTCAGACGAACAACAACAACGCGCTCATTGTCGGGGCGGTGCTCGCAGCCGTGCTGGCGCTGATTACCAGCGCGCTGGTCAAGGTGCTGTCGACTGTTTCACCACGCCGGTTGCTCACCGGTGCCGCGGTGGTGTTGTTGCTGGGCGGCGGCATTTACGGCTACAATGCTTGGCAGTCCAGTCGCCAGGAGACGGTGACGGTTGCCGGTAAGATGGGTGGCGAGCCGGAGCTGCTCATTAATATGTACAAAGACTTGATTGAGCAGGATAACCCGAACGTGCACGTGCAGGTTAAAGCCAACTTCGGGGGGACGAGTTTCCTATTTAAGGGTTTGCGTAGCGGCAAAATTGACATCTACCCCGAATTCACTGGCACAGTACTGCAATCGCTGGTGAGAAATGGCGGTACGGTGCCGCACAATCCGCAAACGGCGTACACACACGCGCAGAAGCTGCTTAGTCAGCAGTACCAGCTCAGCTACCTGCCACCAATGGCTTACCAGAACGGCTACGCGCTGACGGTGCGGGCGGACACGGCGCGTAAGTACAAGCTGAAGACTTTGTCTGATTTGAAGCGGGTACCGCAACTGAAGGCCGCGTTTGATCCCGACTTTTATCAGCAGGCGGACGGCTATCCGGGCTTGCAAAAGGCGTACGGGCTGAACTTTAGTTCCGTACGTACCATGGAGCCGGCGCTACGCTATGAGGCGCTGGCTAAGGGCCATGTGGACGTCACGGATGCTTACACAACCGATCCGCAGATTCGGGAGTATAAGCTGGTGGTTCTGCGTGATGATGCCAATTTCTTCCCGCCATACCAGGGCGCACCGCTCATGCGGAACGACTTCGCCAAGAAGCACCCCGGCATTGTGCGTAGCTTGAAGCGCCTGCGCGGCAAGGTCACGACTAAGCAGATGCAGGAACTGAACTACGAGGTGACGGTCAAGCACGAGAAGGCCAGCACCGTGGCGCACCGCTTCTTGGTGCAGCAAGGATTGATTAAGAAGTAACGCCAAAACACTGGCCAAAATGGTCAGTGTTTTTTTGCGCATTTTGTTGCAAAAAGCCCTTGCCTTACAGTGCACTCGAAGGCATACACTGAGTGCATCAAGTGCGAGGAGGTTGAACGAATGGCAGAAAAACAGTACCGAATTGGCGAGTTCGCGGCCAAAGTGGGACTCAGTACCTACACATTGCGTTACTACGAGCAGGAAGGCCTGCTCTTGCCGCAACGCGATGACAACGGGCAGCGCTATTACACGGAAGCGGATGTGCGCTGGTTGATTTTCATTTTGCACCTGAAGGGCACCGGCATGAGCATGGCGCAACTCAAGACATACGTGCGTTTGCGTGCACAAGGGGACGCCACCATTCCGGAACGCCTCGCACTTTTGCGTGACGTTCGCAGCGAGGCGCAGGCCCAAATCCGCGCGCTTCAGAACAACTTGGCCGTGCTGAGCCACAAGGTGGACTGGTATCAGGGCAAGGTCGACAGCACCATCGCCGCGGATGAAAGCTTTGAAGAATATTTACACCGACTTGAATTGGAGGACAAGAATAATGACTGAACAAACATCGAAATTGTACGAACGCGGTCCCGCAAACACGGCTTACGCCCAATATTTCACGGGCAATAGTTACTTACGCGGGCTGGTAGCTGACCCAGCGGTGAACGTGGGGGTCGGTGAAGTGACTTTTGAACCGGGTTGCCGGAATAACTGGCACATTCACCACGATGGCTACCAGATTCTGATTGTGACTGGCGGCGAAGGCTGGTACCAAGAGGAAGGTCAACCTGCACGCAAGTTAACGCTCGGCGATGTGGTGGTCACCCATGATGGCGTTAAGCACTGGCATGGTGCCACAAAGGACAGTGCCTTTAGTCACATCGCGATTACCGCAGGGACACCAGAATGGTTGGAACCTGTGAGTGATCAGCAGTACGCAGCAGTGGAGGCAAAATAATGAAGAAACAGACAGCAGGACGTGATCAGTTGGGCGATTTGGCACCGCAGTTTGCGGCACTGAACGACGATGTGTTGTTCGGACAAGTGTGGGCGAAAGAGGACGAATTATCGTTGCGTGACCGCAGCATGATTACCGTTAGTGCACTGATGGCGCAGGGCTTGTTCCCGCAGCTCAAGGCGCACATGGGAATTGCCAAGACCAACGGCGTCACTAAGCAGGAAATGGTGGCGCTGGTGACCCACCTGGCATTCTACGCGGGCTGGCCAAAGGCATGGAGTGCTTTTGCACTAGTTAAAGAGATTTACGGAGAGGAAGACTAAGATGACGATTCACGACGAAACTTACACTTTGCAAAATGGCGTCAAGATTCCCGAGTTGGGGCTGGGCACCTGGCTGATTGATGACGACGCGGTTGAAGATGTCGTTGCCCAGGCGATTGCCGATGGCTACCGGCACATTGACACTGCGCAGGCGTACGGCAACGAAGCCGGTGTTGGCCGCGGCGTCCGCAAGAGCGGCGTTGACCGCGCGGACCTATTTGTGACCACGAAGCTGGCTGCTGAGCACAAAGACTATGCGGAAGCCGCGGCGGCCATTGATGAGTCGCTGCAGAAGATGGGCCTTGATTACATCGATATGATGATCATTCACAGTCCTGAACCGTGGGCGAACTTCCGTGATGGGGACCACTATTTTGCCGGCAACCTAGCCGCTTGGCGGGCGCTTGAAGATGCTTACACCGCCGGCAAGTTGCGCGCAATTGGGGTGTCTAACTTCGAGCAGGTTGATTTGCAGAACATCCTAGATAACGGCCACGTTCAACCGCAGGTCAACCAGGTGCTCGCGCACATTGGCAACATGCCGAATGAACTGATTGCGTTCAACCAAGCGCACGGGATTCTGACCGAAGCTTACTCACCAGTAGCCCACGGCGCAATGCTCGGCAACGCGCAGATGCGCACACTCGCTGACAAGTACGGCGTCTCCGTGGCGCAACTGGCGATTAAGTTCTGCCTGCAGAAGGGCTTGTTGCCACT
The DNA here is from genome assembly GCF_003946025.1 of Lacticaseibacillus songhuajiangensis. Taxonomy (GTDB): domain Bacteria; phylum Bacillota; class Bacilli; order Lactobacillales; family Lactobacillaceae; genus Lacticaseibacillus; species Lacticaseibacillus songhuajiangensis. Next base: position 29,293 of record NZ_RHNR01000025.1, on the reverse strand, counting down.
GCCGAAGTCGGGTAATCCGGAACACATGCGGGATAACGCGCAGCTGGATTTTGCGATTAACGCTGCGGACATGACCACACTGAGTGCAATTAAGTTCGCGGATTACGGGAAGGACAAAGCCTTCCCTGTATATAGCGGGAAGAAAGATTAATCGCAGCGCGCAGGAAGATGACCCAATTGGGTCATCTTCTTTTTTATTTCCCGGGAAATTTTCAAGAGGCGGACACCCACCGCATTTTGCACGCTGCGCGTATCCAATCTGGCGGTCAAGACGTATAATGAAACTATCATAATAATTTGGAGGGTAAAGGATGACTGAACTAACACATTTCTATAATTTATTCCAGCCGGAGCATTACGATGTTTTCATCGACATCAACCGGGCCAGCAAGCAGATCAAGGGGACGGTGCAGGTCAGCGGCCTCGCCAAGACTACCGAAATCGCCGTGCACCAGAAGTACATGCAGATTGCCTCCGTCCAAGCTGATGGTAAGGATGTGGCCTACGCGGTTGATAACGCCGCCGAAGCAATCCGCATCACCTTGCCAGCTACAGGTAAGACGACGCTGAACATTGCTTACAGCGCACCACTGACCGACAGCATGATGGGCATTTACCCTTCCTATTACGAAGTTGATGGTCAAAAGAAGCAGATTATCGGGACGCAATTTGAAACGACTGCCGCCCGTCAGGCCTTCCCATGTGTGGACGAACCTGAAGCCAAGGCTACTTTTGACTTGGCACTCAAGTTCGATGAGCACGAAGGCGAAACCGTGCTCGCCAACATGCCAGAAACGCGCGTTGAAAATGGCGTCCACTACTTCGACACGACCGTGCGCATGTCCACTTACCTGGTTGCCTTCGCCTTTGGTGAACTCCAGGGCAAGGAGACCACGACCAAGAGTGGCGTGAAGATTGGTGTCTTTGGCACCAAGGCGCACAAGGCCAACGAGTTGGACTTCGCTTTGGATATTGCCAAGCGCTCCATTGAATTCTACGAAGACTTCTACCAGACACCATACCCACTGCCACATTCTTGGCAGCTCGCTCTGCCTGACTTTTCTGCCGGGGCCATGGAGAACTGGGGACTGGTTACCTACCGTGAAGCCTACCTGCTGCTCGATCCTGACAACACCGCTTTGGAAATGAAGCAGCGCGTGGCTACCGTCATTGCCCACGAACTGGCTCACCAGTGGTTTGGGGACCTGGTCACCATGAAGTGGTGGGACAACCTCTGGCTCAACGAAAGTTTTGCCAACATGATGGAATACGTCGCTATCGACGCCATCGAACCCGACATGAACATTTGGGAAGTCTTCCAGACTTCCGAAGCACCAGCTGCCCTGCAGCGTGACGCCACCGATGGTGTGCAGTCCGTACACGTGCAGGTCGAGAACCCAGCCGAAATCGACTCGATTTTTGACAGTGCCATTGTCTACGCCAAGGGTGCCCGCATGCTCGTCATGGCTCGCGCCTTGGTTGGGACCGACGCGCTGCGTGCTGGGCTCAAGAATTACTTTGCCGCCCACAAGTACGGTAACGCCACTGGGGATGACCTCTGGGAAGCACTTGGCGATGCATCCGGCATTGACGTCGGTGCCATTATGAACTCTTGGCTTGAACAGCCGGGTTACCCAGTTGTGACCGCAGCGGTTAAAGACGGCAAGCTCACGCTCAGTCAGAAGCAGTTCTTCATCGGCGATGGTGTCGACAAGGACCATCAGTGGCAGATTCCGCTGGCCGGCAACTACGCGCAGACCCCGCAGATTATGAAGGACAAGACCGTCGTGCTTGGCGATTACGCCCAGTTGCGTAGCGAGAACGGCAAGCCATTCCGCCTGAACGTTGGTAACAACTCGCACTTCATCGTCCGCTACGACCAGCAGCTGCTCGACGACATTTTGGCGCACACGGATGAGCTGAACCACATCGATCAGTTGCAGTTGCTGCAGGACCTGCGCTTGCTCGCTGAAGGGCGCCAGATTTCTTACGCAAGCATCGTGCCACTGCTGAAGAAGTTTGCCGACAGCAAGGCCGCCGTTGTGAATGACGCGCTCTACGTGATTATTGGTAAGCTCAAAAAGTTCACAACGCCGGACACTGAATCCGAGAAGAACTTGCAGCAGCTCGCTAACCAGTTGAGTGCAGCTAATGTTGCCCGCCTCGGCTGGCAGCCACAAGCCGGTGAATCTGGTGATGACCAGCTCACCCGGCCATACGTGCTGAGTGCCGCCCTGTACGCTAAGAACACGGATGCCGAAGCGCAGGCTCACCAGCTCTTTACGCAAAATGCTGACAAATTAGGCAGCTTGCCTGCAGACGTGCGTGTTTTCGTGCTGAAGAACGAAGTGGTTAACTACGGTAGCGCCGAACTCTTTAACAAGCTGCTCGCTGAATCTAAGCAGACGGCCGACGCCAGCTTCAAGGCTGACATCGCCGCTGCGCTGACCGGCACCAAGGATCCGGCACTCATTGCTGAACTCATCAAGAAGTTTGAAGATGCCGACACGATCAAACCGCAGGACCTGCGTGCTTGGTTCCGTGGTGTTCTCGCCAACAGTGCAGGGGAACAGGCGGCTTGGGACTGGATCCGCAATGACTGGCAGTGGCTTGAAGACACAGTTGGTGGCGACATGGAATTCACCACCTACATCACCGTTGTCGCCAGCGTCTTCCGGACAGCCGACCGTTTGGCAGAGTTCAAGGCTTTCTTCGAACCAAAGGTGAACGTACCTGGTCTGGGTCGTGAAATCACGATGGACACCAAGGTCATCACCAGCCGGGTTGAACTGGTTGAAGCTGAACAGGCTGCGGTGAACGCGGCAGTTGCTGAAGAAGTGAAGTAAAACAAGCCACACAAAAAGAGCAACACCCTCTAGGAAAATTCTAGAGTGGTGTTGCTCTTTTTGCGTGGCTGGTTAGTCTGCGACCTGTACCGTAATCCCCACCAAACCGGGCCCAGTGTGGACGCCCAGTGCGGGTGAAACGTCACCGGTGTAGTTCACCGGCCGGCCGGTGGCGGCTTCCAGCTGGGTGCAGGTGCGCTGCAAGAGTTCGGGATTATGTCCGTGGGCAACAGCGATGCTGACTTGCTGCGCGCCGGCCGCAACCTGGGCGGCTTCGGCAATCATTTTGCCCACGGCCTTGGCTTCGGAGCGCGCCTTGGTGACGGTGTAGTAGACGCCGTCGTCGGCGCAGGAGATGACCGGCTTGATCTTGAGGACGCTCCCGACCAAACCGGCGACCCGGCCGATGCGGCCACCGGCCTGCAGGTATTCCAGCGTGGGGATGTAGAAGAAGACGCGACTGCGGTTGATGGACGCTTCGACCTTGCTGATGAGCTCGGCAAAAGTTACGCCGGATGCAATCAGGTCCAGCGCGTACGTTGCCTGGAGGCCACTGCCAATTCCGACACTACGGCTGTCGAGCACTTCAACTGTGCCGGCCGGGAATTCAGCGGCGGCCAGCTTGAAGGATTGCTGCGTTGAAGACAGGGCACCGGCAATGGTGATGCCCAGGATATGCGTGTAACCCTCGTCAAACAGTTCTTGCATTTTGCTTTGCGCGGCAAAAGGTGCGGGACTGGCTGTGCTGGGCAGCTGCGCACTGGTTTCGAGGCGCGTGTAGAATTCATCCGGCGTAATATCCACGCTGTCTTGATAATTCTCACTGCCGAAGGTGACGGTTAGCGGCACCACCTTAATGTTGGCGTGCTGCTGGAGCACGGTTTGGGGAACGTCAGAACCGGAATCCACGATAATCGCAATTTTGTCTGTCATGGCGCTGTTTCTCCTTTTTGATCAAATGATTGCCACTATTATATGGTTTTCAATACTAGGTGTACACGTTTCGATTGTAACGCGTATCCGCGTTGACCTGCAGGCGTGAATCCGCTACGCAACTGCCCAGTGTCGCGGCGCGTAGTCGCATGTGCAACTAATGCCAAAATAAGGTGTGGTATAGTTGTAGCAAGCGAATTTTCTGAAAGAGGCCTAATTGTGAACTCATCTAAATCATTATTCACCCGTGATACGGTGCTCATCTTGCTCGGCGCGTTCTGCTACATGTCCGCGTCCATGCTCATGAACCCATTGATTGTGGGCTTTACTACCAGTGTTGGCGCCAGCGCGCTACTCGCCGGTGTGATTGCAGCGGCAATGAACTTCGTGTCCCTTATTTTCCGTCCGTTCGCTGGTCGACTGACCGATCAGGTCTCGAAGTACCGGCTGGCGTTCATCGGCGGCGCACTGCTCCTGACGGCCGCGGTGGGTTACGCGCTAGCCGTGGCGCCGTGGATGGTGGCCATCTTCCGCGTGCTCAACGGTCTCGGTTTCGCGCTGTGCTCCATCTGTATGGCGACCTGGTTGTCCGGACTGCTGCCGCGTAACCGCGTCGGCACGGGGATGGGCTACTACGGCATGATGAACGCACTGGGAATGGCCGTGGCGCCGGCACTGGGGATTTTTGTTTACAAACAGTTCGGCTACCGGCTGGCCTTTCTCTGTGCTGCCGTTTTCAGCGCGGCGCTCATGATTCTGATTCAGTTCACGATTGATCGCGGCAAGCCGCTGGCCGAGGTTGCCAAGGCACCGGCCGGCAAGTTGCGGATTGTGCAACCTAAAGTCGTCCCGGTTGCCCTGATTATCATGATCTTGTCGATTCCGTATTTTGCCACGCAGTCCTACATCGTGGAGTACGTGGCCAGTCGGCACCTGCACGTGGCAACGGGAAGTTTCTTCATCATCTATGCCGTGATTTTGCTTGCATTGCGTTTGGTACTGAAGGACTACTTTGACCGCGTGCCCTTCAAACTCTTCCTGTTTGCGGGGATTGCCTGCAACCTGGTGGGGATGTTCGGTCTCTACGCGCTGTACAACAACTGGATGCTGTTTATCGCCGCGTTTGGTTTGGCTGGCGGTTACGGTTTGATGTACTCGGTTTGCCAGGCCACTGCACTGCTCGTTGCGCCGATGAATGAGCAGGGATTGGCGAACGGGACCTTCTATATCGGCATGGATTCGGGGATGGTGCTCGGGCCAATCATCGGTGGGGTGCTGTTTGATATGCTGCCGCACACGATGTTCTACCCAGTGCTGATGCTGACGTTGCCGTTTGCCTTGCTGGTTTACCTGATTTACCGCAAGGAAATGAACGTGAGTGCCCGTTAATTCCGGTTCAAGAAAAGCAAAAAGACGTGCTAACCTGGCAAAATACTGCCGCGCTAGCACGTCTTTTTGTTGCGATTCACTTATTTATCCGCTGGTGTTATGCCCTTAAGATTGACCAGTTTGTGGAACAAGATGAAGACCACAATCCCGAGCAAGGTCAGGAACAGGAAGACAATGCCACTACCCGTTGCAATATTCTGCGCGTGGGTTGCACCTGGTGTGTGCACACTGTTCATCATGAGGGTGATGACTGTCGTCCCAATGGCACCGGAAACCTGTTGGCCAGTGTTGTAGAGGGCGTTGGCATCATTTTGTAATTCCTTATCGATGAGTTTAAGACCGTACGCCACGGTATTGCTGAACATCATGGAGCGGCCAATTGCAAAGATTAAGTAGGCGATGGTGACGCCGGTGACGCCGACACGACTGCCGACTGCTGCGAGTGCGGCGAGCATGATCGTAAACATAATATCGCCGAGGTACAGCGGCAGCTTCGCGCCAAAATGATCGAGCAACCAGCCGTAGAATGGTTGGCCGAAGCCGTTGAACAGACTACCGGGTAGTAGCACGAGGCCGCCGAGTAGCGAACTGGCCGCGAACACATCTTGGACGTAGTTAGGTAGCAAGACGTTCATCCCGATATTGGCAAACTGCACAATAATGTAGGGCAGGAAACTGTAAAGGAAGGCTGGACTTTTGAAAACGTTCAGTGAGAAAAGCTCTTTCGTCGCGGTTTTACTGAGTTTGTAGAAGAGTGCGAAGCCGGCAATGCAGACCAGCAGCAACACGATGAATTCAATGTTGTTGGCCGAACCGAGTGCGTTAATCCCCACAATTAGACTAATCAGCGCAATCGCGAGTAGGGCAAAGCGCGTCCAGTCGAAAGCGTAGCGCCGCGTTGGCGTGTACTGTTTAATCTGCTTTTGGCCGAGTAGTAGCAAGATGACGGCCAGTGGTAATGTCATCCAGAAAATCATTCGCCAACTGGCAAAAGCGACGACCGCACCCCCAAAAGTCGGACCCATAGCAGGGGCAATTAAGATGATGAGGTTTGCGATGCCGAGGTAAGTGCCAAGCTTACTGCGCGGCACGACGTCCAGAATGATGTTCACCATGAGCGGCGTGCACAGACCGACACAGCCAGCCTGGATGAGGCGGCCAAGGAGTAGCACCCAGAATGCGGGTGCGAGGGCACAAATCAGATCACCGACAATGAACATCAAGGCTGAGGCGATGAACAGTTGCCGGTTCGTGAATCGTCTTTTCATGTACGCGGACGTTAACATGACGAGTGCGGCTGTTAGTAAGTAACCTGATGTTACCCACTGCACGGTGCTAAGTGAGATATTGAATTGCTTCATCAGCGCCGGAAAGGTGACGTTCATTGACGTTTCCGTGAGAATGCCCATGAAGGACATGAGGGCAACGACCGCGACAACGACGAGTGGATTGGTCGCTTGCGGCTTTGCTTGGTTCTCCTGCTGATTTGTGTGTTGATTCACGCTATAACCCCTTTATATTTAAAATAGCGGTGCCACAAGGATGGCACCACTACTTATCATGGTAAGTATGTGCGATTCGACTGTCAATTGTTTAATTTTGCATCCACCGTTGACAGGTGTAAACGTTAGGCTTATTCTATTGAAGTGGGTTACAAACGTAAACGTAAATAAGGAGACATTACCATGGCTGATGTAGCAAAAGAAATGACCACCGCGGAGTGGGAAGTTATGCGGGTGATTTGGACGATGGGCGACATGCACAGCGGCGACATCATCAAGCTGATGCAAGAAAAACGGGATTGGACAGAATCCACGATTAAGACGCTCTTGCGGCGCTTGGTCGAAAAACAGGCCCTGACGACAGAAAAAGATGGGCGCAAGTTCGTCTACCACCCCGCAGTGTCCGAGCAGGCCGCCATGGCGGATTCCGGTACGGATCTCTTCAAGCATTTTTGTAACATGAAGAAGGGTCAGGTACTGCTCCACTTAATAGAAGAAACCGAACTGAGTGCGGGCGACATTAAGCAATTGCAGGCCGCGCTGGCTGAGAAGGCCAAAGATGCGCCCGAGATGGTGGCCTGCAACTGCTTGCCTGAAGATTGCGACATGAAAGCTGGTGCCACATGCTAGTGAAAATGGTGGTGCTCCTCGCCGGCCTGGCGCTCATCGCCGTTATAAGCTGGTGGTTTTTCGGTAAGCATGTGGTCGCGACGGCTAATGCGACGGCGACTGCTGCCGGTCAGAGTGTGGATATCGAGGTCAAGGGCGGTTACTCTCCCGAACGCGTCGTGCTGAAACAGGGCGTACCGGCGACGCTGAACTTTACCCGCCAAGATGCGTCCACTTGCTTAGACCACGTGGTGTTCGCGGATTTGGGGATTAACCAAGAATTGCCGCAGGGACAGACTGAGCAGATTCAGATTGATACCAGTAAGCCGGGTGAGTACGACTGGGCATGCGGCATGGACATGTTCCACGGCAAGTTGATCGTGGAATAGCTTTTAAGGAGACGAAGAATATGAATACAAAACAAATTGTTGATGTGACCGTTGCGGGCGGATACAGCCCCGCCGTCGTCCATTTGCAGCAGGGGCAGCCCGCTGCACTGCGCTTCACGCGCACCAGTGATCAGGGGTGCTTGGATCAGGTACACTCCGCCGACCTGCATTTTGCCAGCGACTTACCGCTGAATGTGGCGCAGACTTTTGACGTGCCAACTGACAAAGCTGGCGAGTTTAACTACAGCTGTGGCATGGACATGTTCAGCGGCACCGTGGTGGTTGACTGATGAGCGTCACCAAGCGGTTCTGGATTGCGTTGGTGCTGTCACTACCAATGCTCGCCAACATGCTTTTCATGCCGCTGGGCTTCATGCCGCTGGGCTTCATGCTGCCGGGCGGTGAATGGACGCAATTCGCGCTTACTTCCATTATCATGGTGGTGGCCGCGGGTCCCTTCGTCACCAGCGCCTGGGCGTCTTTCCAGAAACACCACGCCAACATGGACACCTTGGTGGCTATTGGGACGGCGACGGCTTATGTTTACAGCATTTACGCCATGATTACGCGCCAACCCGTATATTTTGAAAGTGCCGCGTTCGTTGTGACCTTCGTGCTCTTAGGGCAGGTGTTTGAGGAACGGATGCGCACTAGTGCGTCCAGTGCCGTGGAGAAACTGGTTAACCTGCAGGCGAAGGAGGCCACCGTGCTCCGCGATGGGCAGTATGTCCGTGTGCCAATCAGTGCCGTTCAAGCGGGCGACCTGGTCAAGGTCAAACCCGGCGAGAAGATTGCTGTCGACGGGGTGATTACTGACGGCAGTTCGACCGTGGATGAGTCTATGGTGACTGGTGAAAGTATGCCGGTAACTAAGAAAAACGGCGACAAAGTCATTGGGGCAACAATTAATAGCAACGGCACCCTGATTTTTCGGGCTGAAAAAGTCGGCGGGGACACCATGCTGGCGCAGATTGTGAAGCTGGTGAAAAAGGCGCAGACGAGCCACGCGCCCATTCAGAAGCTGACGGACAAAGTCGCCAACATCTTCGTGCCCGTGGTGCTGATGCTGGCGATTGCAACTTTTCTGGTCTGGTACGTGTTTCTGGGTACCTCGCTGGCGAGCGCGCTGATTTATGCCGTCGCTGTGGTCGTTATTGCCTGTCCGTGTGCACTGGGTCTAGCCACACCAACAGCGCTCATGGTCGGTACTGGCCGCAGCGCGAAGATGGGGATTTTGATTAAAAATGGTGAGGTGCTTGAAGCGGCCGACGATGTGCACACGATTGTGTTCGACAAGACCGGCACCATCACCGTGGGTAAGCCGGTCGTGACGGACGTTGTCGGTGACCGGCAGCAAGTACTGACGCTCGCCGCGAGTTTGGAAGCTGACTCTGAACATCCGCTGGCCAGTGCGATTACGGCCGCAGCTCAGGCTGCCAAAATTCAGCCGGCCACTGCTTCCGATTTCCGGGCGCTGGAAGGTCGCGGTGTGCAGGCAACGATTGCGGGGCAAACGGCTTTTGCAGGTAACAGTAAGTTGCTCACACCAGGCGCGGCAACGCCAGAGCTGATTGCGCAGGCAGACCGGTTGCAGGCGGAAGCTAAGACGGTGGTTTACGTTGGCAGCAATAATCAGGTAATTGGTCTGATTGCCATTCAGGACGCAGCGAAGCCAACTTCACGCGCGGCGATTGCGGCACTGCACGCCCGCGGCCTGAAGACCGTCATGCTGACGGGTGATAATGAAAAGGTCGCGCGCGCGATTGCTGATCAGGTCGGGATTGACGACGTGATAGCGGATGTCATGCCCGCTGATAAGGCGGCCGCCATCAAGCGCCTGCAGCAGGACGGTAAGGTGGCCTTTGTTGGTGATGGCATCAACGATGCGCCGGCCCTCACGACTGCCGACGTCGGCATTGCGATGGGCTCGGGTACGGATATTGCCATCGAGTCTGGTGGCATCGTGCTGGTGAAAAACGACTTGCGCGATGTGGACCGCGCGCTGGCCATCAGCAAGAAGACCTTCAAGCGCATTAAGCTGAACCTCTTCTGGGCGTTCATCTACAAAGTGTTGGGGATTCCAGTTGCGGCCGGTGTCTTCGCTGCGGCAGGACTCACGCTGAGCCCAGAGCTGGCCGGTCTGGCCATGGCCTTCAGCTCGCTGTCGGTCGTCACCAGTTCGGTGCTACTCGGCAAAACGAAGCTCGCACCCAAGACAGAAATTGCATAGCACGATTATTTGCCGAAAATTCGTCGTTGTTGTCCTCTGGTGGAGATCCGACGGATTTTTGTGTTTCTGAAAGCGTTAAGGCTAAAGCTTTTTCAAAAATAACGTTTGCAATTTTGTAATCACTAGCATCACTGCCGTTATTAACGTAAAATAGCGGGTAACAAAGGGGATGAGCACATATGTATAAAGCGGCATTAGTACTTGAGGGTGGCGCACTGCGCGGGGAGTATACCGCAGGAGTGCTCGACACGTTGCTAGATAACAAAATTTTCTTTAGCACCGTTATCGGTGTTTCCGCGGGTGCACTGTGCGGAACGAATTACATTTCGCAGCAGCGCGGCCGCACCACTAATATTAACGTGAACTACCGCCATGATAAGAATTACATTTCACTGCGGCGGGCATTACGCCGCAAGGATATTATCAATCTGGACTATTTATTTGCGAAGCACGGCAATGGTTGGGAAGATTTCGATGAAGAAACCTACCGCACATCGCGCATGGAATTCATCGTGGTGGCAACCGCGATGGAACATGGCCGCGCGGTTTACTTCCACAATCCGCAGGGCAAGGATCTGGTTGCCAACCTGAAGGCGTCGTCTGCAATGCCATTTATCTCGAAACCTGTACAAACGGGACTCGGTCTGTGTCTGGACGGTGGGATTGCCGATTCCATTCCGTTCGACTTTGCGCGCTTGTCTGGTTACGACAAAGTGGTTGTCATCCGCACCCGCAACCGGGAATACCGGAAAGGTGCAACGTCGCCGGTTCTGGCGCAGGCGTACAGCAGGGCTTTTGGCCAGTACCCTGAATTCGTGCAGGCCGCGATTGCACGTCCGGAGATGTACAACCGCCAGGCCGACAAGCTGGACGAGATGGAAAAGGCCGGCAAGACCTTCGTTCTCGCACCGCAGCAACCCGTTGCTGTTAAGCGATTGGAAGGCGACACCGACAAGCTCGCTGAACTGTACCAGACTGGCCGCACCGAGATGCGCGACCAGCTCGACGCCATGCGCGCTTATCTGGGTGAGGAGTACTAATACTGTCCGTCAGCGTGAGTCATGAAACCTTCATCCGCAAGGATGCTCGGTTCGAAAATAGTGGTTAGACCGAAGGTCGGGACTGGGGCGGCTTGGTTACGTGCCCGCAGGCAGGTGGCGCGGGGTCGCTCTCGCCTGGCAAACCAGGCTACCGCTAAACTTTTTGCCAAAGCCCTTGGCAAAAAGCTTTACCCCGAACATGAACAGCCCATACAATGCGGCTTACGCCGGTTGTATGGGCTGTTCATGTTCTTTGCGCGCCACCTACCTGCGTTCACTCCACCAAGCCGCCCCAGTCCCTAAGTGCTACAACAATAATCCGGTGGTGGACGTTTCAAGGCTACACTAGCGGGAGTACCGTGTACGGAGGCCATGTGACTGAGAAATATTGGCACAGAGAGCGATTCATCTATCTTCTCGAACTGGTACCACAGTTTGTAGCTTGAATTCAGGAACCCTTCATCATCCGGTTTAAGGTTCTCCTGAACCGTTGGACATTAGCTCCAGAGTTGTCAGCACGTTGTTGCTTGGTCTCTGCGATGTTTTTGACTCAGTAACGTGTCGGCCACGGAGGTAGGAGTACGCTTGGGCGTAGCGGGCGGGGGCGGAGTCGGCGAAAACATTAGCATTTGGAGACTCGGCGTGGTTTTTCGCCGAGGCTGCACATGCTAATGTCGGGAGCGCGGAATTGACGCCGATTTTGCGGCAATTCTGCCAGTGAAGGACTCCAACGGAGGCCTGAACGGTCCCCGCCGACGCAGTTCCCGCGGAGCGAAGCCCAAGCGCACTCCTACCGGAGTTGCCGCCCCACCGCCTTGCGGCGGTATGCAAACCGCTTAAAGTAGAGGTCGCACCCTTGCGGGCGCAGACTTACGCTGACGGACAACGACAAGCAAAGAGCCCCCAACCAAAACGGTTGGGGGCTCTTTTTGTTAGTGCAAATTACAGAATGTTAATGCCGGCTGCGGCGCACTGGTCGAGCATGTCCTGGGGCCAAACACTGGCCTGAACTTCGCCGACGTGGGCCCTGCCCAGCAGCAACATGCACAGGCGGGACTGGCCGATACCGCCACCGATGGTGAAGGGCAGTTCTTCGCCCATAATCATCTTGTGGTATGGCAGGCTCAGGCGTTCTTCCTGGTCAGCAGCCTTGAGCTGTTCAGCCATGGCCTTGGCGTCAACGCGGATCCCCATGCTGGAGATTTCCAGCGCCTTCTGGAGTGGTTCGTACCAGAAGAGGATGTCGCCGTTCAGCTTCCAGTCGTCGTAGTCAGCGGCGCGGCCATCATGAATTTTGCCGGACTTCATTTTGCCACCAATCTGCATCAGGAAGACACAGCCGAGTTCCTTGGTGATAGCATCTTCACGCTGCTTGGGCGTGTAGTCTGGCCAGCGGTCTTCGAGTTCTTGCGTGGTGACGAAGTGGATTTCATCTGGCAGGTGGTGCACCGCTTCAGGGTACTTGTACCAAACCTCGTGTTCCATGTGCTTGATAACCTTGAAGATCTGGCGCACGGTGGTCTTGAGGGTTTCCGTGGTCCGTTCTTCCTTGGTGATGACCTTTTCCCAGTCCCACTGGTCAACGTAGATGGAGTGGATGTTGTCCAGCTCTTCGTCCTTACGAATCGCGTTCATGTTGGTGTAGAGGCCTTCGTGAACACCGAACTGGAAGTGGCCGAGGGCCCAGCGCTTCCACTTGGCGAGGGAGTGCACGATTTCAATGGTCTTACCAGGCATTTCCTGCATGGTGAAAGAAACTGGGGTCTCGTAACCGTTCAGGTTATCGTTCAGACCGGTCGACTTTTCCAGCATCATGGGTGCGGACAGGCGGGACAGGTTGAGTTCCTTACCGAATTCATCTTGGAAGGTTTCCCGGATGTAGCGGATGGCTTCCTGGGTCTGCCGAACGGAAAGCTTGGGGTCGTAATGTTCTGGAATCGTAAGCTGCATAATAATATCTCCTCGTAAGAAAGCAAGTGGGTGACGGACAACTGAGGTTTTGGGACCGCGACGCCAGTACACGGCGCGTGCGAGTGAAGCGCGCCGTGAAACTAAAAAAGTCCCAGCAAGCAATGATTGCCTGCTGGGACGAAAATTAGTTTCGCGATACCACCCAAATTGTTTATCTAAAATAAACCACCTCATAGAGTACTAACATACTCCGCCGGTTGTAACGTTCCGGTAACGGCTAAGCCTACTCTGACAGGGTCATTTTGGTTAGCGGCATAGAAGGGTGTTTTTCGGGTCGTCCAGAGCCTTCCTGAGTTCTCACTATCCTCAAGTCACTGCTAGGGTGGGCGCCGTACTCGTCGCTTCTTTCGCCTTGTTTTGTTCTGTTGAGATAGATACTAGCACGAAAATTTTCGCTTGTAAAACCCAAAATGACAAAAAAATGCGAGCAAGTTGCAATTTTGTACGTCAAAATCTAAGCAAAATGCAATCTCGACGGGCGCTGGGGTCGTCGGCAAACTTTTTACAAGTAATAGAAAATTGCCCCGATGACCCCGGCAATGAGAATCAGCCAGACTGGGTTGAGGTGGAACTTCAGATCCAGACCGAGGACGAGGCCGAGGACGAGCAAGTTGGGCCAGTCGATGGTCATTTTGCGCCAGGCGAAGACGGAGTCGACACCGAACACGGTGCTCAGCAGCAGGGTGCAGGCGACCGCAATGATCAGCCCCGCGGCGGCGGGCATAATGCCCTTCAGAATGGAACTGAGCACCCAGTTACTCTTGATGCGCTTTTCGTAGTGCATGTAAAGTGGCACGAAGATTAGCGAAGGAATGCAGACGGTCAGCGTCGCCGCCAAGGCAAACCAGAAGCCGCCGGTGAGCTGGCCGATGTAGGTTGCCGAGTTAATGGCGATGGGACCGGGAATCATGCCGTCCAGCGCGTTGAGGTCGGCGAACTGGGCGGTGGTCAGGCCGAGTTGCTCCGATTGGGCATAGATGAGCGACAACATCGCGTAGCCGCCGCCGAAACCGAGAAAGCCGATTTTGAGAAACGCCAGAATTAAGTTAATCATGCTTGCTGCCCCCGTTTCCGGTAGCCGCCGATGATGCCCAAAGCGGCGGCGATAATGATGAGTGTCGGGGCACTTGCCAGGCTAAACAGCGTGGCAACTAGGCACAAGAGCGCCAGCAAAATGCTGGCCCAATCGCGCAAGTTGTAACGCGCCAAACTGTAGGCGGCGCTGAATAGGAACGCAGCGGAGGCGGCACGAATGGCACTCATGATGGCGAGGGTCACGCCGTGTTGGGGAATGAGTTGATACAGCATCGTCGCCAGCAGCATCAACACAAATGCCGGCAGGACGGCGCCAAAACCCGCCCAGAACATACCGCTGCGGCCATTAATTTTGCGGCCGACAAAGCAGGCGTTGGTGAGGGCGATGACGCCGGGAAAGGTTTGGGCCAGGGTCGAGTATTCGTAAAGCTCGTCGCGCGACATGAGGTGGTGCTTAGTTACGACCTCGCGCTCGATGACGGGCAACATCGCCATCCCGCCAGAGAAGGTGAAGGTCCCCGCGATGAGGTAAATCTTAAAAAGTAGCCAATTCTTCTGCATGGTGGTTCCTCCGTTCAGGCTGCAAAGAAGCTTAGCCCTTGGGCACGTAGCTCCTGCCTCTATTCTAACGTGTCCCTTGCTTGACTTAAAATGCAATTCCGGTACACTCGGCATAACCAAATCGTTATGGAGGCGGACATGAACATACGACAATTGACAATTTTCACGGCGGTAGCGGATCGCGAATCGATTACTAAGGCCGCCGCACACCTGTTTCTTACGCAACCCGCGGTGTCTAAGGCAATTCGTGAACTGGAAGCAGACGTCGGCACGCAACTGTTTGACCGGCGCGATAACCGCCTGCGTTTGAATGCGGCAGGGCGTGAATTTCGCATTCAGGCGCAGCATTTGCTGCAAGATTGGACCCAGCTTGCGAATTTTGGGCAGACGCAGGCGCAGAATCTGCCGCTACGGGTGGGAGTGAGTCTCACTATCGGCCAGGATGTACTGCCGGGTGCTGTTGCTCGCTTCCGCAAAATGCATCCGGAAACGCCGCTGAAGTTATATGCCGAGAACGTGACGCAGATTAAGCAGCGCCTGCTGCGCGGCGACATTGATCTGGCGTTTATTGAGGGCGTTGCGCGCGGCAAGGCGTTCACGAACACACTTATTTCGCGCTACCAACTGCTGGTGGTGGCGGCGCCGGAGTTTGCTTGTCCGGAGCGAATTAATGTGCAGGAGTTAGTGGAATTGCCGCTCCTCCTGCGGGAAATTGGCAGTACGCTGCGCGATGGCTTGGAGACGGCAATCCGGCCACTGAATTTGGCGACGGAACCGCTACTGGAAAGTATCAATACGACGGTTTTGATTGGCGCGGCGCGCGCAGGCTTGGGGATGACAATTTTGCCAGCTTCATTGGCACAGCCTGAAATTCAGGCGGGCGCTTTACGCACTATCACAGTCGACGGGTTGGACCTCGTTACCGATAATTACGCAGTGGGTCTCAGCACGGGTCCTGCTAGTAACCTGGAGCGAGATATGGTGGCGTGTTTTCGGCATTAGGTGCCGCGCTTGAAACACTGAACAGCAAAACAGACTGCAATCGGAATCCGTGAATCCAATTGCAGTCTGTTTTTGTTGATGGGAGCTAATTCACCCACCTAATGTTCTTGCCAGTTTAGTTAATTTCAATATTGTGGTCAGTGTCAGTTGCTTCGGTGAGCTTTGGCAAAGTAATGCTCAGCACACCGTTGTCGACGTGCGCCTTGATGCCCTTCACGTCAACGTCAGGCAACTTGTAGGAGCGGCTGGAACTGCCGTAACTACGCTCCGACATCAGCAGGTTGCCATCCTTGTCTGTGTGGTCACTGACGGTATCCTTGTTGACGTTAATAGTCAGCACATTTTCCTTGTAACTCAGCTTGATTGCATCCTTGTTAACGCCAGGAACATCAACATTGATTTCGTAAGCGTCCTTGGTTTCCTGAACGTCGGTTGGCAGGCCATTCATGGCGGTGGTTGTGATGCCATCGTCCCAGTCGTCAAACCAGCTGGCCTCTGGACCGAAGAAACGCCGTCCTAATTCACTAAAGAATGGGTCGCTTACCCAATTGTTCCGCCGCGTCGTCATTTCATTGTTAGCCATAACTGATTCTTCCTTTCACCAAAACTAAAAATGATTTGTGAGAGCTGAACATATTGTTCTTGTTCCTCTCAACGACATTAATGTACCACCATTTAGCGCTCATGTAAAGCGAGTGCTAAAAAGAAACGTTAATGCCGGTAATTACTGGTAATAACGATTGCAATGTATCCGTGTGCACAACTATACCAATTTATAATTATGGCTTCAAATCGGCAGCTGTCACGGTGGCAACTAGACCAATGGTCAATATTGGTCAAAATAGTTAAACAACAAAAAAACGCCGTTATATCAACGCGGCGTTTAGTATTTGCTTAACCGATGTACTTACCGACGACTGGCTTATCCGTCAGCACGGCCTTGCCATGCGGGGAGTGGCTAATGGCTTCAGTGAGATCACGGCCGGCGTGGTTGCCGTGGTGATTCTCACCGCCCCAAGCGGGGACAGCACTTAAGTCGTAAACAACACCATCAATTGCAACGTATTTTTGCGGATTCTGCACACCGTCATACTTAGCGAGTTCTTCCTTTGTAAATTCTTTCATGTCATTACTCCTTTCAGCGAACGTATCCTACTTACTATTATACAGCATCCGGTTTGTGAAACCCATTACATTTTGGCCTAAGAAGTCATTAAATTGTATCTGGTGTTAATAGTTTGGGGGGTGTTCTCCTATTGAAAGCCGCAGCAGCTTGGCGTATTCTTTTAGGAAATCATGTTATCATTTATGCCTTGGGGGAGGTGAGCTTTTGTCAATGGGATGGTTACTGGCGACTTTTTGGGCGTCACTAGAAACGAACGTGGTTGTTTTTCTGGGGGTATTGTCGCTCATTTACTGGGTCGGCGACGTTAAGACCGGGTGGATGCGCAAATACCACGACTATATCCAGTGGGGCATCAGCTTTGCCTTTATGAGCTACTTATTTTTGATGCTTAAAATCGACGGCAAATTTCATCCCCAGATTTGGGGGCAGCATTGGACTTTCTACAACATGCTGATTGTTGCCACTTTTATTTTCTGCATGCTCATGATTTCACGGGCGTATTCTGCCATCATCGCCTTGCTCACGGTTGCTTTCTTCCTGACTTTCCCCGCAACACTCTCGCCGCGGCGCACGCTGGCGTTTGCCGTGGTGATCATTATTCAGTTCGTACTCGCAAAATATGGTCGCCAGATTTGGTCGCGGCGCGTTTGCGTATACGGCCTAATGATACTGTATGCTGGGTTTGGCATGTATGGCCTCTTGAATCTTGAACATCTGCCGACTGACCAGGGCTTCTGGCTGCGGCAGATTACGGCGCTGGTGTTCCAGGCCGTTGTGGGTTACGAATATTTGCGCTTACTGATTCGCCGGCGAATGGCGTCGGATACTTTTCGGCGGGAGGCCAGCAACGACCGGATGACGGGCGTAAAGAATTTTGGTGCCTTTAACACGGACATTGAGGAAACCTACCGGCGGTTCAAAAACGGGGGGCGGCATTACGTTCTGATTGAAATGGACGTTGATCACTTTAAAGGAATTAACGATGCGTACGGGCACCTGGTTGGGAACCAAGTGCTCACGGGGGTGGCCCATACCGCAGCGCAATTCGCGGCGGAACTACCACGTGAATGTGAGGTTTACCGCATGGGCGGCGAAGAATTCTGCATTTTGATTCGCGACCTCGAAACTTATAGTGAAACGAGCAGCCGGACGATTACCCAGAACCTCAAGGCGAAGCTCGACGCCCTGCGCTTTAAAGATGATCAAGACCATGAATTTGGGATAACCGTCTCGATTGGGGAAGAACGGGTTCTGAAAGAGGACAACAACTATCTTGATATTTACAACCGGGTGGATCACTTCCTCTATGCTGCCAAGAACAGTGGCCGCGACCAGATTAATTTGCACGGAATTACGATTAAATAGAAACTGATATTCAGCAAGCGGCGCAATCCGAAGGGATGCGCCGCTTTTTAGATGTGACCGAATTCATACGATTGCTGTACAATTCGTGCGCAATGTCCTTGTACTATGTTGGTGATCGCCGCTTTTTGTTATAATCGACTTGCATATAGTAAGCGCAGTCATTCGGAAAGGATGTCAATTTATGTATTCAGCAAAAGAAAATCGTTACGAAAACACGCAGTTGCGGCACGCGGGGGACAGCGGCCTAGTGTTGCCACCAGTCTCATTGGGGCTCTGGCGCCACTTTAGCGACCAGGACCCATTCGCAGACCGGCGGGAAGTCATCCTGGCAGCCTTTGATCGCGGCATGTTCCACTTTGACGTTGCGGATCACTACGGGACACCGTATGGGGCCAGTGAGCGGTTGCTGGGCCGGATTTTGGCCAGCGACTTGAAGCCATACCGTGATGAAATCGTGGTGTCCACCAAGGTGGGTTACGAGATGCATCCGGGGGCATTCGGCACGGGAACGTCCCGCAAGGCCATCGCCCAGGACATCAACGCTTCCTTGCGGCGCTTGCAGACAGATTACGTCGATGTTTATTACGCCCACCGCTTTGACGACCAGACACCGCTGCACGAAACGGTGCGCGCGCTGGACGACGTGGTTCGTAGCGGCAAGGCCTTGTACATCGGGATTTCCAATTATGACAATGCGCAGACCAAAGAAGCTGTTAAGTTGTTCCGTGAATTGGGCACACCGCTTGTTCTGAGCCAGATGAGTTACAACATGTTTAACCGCAGTGTTGAAACGACCGGCCTGCTCGACACCTTGCGTCAGAGTGGTGTCGGGATGGTGGCTTACGGCCCACTGTCTGAAGGTCTACTCAGCGACCGTTACTTGGACGGCATTCCGGAAGACTTCCCAATTCACCCTACTAACCGCGGTACCTTCAAGAACGGCCGCGACGCGGTGGTAACCAAGTTGCAGCAGCTGAATTCAATTGCCCACGACCGCAACCAGACACTGTCCCAGATGGCCTTGGCTTGGTTGCTCCGTGACAAGGTGGTTGCCAGTGTGATCATCGGGACGACCAGTGTGGCGCACCTAGATGACAACCTGAAGGCTAGCGAACACCTGGACTTCACGGACGCGGAATTGCAAGCCATTGCGGTAATTCTAGACTAGGATGTTAATGGAGATTTGATTCGTGATTAAACACATCTTTTCAGATATGGATGGTACCTTGCTCAATGCGCAGGGGGTCGTGACGGATACGACCGCTGCGGCAATTCGGGCGGCGCAGATTCCGCTGACATTGGTATCAGCGCGCGCACCCATGGAGATGGCAGCGGCGATTGCCAAGCTTGATTTGCGCGGCCCTCAGATTGGGTTCAATGGCGGTTTGATTTACCGCCGCGGTCAGGATGGCTGGGAAACAATCAGTGAGCGCGTGATTACAACTGAGCAAGCCGCCACGATTGTCGCCGCGGTGCGGACGCATTTTCCGGAGGTTAGTGTTAGTTTTTACGACCGCGACGCCTGGTATGCTGAAAATGATAGTGCCGAATTACAATTTGAAATGCGTTTGACTGGTCAGCAGCCCCGTTTTCAGGATTTCAGCGTGCTATTCGCTAAGCCGGCGCTGCAGGTGTTCAAAATCATGATGATCACCTTCGACGCCGAAAAGATGGCGGCACTAAATGCGTACTTCAAGCAGAAGGGGTTCCCAGACGTTGCCGTGCAGCAGTCGGGGACGGCTTACCTGGAGATTACCAGTCGTGAAGCCAAGAAGTCGCGGGGGATTCAGTACATTCTGGACCGCGAGCAACTGCAGGCTAGCGACACGGCTGCCTTCGGTGACGGGCATAACGACTTGCCAATGCTGAAGATGGTGGGCTTGCCGGTGGTCATGGGCAACGCGCTACCTGCCATCAAAACGGTGGCGGCGCATGTGACCAAGGCGAACACCGCCGACGGCATTGCGTACGCATTGCAGAACTACCCGGAATTTCAATCGTAAAGTCTGTGGAAACGCCCTGTGGCTTAATCGGCCGCAAGGCGTTTTTTGGTGCTAAAGTGCCGTTGGCTTATGTCAGGATTAATCATTAAACCTGTGACAATTTATACACTGTGAATAGACACGTGTCGTTTTTTGTGTTACAAAAATACTGTTGCGCATTTTATCAATTTGCTTATGATAGCGCCGTTAATAAGGGCTTAAGAACATCTGAAGTGCGGATTAATTTACGCCGCAGATGGATTAATTCGGATTCTCGTTCTGTAATACTAAAAAGTATATTTTTTGATTGGAGTGGATTTTTTGGCAAATGAAGGCGGCGGCGTCAAGCGGGAACTGCAGACGCGGCACCTGTCGATGATTGCCCTCGGTGGGAGTATCGGGACTGGTTTGTTTGTCGCCAGTGGCTCGGCAATCTCGACTGCGGGTCCGGGGGGCGCGATTCTGGCCTACGCGGGCATTGGCATCATGGTGTACTTCTTGATGACCAGTTTGGGGGAAATGGCGACGTTCATGCCGGTCTCGGGATCCTTTTCCGAGTACGCGACGCGCTTCGTTGATCCGGCAGTCGGGTTTGCGCTCGGCTGGAACTACTGGTTTAACTGGGCCATTACCCTGGCGGTGGACGTGTCGACAACGGCAATTGTGATGCACTTTTGGCTGCCGAACGTACCGGGCTGGATTTTCAGCTTGGGTTTTCTCGCCCTCATCTTCCTGATTAACATCATTTCGGTGAAGTCCTTTGGGGAAACGGAGTACTGGCTGTCGATGGTCAAGGTCGTGACCGTGCTGATTTTCCTGGCGGTCGGTTTGCTCACGATTGTCGGGATTCTCGGCGGCGGCCATGCGATTGGCCTGCGGAACTACACAATTGGCGATGCGCCGTTTCATGGTGGCTGGACTTCCGCACTGTCCGTGTTCGTGGTGGCCGGCTTCTCCTTCCAGGGAACCGAGCTGATTGGGATTACCGCCGGTGAGTCGGCCACGCCGGAAAAGAGCATTCCGAAGGCCATTAAGCAGGTCTTCTGGCGCATTCTCCTCTTTTACATTCTGGCGATTGCCGTGATTGCGGCGATTATTCCGTACACCAGTCCGAACTTGCTGGGGGCCAGTGCGCAGGATGTGGCCATTTCGCCATTTACCCTGGTGTTTAAGCGCATCGGGATGGCGGGTGCGGCCAGCGTGATGAACGCGGTGATTCTGACCTCCGTGCTTTCTTCAGCCAACTCGGGGATGTACGCTTCGACCCGGATGCTGTGGGCGATGGGCGGTACGGGCTTTGCCCCGCGGATTTTCAATAAAACCAATAACCGCGGCGTACCGCTGCCCGCACTGATTGTGACCACGGCCGTCGGCGCCTTGACCTTCCTGACCAGCATCATGGGCCCGAGTGTCTACGGCTTGCTGGTGGCGGCGTCCGGACTGACTGGGTTTATTGCCTGGCTCGGGATTGCGCTGTCGTACTACCGTTTCCGGCGCGCGTTTATTGCGCAGGGGCATGACCTCAGTGAACTCGTCTACCACGCCAAATGGTTCCCGCTGGGACCTATTCTGGCCGGAGTGATGGGGATTGCGGTCATCGTCGGGCAGGATTTACGGTCTGTGACGCATTTTGCTTGGGACCGGCTGCTGATTTCCTACATGTCAATTCCGCTGTTTCTGGTGCTGTATTTCTACTACAAAATTAAGCACAAGACGCACGTGATTAAGTTGCAGGATGTGGACTTGAGTCGGCATAAAGAGTAAGTCATTAGTCAAGTGATCTTCGTTCGCGAAGGTGCTTGGCTTTTTTGATGCGGATATGCAGGCTTTTGCTTAATTTTGGCCCGAAAGACTTGGCGGAAACCGTTTCTTGTGGCAATCTAGAAGAAAACACGGAGGTACGAAGACATGAAGAAAGTCTTGGGTATTATTGCGGTGGTACTGCTTGTTGTCATTGGCTGGGTTGGCTATAAGGAGTGGTCCAGCACCTACAAGACGACGGAGGCGTACGCGCTGGTTCCGGCAACGCCAGCAAAGACGCGGACGGTTAACAACGAGGGGAAGAAGCAAAGCGACGGCAATGGTAACCCGCTGTATTCCTACAAGTACACGTTCAAGTTTGTGACGACGGACGGCCAGACGCGCACGTTGCGCTGGGAGCAGGAAGGTACGAACCCAACGCCGCTGACACCGGGCGCTTACGTTTACGCCAAAATCTCGCAAAAGCGCGTGAACAACGGGCTGAACATCGTGAGTGCGGACAAGGTGCCCAGTTCCATTAAGGCAAAGCTGAAGTAGTTGCAAAGGCGCCGCGCGGCATGCGGGCGCCTTTAATATTGCAAGGAGGACAACATGCGCTTTAGTTTCGAGTATCCAGCTAGCAGTGATAGTACCGTTAAACGGGTCCTCGCCCGGGGCGGGGTGAGTCACCGCTTGTTTAGCCGGCTGAAGGCGGCAGGCCTCATCTGGGTCGATGGCCACCGCGCCGGTAATGTTGAAGTGCGTGCGGGGCAGATTGTGCGCTTTGAGCTGCCTAGCGACGAAGGCGTAACGCCTAGCGCAGGCGCCATTGAAGTCGTGCGCGACGTCGGCAACTGGCTGCTAGTGAACAAACCAGCTGGACTTACGAGCGTTCCGGGACCACACAATCCGGCCGACAGTTTGTTGAACCGCGCCGCGGGTTACTTGCAGCGGCAGGGCTACGATAGTCCGCACCCAGCAATCATTACGCGCCTTGATCGGGATACCAGCGGACTGGTACTGATTGCCAAGCACGGCTTCGCGCAAGGACTGCTGGACCAAAATCAAGCAGCCGCGCAGCTGGATAAGCGCTACTACGCCTTAGCGGGCGGCGTCATGACCGAGCGCTGGGGCCGGGTGGTACTGCCACTGGGCGCCGGTGCTGATGGCATCCACCAGGTGGTGCGCGCTGACGGTAAGGATGCGCGCACCGATTACCGGGTGCTGCAGGCCGGTACGCACGCCGCGCTTCTGGAATGCCACCTGCTGACGGGGCGCACCCACCAGATTCGGGTGCACATGGCGCAATGCGGTCATCCGCTCCTGGGGGATGCACTGTACGGCGGCAATCTGCAACAACTGCAGACGCAGGCGCTGATGGCTAGTCAGTTAAGCTTCACTGATCCGTTCACGGGAGAGCGGATTAGCGCAGAACTACCGTTGCCGGCCGCGTGGCAAGAATTACTTTGAATTATCAGCAGACAAAAAGCGAGTCGCATCCATCTGCGGCTCGCCTTTTTCATACTGAGCGCAAAAAAATAGACCTGGAATAATCCAAGTCTGTTTTTTTCTACTTAACTTCGGTGAAGACCACGCGCTTGCGCAGCTTTGGGGAGTACTTCTTAAGCTGAAGCTTTTCAGGAGTATTCCGCTTGTTCTTGGAAGTCAGGTAGATACGTTCGCCGGTTTCGGCGCAACCAAGGATAATGTTGTTACGCATCTAATCCACCCACTTTCTATATAGTAATTAACTAGTTTAGTTTACCTGATGGACGGTGAAAGTCAAGGATACGGACAAAATAAGCCCAGGTGGGTCAAAATGCGTGAATTTTGGGTGCGCTTGCAGGCGTAATCTGCTAAGCTAAGAACTGGTATGAATCATTAGGCGGAGGTGATAGTCGTGGCAACAGGGAATGCCAAGCTCATCCGGCCGCTAACGCAGGCAGATGCGCACGCGTATGCGCAGTACATGAACCGGCCAGAGGTCTACGTGCCCGCAGCGGCATTGCCGCCGGTAGATGATGCGGCGGCCGCACGGATCATCGCCTTAACACTGCGCTCGGGCCAGGCGTTTGCCGTCTTGGCGCCGACAGACGGCCGGGTGGTCGGCCACATAGAGACCGCGCTGCGCATTGGCGCTGATGGTGGTCCAGACGACACGGCGGTGGAACTAGCTTACGTGTTGGCGCCTGAAGCGTGGCATCAAGGGCTGATGACGCGGGCATTAACCGCGGTGCTCCAGCAGTTGTTTACAACCGACGTGATGACGATTTGGGCAGCTGTGTACGCGGATAACCAGCCATCGCGGCGCTTGCTGCAACGTTTAGGATTTCAAAAAGTGGGGGTACAAAATGCCCCCGCTTTGCAAAGCCAAAACGGTCAGTTGCAGGAGGAATGGCGTCTGTCTAAGGACGACTGGCCATTAAATTAAGTGCCACCTTAGTGGAAAGTCGCACGAATCTCATCTTTTAATGATATACTTTAGTCAATAAAACATCCGGAGGGTATCCAGAAATGGCATCGCAGGCTGATTACACAGAGTTATACAACAAACGCATGGCGCTGATTGAAGAAGACCCACAATACACGGTTCTTGCAAGCATGAACAAGCCGATGGAACCCGGGGCAGAACGGGTTACGCAGTACATTGTGTACACCGACTTCAAGAATGACGGCCAGAAACAGAAAACAAGTTCGATCTACGTTTACACGCCTTACGCCAATATTGACAAGTATGGGCATTCAAAGGCGGACTTCCAGGCGCAGCTCCTGTTCGAGTTGAACCAGTGGGATGACGTGATGCACATCACGGTGCTCGAAACCTTGGGTAGTGAAAGCCGCCTCGCGTTCTTCGACTACCAGAACCTTGGGCTGGCTCAGCTCGCCTTGCAGTCGCTGTTGAACATGGCCAACAAGTACGGGGTCAAGCGCATTGATGGTAACATCAGCTCCTTTGATAAGGAGAAGTTTGCCAAGATTGTGCACATCTTTGAGAAGTTCACCTTCAACGTGACCATCATGGACGCACAGCACGGCATTGGCCGCATTAGTAAAACGCTTTAGAAGCAAGCAAAAAGCCACGCGTGAGCGTGGCTTTTTTGTATGCCGGAATCAAATCTGCATGAATTCATAGTCATCGGGTAAGCCGAGTTTCTGAAAGAAGGTTTCTTTAATGCTCTTGTAGAGATTGAAGTAGTCATTGTCATCTGCATCCACGTGCCAAACAACTCTGGTCTGGGGGTGGTTGGGCTTACTGGTCAGCACTGGCTGATCGCCCGCAAAGGTAATAATGAGGTCCGCGTCCGCGGTATCGTCATCATGACTCATGAGCTCCACGAAGCTGAGACTGCCAAGAAAAGTGCTGATCTTGTGCACGCTCACGTTGCTGTCTTCGAGTAGCAGTTTGCACTGCACGAGTTGTGGCCAAGTGAAGCTGCGCAGGTGCGGCGACAAGATGTAGCAGATTTGCTGAGTGAGCATGACCGCATTTTGCTTGAAAATGTCCATGTCCGCGTCCGCGGGGAGTTCTTCATGGAACTGAATCAGGTCCTTGTACATGGTGGTGTGCGGGTAAATCTCGCGCGCCTCGTCGTAGAAGTCGAGCAGCTGCGGTACCGGTCCCTGGAACAGGTAGAAAGTGGTGGCAACTCGGATGATGTTGGTGACCAGCGCCATGTCGTCGCTGACGGCGAGCAAGGCCTTCGGGTGCCGGAACTTTTCGAGAAAGTCGGTCAGGTGGTCGGTATACGTGCGGATGGGGTTTTCGCTGTCCATGACGTTAGCGTACATTTCCAGCCAGTCATCCTGCGTTTTGCTAAAGCGCATGCGGCCCAGCTGGTAGAAACGGAAGAACTGCGACTCAGAGCGCAACTGTTCATCCGTCAGCTTCGCGTACATATCCGCATCGTAAACCGTATCGTTCAGTAGCGTGGCTTGGGTGAAAATTTTGTCGAACCGTGGCCACGGCTTGAGCAGGTGTCCGCGGACGATGCGCAAGCGGCAGATTCCCCAAAAGAGCATTTCCTGCAGGGCAATCAGGGGACTACGCGGTGCATCTTCAATGTGCAGGTAGGCATCATTGAGGCGCTGCGGCTGAATCGCGGTGATGGGCCAGCGGACGCCGTGGAAGCCGAACCAGTAGAAGGAAAACAGGAAGAAGCGGATGCGCCGCTCGTCACCGGTAATCTCGGTACTGGTGAAGGAAATACCCATATCGTATCGCTCAAGGAACTTGCGCAGCGGCAGCGTCTTGCGGGTCAGGGTGGAACGGGAGATGTAACGGTCCGCACAGAAGGTGTCCACGTTGGTGTGCACGGCCTGGGCCATGTAGTCGATGAATTGGAACTGCAGTGATTGTTCTAGAAGGAACAAGCGGTACTCATCAATCGAAACAGGAAAGTTTGATGGCGACATCAGGCGCTTTTTTTCAACCTTGCTACTCTTACCGGTGATCTGCTCGAGGTCGGCTAGTAGTTCGCGGAAGATGTTGTACGACTGCTGGTAGGAGACGTGCAGCTTATTACTGAGGTCGTTAATGGTAAATCCGGATTCGTCAATGGTCTTGAGTGCACGGTACATTTGGAACTTTTGCAGATCACTGGTATCCAGAAATAACTGCTCGTAAATCATACGCAATCCTCCCGCTAAAATTACTAGTAATTATGCCATAAGTATAGCAAAAAAAGCCCCAATGCGCGTAGATTGTTATATCAAACTGCGTGTATTGGGGTAAATAAGTCACGGTTTTAGGCGCGCTAAACTATTCTGACAGAATTAAGCGTGTAATTCGCGTAATTTGCTGTCAATCATGCTCAGGACTTCTTGACGGGCGTCTTCATCTTCAACGAAGTTCAGCCGGTCGCCGTCAATTTGCATTTTAGGGCTCTCGTTGTACTGGTCGTACCACTTAGCGTAGCGTGTGTTCAGCTGCTCGTAGTATTTGTACAGACTAGGGTCGGCATCAATTTGTTCGAAAGGCCGGCCACGCTTTTGAATCCGCTTGAGCATGGTGTCGAAGGAGACCTGAATGTGAATTAGCAGGTCAGGGGCCTTCTGGTGTGTTTCAAAAGGCAGTTCTTCCATCATGTTGCTGAGCAGGTCATTGTAAACGTCGTACTCGGTTTGCGTTGCGCGACCCAGGTCAGCGTTCAGCTTGAACAGCAAGGAGTCTTCGAAGATGGACCGGTCGAGGACATCGTTGTCGTTTGCGAAAGCTTCCTTGATGGCGTCAAAGCGCTTGTTCAGGAAGTAAATCTGGAGCAAGAAGGCGTACTTCTTGGGATCCTTATAGAAGAGAGGCAGAACCTGGTTGTCATCAACGGATTCATAGAAAGCCTTTGTGCCCAGGTGCTCAGCAATCATTCCGGTGAGGCTAGTCTTCCCGGCCCCGATAGTTCCTGCAAGTACGATCATTTCATCAAGCTCCTCATTAATCTGCGTTATGGAAAAAGTACCCTGTCAATATTAAGGGTGTCGCGGGTAAAAAGCAACGCGGATTTTGGAATAATAACTGGGGTTTGAAGCAGACGCCGGATGATTCCTACTATAGAGAAACTAAATTAGTGAATCTCACTGGGGGATGCTTGAATTATGGGGCAAAATGCAGTAACTTAGCAGGTAGAAAGAAACACGTGAATAAGCGCCTATTGGTAATCCAGAGAGCCGGTGGTTGGTGTGAACCGGTATTACCGCATTCCAGCGTGAAAGTGGGCGACGAAGAGTCGCACGGGGCTGACCGTTATCCAGTTTGAGTGCACCGTAATCGGTGAATTTGGGTGGTACCGCGGAAAGCAAGCCTTTCGTCCCATGTGGATGAGGGGCTTTTTGTGTGCCGTTTTCCCATCCAGAGGCGGCTTGTTTGAATAAATCTGTTCAATATGGAGGACTGCTAGATGTTAGATTTGAAATTAATTCGTCAGCAACCAGACTGGGCGAAGGAAAAGCTCAGCCGCCGCGGTATTAAGGCTGAAGAAATCGATGAACTGCTGGCCTACGACAAGCAGCGCCGTGAGTTTATTGTGAAGACTGAAGAACTCAAGGCAAAGCGCAATGAAGTTTCCGGCGCGATTGCTAAGATGAAGCGCAACAAGGAAGATGCTAGCGAGCAGATTACCGCAATGCGCAGCGTGGGTCAGGAAATCAGCCAGCTGGACAAGCAGGTGAGTGATCTGGACGAGAAGGTCCAATACATCCTCGTCCGGCTGCCTAACTTCCCTGATGACTCTGCGCCTGCTTCTATGAACGAAGACGATGCACGTGAAGAGCGCAAGTGGGGTAACATCCGTGACTTTGGCTTCAAGCCTAAGGCCCACTGGCAGGTAGGGGAAGATCTCGGCATTTTGGATTTTGAGAATGCCGCTAAGGTTTCCGGTAGTCGCTTTGTCTACTACCGTGGTGCTGGTGCACGTCTGGAACGGGCCGTTTACAACTTCATGCTGGATGAACACCAGAAGGAAGGCTACACCGAAGTGCTGCCACCATACCTGGTGAATGACGAGTCCATGTTTGGAACTGGCCAATTTCCTAAGTTTGTTGGCGACAGCTACACTGTCACCAATGAAGGCATTGATTTAACCCTCATTCCAACAGCAGAAGTCCCATTGGTCAACTACTACCGCGATAGCATTGTGGACGAAGCTAAGTTGCCAATCTACGTGACGGCATTGTCCCCAGCCTTCCGCTCTGAAGCAGGTAGTGCCGGCCGGGATACCCGTGGCCTGATCCGGATGCACCAGTTCAACAAGGTTGAAATGGTGAAGGTGACGAAGCCTGAAGATTCTTGGAACGAACTGGAGAAGTTGACCGCTAATGCTGAAAGCCTGCTGCAGAAGCTGAACCTGCCATACCACGTCATCACTCTGGCAACAGGGGATGCTAGTTTCACTTCCGCTAAGACCTACGACCTTGAAGTGTGGATTCCAGCGCAGGATACCTATCGGGAAATTTCCAGCTGCAGCAATTGTACCGATTTCCAGGCGCGGCGTGCGCACATCCGCTACCGTGACGAAGATGGTAAGCTCCAATTCTGTCACACACTGAACGGATCTGGCCTTGCTGTTGGGCGGACTGTCGCTGCGATCTTGGAAAACTACCAAAATGAAGATGGCACCGTTACAGTTCCTGGCGTCCTCGTGCCATACATGGGCGGTCAGAAACTCATCACCAAGGAAGACTAATTTTCCTACTATAAAGGGGGCTGCACCTTGGTGCAGTCCCCTTTTTGCGTTGTGCACGCTTCTGGAAGTTTTTGTTCGCCTTTTGGAAAATAGTTCTTGACGATGGGTATTTAGGCTGGTAATATACTTTGTGTTGTCACGTGAGTAACACGTCAGCAAGCGCGCTCCAAGGGCGAGCCAAATGATAGGTTAAAAGCGTGGTTGATAAAAATAAAAAGTTTTTATTGACACACAACATACTGGATGATAAGATATCCAAGTTGCATTTGATAGTTCCTTGAAAACTGAACAAAGTTTCGTATATGTGTAGGTTCTTCAGCTTAGTGCTGAAGGAATTAAAACATTTGCGATGTCAATTCGCTTTTTTTAAAAACAATAATGAGCTCTTTGAGCTCTCT
>NZ_RHNR01000024.1 GCF_003946025.1 Lacticaseibacillus songhuajiangensis | reverse complement strand
CCACCGTAAAATCGATGGTGCTAGAAACGTTGATACCACGGGACGGGCGCGAAATGCGCGATTGTTCCCGGGAAATAAAACTTACTGCTCAAGTGCAGCAAAATGGCATCCACACTTAATTTGATGTGGATGCCATTTTGCATGTCCTCGCAACAATTCTCGTCGCGATTTCTGATGGTTGACTGCGCCGCGAGCGCGTATGATGAAGCCAAGACGGGAGGCGTTCATCATGGCAACGGTAGGGGCAAAATTGAAGTCGGCACGCCAAGCACACCAAATGACGCAGCAAGAGGTCGCAGATTGCCTTCATCTCACAAGGCAGACTATTTCCGGTTGGGAGACTGGACGCACCTACCCAGACGTGGAGAGTCTGATTAAGTTGGCTGATATGTTCAATCTCTCATTGGATACTTTACTGCGCGAAGACGATCAGTTTGTGATGAATTTGACCAAGCAGGCCAAGGGGATGAAGGCAGCAAGGCAGAGTTACCACGCCATTCAGGCGGTGTCACTAATTTTGCTGGTGATGACGATTGGGTCCCTACTACGCTTGCCTGGCATGATTCTGCCGCCACTCAGTCTTTCTTTTTTGATTATTGTGACAAGTTTGGCGACAATTGTGAATCAGTACCTGACGCGCGAATACTGGCGGCTGGTACAACCACGGGTAATTGATCTCAGAATAAGATTGGCCATCGTCGGGTTATTATGGCTGACTTTTGCCGCGGTATTCGGCCGTTTGAACGGTTGGGGAACGGACACGTGGGTGATGATTGGTAGCGGGACGTTGGTGTTCTTGATTGCTACGGTTCACGCCTTACGTCATCCGGAAGAGAACCGGCCGCACCGTAATTGAGCAACTAAAAACCCGTAATCAATCTGCACAAGATTGATTACGGGTTATTTTTGCCATGGCTTCGGCGGGTTCGCCCGCAACGCGCGTGCCAGGCCAATGGCGACTGCCCGCCAGGCTGCGCGGTCACCGTCATCAGCGGCGTGCAGTCCCGACAGTAGCGCTTTGGCGTTCTGGACAGGTTCCTTACCAAGGTCCGCGAAGTTGGTGCCCTGGGTGCTGGCAATGACGTTGTAGGCGGCATCCAGCGCTTGCTGCTTGGTGGTATCATCCAAACCGGCAACCCAGTCGGCAAGGAGTTTCTGCGCGTACTGGGAGCCCCTATCAGTAGCTGGCAAGTAAACGAAGTTGTGGTCGTTAACTTCCCAAGTGAACAGATCATGTTGGCGAAAGCCAATGGCCGTGCTGTGGACGACCGCAAAATCCTGGCTTGGGTCCAAAATCATACCAATGAGGGAGGACTGCGGCACGAGTTTCAGCACTTTGTTGCTCAGTGGCAAGGGATTTTGCAAGCCGGGCCCGTCGAGGTTGTAGACCATGCGGATCTTGCTAGCCAGTTTGCCAGCGTGCGCGAAGGCAAAAGTTGCGAGGTTGCCGCCCTTGGAATGACCACCCAGGTAGTAGTGTCCCGGATACTGCGTCGCAATGTGCTGCAGGTAAGTGAGCGCTGCTTGCTGGGACGGAATGGCATCCAGGAAGGTCATGTTGAAGTCTTCCTTCCAGTCGACAAAACTGGCGCGCGTGCCGCGAAAACTCAGGTAGTAGCAATCGGGCGCTAGGCGCCAGGTCACGGCGGAGAATTCTTGCTGACGCTCGGCATCGCTACGGGTGACGGGTTGCAGCCACGCCACGTCGCGGTAGCGCGCACTGGCAGCGAGGGTGGTGAGCAGCCGCTGGTTGGCGTCTTCCTGCCAGGTGCCGGCGACCATTTGGGCAGCCTGATTCGCATTAATGTCTCGCAAGCGGCCACTTGGTCGACCGCTGAAGTCGCAGTAAGCCAGTTGCGCTAGAATTGCCGCGTCCACAACGGTTAGCGGCGTTGTGGTGAAGTTTTGCGCGCCGTATTGATCCAGATAATCGAAGACTGTCGCCATGTACTCACGTCCTTTCGCCACTAGTGTAGCACATCACAAAATCGGGATAGCGGATATAAAAAGGTTCCGGCGGATGCCGGAACCTTTTGTCATGTTTAAGTTAGCTGTAGTAAATCACCGCGAGCAGGCAGACACCACCGATAACGAACAAGGCGATGAAGTTAATTACCGTGAACGGCAGGAAGAACTTCTTCTTGGCATCCTTGCTGGCATAAATGTTGAATTGCTTGAACGCCAGCAGGTTGCACAAGCTGGCAATCATGGTGCCCAGGCCACCGACGTTGGTACCGTAGAACATGGCAGCGACGTGGTGGGAGAACTGAGCAACCAGGACAGTTGCGGGCACGTTGGACATAACCTGTGACGCCACGATACTGGTGAAGTAGACAGAGACAGGGTTACGTTCCAGACCGCTGAGCATCTTCACCACGAATGGCACCTGCTGGATGTCACTAACGATGATGAAGAAGCACAAGAAGGTGAAGATGATGCCGTAGTCGACGTGAATCAGAATTTTGCGATCCAAGGCCACCGCGTAGATCACCACGATGACGGCGGCCAGCCATGGGGGCAGGACGCCGAAGACGGACAGGAACACCAGCACGGCCACGAGGCAGGTGATGGTCACCAGCCGCGGGTTGATGCGCAGGTCCTGAACGGGCACGACCGGCACGGCTTTGGGCTTAACGAAGAGTGTCAGCACGCCGAGGAAGAGTACCCCGATGATAAATAGGGGCAGCACCCACTTACCGAAGTTGAGCAAGGAGATGTGGAACTTGCTCATCAGGAAAATGTTGTGCGGGTTCCCAAAAGGCGTCATGAAACTCCCCAGGTTGGCCGCAATGGCAATCGCGGTTCCGGGCAGAATCTGCGGCAGGTCCATCTTCTTGGCAACACGCAGGTACAGCGGCATGAAGGTCAAAACGGCCATGTCGTTGGTCAGGAACATGGCTGCGACGAAGGACAAAAGCACGAAGAACCATGTGAGCTGGCGTGCGCTGTGGGCACCGGCAGTAAGTCGGTAGGCCAAAAAGTCGAGCACGTGCAAATATTCGAAAACTTGGATTATGGTCATCATCCCGAGGAGTGACCACAAGGTTGTGAAGTTAATGTCAGCGACGCGTGGGCGAGCCAGAAAGAGACTCAGGATAGCAACGATTGCCGCTATCTGAAAGACCCGGTCTTTGACGATTGATTTAACAGCTGTTAGCATAAGCTCCCTTAATTCTCAAACATTAAAACTGCAAACAGGCCAACGGTTCCGATAATTGCCAAGGCCACGAAGTTAATCAAGGTGAAGTGCAAAAGGAATCGGCCGTGTGATTTCTTACTGTAAATGGTGTACTGCTTGAACGCCACGAGGTTACACATACTAGCAACCAGCGTGCCAAGTCCGCCGATGTTTGTTCCGTAGAACAACGCCGGAATGTGCTTGGTGAAGTTGGCCACGAGCACGGTGGTCGGAACGTTGGAAATAAACTGGGAGCAGATGATGCTAGTCAGGTACACAGATACTGGCGTGTTGACGATGTCGCCCAGCACCTGGGAAATGAACGGAATCTGGTTAATATTGCTGATGATAATGAAGAAACCGGTGAAAGTCAGGACAATGGCGTAGTCCACCTTGCCCATGATGTGCCAGTCCAGCAGCACTGCAAAGACGATGGCCACAACGGCTGCCACCCAAGCGGGCACAATGTCGAAGATGGACGCAAACACGATCAGCGCAACCACACAGGTAATGGCGGTTGGCCGGGCCATGATGCGAATATCCTTAACGGGCACACGTGGCACTTCTTGCTTGGGCACGAGCATGACGAGCACAGCAAGAAAAAGCACCGCCACCACCAGCATCGGACCAACCCACAACATGAAGTCTTGCAGTGGGATGTGGAACTTGGCCATCAGGAAAATGTTGTGGGCGTTCCCGAAGGGCGTCATCGCGCTCCCCTGATTGGCCGCAATGGTGATGGCCGTGACGGGGATGATTTCCGGCAGATCGAGTTTTTTAGCAATGCGCAGGTACAGCGGAATGAATGTCAAAACCGCCATGTCATTGGTAAGAAACATGGCAGAAAAAAACGACAACATCACAAACAAAACAGTGAGCTGACGCGCATTATGCGCTCTGCTGGTCATGTGGTAAGCAAGCCAGTCGAGTACGTGTAGATGTTCAAATATTTGGATGGTGGTCATCATCGCAAGAAGTGACCACAGGGTAGTGAAGTTAATGTCAGCGAGCCGCGGCCTTGCTGCAAAGCAGCTAATGATGGCGATAATCGCCGTAATCTGGAAGACGCGGTCTTTGACGATGGTTTTGACTGCTGTCATGGGACCATCCTTTCGAGGGCTCAACACCATAATTTTGCACTTAATTACATATGGAAACAACTCATTTTTGGAAAAATACTTACAGCGATTAAAAAAGGGGTCTAAAGTAAAAAAAGACTAAAGCTTAATAACGAATCATTAAGGTGTACCCTTACAATAATGTTCGCATTAAAATGAAAAGTAAGTGATAAGGCAACACCCGTCTGCCAGTAAATGACAAATTTTTCGGAAAATTTTGCGTAGCATAAACGGGACAAAAGGTTCCACACCCGCCGTTGCGGCAACGGTAGTCGACCTGTGGCATAAAAGACTTTTCTAAAAGTATTGACAGAATTCAATGTGACAATTATGATAAAGACACTAATGGAATATTAATAGCCATCTTGAAAGGAGGCGAACAATCATCATAATTGGGTACAGTTGGAATAAATCTAATCAGAAGTACACGGATGATGATTTTGCGGATTTGCGTGCAGCTGGTGCACGCAAAATATTCGCTGATTCGGTCGATACGCCCGCACTTGAACGTCCAGAGTTCAAGGAGATGCTCGCGTACGTCCATACGGGGGACGAGATCGTCATTATGAGCCTCCTGGAGCTAGGTGATGATAACGTCGATGTGAGCGCCGCTTTGAACGCGGTGTGCAGTCGCAGCGCCTCGCTGAACATCCTCAACCTGCCAAGTTTTGCATCGGTGCACGATGCCAGTGAACGCTGGCAGTTGACTTGCTTGTTGCGGGATGTCACAGAGTTCGCAAGCCTGCGGGATTCCCACCCGCACGCGGGTTTCGGCCTGACGAGCGAACACCACGGCGAGCGCGGTCGCAAGCGCGAATACGCTCCGGATTCTCCCAATCCGGTCAAGCGTGGCATCTACCACGATGTTCTGCGCATGCTCACGGAGAGCCTACCGGTCACACAAATTGCGCGGACGGTCGGTATCAACCGCAAGCAAATCTACCGGATTAAAGAGTACGCACAGGAGAACGGCGACCTGGTGAGCAGTTTCTCCATTCGCAAAAGAGCATAAGTGAGGTCGTCTTGTCAGAACGCTGACAGGACGGCTTTTTTGATGCCTTTTGAATTGAGAAAACGGCTAAAAAGCGATTTCATTAATTGCGATAGTTACGAAATGCAACTACCTTGTTTTCACGCGTAAAACTGGCTCTGATATAATGGGTGCGAGGTGAATGAACGTGAACATTAAGATCATTGGTGTCGGTAAATTGAAGGAAAAGTACTTCAAGGCCGGCATTGCAGAATATAAGAAGCGCCTGGGGGCTTTTGCCAAGGTCGAAATCGTCGAGGTTGCCGACGAAAAGGCACCAGAGTCCCTTTCTGAATCCGAGATGATGGAAGTTAAGGAGAAGGAGGGTGAACGCATTCTTGGCAAGATTAAGGACCGCGAGCACGTGATTGCCCTGGCGATTGAGGGGAAGCAACGCGCCAGCGAAGTCTTCGCCAAGGAGATTGCGGATCTCGGGACGTATGGGCACCCCGACATCACCTTCGTCATTGGGGGCTCACTGGGATTGTCGCCGGCCGTGATGAAGCGGGCGAACGACACGCTCAGTTTCGGGAAGCTGACCTTGCCGCACCAACTGATGCGCTTGGTACTGATTGAGCAGATTTACCGTGCATTCATGATTAACGCGGGGCGGCCGTATCACAAATGATGCGCAAATTGATTTTGAAGTGGTGAACGGTCATTGTGGGCTTTAAATTCCTATGAAAGTTAATTACTTGGGAACAACCGCTATTCTATGTTTGCGTTTTTAGTTAGTGCTAGTCGTTCACAGTAGATGCTTTTTTTGTGCGTATCCGTTTCTGTGAAATTGTAATTATTGGGGGTTAGTCTATGTCATTTTCAACTATTAGGGAAGTTAATGATGTACTAAAGAAGGCCGATACTGTACATGAAAAATCGGTTTCTGTGATGCATACCGCTGACGATTTGGAGCGTCAGTTAATTATTTCTGCTGACACGTTACTTGGCGCAGAAAGAGACAGTTTGCTTAAGAAGCAAAAAATTGAGTCCCTGGAGGGAGTAAGCGAGAACATTATCTCATCGGAATTTCAATCATGGGGTATAAAAAACCTACTTGATTTAGAGGGAAGACTTTCAAGCAATTCGTCACTTCCGGGTATCGCTAATGAGGAATATATCCGTATTCGTAAGCGGGTACACAAAATATACGAATCGATGATTCAATCAGTGAAGTTACGCATAGATTTTGACACATATCCTACGAAAAGTGCGAGACTCGTACATTACTTGCGTGTGAATGGTCAGGTGGAACAAATATCCAGAACTGTTAAGGAGGCCGAAAAAGACTCTTACGCTGATGAATTACGAATTAAGCAGGGGATAGACCCACGTAAGCATTCACGTTTTTGGTTAATTTTTACCAGTAGTGGTCAGAAATCGCTACGAGAGCAAAAAGTTGACGATTTAAAACGTTGGATCATCAGTGAGTCTGAGCGAACCAACGCAATAATCAGTCAACTGGATGAAATTGCGACATTTAGGGTGGTTGATGAAAAGGAATACTTTAGTGTGAATGCCGCAACTCTTTATGCGCAGATGGAGCATGCCGATCTTCCAGGAACAAAGACTCAACCCTTTGATAAAAAATTAATTCCGAAAACTTTGGCCGATAATGTAAATGCAACTCCCATAAATATTGCTGGTTTTAAATCTGTTTTACGTGGATGGCAAAAGTTTGGTGCAAAGTATATTTTATCGCAACATAAAGCTTTGCTCGGTGATGAGATGGGATTAGGGAAAACTGTTCAGGCACTGGCAGCAATAACCGACAGAGCCAACGCAGGGTATACCCACTTTCTTGTGGTTTGTCCTAGCAGCATCATAATTAATTGGGAACGGGAAGTTGCAAAGCATACATCAATGCACACTATTAATTTGCGTGGTAATAAGGAAACTCGAGATGCGAAGTTAGTTGAGTGGGCGCAAACTGGCGGTATTGGAATCTGTAATTATGAATCAGTCTGGCGATTGGATAAGGAAATACTATTTTCACATACGCAATTTTTAGTAGCGGATGAAGCACATTTGGTTAAAAATCCAGGCCGAAAAAGATCAGATTTTGTTACCTCTTTAGCCGAAAAAACGCCTTATGCTCTTTTTATGACGGGCACTGCGTTGGAAAATCATGTCGAAGACATGATTAATCTTATTGTTCCATTGTATCCGAAAATTTTAAAGATTTTGGGTCTGGAAGGACTGTCTAAAGAATCTAGAGCAGATAATTTTTCTCGTTATTTAAGAAGTAAGAGACTAGACCATGCCGATAGTCTAGTATTCAGAAAAGCGATTGCTCCTGTTTATCTTCGTAGAAATCGAAATGAGGTATTGAATGAATTGCCACCGCTGACGCAAGTGGAAGAATGGTCTGATTTTTCTGATTCTCAGATGACACTTTATAAAACGGCTGTAGAAGAACAAGGATTCATGGCTATGAGAAGAGTTGCATGGGAAGGACCACAAGCTAATGAAATACCGAAGCTTGTTAGACTTAAAGAGCTTTGCAGCGATGCATCGAAGAATGGTGAGAAAGTTTTGATATTTTCTTTCTTCAAAAATGTATTATCGACAATTTATCAGTCGATGCCAGATATAGCAATTCCCCCAATCACTGGTGCGATCTCAACTATCGATAGACAGGCCAGAATTGATGAATTTGTTGATTCTACAGAGAAGTTTGTGCTTCCTGCACAAATTGATACGCTAGGATATGGACTGAATTTGCAAACAGCAAGCATCGTAGTCTTAGCCGAGCCACAATTTAAACCCTCAACAGAGGCTCAAGCAATTTCACGAGCATATAGAATGGGTCAAACTAAGAATGTTAGAGTAATTCGACTGCTCACTGAGAATAGTGTTGATGAATTGATGATGAATCTTCTGCAGTCTAAAAGTAAACTTTTTGATGCGTTTGCTAGAGATTCTGCAATGGCAGATAGTTCAGCGCTGGCAAAAGATAAAAGCGAGCAAAATCTAGTCAATACTATAATTGCATCAGAACAAAGACGGCTTGCTATTTAGATGTGGATTCTTTGCAGTAAGTGCCACAAAAGCTGATTTAAGACACACTGAAAAGATTTTTTAAAAATTAAGAAGATGCTAACCGGAATGCAAGTCTGCGTGCAATCTTGAATGACTGAATTACTACTCATTTGCAGTTGAGCTGAATGATTTTGTCTCCCACCGCGAGTTTCGGTATACTGAAATCAGACGTGATTGAAATCGCTATCATCGAGGAGGAGCTACTATGCCAATAGATTTGAAAGACGTTCAAGCTGTCTACAAGGACGCGGGGGACAACATCATTTTTGCGACCATGGATATGCACCGGCAAGACCATGCGGCCGATTTGGCGATGATTCAGGATCTGGCCGAACGCCTGCCAGCGTTCGAATCATCGCTGAACGTGCGCTATCCGGAGGCGGGGCTGGCCGTGGCATTCGGGCTGTCGCGGCGGGCCTGGGATTACCTCTTCCCAGACGGCCCGCGGCCAGCTGAGCTCGAGGATTTCCAGCCGGTAGTGGGGCCAAAATACACCGCGCCGGCAACGCCTGCCGATTTGTTCTTCCACATTCGGGCCAAGAACTCAGCAGTGCCGTTTGAACTCATGAGCCAGGTGATGGACCGCATCAAAACACAGGTCACCGTGCTCGACGAGACGCATGGCTTCCGGTATTTTGAAGGCCGCGCCATCATTGGTTTCGTTGACGGCACTGAGAACCCGAGTGCGCTGGATACGCCGGACTACGCCGTAATTGGCGACGAGGATTCGCGCTTCATCAACGGCTCCTACGCCTTCGCGCAGATGTACCACCACGACATGGATGCGTGGAACAAACTGAAGACAGAGCAACAAGAGGCCGCGATTGGGCGCAAGAAGTTCACGGACGTGGAGCTGGAAGACGAGGACAAGGCGGAAAACGCCCACAACGTGGTGTCGCAGGACAACGAGGGCGGCGTTGAGCACAAGATTGTGCGCATGAACGTGCCTTTCAGCAATCCTGCCGAGGGCCTCAACGGGACCTACTTCATCGGCTACGCGCGCCACTGGGCCGTGACCAAGCGGATGCTGGAGGGGATGTTCACCAATTCCGACCGCCTCCTGGACTTCTCCACGCCAGTTAGCGGCGAATTGTTCTTCATTCCGTCGCTGAGTGTGTTGGGCAAGATTGCGGACGGCGAACCATTTTAAACAATTCCCACGCTTGAAATGAAACACAAAAGGACAGCCAGCAATGCTGACTGTCCTTTTGCGTTAACTCATATTGCGCTGTTTACTCCGGATCGGTTGCGACCAGCGCACCGGCGAGATTGTTCATGTCGGGGTGCTCAGCCGTTACAATCAACTGCTCGTTGACGAAGGCGTTTTGCCCCAGCGCACTCATCTCGCGGCCGTAGCCGGACTTCTTAATGCCGCCGAATGGCAATTCGGGCAGGGTGACCATGAAGTTATTGACGAAGACCATCCCGGTTTCAATCTGGGAAGCGACGCGCTTGCCGCGCTGCGCATCGCCGGAGAATACAATGCCGCCCAGGCCCAGGTCGGAATCGTTGGCCAGGTCGATGGCTTCCTGCTCGCTGTCCACCTTGTAGATCTGGGCAACGGGACCGAACATTTCCTGTGAGTAAGCGGGGTTATCCGGTTTGATGTTGGTCAGAATGGTTGGCTGGAAGAATTGGCCAGGCAGGTCAATCGGTTCGTTGCCATAAACTAGGGTGGCGCCGTGCGCAATGGCATCGTCGACTTGCTTTTGCAGCTTATCCTTGGCGCGCTTGGAGTTCATGGGTGCGAGCGTGGTGTCCTCAGCCATTGGGTCACCAGGCTTTACTTTGGCAAAATTAGCCTTCATTTTGGCGACAAACTCATCGTAAAGGTTGGCGGCCACGATGTAACGCTTGGATGAGGTGCAAACTTGACCGGCGTTATAGAGCCGGGTGCGCCAGGCAATGTTGGTCACCGCATCGATGTCAGCGTCGTCCAGGACGATGAAGGCATCGGTGCCGCCCAGTTCCATGGTGTTCTTCTTCAAGTTGGCGCCGGCTTCACGGGCGACGCTCACGCCGCCGCGTTCAGAACCGGTGAGCGCAACGCCCTGCACCCGCTTGTCGGCGATGACGTCGGCAACCTGGTCGTAGCTCAAGAACAGGTTGCGCAGGCTGGCATCAGGAGCGGTAGATTCGTGGATGATCTTTTCGAAGGCCAAAGCAGAACCAGGCGTGATGGACGCGTGCTTGAGAATCATCGGATTACCAACCATGAAGTTAGGAGCAAAGACCCGCATGATCTGGTAGTAAGGGAAGTTCCACGGTTCGACCATCATCAGAATGCCGAGGGGATGCTTTTGGATTTCCGCATCGCCGTTGGCACGGGAATCGAGCTTAACCGGCTGCAGGAGTTCGGCGCCGTGGTCGGCATAATAGTCCGCAATCATTGCGCACAATTCAACTTCGCCGAGTGCTTCCCGGTACAACTTGCCCATGTCGGTGACCATCGTGGTGGCCAAGTCCTTGGCGTGGAGGCGCAGCAGGCGGGCGATGTCGCGTAATTGGTCGCTGCGCGTTGCCGGTGCTTCATGTTCCCACTGCTTGAACAGCTTGTGGCCATTGGTGAGTGCCGCTTCAATGTCAGCGGCCGTTGCGTTAGGGTATTCCTTAACGACTTCGTTAGTATATGGGTTCACAGTTTTATAAGCCATGATGAGTTCCTCCTATTTGGTGGATATCTTGACAAAATCTGCATACAAGTTAAGTCTAGCATTAGTTGTCACATAAGTTGAGAAAAAGTAAGTAAAACAACAAATCAGCATCTCTTTAAGCAATTGAAAGCAGGTGGTCCACATTTGAAACGGGGCACTTCTTTTTTGACGCTGTTCGTTTAGTAGACCGGCCGCTTGGCTCCTTGGGTATCGGGATCAGCCATCCCGATGCTGTCGTTGGCCGCGTACTGCGGATCGGCCACGATGCGCAAGACGACATCGGCGACACTCTGCCGCGAACCAGAGACACCGACGTAAGGTTGCTGGCGCGTCGTGACGGTGTACTTCACTTCATCGCGGTCATTCAGCCAAGGCAGGCGCAGCGTCGTGTAGGTTAAGCCAGATGCCGCCAACAACTGATCGGAGTTTTGCGCGGCTTTGAGGCCCGCGCGTACTTGGGCAAGGTTCCAGCGCCCGAATTCGCCAGGGACTTCGTT
The DNA here is from genome assembly GCF_003946025.1 of Lacticaseibacillus songhuajiangensis. Lineage (GTDB taxonomy): Bacteria > Bacillota > Bacilli > Lactobacillales > Lactobacillaceae > Lacticaseibacillus > Lacticaseibacillus songhuajiangensis. Next base: position 27,446 of record NZ_RHNR01000024.1, on the reverse strand, counting down.
GTAGAGGCCCAAAATATTGGTAAAAATCACGCGCTTAACGTGCGCTTGCTGCATCGCGGCAATTACATTTTTCGTCATGGCGTTGTCAGCGTCGTGATCGACAACCGCGACGAAGACCATGTCCTGACCGGTAACCGCAGTGGCAACGGACTGCGCATCTTCGAGGTCAGTTTCGACGAGCCGCACGCGCGGGTTATCAGCTAGAGCAGCCAAGCGTTGTGCGCGGCGCAGGCCGAGCGTCAGCTCGACATTCGCGAATTGCGACTCGTTGAGAATGCGGTGTTCAACGATGCGGGCGACTTGCCCGTTAGCAGCTAATATTAGTAATTTCATGATGAGTACTCCTTATCTGTGAGTTGCCTAATTAATAAGTGCTGGCGATGATGTGCTGGATCAGCAGCTGGCCATTTTGCCGAATGCAGTAGAGATGTAACTGCAATCGCCAGGTGCTTTCCGTGCCCCAAATGGTCGCGTGCACCCGTGATTGGCCAATGATTTCCGCGTTGTTCATAATCTCGAGGTGATCCTCAGTGGCCCCGTGATATTGCATTGACCCATCGGCAATGGCCGCTAGCCACTCAGCCTTACTTTGCTTCATCCCCGTCATGTGCACGAGGTAGAAGTCGGGGGTCATGAGCGCGGCCAGACCGGCAGTATCACCCGCAATCGACATGGTGTTCTGATTGCGATAGAGATTGATTAATTCGTTATTTGTCATGTTTTAGAGCTCCTTATTACGACGGCAACGCCGCCGATTCCTAACTGCATCATTTGCTTCCTTGCAAGTGGTCGCGATTAGCATACGACCTTAAAGTTACTTGAAGGCAAGGGGGATTTTGCATTTTTTTGAGAAATTGTACGTTCGAGCGGTGCGGATGGGTGTGCTCTGACGAAATGACAAAATAAAAACAGATAGAGTCGCCGAAAAATTGGCGTTTCTATCTGCTTCAGAGTGAGAGGTTAGTCCACTATTAACAACAAATTAGTCATGATTATGTTTCACGTGGAACTAGCGAAATGCCATCTCAGATAGTGAGCATTAAAAAGCGGCGTCTTCACTAATTCGGTGCAGCAAGCTCAGCAGCGTGTTTTTCTCAGTAGCGGTTAGCGGTGCACTAACCCGCTGCTCCAAGTCGATAAAAATTTTGTGCACGGATTGCACGAGAACCTGACCGTCCGGCAGCAAGTACAGTTGTTTTTGCCGTTCATTATTGCTGGCAAGACGACGAACAACCAGCTGCCGCTGTTCGAGAATCTTAATGATGTTGGTTGTCGTCGCTTCTGACTTACCCAAGTACACGGACAGTTTTTTCTGAATAGCGCCAGGATGTTGTGCAATGAAGTTTAGCGCCTGTGCCTGCATGATGTTGAGACCGTGTTGTTTGAGTGTCTGCTGAATAAATTGACGCTCTTTGCGGGTAATCTGAAAAATCTGTTCAATCAGCTCATCTTCAGTTCCTAAATCCATGTTGCCCTCCAAAAAAGTTAATTTTACAAGTTTTTTGTTGACTCATCGTGAATGCGGGATTATTATCTTTGTTGTATTTACAAGTTAATTTTAGCATATGGAGGACATGATGTCTTTAACGATGGCACAAACAGTAGCGACTAAACGGGAATTTAAGGAAAATATTCAGCGGAGTCAACTGAGCATGGAACAGATTGCTAGCGATCTCGGGACGACGCCGGAAGTAATTACGCAAAGCATCACAATGCATCCCCGCCGCATTGAGGACAACTGGATTATTCGCAACTATCTCAACGAGTACCTAGCAGCACACCAGATTACGGAAGTACCTTTTACCGCCTTGACGGGTGATTATCACCGTTATTGGTTCTTGAATGCGGCAATAATTGAACGCGGGATTATCGATTAAGCGAAAGGACTGCAAGCGATGTCAGCTATTGAAATGATTAGTCAACTGGTTTTGGGAGAGCGGCAAGCACGTGGTCGCGGATTGAATGATGTACTTGCCAATTGTTATTGGGAAGACGGCACGGTGACGACTAGCTGGTCTAGTGGTAATGCGCGCGCTACTTTTGTCGGGCAACGACCGGTCGATTACGCCACCAAGTTGCCGCTGGTTGGCCGTTACGCGGCGCCAACCGTGCACGTTCATGGTAATCACGGCTATGCTGAGTTGCCCGCAACAACTAAGCACTGGGTACAACTCGGCGAGAATATCGCTATCGTTGAGTCGTTCATGATGCTGGTTTACCGTGTCGAAAAGCGGTCCGGAGAGTGGAAAATCAGCGACATGACTGCAATCAACGAGGCGGACACTATTGCCCCGGAGATTCCGGGAACCGATTTGCACATTGACGTGGCGCTGGCTAAAAGTCTGCGCGTTTCTTACCGCTTTCTGGCTTACGTGCGGATTCAGGCCGGTGGTCAGATTGACCAGGACGGCATCGGAACGGATCGACCGGAAACGGTGCAACCAGTATATGCGCGCGCAACGGCGTGGCTGAAGGATGGGGAATAAGGATAATTAAGTAAGGCAAGCAAAAAGGCAGTTTACAGTCCAGATTTTTGGGACTGCAAGCTGCTTTTTACGAGCCTTTACTTGCGCACGACGACGAAATGGCAAGAATGCGTAGACAAATAAAACCGAACGTCCGTGATTTTAAGACACATTTTCAACATTGTCCGCAAAAAATGTTCAATTATTGCTTTGCATTTTCACTAACAAGAAGTAAGGTGGTTGTGGCTGATCAACCAGTGAGTTTAAATGTAACTAGTGTCACGCAAAATCTTGCGTGGTGGTAATACTATGGGGGTATGGATAATGAGTGAATTGAAATACGATGTGTTTAACAACAAACGTGATGGGGTAACCCGGGGTGTGCCCGCGGACACGAAGAATTTGCAGTGGGTATCTAACACGTCTACGTTAATCTACAATCAGCAACACGCCGTTCTGGTGGATACGTACATGACCAAGTCCGCGAACCAGGAGCTCATTGATTGGGTAAAGGACCACCACGTGACGGTTAAATACATTTACCTGACGCATGCCCACGCTGACCATTTCTTCGGTGCCGGTATGATCAAGGCGGCATTTCCGGGCGCCCGAATTCTGGGTACGCGGGAAACTGCTGATGGGATTCCGGCTGTGATGACGCCAGCGAATATCACCGGCACCTGGGAAGCACTGTTTCCTGGTAATCTGCCCGATCCTATCGTTGGGGTGGATGACGTTGTTAGCGACCATTTTGAACTGGACGGACAGCGGCTCAACATCATTCAGGACGGGTTTACCGACACGCACGATACGACGAGCTTGTGGGTGCCAGATATGAAGCTGCTGGTGGCAGGGGATGCGACCTACAATGGCATCCACGCCTACATGCAAGAAACCACACTGCATGCGCGGCAGAATTGGATTAAGGATAATGAGTACTTCAAGACCTTGCAGCCGCGCTTTGTCGTTGCGGGGCACAAGAATCCTGATAATAGCGATGACCCCGTCATTTTGGACCGGACGATTAAGTACATTGGCGATTTCAACCGGCTGGCAGACACGGCGGCAACTGCAGAGGACCTTTACCGGCAGATGCTGGCGCTGTACCCGCAGTACATTAACACGGGCTCGCTGTGGAGCAGTGCACACGCTGTGATTCGACACTAATCAAAACGCAGCGACAATAAAAGCAGGTCGCAGCCTCCGATTTTTCGGAGGCTGCGACCTGTTTTTTACCCTGCAGTAAGTGAGTTGCCGCTTTTTGTGACATATCCACGCGAATTTGTAACGTTTACGTTGAGCCTTTTGATTAGCACTCTTATTCTAAGCACATGCTCGTAATAAGGATGAAAGCAGGTGCTTGATATGAAATTAATCACAATCGAAGAACACATTGGTTTTCCATTTGTTACAGCTGCTATTCAGCAGGCGATGCGGTTGCAAGTCATTCCGACGCCGTCAAAAGAAATGCTGGATGCGGCGATTGAAGGTGGTGCTGCCTATCCGGTCACGCGCGCAGAACTGGATGATATTGACGCGCGCATTGCTTACATGGATGCCAACCAAATTGACATGATGGTTTTGTCATTCGGCGATTCAAGTAGTGGTGTGGGGATGAGTAGCCTACCGCAGAGGCAATACCTCGATTTGATTCAAGCAATCAATGATCATCTCGCGGCAATTGTTACCGCACATCCTACGCGCTTTGCGGCGTTTGCTACCCTACCGATGGCGGTGCCAGAAGCGGCGGCATCGGAGTTAGAACGAGCTATTGTCCAGCTCGGTCTAAGAGGCGCAATGGTTCTGGGTAATGAAGGCGAGCGTTTCATTGATGCACCCGAGTATGAGCCGTTACTAGCAATGGCCGACAAGTTGGGGGCGCCACTCTACCTGCATCCAGGGCTACCGGCTAAGGCCGTTGCGGCAAACTATTATGCGGGACTGCAGCCACGCGGTTTAAACGTTGCGCTGGCAACGGCGGGATGGGGCTGGCATATGGAAGCTGGTGTCAATGTCATCCGCTTGATATATTCCGGTGCGTTTGACCGATATCCCGATTTGCAAATCATCAGTGGTCACTGGGGCGAATTCGTGCCGACTTTCCTGGAGCGACTGGATGAAGCGTGTGGGCCAGTGGTTGAGGGACATTTGCAGAAGCACTTCTCTGATTACTACCGGGAACACGTCTACGTGACGCCGAGTGGAATGTATAATCCAGCGCAGATGGAGCAAGTGATGAGTGCGATTGGCGCGGCGCACATTATTTGGTCGCAAGACTACCCTTACGTCAAACGTGATAACACGCGTAGCTTTTTAGCCGCCACGGAACTGAATGATGCAGATAAAGCGCGAATTAGTCACGGCAATGCGGAACAGTTGCTGGATTTGTGAGGTGGAAACATGCATGTAACTAATGAAATGCTCGCGGCCGATTTACGGGCATCCGGGGCAAAATTACGGCACGTTCAATTGGACACGTCGTGGAAGTTCAAGTTCCTCCAGAAACTCATCACCGCCAAGTGTAAGGATACGCAACCAAGCGATCCCAACATTGAGGTTTCAACCGTTGGCATTCCAAGACGCGATGGGCAGATTCTGCGCCTTCGTGTTTATCGGCGAGTAAACAGCGACGCACCGGCGACTGGTCTCTTGTGGTTGCATGGTGGTGGTTATGCATTTGGTCTACCGGAGATTGAAAACGGCACAATTGAGCGCTTTATTCAGACGGCGGATAGTGTGGTCGTGGCGCCCGATTACCGTCTTTCTGATGAAGCGCCTTATCCTGCAGCACTGCATGATGCTTATGATGCACTGTTATGGATGCAAGCACACACGCGTGAATTAAGAATTAGGCCGAATCAGCTGTTCGTCGGCGGTGAGAGCGCGGGTGGTGGTTTAGCCTGCGGGGTTGCCGCTTACGCACGGGATTTGGGTGAAGTGAAAATTGCCTTTCAGATTCCGCTTTACCCGATGTTGGACGACCGCATGCAGACCGCAAGTGCGCAGGATAACGACGCGCCAGTTTGGAATACCAAGAGCAATGTGGCCGCTTGGAAGCAGTACCTCGGTGCGGATTATCAAACCGACGCGGTGGCACCATACGCGGCGCCAGGTCGACTGACCGATTATTCCCGCTTGCCGCCCGCGTTTACCTTTGTGGGTGACATTGAGCCCTTTTATGACGAAACACGGCTGTATTTTCAGCACCTAGAACGGGCTGGTGTTGCTGCTGAATGTCGGGTATTTCCTGGTGCCTATCACGGGTTCGACGTTTTGGCACCAACTTCAGGATCCGCCGTAACGGCAACAACAGTGTTAATGCAAGCATACAAGCAGGCAACTGAGCGATACTTTAGTGAACAATTGCCGCAATCTTAGCGCCCATTTGCTGCGGCGTTTCGCGTGCTGGCTTGCTCAGCCATACCGTAATGACGCGACTGAGGCCACCAGCCGTGTAGGCTTCCCAGTAAGGGTCGGCTTGACCTTGAATCAGTTCTTGTTCTAGCAGACGCTGCAGACCCAACTCAAAGTTGCGCTGAATATGGTTGCTTTCGTTGTGCGCTAAGAAGGCGCCGAATGCTGAGGCATCAGGCTCCAGAATTTTGAAGAATAAAGTCGCATTGCTCTCGACGGAAGATGAGCGCTTGCGCACTGCGCGGATGAAATCGGTGACCAAGTCGTTGATATGCTGATCAATGATTTCATCGTAAGTTTTGAAGTTACGGTAAAAGTACATCCGCGATACGCCGGCCGCCGTCGTCAACTCGGCGATTGAAATGTCCGCCAGCGGCGTCTTGGCGTTCAACTCGGCTAAACTCTGAAACAACACCGTATTTTTAGTTTGACTCATAGGCTCTCCAAATAATTGAAAGAAGTGACGACATGAATTTAGAAACAATGGCACCACTGATTAGTGGGATTGCATGGACCATCACATATGCAGGCGTGGTTAACCGAACGTGGCGGGATAAGACACCGGGGATGCCGCTAGCGGCGCTGTGTTTGAACTTTGCTTGGGAGACGACTTACTCCTTTATTTATCCGCCGCAGTCTTCGCTGATGGAAACAATCATCAATGTGGTGTGGATGTGCCTCGATATTATGATTGTGATTGGGACCTTCAAGTTTGGCCCCGCCGATTACGAACGACGGTCAGGTGTGCCTAAGAAGGCTTTCTACGTGGCCTTCGTGCTGGGGCTTGCTGCGTCCTTTGGCATCATGTTACTTGCGCCATCGTTCTTTGGTGGTCTGCCGGCATTCCACCACGATTCTTTTGAAGTGGCGAAGTTCATCGCCCTGCTTCAGAATTGCGCCATGAGCATGTTGTTTGTCAGTCAGTTTTACAGCCGCAAGCGGGATGGCAATCCAATTAATGGCCAGTCCTTCACGGTTGCTTGGAGCAAGTGGCTGGGAACAGCAGTCACCGTTGGCCTGGTTTCAGTTATCGGTGATCCGACCGGCTTCATGGCCGTGATTGTTGGCCTCATCTTCATTTGCGATAGTTGGTACATGGTACTGATTTACAAAGAATTGCAGGCAAGTGGCATTTCGTCATGGCAACGTTTGTAGTTAGTTTGCAACTAAAGTTGACGGTGCGCAAGCCGCCGTGGTGCATCGACGGCGATTTGTGCAGCTGGCAAAGTGCAAGTACTCGTCAACAAAAGCAGGTCGCAGCCTCCGATTTTTCGGGGGCTACGACCTGCTTTTTGGATGTTTTACTTACGCACAATTAATTTCACTGCCTGGTCAATCTTCTCATCTCGCTGCGCTGGGTCCTCAGACAACAAACAGTCCTTGAGGTTCTCAGCGACAATGATGCCGATGAGTTTGTCGAGGCTGGAACGCACCGCGGTCAGTTGGGTGACTACATCGCGGCAGTCGGCTTCATCGTTCATCATGCGCAACACGCCTTGAAGTTGCCCGTCGGCGCGTTTGAGCCGGTTGGTCATGGCTTTGTCGTAATGTAGGGTCATTTGGCTGCCTCCTTGATAATCATGTCGGGAATCACGGTTGCGGCCAGACCGATGGCACCATCTAAGTTTTGGACGGTAAAACCGTGCCCGCGCAAAAGGCGCTCCGCGTTGTAACTCCGCAGTCCGGATTGGCAACTGACGATGTAGGCTTGCTGCGGGTCCAGCTCGTCCAAACGTTCGCGCAGTGCATCTAGCGGAATGTTGATGGCACCCTTGAAGTGCCCGCCAGCGAATTCATCGGGTTCGCGGACGTCCAGCAACTGCTTGCCGGCTGCCAATTCAGCGGCAAGTTCGTGCCACTGGATGGTGTGCGTCAGACCCTGCACGACGTTCGCGCCGGCGTAGCCCAACATGTTCACGGAATCCTTGGCAACACCGAACGGTGGGGCGTAGCTGAGTTCCAGTTCTTCCAGGTCGAACACGGTCATTTTGGCCTTGATGGCAGTCGCCAAAACATCGATGCGCTTGTCCACACCGTGGGGACCGACTGCCTGCGCACCGTACAATTGACCAGTCGCCGCATCAAAAAGTAGCTTCAGACTGATACCGACCGCGCCCGGATAGTAAGCAGCGTGGTCCTTGCCGTTCAGGTGCACCATTTTGAAGTTCAGTCCCGCATTTTGCGCCTGACGTTCATTGAGGCCGGTCGTTGCGGCGACTTGGTCGAAGACGCGCACGATTGCGGTGCCGATACCGCCGTGGTTTTGTGCCGGAACACCGGACAAAATGTCGGCGACCTGGCGACCTTGGCGGTTAGCCGGACTGGCCAGCGAGATGAGCGCGGGCTGGCCAGTTAGCTGGTTCGTCACGGTGATGGCGTCACCAACGGCGTAGATGTCAGGCACACTGGTCTGATACTGCGCGTCAACGGTGATGCCGCCAGTTTTAACGTCGAGCTTGATGCCGGCCGCTTGTGCGAGTGTTGTTTCTGGTTTAACACCAACACTCATGAGCACCATGTCGGCGGGCAGGAGCTGGCCGTCCTTGAGTGTGACAGCATGGTCGCCAATTGCGGCGACCGCTGCACCTAAGTGCAAGTGAACGCCGTGTGTAGTCAGCGCCGTCTGCAGAGCGGGGGCCATTTCAATGTCCAGTGCCGGCAGGACATGATCAGCTGCATCCACGAGTGTCACGTCCAGGCCGCGCTGCACGAGGCTTTCGGTCATTTCTAGACCGATGGCGCCGGCACCGATCACGACGACGGACTGTGGCTGCTTGGTATTGATGAAAGTCTCAATCTGGTCCATATCGGGGATGTTGCGCAAGGTGAAGACATTTTGCGCGTCAGCCAGTCCCGGAATTGGGGGTACGACCGGTTTGGCACCGGGCGCGAGGATGAGAGCGTCGTAGGCTTCTGCGTACGCTGCGGCGTCTGCGGGTTTAACCTGGACGGTTTTGGCAACTGCATCGATGGCCGTGACCGTTGTGTTTTCACGCACGTCTAGGTTAAAGCGGGCCTTGAGCTTGGCCGGCGTTTGCACTAAGAGAGCGTCGCGGTCGGTAATCTCGCCGCCCAGGTAGTAGGGCAGGCCACAGTTCGCAAAGGAGACGTGCGGGCCGCGCTCGAATACGATAATCTCGGCGTCTTCTTGCAGCCGCCGCAAACGGGTGGCTGCGGACATACCGGCCGCAACGCCGCCAACAATCAAGTATTTGGTCATGATCTTCTTACCGTTCCTTTCCAAGTTAACATTCCGCCGCGCACGTTGATGACGTCCACACCAGCACGCTGCAAAATTCTGGCGGCCTGTTTCGAGCGATCACCACTGCGGCAAATGACGTACAGCTGCTTATCTGCGGGCGGCGTGTAGTCGGCAATGCGGCGCAAGGGGACGTTCTTGGCCTTCGCGATATGCCCGGCCCGGTATTCTGCGGGTTCGCGGACATCGAGCAGCAGTGCTTGGGGATTTTGCAAACGCTGGGTCAAATCGTCTGTGGTGATTGTGTGTAGTCGGTGCAAGCCAAACATGCTACAACACCAAGTCTTCTGGCCAGGCGGTGACGCCACCGAGGACGTTGGTGACCTGATGCCCATTGCCGTTTAGAAACTCCGTGGCCATTGCGGAGCGGGAGCCAGTTCGACAGATGATGAAGGCGCCATTAGGCACTTCGTTTTGGCGCGCCATGAGTTCGCTGAGGGGAACATTGATACTCCCCGCAACGTGACCGGCGGCGAACTCGTCGGTTTCGCGGACGTCGACAATTACTGTGTCGACGGTGCGCTGGTCGATTAGAGCTTGAGGTTGAATTGCAGGCATTTTGATGGTTACTCCTTTTTGTCGTGATAAAATTAAATACCCCAACCGGGTATATATCAATCGTATACTATGGGGGGTATCAGGTCAACTACGAACACTGGGTTAAGATGATTTGGCGGCAGTCATCTTATCTGGGTATAATTAGACCAAAAAGGAGATTGTTCGATGCAAGCACTCGTTGTTCCAGAAGCCGGCGCGCAGACGCTGTCATCTTTAAGGTGGACCAATCGGCCGCAGCCACAGCCGGGGCCAGGTCAGGTATTAGTCCAGACGCACGCGGTGGGGCTGAATCCCGTTGACGTGAAATTGGTTGCTGGTGGGAATTCCGCTTGGCGCTATCCGCACACGCTGGGGCTGGATGTTGCCGGCGTTGTGGCCGCTGTCGGCACCGGCGTCACGCAGTTCGTCCCTGGTCAGCGTGTTTGTGGTCACGGTAACTTGGCTGTAGATGGTAGTTTTGCTGATTACGTGGTAACAGAAGCGCTCGCACTGGCTTTAATTCCCGAGAGTTTAAGTTTTGAGACGGCGGCCGCTAGTTTATGTGCGGGTTTAACGGCGTACCAAACAGTGCAGCGGAAACTCAACTTGGCGAGTGTCGAAACCGTTTTGGTTCACGCTGGTGCTGGCGGTGTTGGCAGCATGGCCATCCAATTGTTGCAGCATGCCGGTAAGCGCGTCTTCACTACGGTGTCGGCGCGGAAACAGGACTTTGTGGCCCAGTTGAACCCGGCGGCGATGATTGATTACCGCAATGAGGATGTCGATGCCCGCATCAGCGAATTAACTGGTGGCCACGGTGTTGACGCCATCATCAACACGATTGGGCATCCTGATGCCGACTTGCCGCGACTGGCGTACAACGGGCAGCTGGTGTGCGTACTGGCGACGCCAGAGTCAGTGCCGGCGGGCAAGGCATTAAGCATCAGCAAACTGGACTTGGGCGGTGCTCACCGTAGCGGAGATTCACGCCAGATTGCTGATCTGGGCAGGATGGCGACGGAATTGCTGGCACTGATTGCTGCAGGGCACGTTGATCCGCTCGTGTCCCGGGTGCTCCCACGTACGGAATTGGTCGCGGGGCTTGAGCAGCTAGCTGCTGATCAGGTAGTGGGCAAACTTGTGGTGACGATGGCGTAAAGCGCGGAGCTGGCGCCGCCACGGGACTAATTAAATTGTCACACTAAATCCGCGGAGCACTTAACAGCGATAAATATCAGAGACACAAAAATAGGCGTATCCATTTGTAGATACGTCTATTTTTGCACGTTCTGGTTTAGTTGCGCGGCAGCAACCCGCTCAACAAATCAAGCAGGCCAACGGAGGCACTAGGAAAGGCGAAAATTTGTTGCTGTAACATGGTAGCTGTGTAGCGGCCATTGATGATTAGGGTGAGCAAGTTGACCAGTTCCTCGCTGTCATCGCCGTACAGGCTGGCACCGACGAGGTACCCCGCCTGGTCAAAGACCAAGGTCGCTTCAGCGTCTAAGGCACGCTTATATTGGAATGCAAGCTGTTGGCCGAACGGTAAGACCTGAGTGCGGTAAATGTCAGGCTGAGTCTTAGCTTCAGCAACGGTGATACCAACTGTCGCGAGTCGGGGCATAGTGAAGACTACACTGGGAATTGCTGGGTAAACAATTGAACTATCATCACCGAGAATCGTCCGCGCAATGTAATTGGATTCAAAAGTTGCGACGGGTGTCAGCTTGGCTTGGGGCTTGTCAATGACATCTCCGCTGGCGTAGATGTTTGGCACCGCCGTTTGCAGGTGGTCGTTGACTGTGATGCCCCGCTTGGAAGCTTGAATACCCAGTGCTTCAAGGCCCAGGTTCTCTACGTTGGCGACTCGACCGGTTGCGCCCAGAATGTAGTCAGTCTCAATTTGCAGGCCGTTAGCAGTCGTGACGGTGAAGCTGGCTGCGCTCTTGGTGACACCGTTAACCGCTTCGTTGAAGTGGAACCGAACACCTTGCGCCTGTAATTTTGTTTGCAGCTTAGCGACGTAGGTCTGGTCAAAAGGTGCCAGGGCCTTGTCACTAAACTCCACGATATCGACAGTTTTACCCACGGTTGCGGCCATGGCGGCAAATTCCATCGCAATAATGCCGGCACCGATGAATACTAAGCGCTCAGGCATGTCCGGCAAATCGAGGAATTCACGACTATCGTGGATGTATTCTGCTCCGGGGATGTTCAGAGTGGCTGGCCGTTGACCAGTGCCTAAAACAATATAGTTGCTGGTATAGGCCTGACCGGCAACGTTAACGGTATGGGCGTCCGTCAGCTGCGCAGCGCCGGTGAGCATGGTAATGCCCAGCTGACTAAACAACTTGATCATGGTTGGTGCCAACGGGTCGATAACCTGGTGCTTGTACGTCATCAAATCCGGCCAGTTCAGTGTTGGCATTTTACCAACCCCGGCGTCAGCGAAACGCTCCAGTTGCTCGACCAGTTGGAATGGCCCGTCCAGAGCAATTTTTGCGTCACAGCCGTAATTGGTGCAGGTGCCGCCGACGAGGTCTTTTTCCACAATTGCGACGTGTTTACCCTGTTGCGCCAGAGCTACTGCGGCATGCCAGGTCGCATGTCCAGAGCCAATCATCATCACATCATAATCCATATTGTTGCCTCCGTTTGTTTTTTTGGTCGTGCACGATTAATTGCGCAAAAGTAAATCGTCTATCCTTCCATGGCGGCGATTAACTTCTGGTTCAAGAGCAGTGCTTGCTCATAGTCCGTTGCTGTCAGGTGGTATTTGCCCAAACAGTCTGCCAGCGCAGCCTGAATGGGGGCCTCACTGTCCTTGGCGTGAGTCGTTAGGCTCACAATCAAGCGGCGCTTATCGTCTTTAGGATGACTGCGCTGCAACCAGCCATGTGCCTCTAAGCGTTTAACCAGGGGCGTTAAGGTGTTGGAATTGAGGTTGAGCGCCGCACCGAGCTCGCGTAATTCGCGGTGATCGCCGTTCCACAACACGGTGAGTAGCAAGTATTGCGGATAGGTCAAACCATAATCCGTCAGGGCGTCCTGGTAGAACTTATTGAATAAGCGGTTGACGTTATACACACTAAAACATAATTGATTCGCCAGATTAACATGGTTGGTCATGAGTTACTCCTTATCAGTCGTGCACGATTGACTTTAGTATAGCCGCATGGGATACAACTTGCAAGATGGGTAACTGGTGAGCGAGTTGCTGGATATTCAATTGCGCGGGGATAGTTGCGGTTGCAGCACGTTTTGCGCCCAGTGTTGTGAAACAAGTGCAAAATGTTATTGGAACGCTGAGGCACAGGCATGAAAAACTGTGTTGGAAGTGGGTGTTTGTTAACGTGAAAGCAGCGCAACGAACGCTATCGGTCTATACTGTCAGTAATGATGATTTGGAGGCTTTGCCATGACAGATATGCGTAAGTTTAAGACCAAGCGCGACATTCAAAACGGGTTCGTGACGTGTTTAGAGGGCCAAAATTTTGCCGACGTTACGGTCAATGACATCTGCACGCAAGCACTGGTGGGCCGCAGTACCTTCTATCACCATTACGCGGATAAATACGCCCTGCTAACAGAGATGGTTGGGGATTACGCCGCTAAATTCGAGCAATTGCTTACCGCGCGGGTCACGCAAATTAGCGATGATGAACCTTTGATTTTGCTGTATCAAGGTTTGGCGGCTGATGCGCCGGCCATTACGCGTTTGCTGCAGGTGCATGAACGCGAGGGTGATCTGCGCGAACGTTACTTGAATAGTTTCGCGATGCATGCCGACCAAATTCTGCCGCAAACACTCACGATTCCGCGCTCATTTGCACTGGCCTTGTATTCATCGACAGCGTTAACCGCCATTAGCTGGGCGCTTGCGCATGGCAGTGCTGCGGAGATCTCCCACTTCATGAACCGATTGGTACGCGATATTCTCAGTACGGAAGTGTGATGACGTGGGGGTCCGTCTTGGTATCGTGATTAGCTAGTGCTTCGATGCAGTTGCTGTTGTGTGCCTGCTCGCGGACCCAACCGAGACTGGTGATGGCGGCTTTGCGACTAGTGCAGATGCCGGGTGTTAACATGTCTTCCCACGAGCGGTTCGCATAACCCACGTCGGCGGCGAGGAGCACGTACTTGCCATCGCTGCCGCGCACCAGGGTGGCGGACATCCCGTTGGCGTGACCGGCGGTGCGCACTTGCAGCAGGCTACCGTCGCCGAAGACGTCATAGCTTTCGCCGGTGGGGCCAATGCCAGTGTTGGCGTACTGGTAGGTTTGAACGTCGACGCCGCGCCATTCATGCGGCAGGTAAACTAGGGGTAAGCGATTGGCAATTTGCCATTCGGGTGCAGACACGAGAATGTGTTTTGCAGCAGCGACATGTTTGAGACCGCTGACGTGGTCGCAGTGCAGGTGACTGAGCAAAACGTAATCGAGGTCTTCGGGCTGGTAGCCCAGTGCGGCGAGGCGCTCGTCAACGGCCCAGCCGGTCGGCAGGTAACCGGTGTTGATTTGTACTTGCGGGCCCAGTTCCTTCCAGTTACTTGTCCGGACCTGCTTGTTCCAGCCGGTATCGATGAGCACCAGTCCCTTGGGGTGCTCGATCAAGTGACTTGAAACGGGCAGCGTCACCTGATTCTTCTCCGAACGGAAAAGACCAGTGAAGGCGAGTGGGTTGCGGTACAGGCCGTGGAATGGCAGGGCGCGGTCGACCTTGACGAGGCCGGTGTGCAACACGTGAATTTTGATTTGAGCAGTCATCATGTTTCCTCCAGATGAATATTGATGTGCTTATCATATGGGGGAAATGGCGCGGGGCATAGAAACTATGCGGCGCGGTTTGTGCCAAATGAGACAGTGCGCGGGCAAGGTGTCTCTTTTGCGAGGGATTAGGAGAAAATGACTGAATTTCCGAAATGATTATTAATGAATTGAGCCTAAAGAAACCACCGTGATTGTTTGCAATCACGGTGGTTTCTTTTTAGAGCAGTGTGTTAGTAGTCCAAAATATTCGTGTACTGAATGCGGTCGAGTGCAGCCTGGCCGCCTTGCGCATTCACAACCTGCAAGACGTTATTGACCGAAACGGCTTGCACTTCGTGATACTTCAGCATCCAGCCGTTATTGGTGAGATAACCGAAGTGGAACACCGTGTCGCCTGCCGTTGAACCGCTTGTGTAGGCGTGGGGGATGCGCTGCGCCTTAAAGACGTCCCCATCGCCTTCACTGGCCAGGAAGAACGCGCACGATGCAAACCCGTCCTTGACCGCGTCGTCGGCGTCCAAGTTCAACCTTGGTGCGTATTCAATGTTCATCACGTTACTGCTGCTGGCAGACTTCAGGTGCTGCCAATCGCTCAGTTTGGCCATCCCGTAGGCGGCCTCGACTTGCCAGTAGATGTGAATGGCATCTGGGTTGTCGCGCAGGTCATTGAAGGTTAACTGCTTACCCTGCGTGCGACTACTTGCGGTGCTGGCTTGCTGGCTGCTGCTCGCGCTACTACTTGCAACGGCCGATGAAGACGCTGAGCTACTTGAGCTTGCCCGCGCACTACTGGAAGAACTGCTTGATTGTTTCTTTTTGCTGCTGGACTTCTTGCTGGCCACTTTCTTGCTGCTAGTGGCTTTACTGGAACTGTCCTTACTCGTTGCCGATTTGCTGCCGCACCCGGCAAGCATGAGGATTGTTAGACTAACACCGATGATGGTCCCCAACTTTTTCATGACCTTCGCCTCCTATTTACCCAGGTAGTGTAGCATGCGAGCAGTGTTACTGAAAGCGATTTCGAATTACTTATTTGCAAAATGAAGACCGCGCACTCACAACGGATCAGTGGGCGCAAAAACCACCGCGGAACTAACCGCGGTGGTTTTGTTTTATTCTCCTGGTGCACTCCCAACACCTGGGCGTTCTTGTCCGCCCGTGGGCACGTGCACGCCGGCCTGGTTCGGATTCGTCAGAATGTATTGCTGAATATAGCTTTCAATCTGGCGATTCTGCGGCAAATCAGAGTGGCTGGCGTCATCGCCGGACACGGTGATTTGCGTGTAATGTTTCACCTGATTTTGGAAAATGTACTTACCACTCTCCACGCTGGATAGTGGAACGGTGCCGTCGCCGCTGTAGGTGGCGGTGCCGGCTAGCGAGTAAACCGTCAGGCTGGTCGGCAACTTTTTCTTCCCTTTGATGAGATCCACCAGCATCTGGGTGCGGTTATTCGCATTACTTTCTTCCAGGTTGTAGGGCGTCCCGATGGTCATCAGGTCGCTAATGGTCATTGAATCGCTGCCGTAGTATTTCTCAAGAAAAAGCGTCCAGATGAGCCCACCATTACTGTGACCGATGCCCTTAAAACGGTTGAAATGGTAGGTTGCGGCCAGTTTCTTGAGTGCCACGTTAAACCAGCGGGCCTGTTTCTTGATGTTATTGTAACCATCCTTATTGTTTTCGAAGGCGACCACGATATAAGGTTCATTGTCGCGCGCGGCAATGCTGCCGGAGGAGGTCATGCTGCCGTCGGTTTTAACGGTCACCTTGAGCAGACTGTGACCGCGCGTGCGCTGGTTGAGCGTGGTAATCAGACTGTTGAAGCGGTTCTGCGTCGCCGAGCTGCCGGGCACTAAGACGACGGGCGCCATGCGCGAATCGTGAACGACCTGCGTCTTGTGAACCTGACCGCGCATCCAGGTGGTGGCGGGGATGAACAGGCCGACGGCGATGACAAGACCGAGTAGGCTCAGCAAAATGGTGCGGACATATTTAGGCATCCCAATCCGCCTCCTCAAGCATTTTGACAAACGGCCAGTAGATGGCGACCGATGCGGCTAGACAAAGCATAGCGACGATGAGCGCGGGCCAATTGCCGTTGGTGGCCAGCCAGGCAATCATGGGTCCCGGCGTGGTTGCGGGGACATGGTAGACCGCGGCGGTCATGAGGTGCAAGTGCAGCGCGACCCAGGCAATTGCCATGGAGGCCAGCGGTGCAAGCGTGAACGGGATTAGCATCAGCGGGTTAATCAGGATTGGGTAGCCGAGCACTAGTGGCAAGTTGAGGTTGACCAGGCCGGGGACGAGGCTCCATTTTGCCAGCTGCCGCTTGGAACGGCGGTGGTCAAACAGCAGGATTGCGATGAGCAGGCCGAGCGTCATGCCAACACCGCCGAAGAGTGCGTAGGGGCGGTAGAGCGTGCCAATGGTGCTGAGAAACGGCACCGTTTTGTGGGCTAGCGTGGCGGTGAGATTGGCCGTTGCCGTTGGTCCCGTCAGTAGTGGCGATAAGGGATCGATGAGTGGTGTCAGGCCAAACCAGCTCAGGACACTGTTGGCGAGCGCGCCCAGTAACACCCCTGAGCCACCGTGTGGGACGCTGGTAAAAGTTGGACTGATTTCGGCGACGGCCAGGGCGTTCAGCCCGAGCCGGATGGCAACGGTCACGATGATGATGAGACTCGCGGTGAACCGTGGCCAGGGCAGATTGAGCAGCCAGCCCACGAGCATCCCGAATAGCAGGCCGAGCAGTAAGCCAGCCATGCCCAATCCTGGTCCTAACATTGCCAGACGCGTGGTGTTGAGCACCAGAAATCCGACGCCGGCAACCAGCATGGCCAGTGTCGGACTGTGCCGGGCAATGGCGCGGGCGGCGAAGATGGCCGTCAGGAGACCCAGCAAGCCAAGACTGTAAGCCGTGAGCATCGTCAGTCCTTGGCGAATGGGTGTGTAGCCCGGGAACCAACTTTTGATGCTGAATACCTGGGCGAAGAAGCCGTCACGGGAAAACACGCTGACGAGCAGGGCCCGCGCCCACGTGCCCAGCAGAATGAGCGGCAGTAAGGGCTGAAAAGTCGCGTTGAGTACCCTGTAAAAGCGGCTGTTAAAATAATTCTGCAACAACTTTTTCATAATGAATCCTCCACGGCCATTGTACCAAAAAGCGGCGAATTCTGGGTGTTTCGTGCTATGATGCAGTTACCAAAAAGTGGAGCGAAAATAATGAAAAAATTACTCTGGATTCCAGCAATTATTCTCTTAGTAGCGGGACTTTACGGTGTGCTGTATTTGAGCACCGCCCACGGCATGACCACCGTCAGCCGTGACACCTACGCCCCAACACGCAACGTCACCATCGATGCGCGCAACGCGGATGTGCGGGTTGCGCAAAGTAACAGCGCAAAACTGGTGGTTAAGCAGGCCGCCAACGTGAAGTATGCAGCGGCAACGACAGTTGATAATTCAACGACCGTCACCGAAAAACAGGGCGTTGCCAAGTTGACGGCGCTACAGCACCTGTTTCCAACTAAAATTCAAATGACAGTTTACCTGCCCGCTAACTACGTAGGTGTTGTACGTATTAAGACGGCTAGTGGTGCGATTCAGTTGCAAAATATTACTGCGCAAAAAATCGCGGTCCGCAGTGCCAGTGGCAGTATTAGTGGTGAATTGACGGCCAAGCAGCTCACCGCTCGCGCCGACAGTAGCGCCGTTAAGCTGACCGCAAATGAACTTGCCCAGTCATCACGGGTGACGACAGCCAGCGGCAGTGTCAAGCTGACACTGAAGGACACGCGGCTGCGGCGGGTCGATGCGCAGTCGGCGAGCGGTGGTGTTAAGGTGGACGGCTTTGCACATGTTAAGCGGCATGCTGAACATCACCTGAGTGCTGGGGCTACGAGTGGCGCACTGCTGACGGTAAAAACGGCGTCCGGGGCGATTGATGTGCAGTAAGGAGAAGAGCGCAATGCGACCAGTTTATTTCTACGGTGCCATGAGCCTCGACGGTTACCTGGCCGACGAACACGATGACATTCAGTGGCTGCTAAATAGCAATCTTGCCGGAGTTGACACTTATAGTGCTTTTGAACACAAAATTGATACTCTTGTCATGGGCCGCGTCACTTACGACGTTTCTCTCGCGCTGGTGGGGGATGCGCCGTTTTACCCAGGTTTGCAGAAGGTCGTGCTGTCGCGAACGCGTAAGGGCGCTGAGTACCGCAGCGGCGATGCCGTGCAAATTGTGCGCGCGTTGCAGCGCGAACCGGGCAAGGGCATCTGGATTGTCGGCGGTGGTGCGCTGGTCAGCGAATTGCTGCAGCGGGGCTCATCAGCGAGTGGTGGGTGCAGATTGCCCCATTCGTGCTCGGCCGCGGTAAGCGTCTGTTCGAACCTGGTGATTACCGCAGTCATTTTGAACTGCTCGATACGACCAAAATGGGTGAGCTGGTGGAATTACACCTGCGTTATCACCCGGGAAATAATGACTTAACGGAGGAAAACGGGAAATGAATTTAGAAGCAAAATTTGCCTACATGGCCAGCGGCAAGCCGTATAATGACCTGGATCCACAGCTGATTACCACGCGTGACCGGGCAACAAGACTGACGAATCAGCTTAACGCTGAAGAAGATGCAGCCGCCCAGGAAAACTTAGTGCGTGAGCTGTTTGGTAGTGCCGGCCTTGAACCAGTTGTGAGTCCAAACTTCCGCTGTGAGTTTGGCCGCAATATCCACGTTGGGGATCATTTTTACGCCAACTATGACTGCGTGATTTTGGATGCCGGCAAGGTCAGCATCGGTGACCGCGTCTTGTTTGGCCCCAAGGTGGGTCTCTACACCGCCAATCACCTCTTTGACGCCAAGGAGCGGGAGCTGGGCGGTTGCGTCGCGAAACCCATCACCATCGGCAATCGGTGCTGGCTGGCCGGCAATGTGACCGTTCTGCCTGGCGTGACGATTGGCGACGACAGCATTATTGGTGCCGGCAGTGTGGTCACACATGATATTCCCAGTGGCGTCATTGCCGCTGGCAACCCTTGCCGGGTGTTGCGGCCGATTACGGCAGCGGATAAGACGGGGTTTACGGGCGCGGATGACTTTTAGTTGGGTTCAACGGCAGGGATGAATGCCGTGAAATTAACAACATCAATGCAACAATAACTAAAATGCGACTCGGAAATCCTCCAGAATTCCCGAGTCGCATTTTTGAATTGTCTGCCGCAATATGCAACAAGTTAATGGTATGAGTCTGGCGCAATGTTTTGGTCATCAGCGTCCCGATACACCCGGTGCAGATAGAACGCCAGCAGTGCACCCAGCATAATGTCCATGAGTACCAGCGTCCAGTTGGCCGGAGCCAAGGCAATGAGTCCCGTCAGCAGCAGTTCGCTGAGTAAGAACCACCCGCCGGCCGCGTGAAAGTTCTCTCCGCGTTGGGTCAAACGTTGAATGACCCACATGATGAGCAGCGTAACATAGGTTGCCAGCGCAAAGTCGCCGCGTACCGCTAGTGTGTGCCGATCACGCATGACCGTCAGCAAAATGCCAACGACCATAATGAAGTAAACCTCAAGCGTGAGCAGCCAGCGAATCACCATGGATTGGAGCGGCGAGTGGGTCCGGACGTGCAACTCGCCGAGCACCTGGTAGTAGATGCCGGCAATTAAGGCAACGAAGATACCACCGAGAATAAACTCAAGGAGATTGGCCAAATGCAGCGGGTTGGGCGCGGCCGAAATGAGACCCGTCAGTAGTTCGCCCAGGGCAATCATTGCGAGCAGACCATAGCGCTCGAGCAACGAATCACTGACGCCAAAAGGCATCTGGTGGGACTCATATTCCGCCCGCAAAACCCGGTTGCCGATAAAGATGATGCCGTAATTGCAAAGAATGGCGATGACAAGTAACGGCAGTCGCAACTTGGGTAAGAAGAATTGGGCAATGAGCAGTAAGACCAGCACTGCTGTATCACTGCGGGACCACAGCCGGGCAGCCGCAGCGTGCGTTGCATCAAATCGTGCCGTATTGCCCCAAATGAGGGCCAGCATCAGTTGCATGCACAGCAGGCCGTAAGTCAAACCTCTGAAGTCACCGCCGACGGCATTCGGAATGAAGATGGCGGTCGCCGCGGTAATTAGCAGTTGCACATTGATGAACAGGAGGTTGAGTACCGTGGCATTTCCGTGGTTATCAAAATACCCAGACGTTTCGCCCCAGCTCCAAAAGAACCAGGCGAAGATGAGCGCGCCGCGCAGCCAGCCTTGCCAGGTCATGTGCTCGATGATACCGTCTGTCAGTCGTGCCAATACGACGGCGAAGACTAAGTCGTAGAACAGTTCAAGCCAGCTAATTTTGCGGTGGTGAATGGTTTGCTCGATGGTCCGCGGACGCCCTAATAACTGCTTCATAACTGCTGCCTCCAGTACGTGAATTAGTTATATTATAACGTTCACGCGCAGCAGGCTCAATTTTATCAGAGCTGACTATGGCCATCGTCAACTGCTGCATTAAACGCGATTAACTTGGGGTCACCACTCCCAAATCAATCATGGATTGAGCGGTGGCGATAATGGATTCCTTGGCGGAGCGGGGATGCCAGTCGAGTAGCGCAACGGCCTTGGCATTGCTGGTTGCGGCGTACTTATCCGCAACCGACGCCACCATCCGCAACATTGGGTTGGCCTTGGCAGCGAGTTTCAAAATGGCGGTCGGGACAGTCTTGGTTGGCAGCCGGTTCGCGAATGCGGGGAATGCCGTCCGCAGAATATTCGCGACGTCTAGCATGGAGTAAGTTTCACCGGTAGTTGCCAGGAAGCGCTGCCCAGCAGCGGCGGGACTAGTCATGGCCAAAATATGCAGGCTAGCCACGTCGCGCACGTCAACATAGCCGGAATCCACGCGCGGGACAAGCTTGGTTTTGCCCGCGAGCATCTCCTGAATCTGAATGTTGGAGTGAGAGTAGTCATCGGCGAGCACGGGTCCCATCACAGCAACTGGATTAACGGTGGCGAGTTCCAAACCACTATTGTCATGGGCAATGAAGTCCCAGGCAGCACGTTCGGACATGGTTTTGGACTTCTGGTAGGGGTGCACACCCTGCGCACTTAGATCTGACCAGACGTCTTCGGTGAAGGGAGTGCGGCGTTCAGGATGCCCAGCGAAGATGGCGCCGTATGCGGAAGTCAGTACCACGCGCTTCACGTGGTGACGACTGGCGGCGCGCAGGACGTATAAGACGCCATTGACGGCGGGCCGAATCATCTCATCCTCATTCTTGAAGTTGAGAGTGGGGGTCGGTGATGCCACGTGAATGACATAGTCGGCACCGGCGATGGCGGCGTCCCAAGGTTCTTCATGCGTAAGGTCGGCGGCTACGACTTCCAATGCGGAGAGGTCGGTGAGCCCGCCCTTACGCAGCATTTGCTCAATCAATGGTCGCTTTGCCAGCGAGCGGGCGGTAGTTCGCACCGCGTATCCTTGTTGGAGCAATTGCAAAATGATGTGGCTGGCGATAAAGCCGCTGCCACCGGTGACGACGACGAGTTTTTTTGTAGACATGATGAGTTCTCCTCTGAATTAAATTGAAGCCGCGATACACTTGTAACGGCAGTGATGCTAATGTACACTGGAGCCGTTCAGTAGACAAGCGCAAACGGCGCATCTGTGACAGGAGGAGTAAAGTGTTATGTCAGCTACTAAGCATGCCCAACAAATTCGCGAAGACTCAATTAATTACCTGACGACGGCACTATTACAATTACTGGAGAAAAAGCCGCTCGCTGAAATCAAAGTGACCGAGCTGGTTTCGCGTGCTGGTGTGAGCCGCATGGCCTATTATCGTAATTTTGATACATTGGAAGATATTCTGCGCCTGTATTTTGCTCCGCGCATCAGTCGCCTATTTGATGATGTCATTGGCCGGGTTCCTGTCGATGCGAAGCTGACGGACATGCAGCAGTTCTTCGCCGAGATGGGGCACGCGTTGGCATTAGCACAGCGCCGTA
Organism: Lacticaseibacillus songhuajiangensis; assembly: GCF_003946025.1. Taxonomy (GTDB): domain Bacteria; phylum Bacillota; class Bacilli; order Lactobacillales; family Lactobacillaceae; genus Lacticaseibacillus; species Lacticaseibacillus songhuajiangensis. Next base: position 4,994 of record NZ_RHNR01000024.1, on the reverse strand, counting down.
ATTACGAATACATCATTCAGCAGCTTTTCGATGAAAACATGCACCGTTTTTATGATGACAGTGCGCAGTGGGCGGACATGGACGCCACGGCCAAAAGGTACTGGGTCAAGTTCATGAGCGCCGGCGTCTACGGCATTTGGCGTGAGTGGCTACTGCACAGGCAAGACGAAACCTTGACGGATATTCACGATTTAGTCGGCAAATTGCAGGCAGCAACGGCCACCGCATTGACGATAAAGTAAAATTGAAATTGTATTTTAATAGGGAGCGATAACATGATTATTGAACGTGAAATTCCCCTGAACGTGCAGCAAATCACCCGTGAGCTGACCAATTCGGTGGACCCGGATGCGCTGAAGGAACTCACAGATTTTGTCGATTACTACCAGCTGTGTCACGCCGCCGTTAAAGAGGTCTGCACGAAACTGGAGAATCTGGATGCAGACTACGCCACACATTTTGCCCACAATCCGATTCACCACATGGAAACACGGATGAAAGACCCAGACAGCCTCATCAAAAAGCTGCAGCAAAAGGGTCTGCCTGTTAGTAACGAGAGCATGAAAAACAACTTGTATGACATTGGTGGCATCCGCATCATGACGAATTACCCAGGTGATATTTACACCGTCGCGGATAATCTGCTCGCTCAAGACGACATCACGCTGGTGCGCCGGCGTGATTATGTGCAGCAGCCTAAGCCCAGCGGTTATCGCAGCTTGCACCTAGTCGTGAAGGTTCCTGTATTCCAGAGTACCGGTGCGCGCATTGCGCCGGTTGAAGTGCAGATTAGAACTATCGGCATGGACATGTGGGCGAGTCTGGAACACAAATTACGTTATAAAACGCATGTGGATGATGCCAAGTTGGCAGAGTACGCCGACCGCTTGGTGGCGTACACGGATGAATTGATGACGATTGAAAACGGGATGCAAGACATCTACACGGATCTGAACCAGGAGGAATAGATGGTAGTCAAAACAGTGGCGTTAACGGCGCGTTCGTCAGCCCTCATCGCCGAGTTAGTGGCGTTGTGGGAGCGGTCCGTGCGCGCAACGCATCCATTTTTGGATGCTGCGGTTGTTGCGCAGATTAAAGCGTACGTGCCAGGTGCGTTGACCGCAGTGCCAACCTTAGTGCTGGCCTACAACGCGCAGGAAGTGGTGTGCGGCTTCATGGGTGTCGCGGACACCAAACTTGAGATGCTGTTTCTTGATCCGGCAATTCGCGGGCAAGGAATTGGGCGGCGATTGTTGTCGTACGGGATGACGCAGTATGGGATCAAGTCGCTAGTCGTGAACGAGCAAAATCCGCAAGCTGTGGGTTTTTATGAGCACATGGGGTTTCACGTGGAACAGCGCAGTGCTTTGGATGAACAGGACCAGGCCTATCCGGTGTTGTATATGCGGCGTAATTAGAAATTTTCGAATAAATTATAAAAAGATATTGACAGCGATTTCATAAGAATGCATAATGACCTTGTTGAGTAAACGTTTACTCAACGGAAAAAGATTCTAGTTGGTGAACTGAGGGATGCGTATGGCGAAAGCAAATGTATCAATTAAGAAAATCGCTGAATTAAGTGGGGTTTCCATTGCGACCGTTTCGCGTGTCTTAAACGATAATGGGCGTTTTTCTGATAAAACGCGAGACAAAGTCCTTAAGGCGATTAAGGACAGCGGCTATCAGACCAACATGGTTGCGAAAAGTTTACGGGAAAATAAGTCGAACACAGTGGGAATCTTGGTTCCAGATATTACTAACGCGTTTTTCGCCAAGATTGTTCAGCAAGTGGAAAGTGATTTGTTTGCGGCTGGATATTCCACGATTATTTGTAATACTGCTCGGAATGTTGAGAAGGAGAGCAATTACTTGCGGATGCTAGAAGGCAAGATGATTGATGGTCTCGTCATTATATCGGGTTTCAAAACCTTTAGTCGTAAAACGCTACAAAAGTCGTTGCCAGTTGTTTGCATTGACCGTGAACCTAGTGATGAGCAAACCGAGTTTGTCGGTTCAGATCATTATGAAGGAGCAGTGTTGGCGACGCGGCATCTCGCTAATCAGACTGAACGGCTTGCGATTGCAACACATTCTGTTAAAACTTCTTCTTCGGAGGAGAGAAAACGCGGATTTGTTGATGCAATAAAGCGCCGTGGAATCAGTGATTATCAGCAATTATTGCTTGATGATGATAAACCGGAAGAACGGCAGGCGGCAATTCGAGATTTTTTACAGAGAAACATTAATTATGCGCAGTCACAACAGCCTTTGGGGATTTTTGCACTTAGTGATGATTTAGCTGCGGAGATTGTGATGATTGCTGAGGAATTGCAAATTGCTATCCCAGAGCGACTCAAGATAATTGGTTTTGACGATTCACCCATTGCGTCGTACATGCGGCCACAATTGAGTACCGTTCGTCAGGATGAGGCGAAAATATCTGCGATTGCTAGTTCAAAACTGATTCGCATGATGAAAGGTCAATCTTCAGCGAATGATGAGCGAATTACGCGAGTACCGGTGAAATTGGTGCTTCGAGGAACAACTTAAACGTTGTTCTTATTTTTAACAATTTTGAGTAAACGTTTACTCAAGCTCTACGAATTACTGCAATATTTTTAGGAGGAATTATTATGAACAAATTACTTTATCCATCAATGATGTGCGCCAATTTCGAGAATTTGGCTAACGAAGTGCATGCATTAAGTGACGCTGGAATTGATGCATTTCACATGGACATTATGGACGGAAGCTTCGTGCCCAATTTCGGAATGGGCATGCAGGACTATGAATACATTGTTGGTGCAACTGATGTACCGGTAGATGCGCATCTGATGATTATGAATCCGGGTAATTACATTGATTTCTTTGCTGACAAGGGGGCAAAAATCATTTATTTCCATCCAGAAGCGGAGCTGCAGCCAGCACGAACAGTAGACAAAATTCACGCACGGGGAATGCAGGCCGGTATCGCCATTGATCCAGGTACCTCTGTTGAGAGCGTACGCTCGTTACTAACCATCGCAGACCGAGCATTGGTGATGACGGTTAACCCCGGATTCGCCGGCCAGAAGTATCTTAGCTTCGTTGATGAAAAAATTGATGAACTGGCGTCACTTCAGAAGGAACTATGCTTCGACATTGTGGTGGATGGTGCCATCTCCGAAGAACGTGTTTTAACATTAAGCAAACATGGTGTGCGCGGATTCGTTTTGGGAACATCAGCACTTTTTGGTAAAAAGGAAAGTTATGCAAATATTATTGCACGACTGAAAGGAAAGGTTCTAGCTTAATGACCACAATTGCAATTGGTTCAGATCATGTTGGTGTACGGCTACGTGGTGAAATTAAGACGTACTTACTCGATCAAGGTTATCAAGTTGAAGACTTAGGGCCTGAAACGGAAACCCGTACCGATTACCCAATTTATGCAAAAAAAGTTGCCCATGCGGTAACGGAAGGACGCGCAGATTTAGGGATTCTAATTTGTGGAACGGGTATTGGTATATCAATTGCGGCGAACAAGGTGAACGGTATCCGAGCCGTTGCATGTAGCGAACCGTATTCGGCTAAATTATCGCGTCAGCATAATAACACCAATATTTTGGCTTTTGGTGCGCGAGTTGTCGGCTTGGATCTTGCTAAGATGATAGTTGATGAATGGTTGAATGCCAGTTACTTGGGCGGTCGCCACGCTCGACGCGTTGATGAAATCGGGGCTCTGGAACAGAGTGACGATAATTTATTTGAACATATCAGAACGGCTAATGATGTTCGCTATGTGGATAAGGAGGAATTGTAATGACGGAATTAAAGCGGATTGATGACTTGCTCAGCGGTGGATTTAAAGAAAATTTCAAATGGGGATCATCCACTAACGCACAGCAATTTGAAGGTGGAGCGACGGACGGTGGCAAAGGAACCTCGATTGCGGACGTTAGGCACATTGATAGTATGGCTGACGGTGATTTTGATGAATTTAAAGTTGCCTCTGATCATTACCACCACTATAAGGAAGACATTAAACTTTATGCGGAAATGGGCTTTAAAATCTATCGTTTGACAATGGCGTGGAGCCGAATCTTTCCAAATGGAAATGATGTCGAGCCAAATTCTGAAGGCCTCAATTTCTACGATGGTGTAATTGATGAGCTGCTGAAGTACGGTATTGAACCGGTAGTGACGTTGTATGCGTACGATTTACCTCTCCATCTGTTGAAAGAGTACAACGGGTGGATGAACCGGCAAGTGGTTACCGATTATCTTAACTACGTCAAAACAGTGGTGACCCATTTCAAGGGGCGCGTGAAATATTGGGTACCATTCAACGAGCAGAATTTCTTATTGTTGGATTCTGAGTATATGACTGGGTATGAAGCTCAGAACATGACTGAAATATTCAAAATGCAGCACCATTTTAATCTGAGTTATGCGCTTGCAACTCGATTGGTACATTCAATTGATCCGGCAGCTCAGGTTGGTGGAAATGTTGGTAACATTTGTGCTTACCCAATGACTGCCAACCCTAAAGATGTTGAAGCAACCGATAATCTTTTGAAGAAAATTGGTTATGGTCCAGCAGATGTTTACTTCCGTGGTAAGTATTCTCCGTTTTATTTAAAAGTATTCAAGGGTGCTAATTATAAGGAAGCTGTTAAACCCGGTGATTTGGAGAAGCTTGCACAGGCGGAACCAGACTTTATGTCGCTTACCTACTATATGTCATCCGCCATTAGTGCTGATGACGATGCAGCGAATACGACACTGAATGGCATTAAGGCGCCGAACTCATATTGTAACCTGGATTATTCATAGAATTTCAAAAAAGCAGCGCAATCCCATGATTCACAAGGGACTGCGCTGCTTTGGTGTTTCACCCATTGGGTGCGCCTATATGCTAAGGTTGAGTCAACGAAAACCATCACGAAAGCGAGGCTTCACACCATCTCAACTTTAACCAGCTTATCCCTGCAATGCAATACCAATGTGAC
>NZ_RHNR01000023.1 GCF_003946025.1 Lacticaseibacillus songhuajiangensis | reverse complement strand
AACTCCGCCAGCGGAAGACCGCGATAGCGGGCTGAAGCGGTCCCCGCCCGACGTAGTTCCCGGAGCGTAGCCCAAGCACACCACCACCGGAGTTGCCGACTCCACCGCCTAACGGCGTCATGAAAACACCAAAGCGGCCCGGCGTGACTTCGTCACTGAAATGCTATCGCTGACGGACAGCGAAATCGAGGCGGCAACAGGTGCGATTTTGTGATAAAGTTATTAATTGGAGGTGCTTACATGACCGATATAGACGACTTTCTGCGTTACCTAGAAGTCGAGCGGCACTACTCACCGCAGACCATCAAGGCATACGGCCGGGATGTGCGCGCCTTCGCTGATTTTCTCAAGAATAGTGCGGACGACGGAGAAGTTGACCTGCGCAAGGTCGACAGCGTCGCCGTTGCGGCTTATATGAGTGAGATGGGGGAGCGTAACTACAGCGCGGCAACCAGTGCGCGTAAGATCAGTAGCTTGCGCGCCTTTTACCGTTACCTGCTCAAGCTCGGCCGGGTCAGCGATAATCCCTTTGCGCTGGTTGAAAGCCGCAAGGTGCACAACCACTTGCCGCAATTCTTCTACGAACCGGAAATTGAAGAACTGTTCAAGGCGGCTGAAGGTACCGATGCGCTCAGTGTGCGTAATCAGGCGCTACTGGAAGTGCTCTACGATACCGGCATCCGTGCATCGGAGTGTGTGGGCTTGACCATCAAGCAAATCGATATGAACGCTGAGGCCATGCTCATCCACGGGAAGGGTAACAAGGACCGTTACGTGGTGTTTGGCAAGCGCTGCAAGGAAAAGCTGCAGGCGTACCTCGGTAGTGCGCGTAAGGAACTGGGCGGCATTCGCAGCTTGGTGGAACCGCACGTGTTCCTCAATCAGCACGGCAAACCGCTCACCGCGCGTGGTTTGCAGTACATTTTGGATCAGCTGATTAAGAAAACTAGTCTGACTGCGTCGATCCATCCCCACATGTTGCGGCACAGCTTCGCGACCCACATGCTGAACCACGGGGCCGACCTGCGCACCGTGCAGGAACTGCTGGGGCACGCGAGTCTGTCCACAACGCAGATTTACACGCACGTCACCACTGAACACATGCTTAGTGACTACCAGAAGTACTTTCCCGAGCATAAGTGACAGCGCGTCACAAAATAGGACTTTAGGATGATGTTTGCCCGCAGGGGCTGCGTTAAGATATTTAGCACACCAGGTTAAGGAGTGCTACTGTTGACCTGGGTCGATGACAATTAAAAAAAGAGGTATTCAAATGACAACAATTGCAGCTGTACGTAAGGATGGCCACACGGCAATCGCCGGCGATGGTCAGGTCACACTTGGTGAAAAAGTGATCATGAAGGGTTCTGCCCAGAAGATTCGCCGCATTTACAACGATCAGGTTGTGATTGGTTTTGCCGGCGGGGTCGCCGACGCCATCACCCTGCAGGAATGGTTTGAAAAGAAACTGGAGTTGTTCCAGGGCAACCTGCGCCGCTCCGCTGTGGCGCTGGCTCAAGACTGGCGCAAGGACCCAACGCTCCAGAAGTTGGAAGCCATGCTCATCGCCGTCAACAAGGACGACCTGCTACTGATTTCTGGTAGCGGTGAAGTGATTGCCCCTGACGAAGACGTGGTTGCCATCGGTTCCGGTGGTAATTTTGCCCAAGCGGCGGCCGTCGGGATGCTGCGGCACGCAGATGACATGGATGCACCGGCCATCGCCAAGGAAGCTGTTTCCATCGCCGGCACCATCGATATTTTCACGAACCAGAACATTCTGGTTGAATCTTTCTAAGGAGGATTGCCCATGCAAACACCTAAGCAGATTGTGGCTTCCCTGGACCAGTACGTCATTGGTCAGGATGAAGCCAAGAAAGCCGTCGCCGTTGCGCTCTACAACCGCTGGCGCCGGATGCAACTGAGTGAGAAGATGCAGCAGGACATCACGCCCAAGAACTTGCTGATGATTGGACCTACTGGGGTCGGGAAAACCGAAATTGCCCGCCGCTTGGCAAAAGTCGTCAACGCGCCCTTCGTGAAGGTTGAAGCCACCAAGTTTACCGAAGTCGGTTACGTTGGCCGGGACGTTGAATCCATGGTCCGTGACCTCGTGGACGTGGCGGTGCAGCTGGAAGAAACTGCCCAGTACGAAACTGTCCGTGTGCGTGCGGAGAAGGCGGCTAACAAGCGGCTCGTGAAGTTGCTGGTGCCTGGTATCAAGAAGGAACGTCGCGCCAACAACATGCAGGACATGATGAGCATGTTCAACAACATGATGGAAAATGGCGGCAAGGCCGAACCAGAGCCCGAAGAAGTCAATGACGACATTAAGAATGAACGCATGACGGTGGCCGACCAGCTCGCTAAGGGTCTGCTGGAAGAGCGCGAAGTCACCGTGCGGGTGGAAGACGTCAAGAAACCGGCCGGCGGTGGCGACATGTACGGCCAAATGGGCATTGACCTGTCCGACACCCTGGGGGCAATGATGCCCAAGAAGATGGTTGAACGCACCATGACCGTCAAGGAGGCACGCGAGGTCTTCGTGCAGGAAGAATCCAGTAAGCTGGTGAACCACGCCGACATTTACCACAACGCCATTGTGCGCGCAGAGAACTCCGGCATCATCTTCATCGATGAAATTGACAAAATTGCGGCCGGCCGTAAGCAAAGTAGCGGTGAAGTTTCCCGTGAAGGTGTGCAGCGCGACATTTTGCCAATTGTTGAAGGCTCCCAAATTAGCACCAAGTACGGGCCAATCAACACGGATCACATCCTGTTCATCGGTTCCGGGGCCTTCGCTGAGTCCAAGCCTAGCGACCTTATTGCCGAACTGCAGGGCCGTTTCCCAATTCGCGTAGAGCTGAAGGATCTCACCGAAGACGACTTTGTGCGCATCCTGACTGAACCAGACAACGCACTGACCAAGCAGTACATGGCGCTGATTGGTGCGGATGGCGTCAAGGTCACCTTCACCAAGGAAGCAATTCGCGAAATTGCCCACATCGCCGCAACCGTCAACACGACTCAGGAGAACATCGGGGCCCGGCGGCTGGCCACAATCCTCGAAAAACTGCTAGAGGACGTCCTCTACGAAGGTCCCGATATGCAGATGGGTGACATTACCGTCACCGAGAAGTACGTCGACGATAAGGTCGGCAAGATTGCCGGCGACAAGGATATGAGTCGTTACATTCTTTAATTTGGTAGCACGCAACACTAAAAAATTTTGCTAATGGAGAAGGTATCATCACTATGGTTAAGATTGAAAACGAATTTCTGACGGCCGAAATCAACTTGCACGGGGCGGAATTGTCCTCCCTCGTGGCCAAGGCTGACGGCACGGAGTACATGTGGCAGGCGGACCCAGCGGTTTGGGCCCGGCACGCACCTGTTCTGTTCCCAATTGTGGGGGCACTGAAAGATGACCAGTACACATACCAGGACAAGACCTACCACATGACCCGGCACGGCTTCGCCCGCGACTTGGACTTCGCGGTGGCTGCGCAGTCTGCTGACCAGGTCTCCCTAGTGCTAACGGACAACGACGAAACACATGCCAAGTACCCATTTGCCTTCAAGTTGACCCTGACCTACAAGCTTGACGGGCAGAACCTGCACGTTGGCTACAAGGTGGAGAACCCAGCCGATGATAAGATGCTCTTTAGCATTGGTGCGCACCCAGCCTTCCGGATGCCACTGTCTGCTGGACGCAAGTTCGAGGACTTCAGCCTCGACTTTGAACCTGCCAAGACGCGCACTCGCGTTGGCTTGCAGGGCAAGTATGCCGACTTCGCGAACGGCAAGCCAGTTGATGAAAATCACACGCCACTGACGCGCGAACTGTTCAAGGGTGACGCACTGATCTACGTGCTTGATGGCGATAAAACCAAGCTCAGTCTGTCTTCTCCAGACGACGAGCACGGCGTCAGCCTGACGGTTAAGGATGCGCCTTATGTGGGTGTGTGGTCGAACTACCCAACGCCTGGCGACTTCTGCTGCATCGAACCATGGTGGGGCGTTGCCGACGAGCCAAGCGCGGACGGTCAGCTCGAGCACAAGCGCGGCATTCGTGAACTCGCTGGCGGCAAGAGTTTTGAAGCCGGCTTTACCATCAGTACCCATTAGCAAATGAAAAATGCCCTCCCGATGTTAAAATCGGGAAGGCATTTTTGTGTGGCGTCATTTTATTTTGAGTTGCGCTTTTGCCGCAGCCAGTAGTAGAGGCCAAAGTGCACGTAGTTTTCAGTACCGTTGGCAATCCGCTTGAGGTTCGGGATGTGCTTGATGATGAACACCACCGTGAGCAGGCCGGCAATCACGGCTAGTATCCAGTCGTGAATGAACAGTGCGATGACGAACATTGTGGCGACGCCGACGATACTGGCAAGGCTCACCGCGGAGGTCAAGAGAATCATCCCCACGAAGGTGGCACTGGCAATTAGAAAGAGCAGCGGATTGTAGGCCAGCAGAATCCCGGCGCTGGTGGCAACCGCCTTGCCGCCCTTAAAGTGAATGAAGATGGAAGCCGTGTGGCCAATCACCGCAGCCACCCCGCAGACGAGCACGAGCCAGTGCTGCTGGAAACCGAAGAGGTGGGGCAGCGATGCGCCCAGCGTTCCCTTTAGGATGTCGATGATGAGAACTGCCGTACCGGCCTTGACGCCCAGCACGCGGTAGGCGTTGGTCGTGCCGATGTTGTGGCTGCCGGCTTCCCGAGGATCCTTATGGCAGAAGATGCGGCCAATCCAGACACCTGAGGGAATGGAACCGATGAGGTAAGCGAGGATAAAACAAAACGCTAGTAGCATTGCAATGCTCCTTTCAGTGCTAATAGTTTAGCATTTTTTGACACCGTTGGGTGAACTTTTATGCACTTTGACAGTTGCATTTGTAACCACTAAAATGAGTTATCGTCGCAATGCAAACGAATGTTCGTAAAAACGCAATTCGCGTATTTGGGGCACCGCACTTGTTACCGATAGCGACGGGCGGTCTAGACAAAAAAGTTAAAGCCGCGCGCCACCGGCGTTTGCTTTGTGCTAAAGTTAGAGTATTGCAGTTATTGAAGAGAGGTTAAACAATGGCGAAACCAAGTCAAACATACAACGATTCGTCAATCCAGGTCCTCGAAGGCCTGGAGGCGGTTCGCAAACGGCCGGGGATGTACATCGGCTCAACTGACGCACGTGGGCTCCACCACCTTGTCTATGAAATCGTTGATAACGCCGTCGACGAGGCGCTTGCCGGTTACGGGGATGTCATCGCCGTCACCATCCACAAGGACAACTCGATCACGGTTGTGGACCACGGGCGCGGTATGCCCACCGGGATGCACGCCAGCGGCAAGCCAACCATCGAAGTCATCCTGACGGTGCTGCACGCCGGCGGTAAGTTCAGTCAGAACTCCTACAAGACCAGTGGTGGTCTGCACGGGGTGGGTTCGTCTGTCGTCAACGCGCTGAGCGAATCGCTCACCGTACGCGTTGTGCGTGACGGGCAGGCCTACATGGAGAATTTTGTAAACGGTGGGCATCCGGCTGGCGGGTTGCAGAAGCTCGGCAAGGTGAAGGAGCCCAACGGGACGACCATCACCTTTAAGCCGGACCCAACCATCTTCCAGACGACGGTGTACAGTTTCGATACGCTCGCTGAACGTCTGCGGGAATCAGCTTTCCTGCTGAAGAACATCAAGATTACGCTGACGGATGAACGTAGTGGCCGCGTGGAAGAGTACCACTACCCAGACGGACTCAAGAGCTTCGTGGCTTACCTGAACGAAGGTAAGGACGCCATGAGCAAGGTGATGCAGTTTGAGGGCGAAAAGGACGGCATCGTGGTTGACTTCGCTGGTCAGTACAACGATGGCTACTCCGAGAACATCATTTCCTTCGTGAACAACGTCCGCACTGGTGATGGTGGGACACACGAAGCTGGGCTGCGGGCCGGAATTACCCGCGCCTTCAACGATTTCGCCCGCAAGGTGAACCTGCTCAAGGAACGCGATAAGAACCTGGACGGGAGTGATGTCCGTGAAGGGCTCGCCGGCGTCCTGTCTATCCGGGTGCCAGAAGAACTCCTGCAGTTTGAAGGCCAGACCAAGGGCAAGTTGGGCACACCACAAGCCCGCCAAGTCGTTGACAACGTTGTTTATGAGCAGCTCAGTTTCTGGCTCATGGAAGCTGGGGATGAAGCGCAAGAACTCGTCAAGAAGGCGCTGCGGTCGCGTGAAGCGCGTGAAGCTGCCCGTAAAGCCCGTGACGAATCACGAACTGGTAAGAAGCGTAAGAAGGACCAAGGCGTCCTCTCCGGTAAGCTGACGCCTGCCCAGAGCAAGAACGCGGCCAAGAACGAACTCTACCTAGTCGAAGGGGATTCCGCCGGCGGTTCTGCCAAGCAGGGCCGTGACCGCCGCTTCCAGGCTATCCTGCCACTGCGCGGGAAGGTGCTGAACACCCAGAAGGCCAAACTCCAAGACATCGTCAAGAACGAAGAAATCAACACGATGATCTATACAATTGGTGCTGGGGTCGGCAGTGATTTTGACGCCTCGTCTGCTAACTACGACAAGATCATCATCATGACCGATGCGGATACCGATGGTGCCCACATCCAGATTCTGCTGCTGACCTTCTTCTACCGCTACATGCGGCCACTGATTGACGCCGGCAAAATTTACATCGCCCTGCCGCCACTGTACCGGCTATCCAAGGGCAGCGGTGCCAAGACCGAAATCCGCTACGCCTGGACCGACGCCGAATTGGAAAAGGAAGTCACAGCAATGGGCCGCGGTTACACGCTTACCCGTTTCAAAGGGCTGGGTGAAATGAACGCCGACCAGTTGTGGGAAACCACGATGAACCCGGAGACGCGCACGCTGATTCGGGTCCGTATTGACGATGCCCAGCTGGCTGAACGGCGGGTCACCACGCTCATGGGTGACAAGGTTGAACCGCGCCGTGAATGGATTGAAAACAACGTCAAGTTTACGCTCGGCGATGAAGGCTCCATTCTGGAAACGGACACCGGCTCGCATGAAGACATGCAGTTCGGGACCCAGACCATGAAGAAGCAACTTAAGAAACGGAAGGGGAAGTAAGCCATGGCGAACCATGTACAAGAACTCACACTGGAAGAAGTCATGGGTGACCGTTTCGGTCGCTATTCCAAGTACATCATTCAAGAACGTGCCCTTCCGGACGTCCGCGACGGCTTGAAGCCCGTGCAGCGGCGGATTCTCTACGCGATGAACCTTGATGGCAATACTTACGATAAGGGCTTCCGTAAGTCCGCTAAGTCCGTTGGTAACGTCATGGGTAACTTCCATCCGCACGGGGACTCCTCCATCTATGAAGCGATGGTGCGCCTCTCCCAGGACTGGAAGCTCCGCATTCCGCTGATTGAGATGCACGGGAACAACGGGTCCATGGACGGCGATCCGCCGGCCGCAATGCGGTACACGGAAGCGCGCCTGGCCAAAATTTCGCGCGAACTCCTCAAGGATATCGACAAAGACACCGTGGAAATGGTGCTCAACTTTGACGACACGGCTCAAGAGCCAACCGTCTTGCCGGCGGCGTTCCCGAACCTGCTCGTCAATGGTGCAACCGGAATTTCCGCCGGTTACGCAACCGAGATTCCGCCCCACAACCTGCGTGAAGTGATTAAGGCGCTGCTGCGCTTGATGAAGAACCCGGACGTCAGTCTTGCCGACCTGATGAAGGACGTGCAGGGTCCGGACTTCCCAACCGGTGGCATTTTGCAAGGGATTGATGGCATTAAGAAGGCCTACAAGACCGGTCGCGGCCGCGTTGTGGTGCGTGCACGGACTGAAATCAAGGATATGCGCGGCCACAAGCAACAGATTGTGGTGACGGAGCTGCCTTATGAAGTGAACAAGGCAAACCTCGTCAAGCGGATCGATGATTTGCGCATCGCCAAGAAGGTTGATGGTATCGCCGAAGTGCGGGACGAAAGTGACCGTTTCGGGCTCACCGTCGTCATCGAACTCAAGAAGGATGCCAACGCCGAAGGGATTCTCACCTACCTGTTCAAGAACACAGACCTACAGGTGAGCTACAACTTCAACATGGTCGCTATTGCTAATGGCCAGCCGAAGCAGTTGGGCCTGAAGCCAATGCTGGAGGCCTACCGCGACCACCGGCGCGAAGTCGTCACCAAACGCACTGAGTTTGACCTGAACAAGGCGCAAAAGCGTCAGCACATTGTTCAGGGGCTCATGAAGATGCTGTCGATTCTCGACCAAGTCATTGCCACCATTCGCGGTAGCAAGGACAAGGGGGATGCGAAGAACAACCTGGTCAAGGCCTACGACTTTAGCCAGGAGCAGGCAGAAGCCATCGTGTCCTTGCAGCTGTACCGTTTGACCAACACGGACATTACGGCTTTGCAGGCGGAAGCAGCAGAACTTGCCGCCGCGATTGCCGGCTACGAAGACATTTTGCACAACCCTGCTAGCCGCGATAAGGTCATCACGACCGAGTTGCAGCAGATTGCCAAGGAATACGGGGATGACCGCAAGACGACCATCCAGGACGAAGTGGAACAGCTGGAAGTTGACACGACCGTCACGGTCGCCGACGAACAGGTCATGGTGCTGGTTTCTCGCGACGGCTACGTGAAGCGCAGCAGTTTGCGCAGCTACCAGGCCGTTGATGACGCGCAAAACGGGCTGAAGGACGAAGACTTCGCTGTTTACCAAAAACAGTTGTCAACGCTCGATCACGTCTACATCTTCACCAGTCTTGGTAATGTTGTTTACCGGCAAGTCTACGAACTGACTGATCAGCGCTGGAAGGACTCCGGTGAACACCTCAGCCAAACCGTTGGGCTCGCCCCAGACGAGAACGTGCTGGCGGTGTACACCTTCAAGGAACTCACCGCGGCCGGTCAGTTTGTGCTCGGCACCAGTGATGGGCTGATTAAGCAAACTGCACTCACCGACCTGCAGCCAACCCGGACCTACCGGACGAAGGCGATGCAGGCTATCAAACTCAAGAGTGACGGCGCCTACGTGACGGACGTCTACTTCACAACCGCCGCAGACAAGCAGAGCGTCTTCGTTGCGACCGCCGGCGGTTACGGTCTAACTTTTGCGCTGGACGAAGTGCCGATTTCCGGTGCTAAGGCCGCGGGGGTTAAGCTGATTAACCTCAAGGACGGGGACAGTGTGGTCAACTACGTGGTCACGGATGATCCTGAACATGCGGAAGTCGCCATTCTGACGCAGCGTGGCGCGTTCAAGCGGATGCGCATCAGTGAAGTGCCGGCAAGTAGCCGGGCTAAGCGCGGACTGCAGATTCTGCGTGAACTCAAGAAGAATCCGCACCGCATCGTTTACATGGCGCTCGTTCAAGAGGGTGTGGTGCTGGACGTCTTTACCGCGGCGACCGGCGTGCAGACGGTTGAGCCGCAAGCTCACCCCTTGGGCGATCGCTACGGTAATGGTTCCTTCGTCATCGATACTGATGCTAGTGGGGAACTGCAATACGTGCACGCGCGCATCAAGGAAGAACTGGTATAAGGCATCACTAATTAAGAGGTACCGAAGTGTCTTTGGACATTGCGGGCCTCTTTTTTTGCATTTTCACAAAACGAAGCCTGAATTGAGGCTTTTTTAGCGAAATAGTTTGCTTTACATTAAACTATAACTTATAGTTAAGCTAAAGGAATAAGGAGAAGCTCGACCCCCATTTGAGCAGAAATAAGGAGAGTACCTACGATGAAGACTAAACAGGACAACATTTTTTCTTCCAAAACTCTAAGCTACTTCTTGCAGCTCGCTGAGACCATGAACTACACGCAGGCGGCACAGATTCTGGGCATTACGCAACCAGCACTCACGCAGCAGATTAAGAAGTTGGAGCGCACGGTTGGTGCCCCCCTATTCTTCTCGGTGGGGAAGAAGCTTCACCTATCAGATGCTGGGGCAACCATGCTTGCAGCTACGCAGGATATTTACGAAGTCCTGAACCAGGCAACTGACGAAATTCAGCGCACCACGAGCGCCACTTCTGGTGTGATTTCGATTGGCTTCTTGGCTTCAATTGAAGACTCCGTATTTAACGCGTTCATCGCGCATTACTATCAGATGCACCCAGACATCACCGTACATTTCCGCTTGATGACACGGCGGGAAATCTGGGAACACTTGGAAAACAACCAGATTGACCTGGCCATCATGTACCTGCCTGATGATTCCATCAAGAACTGGAAACCATACGAATCCCGGACGATTTTTGAAGAAGAACTGCTCTTCTTGCACCATGATCAGTCCCTGCAGGGGAAGGAAGAAGTCACCTTCGCCGAAACGGCGGACAGCCAGTGGGTTTCCTACCCAGATGACTACTTCCTGGCGCACCTGATGAGTGAAAGCTACAAGAACCAGCTGGTTACCTTGCCAAAACCAGTTGCGCAGTTTACAACGCCTTACCAGATTGCAGAGTTCTCCAACCGCACCGGTGTGGACACGGCATTGCCAGCTAGCTTCTACAAGGCCCACAAGGAAGAAATTAGTGCCAGCGCGTCTAAGTTTACGCCGAACATTAACTTTGATCTGAGCTTCGTTTACCGCAAGGGCAAGGATCAGATTCCGCGCGTGGCCAGCTTCCTTGATGAACTGGATGCCTACCTGGACGAGAAGGATTACCTGTCGCGGGTAATTGAAAATCGTGGTAGACTAATTGCTGAGACTAAGGAATAACTAAGGAGAATCTGCTAAATGTCTACTTTGATTTTTGGGCACAAGAACCCAGATACTGATACCATTACCGCTGCAATTGCTTACGCTGAATACCAGAAACAGCTGGGCAACACCGATGTTGAAGCCGTAGCGCTTGGCACCCCGAACGAAGAAACCCAGTTCGCATTGGACTTCTTCAAGGTTGCCGCACCACGGGTTATCGAAACCGCCGCTAACGAAACTGATCACGTGATGCTCGTTGACCACAACGAAGCTCAGCAGTCTGTTTCCGACCGCGCTAAGGTCACGATTGACGCCGTTGTGGACCACCACCGGGTGGCTGCATTCGAAACCGCAATGCCATTGTTCATGCGTCTTGAACCAATTGGTAGTGCTGATTCCATTCTCTTCAAGATGTTCAAGGAAAAGGGCTTCAAGATTAGTGCCACACTTGCCGGCTTGCTGGCATCCGGTCTGATTTCTGACACCTTGCTGCTAAAGAGCCCAACAACCACTGAAGACGACAAGCAGATTTTTGCCGAACTCCAGGAAATTGCCGGGATTGACCTGTCTGACTACGGTATGAAGATGCTGAAGGCCGGCACCAACCTTGCTGCACGGAGCGACCAGGACATCATTGATGGTGATGCCAAGAGCTTCGAAATGGGTGGCAAGACCGTCCGTATCGACCAGGTAAACACCGTGGATCTTGAAGACATCTACGCACGCCAGGACAACATCGTTGCTGCAATGCAGGCTGAAAAGGATGCTGAAGGTTACGACTTGTTCCTTGTCGTTGCAACCGATATTCTCAACAGCAACTCTGTCGGGTTTGCCCTTGGCGAAACCGCACCGCTTGAAGCTGCCTTCAACGAGAAGATTGATGCGCAGGGCCGTTTGGCGCTGCCAGGTGTTGTTTCCCGTAAGAAGCAGATCGTGCCTGTGCTGACAACAGCATTTGAAAAGTAATTGCATAATCTGGTCACTGGCTAGATTGAATGAAGGGTCACCGATTAGTCGGTGGCTCTTTTTTTGTGTCCAACGCCCCACCCTCGTCGGGAGTGGGGGAGTGATGAAGCAGAATGGGAGCGACCAGCACACGGTTGTACTTGATCAAGCTGCCAAATTCGGAAGGCAATTTTGTGACATAGCATACGCTGATTAATCGTTGGGATACGCAGATTGATGACGTGCGATGCCCGGCGTGTGAGGTAAGATTCGCAGATAGCAAAACATGCGAGAATATCTGGTAATGGACGACATGTATAAAATGCAGAACAATTGTTTGCTCACGCTGTGTATCGTGAGCAAACATGCATATATTACAGTCTGTAGATATTATGCAAAGATGCATATACGTTGGTATGGTGCGGAATGGTGAGCACTGATCGTGCTGTGAAAATAATTTTCGCAAGAAGGCTCAAAAATATACATTTAGTGTGTTACACAGGCAAATCCAGTCCAAATAATGTATAAAATGGATCAAGCAAAATCACATGCAAAGGCTGGATTGTGCTTATGGAATTAGTGAAATTTCACAGCTCGAACTGTCATGATGGCGGATAACTTACGCGTACGCGAACTGCGTGCAGGAAGCAATTGTAGTAGCAACGCACATTCAATCTCAGCAGTCCAATGGTAACGCGTGGCAGATGGGCACTGGCCAGTTGATCTGCTGACCAGCCAGCAGGTGTGGGACGTTAAAAAAATCTGATTTACGCAGAGGTAATAAAGCAGGGAAGCGGCCAACAAGCCGCTGGCGGCGCCAAATGCGACCACCGTTCGTGTACGGGGCCGCTTCGTATAATATATATTATGTAAACTAGAAAAGATAGCAAAAGAGCGCCTGGTCCCCCTACGCTCTAACTGGTGCTATTCATGCTCATTTTCAGCGAAATCCAATTTGTACGCTGGTAGTGTGTCTACCTCTTCCTTAGCCGCAGGCAATAAGTGCATGATTCGCATTGCCAGCGGATTAGTGTCATCCAGTTCGCCACTTAACTGCCAGTGGCGCGTCGCAACAACGCTCAGTAAGTCAGGAAGTATCTGTGTCTCTAACAGGCCAGCTTCTTGTTCACCGAAGTATGCCAGTAGTAGTTCATCTTCATCCAGATAGCTGATGATGTACGCCATAATCCGCTTGGTTTGCTGATCAAGCAATACTGCAGGCACATTGACCGCCTCCGTACCGTCAAAAACCAATTTCGACCATGCTTGCAGATGGTCGTCAAAGCTACGGACAGGATTATCCAAGTGCGCTGCCTTGTAATCAGTATATTGCCGTTCGAGAAGCTGCTGCCGTTCTGCTGCAGTCAGATCAGCAATAGACAGTAAACTTGTACGTCTGACCACTTGAAACTGCCTTAGAATGCGCCTCTCGAGCAACGCTCACCACTTGAGCATTGGACCAGGTGCAAGTGTAGCACGTCCGAAATTTGTGAAAGCCGCTTGCTACTAGTGCAGCTGACAGCAATGAATCCTGGGTGTGCGGATCAATGATAATACCCTTGCTATCCGGCTGCGATTTCTGTGCAGTGCTGGTGATTGAGTTGAGCGCTGCCGAAAGTGTGTGTATATCTAAATGGCTATTCAACTGGCCGACGATAACGTGTGTAAGTTCTGGGTGGATGCTGTTATGATAAAAGGTCCAGATAACCGTTTCGGTCTGTGTGTTACTGTCTACAATCAGGTTCAAATTACTTTGATAATACTGAAGCTTGGTACTGTCACGTGCATCACAAATCAGCGATTTACTGAAATTGGAGAATTGGTTGTGAACGGTCCGGTTAGCATTGGCATAAAAACAGCTCCTTTAATAACGTTTGCTTTTGGACACGAGAATCACGTCTCAAGCAAAAAAACAATAGCAATCACCGAATGGTTTCCATCGACTTGCAGGTCTGTATCAAATCAGCAGCCTTAGCATGTAATTAATATGGCAGTTCGTCAGTTCGATACTAATAGAACCGTTAAACTAGAGGCTTTAGTGCCCTGTGCTTTAGCGTTATAGCGTTTTGAGAAATCCAGGGAGAACCCCATCAAACACTTCCCGATTAAGTGAAACAAACTTTGCTTGTCCCACCTTTTTTAGTGTGATCAGGCCAGCTTCACTGAGCAATTTAAGGTGGTAAGATGCCGTTGATTTGCCGCACTTCATCGTTGTGGCAAGTTCTGAGTATGGGATTGGCTGCCACGATGCTTTTAGTGTACGGATTGTGTTAAGCCGGGTTTGATCCGCGAGTGCTTTAAAAATTTTGATTCGGAGCTCATCATTGCTAATTGTTTGTTTGATATTCATAGAACTATTGTACCACCTGCTTTAGACTAATAATACGGTGATTTCAACACGTTATGAACGGCCGCGATGATCACGCCCCACGATTTTATTTTTGCTAAGCAATCACGACAAAAATAAAGAATCCAGTTAGCATTAAATAACAAATAACTGGATTCTTTATTTGATGTGTTCAATACTTTGTCGATTTGCATTTTAGCTTGTGCTTACCGGACAGCTTACTTGCATTGTTGAATACTGCAGACCCGTCAGCAGCCATGTTTTGTTTCTAGCGCTGCGTGTGCAGGTAGTACATGACGGTTGCTATCGATTGCGCGGACGTTATCTTACCGTCTTCAATTGCACGGACAATGTCGCTGAATGGTACTAAACTGGTGGTGACGAACTCATCCTTATCGAAGTGTTTCTCCGTTCGTTCGTTGGGGTCAATGGTTGCGAGGTAGCAATGCTGGAGTTCGTTGGTCATGCCCTCACTTGCCGTAATTGTGAGCAATGGCTGCAACTTTTGGGCAACATAGCCTGTTTCCTCGGCCAATTCACGCCGAGCAGCCGCTTCTGCAGTTTCTTCCGCGTTGATTAAACCTGCAGGCAGTGAAATGGCTTCGCGGTTCACCCCTACCCGGTATTCACGACCAATGAGTGCCTGCTTGCCGTCAGCGGTCATCGCCAAAATGACCACGGCGGGTGCGTGATCAATCAAATCCCGGTTCACGTTGAGTCCGTCCGGTGTGTCGATGTTCAGCTGCTTGACGCTGAAGATTGGTCCAGCGTACGCGGTGGTTACTTTTTTGATATTCCCAGCTTCTGCTTTGAATTCAATCATGGTTTTCCTCCAAATTAACGATTTAGTTCGCAAAAAAAGCGCCCCACAGGACGCCTTGAACATGAGTTATGCTTTCGTGAAATCCTTCATCCAAGCGAGTGCGATGGCCTTTTCACCAAGGTGCGCACCGATAACGGGGCCAAAGAAGGAAATATCGAACTCGATACCCGGGAATTTAGCTTCCAAGTCCTTCTTCCACGCCTCTGCCGCTTCCGGATCGTTAGCATGAATGATGAGTCCCCGGACTGGGTAATCTGTTTTGGCGAGTGCCTGACTGAACAATTCCTCAGCACGGGCGTAAGCCTTTTTGAGCGAGCGAATCTTCTCAATGGCAACGATTTTGTTGGTTTCTGGATCGAATGTTAATAATGGCTTAATACGTAACATGCCCGCCACGAAGCCAGCCGCGTTGGACAAGCGGCCGCCCCGGACCAGGTTCTGAATGTCGTTGACAATGAAGTATTCGTCGATGGTGCTACGCAGATCATCAAGGCGCGCAATGATCTCCTGAACAGATTTACCGGCTTTTGCCATTTTGGCTGCTTCCAGTGCGAGCCAGCCCATCAGCATGACCGTAATCTGGGAATCGTAAACCGTAACGGTCACACCGTCCAGTTCACCGACTGCGGTGCGTAGGGTTTGCTGAAAACCAGAGATGGTGTTGGCCAGGTGAATACTGATAATCTGGTCGTAACCTTCGTTCCTGAGATTTTCGTAGAGCTTAATCATCTCGCCCAGCGGTGGTTGGCTGGTACTGGGGAAGGTTTTAGCCGTTTTGAGTTTTGCGTAGAATTCTGCGGGGGTAATGTCGACCCCTTCGTCGTAGACCGTACCGTCAAGGATAACGGGAATTGGTACTACTGTGATATTGTTTTCCGCAGCCTGCTCCTTTGTGAGGTACGCGGTGCTGTCGGTCACAATTGCTATCTTCGTCACTTTTCCAACTCCTTCTAATTAATCAAGTATAATTTACCACACCGCTAGCCACTTGGCGAACGACGAAATCGCATACTTGCCGTTTTTGCGCCAAGCTTAACAAAAATGTACAATGAATAGAGTTACAAACCGGTGGGACAGCCAGACTGTCCTGAGTTTTCACAAGTTATTTCATGGAGGATACTATGGCATTCGATGGACTTTTTACGCACGCGATGACGCGTGAGCTGAGCGCTGCCCTTGCAGGTGGTAAGGTCAGCAAAATTCAGCAGCCCTACCCGACCGAATTGGTCATGACCATTCGCAATAACGGGAAGAACCAGCCGCTGCTCATTTCGGCCAACCCGCAGTTTGCGCGCCTACAAATTACAGAAATCCCCTTCACCAGTCCTGCTGTGCCGAGCACCTTCACGATGACGCTGCGCAAGTACTTGGCGGCTGCGAAGCTAATCAGCATTGAGCAGGTCGGTAATGACCGCGTCGTGCACCTGAATTTTGCCACCCGCGACGAATTGGGTGACGACTTGCAGCTGCGGTTGGTGGTCGAAATCATGGCGCGCCACTCCAACATCACGCTGGTGAACGTGCGCGAGAACCGGATCATTGACCTGATTCGCCACGTTCCCGCTGATGAGAATCGTTACCGCCTGCTGATGCCTGGTGCCGATTACGTGCCGGCGCCCGCACAAGACAAAATTGACCCCTTCACTGCTACCAGCGCGGACTACCTGGAATTCACGGATAGCGCCATGGACGCGCAGGGCCTCGCTAAGGCGATTCAGGCTAAGTTCCAGGGGCTGGACCGGATAAGCGCGCTGGAGCTCGCTACGCGCATGCAAAAGGGTTTGGCAGGGATTGCCTGGCAGGAGTTCTTCGACAGCTTCAATGACCCGCAGCCCACCGTTACGACCGGCAAGAAAATGTTCTACACGGCCATTCCGTACGGCAGTATTGACGGTACCCAGCAGCAGTTTCCGAGTTTGTCCGCGATGCTTGATGCCTTCTACGCCCAGCGTGCCGAACGTGAACGCGTCCAGGTGGTCGGCAGCGGCCTGATTCGGGTACTGAAGACCAACACGCACCGGCTGGAGACCAAAATCAAGAAGTTCAAACAGACGCTGGCTGAAAGTGAACGTGCTGACGAACTCCGCCTGCGCGGCGAATTGCTCACGACCTATTTGCAGCAAGTGCCGCGCGGCGCTAAGAGTGTCGAGTTGCCGAACTACTACGATGAGATGAAGCCCCTCACTATTCAGCTGAACCCAGCTCTAGGTCCGAACCAGAACGCGCAGAAGTACTACACGCGCTATCAGAAGCTGCGCAAGTCAGTTAGCCACGTCAACGAGCAGATGGCCGAGGCCAATGCGGAACTGGACTACTTGAACGGCATCAGCGACCTCGTGAACCTGGCCGCACCCAAAGACCTCGAAGACATCCGTACTGAACTGGAACAATCTGGTTACATCCGGCGCTCGAGCAAGAACAAGCGTAAGCGTCCTAAGGTTTCCAAGCCAGACGCCTTCTGGGCCAGCGATGGCACGCATATTCTGGTCGGCAAGAACAATTTGCAAAATGATCAGCTCACGCTGAAGACGGCGGCGAAGACCGACATTTGGCTGCACGCCAAGGATGTCCCGGGCTCGCACGTCATCATTGAAGATAGCGCGCCGTCTGACCAGACGCTGACGGAGGCGGCCAATCTGGCGGCGTACTACTCGCGCAGTCAGCACTCCGCCAACGTGCAGGTCGACTACATTCAGGTCAAGCGCATCAAAAAGCCCAATGGTGCCAAACCTGGATACGTCATTTACACCGGCCAGCGGACGCTGGTCGTGACGCCAGATGAAACGCTGGTTGAGAAGATGAAAACGAAACCGACAATGTAAAATAGCTCGCATTCTGACCTGCTATGAATGAGTCCAGGATGCTAGCTCTTGCGATTGACGGTGGCGATACAAATGAACAACAAAAGGGTACGCCCAGCAGGCGTACCCTTTTGTTGTGGTTGAAAAAGCATGAATTAGAGGCTTTCCTAACGTTCCAGCGCTGATAGCTGCATCATTGAAAATGCCCGCGCCTCGAACACTTGCAAAATGGCGTCGGCACTCACCGTGTTGATGAGCGGCACCATGTGTGCTGTCGCGCGGCGGCGGAAATCAATATCCGGCTTGTCGCTGACAATCAGCTGCACACCATTCAAACGTTCTGCACGTTCCATCCCGACAATCTGGAAACCAAGGTTAGCCAGGCGCGGTGCCAATTCTGCATCGGCGTTGCTGCCCTCTTCCAGCAGCACGGTGCCGTGCGCCGAAAGTGGTTGGTGCGCGGCCGCGAAGGCCTTGATCAGCGCCTTTCCCAGTGTCATGTCGCTGCCCATGACGAGGCCGGTTTGCACGATTGTTGGCACGCTGCTGCCTGGCGCGGTTAAGCCGCTACGTAAGACAGGCAAAAGGACGTGCACACCAGGTGCTTGGGCGAGTTGCCCAGACGGAATGCCCAGGTCGGCCAACTTTTGCCCGAGGAGCACGGCGCAGGCCACGGCAACGACGTCCTTACGCACCGTCTTGGCAAGAAATGGCACGGTGGCGCTGGCGCTGGGGCCAATAAAGGTCACGGCCATGCGCTGGTCGCGGACCACCAGATCGAGGTGGACAAAACCGACCAGCCCCAGCGTCTGGGTGAGCTTCACGGCGGTGGCGACGGCTTTCTCAGTCATCTTCGCCGCCCCCTTACGTGGTGGCGTGACGGCAAGCACCTTCCCTGCCCTGCTCTCGTTTTGTTCGAGGCTGTTGATGACCCCGAGGACGGCCACATCCTGCCCGTCCGCGATGGCATCTACTGCCAGGTGTGTGCTATCGGGATCACCGGCGATGTCGCCGCTGTAAGTGAGCGCCCAACCGTCGGTGCTGAGTTCTGCCAAAGCATCGCGCAGTTTCGGTGCCACCCGGTTCGCGCCGTGTTTGCTGGGCACGCTCCCCAAAACGGTGATGTCGCGGCGCTTCAGCATGTGCGCGATGCGGCTACCCTCACGGCCGGCCGTCTGCGTAATCACACCCAGCGGCTGTTCGAGGTCAATGACATCCAGGATGTGCTCGTTGCTGGCGCCCAGCAGGTAATGCTTCACCCCTGGGTAGACTAACGGCCGCGGCGTGCTGCCGAGCAGAATTGGCGTGCACCCAGAATCTTTAATCGCGGCGAGCATCGCCGAACTAATGGACTCGTGCGCCGAATTCAACCACGGCGCCGCGGCGTTAGGCTCAATCACGATGACACTTGGCAAGTTGCCGCGTTCACTCTCCCCCGTCGCACCATAACTAGCGTAGTAGGTTGGCGTGTCGGGTTCAATGAGCCCCATGGCATCGAGTGTTTTGTAAGTCGGCAAAATATCTTCGTCCTGGCGCGTCTGGCGTACTTCATCTTCACTGACTTGCCAGATGCTGGCAAGGGTGGCGTCCGCAATGCCGTAATTCTTGGCTTGGCGCAACTTCTCGGCACTGTGGTCCAGCGCGAGCTCATCGAGGCAGGTGATAATTTTGCTGATGGCGGCGATGAATAGCGGGTTAATCTGGCTGAGTTCGCTCAGTTCGCGTACCGTGAAGCCGCGCGTGAGTGCCAGCCACAAGGCGGGCAAGCGCAGCGCGTTCGCTTTAATTACGTGACCCGTGATTTCGTCCTCGTCCCACTCCCGCAGCTCCGTACTCAGAACGTGACTATCGTCGTGGCCTAAGGTATAGATGCCCTGCATCAAGGTGGCCTCAAGCGTCCGCCCCGCTGTCATAATTGAACCACCGGCCAACAACTGGGGGCCTAATTTGGCGCCAGTTTGCAGTTGCCGCGGAAATTGCGGGAAGCGGGCGACAATCGCATCGACGCCGGGTTCGATGGCGGCGACCATCTGCTTGTGGGCACCAATGCGAATTTGGTCGAGATGGCCGCCGAGTGCGACGGCGGTGTTCACTCCGGCCACTGGGTAAGCGGTCGCCCGGGCAATCAGACTACTGGTCCAGCTGAGGCCGAGTTTCAGCTTCAACATGTACCAGTCACTGCTGCGCGGATCGATGGCAAAAGACAAGGTCGCGCAACCGAGAATTCCCAGCGCGTCCATCACTTGTTTCCCGGCGCTGCGCAGGGCGGTGCGGTCACGATCAGTAATGGTTTGGGCGGGTGTCACGACCGTCGTGTTGGCCGCATTGACCCCCACCGGGTCGAGGCTTTCAATGGTTCCCAGCAACACGCAGGTGCCCGCACTGTCGCGCATCATGACGAATTGCACGGCCTTGAAGCGGTGAATGGCACGCTCAATTAAGATCCGTCCGCCGCCGATACTGGCAGCGATGACGTTACTCAACTCGCCGCGTGTGCGGGCGATACTGCGGCTCTGACCGCGCCGCATCAGGACGGGGTAACCAATTTTATCCGCACAATTGAGGGCGGCACTGGCATCATCAACGTAGGTGGATTCAGGGGTTGGAATATTGGTGTCGCGCAAAAAGGCGCGGAATTGTTCCCCGTTCTCACTCTTTTCAATGGCTTCGATGGTGCTGCCCAGCACCCGGACGTGCAATTGTTCGAGGAGGCCAGACTTGTCGATTTCCCGCATAATGTTCAGCGCAATTTGGCCGCCAGCACTGGGCAAAATGGCGTCTGGCCGTTCGCGGCGGATGACCTGACTGACAAAATCAGCAGTGAGTGGCGTAATCAGGTAGTGAATGCGCGGGTCAGCGCTGCGGAAAATGTTGGGGTCGGACGTGAGGAGAATAACTTCCTTACCTGCATTTACCAGTTCCCGACAGGTAAGGTCAGTTTCGGCTGGGGACGTTGCGGGTTGCGCCGAGCCAACGGGCCCTGAAGAAATGACGAGAATCCGTTCGTATTGTTCATCCATTAGAATTCCCCTCCTTCGCGCTCACTAAAAGCGTCCATTAATTCCATGAATTCGGTGATGACGTGCTCCGCGTCGCGACTGCCCGGCGCGCCTTCCGGCTGAAACTGCACGGAAAAGGCCGGGTACAAGCGGTGTCGCAACCCTTCAATCGATCCATCGATGACATTCTCGTGCGTGAGCAGTAATTTATCTGTGTCCAAACTCTGCGGGTCGACCGCAAAGCTGTGGTTCTGCGTGGTAATATCTACCCGCCCCGTTGCGACTTCGCGCACCGGGAAGTTGATGCCGTGGTGTTCATGGGTGAGCCGGATAATCTCCGCACCGTTGGCGCGTGCAAACAGTTCGTGGCCAAGGCCAATGGCGAGCAGCGGCAACTTGTCCTGGATGCCTTGAATCATCTTCTCGGCGCTGCGGACGTCCTTCGGGTCGCCGGGGCCATCCGTGAGTACGACGCCATCAGGGCTAAGGCTGATGATTTCGGCCGCCGTGGTGTCGGCGGGCACGATGGTCAGGTTGCAGTGCCGGACGGCAAAAGCCCGCAACAGACTGTGTTTGAGGCCAAAGTCGACGACGACGACATTCTTGCCGGTCGCTGGAGACGGGTAAGGTTTGGCGGTGGACACTTGCTGCACGTAATTTCGCGGCAGCACCAATGCGCGCAGTTGGTCAAAAGCGTGTTCGTCGTCGGCATCCACGATGCTGGCCTTCATCACGCCGCTGCCGCTCAGGTGTCGGCGCAGCGCGCGCGTATCGATACCGGAAATCGCGGGGATGCGCAAATTCTTCAGGTACTGATCCAGGCTCATTTTGCTGGCAAAATGGCCCGACGTATCCGTGTAATTGGAGACAACGACACCCTTGATGGCAGGATTGATACTTTCGTAGTCATCGCGGTTGATGCCGACCGTGCCCACGAGCGGGCTAGCAAAGGCAATAATTTTGCCCGTGTTCACCTTGTCCGTGATGGTGGCCTGGTAGCCGGTCATCGCCATCTGCATGACAATCTCCCCAGTGGTGACGATACTGGCACCGAACCCCTCACCCGGAAACGAGGTGCCGTCCTCCAAAATCAAATAGCGTCGCATGCTATCCCCTACTTTCTTTGCTATGTATGCGGCTGCGTCCAAAAAGTTGGCTCCGTCCCCTGCATTAATTGGGTAGCGGAGCCATTTTTTGCCAACGGCGAAGCACCGTCCGCGCAGCCTTAATTCTAGTCCTCGTTTGCCGCCTTGGCAGGCAAAATGAGGTTCATTGCAATCCCGATGACCGTTGCGAGAGCCAGGCCAGAGAAACTGTAGCCGGCAAACTGCAGGCTGGCGTTCCCAATCCCGATAACCAGAATGGTCGAAGCAATCATCAAGTTGCGTTTTTTGTTGAAGTCAATCTTGTTGTCAATCAGCACGCGCAGCCCGTTGCTGGCGATGACCCCGAAGAGCAGGAAGCTGATCCCGCCAATAACGGGACCCGGAATGGTCCGAATCAACGCGCTGAGCTTGCCCACGAAGGCAAAGACAATCGCGAAGAAGCCGGCGCCGCCGAGAACATAGACGGAGTGCACACGCGTCATGGCCAGCACCCCGATATTTTCACCGTAAGAGGTGACCGCCGGACCACCGACCAAGCCGGCGATAATTGACGCCGTCCCGTCCCCAGCCAAGGTGTGGTTCAGACCGGGATCTTTGAAGAAGTTGCGGTTCGTCAGTTTGTCGAGCACCATGATGTGCCCCATGTGCTCCGTCATCGTGACAAAGGCAATCGGTGCCATCGACAGAATCGCGCCCCAGTATAGGTGCGGTTTGTAGGTCAGAAACATGACTTGGAAGTCTGGTGCACTAAACCAGGCGGCTTGGCGCACGGGTTCGAAATCGACGATCCCAAAGGCCAGGGCAATCAGGTAGCCGCTGATAATTCCCAGCAGAATTGGCAGCAGGCTAATAAACTTCTTCAAATACATATTGTAAACGATTGTGAGCAGGAGTGTTAACATTGCGACGGCAAAATAGCGCAAATCGTAAACGGATTTGGTGGCACTAACCGTGCGCATGGTGGCATCAGTGGCGGCGGTGCCGGCTAGCGACAGGCCGATGACCATGACGATGGGACCAACAACAACTGGTGGCAAGGCTTTATCAATCCAGCCGCTACCGATGAAGTTGACAATCAGGGCGACGACCAGGTAGACGATACCGACCGCAATAACCCCTTGGGCGATTGCGGGGTAGCCGGCGCCCTTCATGAGTGCCTGCATGACGGTGATGAAGCTAAAGGATGAGCCCATGTACGCCGGAATTTTGCCGCGTGTGATGAGGATATAGAGCAAGGTCCCCACCCCACTGCTGAAGAGCGCAATGGAGGGATCGAGGCCGACCAGGATGGGCACGAGCACGGTTGAGCCAAACATGGCGAATAAGTGCTGGATGGACAGGCCAATCCACTGCAGGAATGGCGGGCGGTCGCCAATATCGAGAATGGCGTTGTCGTTGTGGTATTGATTATCTGACATGATTAACTCCCTAATATGTGTTGAATTGCTGGTGACTAGTTCTGAATAATGTTAACGGCATCTACATGATCGCGTTCGGCAAGTTGCACCTGAATACGCTCGTTGTCTGCCGTCGGGATGTTCTTACCGATGAAGTCCGCGCGGATTGGCAATTCGCGGTGTCCGCGGTCAACGAGGACGGCCAGTGAAATGCGGGCCGGCCGGCCGGCGGCAACGAGGGCGTCCATGGCGGCGCGAATGGTGCGACCGGTGTAGAGCACATCATCCACGAGCAAAATATTGCGACCGGTGATGTCCACACCGAGGTGGAGTTCTAAGTCTCCCGCGGTGCGGGTCGTGATGTCATCGCGGAACGCGCGCGTGTCCAGTGCCGCCACGGGATACTCACCACCGGCGAGCTGCTGCAACCGGTGGGCAATGCGCTGCGCCAGGTCGACGCCGCGCGACTGAATGCCAACGATGCACAACTGATCGGTGCCGTGCAGTTGTTCAATGACCTCATAAGTAATGCGGGTTAACGCGCGCTGGATGCCAAGTCCATCAACTACTTGTTTTGACTGCATGTTTCTCCTCCTCCTTGTCGCCGCGGCGTTCTGGACAATCAAAAACGCCTCCAGTCCGAGAGTGGACTGAAGGCGTTCAGTAATTGTCCCCGCGGGGACCGGTCTTCCTTCTAAGCCTCTCTGGACTTAATTAAAGGTATGCAATTGGTATTATCCTACTTGACCTTACGCGTTTTGTCAATTCCGCGGCGTAATTCATTGAGCCGCTCTTGAAAAATTGCCGGCACCGGCGCTTCGAAAAGTAGCTCTTTTCCCGTCCGTGGATGTTTGAAGCCCAGGGTTGCGGCGTGCAAAAATTGGCCGTTGCCCGGTAGCGTCCGACTCGGACCGTAAAGTGGATCGCCGGCTAGCGGATGGTTGATGGACGCCATGTGCACGCGAATCTGGTGCGTGCGTCCGGTTTCCAGCTTGCAACGGATAAGACTGTAGTGGTCAAACTGCTCGAGCACGGTAAAATGCGTCACCGCGTGCCGGCCGCCCTCAACCACCGCAATCTTCTTGCGGTCCCGCGGCGAACGGGCTAGTGGTGCGTCGACGGTGCCGTGGTCTTCGGCAAAATGACCGTGAACAATCGCTAGGTACTCGCGCACGTTGGTCTTGGCCTTGAGCTGTGCAGACAGGCTATCCAGTGCCAGTTTACTTTTGGCCACCATCAGCAGGCCCGAGGTGTCCTTATCAATACGGTGCACAATCCCCGGGCGAATGACGTCGTTAATTGCGTGTAGATCGCAGTGGTACAAAATCGCGTTCACGAGCGTGCCCCGCGGATGCCCTGGTGCTGGGTGCACCACCATGCCCTGCGGCTTGTTGACGACAATCACATCATCGTCTTCGTACACGATGTCGATGGGGATGTCTTCTGGTTCCGCGCTTAGTGGCTCGGGCTCCGGCGGGTCAATTGCAATGAGATCGCCGGTGGTCACCTTGTATGCGGGCCGTACCGCCTTGCCATTGACGGTCACGCGGCCGGCTTCCAGCCAATTTTGCACTTGGGAACGTGTGAAGTCAGCAAAGTGCGCGCTGACCACTTTGTCAATGCGGCCGGATTCAGTTGTGATGGTGAGACTTGCGGTGGCCATTATGCCTTCCCCTCCTTATCGAGGAAGATCATGTAGACAACCACCAAGATGACCCCTACGGTCAGACACATGTCTGCGACGTTAAAGATGGGAAAGTTGATGAAGTCCAGCTGGAACATATCGGTAACGTACTGCTGGCTTACCCGGTCGATAA
Organism: Lacticaseibacillus songhuajiangensis; assembly: GCF_003946025.1. Classification (GTDB taxonomy): domain Bacteria; phylum Bacillota; class Bacilli; order Lactobacillales; family Lactobacillaceae; genus Lacticaseibacillus; species Lacticaseibacillus songhuajiangensis. The sequence goes on along the minus strand of NZ_RHNR01000023.1, from coordinate 15,343 downwards.
AATTACCGATTGCCCCGGCGAGAATGAAAGCCAGGCCGAGCCGGTAGGTTGGTTTGTGCTTGCTGTCGCGCCACAAGAAGGCGACGACACCAAGCGCGATGACGGTGGTGATGTAAAAGAACCACTGCTGGCCTTCAAACATGCTCCAAGCGGCACCGGTGTTGCGGATGTGCGTGAGGCTGATCACGCCGGGAATCAGCTCGTGAATGCCGCCGAGGGGAATGTTCGCCACGACCCAGGCTTTCACGGCAAAGTCGACCGCGATGAGTGCCACGCTAATGATGAGGTAAATTAACAAAATTAAACTCGCTCCAATGTTCGTTTAGAACAAGCCGCTAATGCGTCCATCATCGTCAATGTCGATATTCAGTGCTGCTGGCTGCTTCGGCAGGCCAGGCATCGTGAGGATGGCTCCGGTCTTGACGACCAGGAAGCCGGCCCCGAGTTTCGGCACGATTTCGGAGACAGTGATGGTGAAGTCACTCGGTGCACCGAGTTTCTTCGGGTCATCGCTAAACGAGTACTGCGTTTTGGCGATGCACAGTGGTAGCTTGTCCCAACCGTTTTTCTTAATTGTCTTCAGGTTGATGCTGGCTTGGTGGCTCAGTTCAAAGCCGGCCCCGCCGTAAACTTGCTGAATCAAAGTGTTCAACTTGTCCGTAAAGGAACTATCCGCGGCATAAAGCGGCTGGAAGTCACTTGGTTGCTGCAGTGCCGCCAGGACGGCATCAGCGAGTTCCAGTCCACCAGCGCCACCATCTGCCCAGACGGTGGCGTAAGCAACGGCCGCGCCTTCATCTTGGCAAAGCTGCTTAATCAGGGCGATTTCAGCCGGGGTATCACTGACGAAGCCGTTAACGCCAACCACAATTGGAACGCCATAACGCTTCATGTTGCGGATGTGGCGTTGCAAGTTGGCAAAGCCGCTGCGAATCGCATCGAGGTTTTCACCGCCCAATTCCTTCAGACTCACCCCACCATTATACTTGAGTGCACGCACGGTTGCGACAATAACCACTGCATCGGGTGTTTTGCCCAGCACGGGGCTCTTAATGTCCATGAACTTTTCGGCGCCTAGGTCTGCACCAAAGCCGGCTTCAGTGATGGCAATGTCGCCCAGCCGTAGTGCGGTACGGGTGGCAATGACCGAGTTACAACCGTGGGCGATGTTGGCAAAAGGCCCGCCGTGAATCAAGGTTGGCGTGTGTTCCAGTGTTTGCACTAGGTTTGGCTTGGCCGCATCACGCAGGAGCACCGTGATCGCGCCGGTGACACCCAGGTCGTCGACGGTGACGGGTTTGCGGTCGTAGGTGAAAGCCACCACGATGTGGCCAATGCGCTGCTTCAAATCATGCAGATCGCTGGCCAGACACAAGACTGCCATCAGTTCGCTGGCAACGGTGATGTCAAAACCGTCTTCGCGCGGAATGCCCTGGTAAGGACCGCCAAGGCCGATTACCACGTTTCGCAGCGCCCGGTCATTAATATCAAGCCCACGCTTCCAGGAAATCCGCCGGGGGTCGATGTTCAGCTGGTTCCCCTGCTGAACGTGATTATCAATCAATGCGGCCAGTGTGTCGACGGCACAAGTGAGTGCATGCATGTCGCCGGTGAAGTGTAGGTTGATGTCCTCCATGGGCACAACCTGAGCGTAACCACCACCAGTTGCGCCACCCTTCATGCCCATGACGGGACCCAGCGACGGCTCGCGCAGTGCAATAACGGTTTTCTTACCCCGCCGGCGTAGTGCATCGCCTAGACCGACAGACATGGTGGATTTGCCCTCACCCGCGGGTGTTGGGTTGATTGCGGTCATGAGCACCAACTTGCCGAGTGGTTTGTCTGCGATGCGTTTTTGTGCGGCTGCGGTAATTTTAGCCTTGTAGGGTCCGTACTGCTCAATTTCGTCAGCGTTCAGGCCAAGGTCCGTTGCGATTGTGGTAATTGGCTGCATTTCCCCAGCTTCATTTGCCTGCGCGATTTCAATATCTGACATGTATTTGTTCTCCTCCACCAATTGTGACCAGTTTTACCGTAAATGTGCGGTGAGATTCTCCGCCTTAATCCAGGAAGTGATGTCAATGTCACCGTAGGAACTGCCGGTGATGCGCACACTGTGCTTGCCAGTAACTGCAATCTGCACATCCTGCAGCGTAATGGTGAGGGTGTTGCTGGGCAGTAAGCGCTGGAGTCGCAAAACCCCGTCTTGAACCTGCCCTTGCAGAGAAAACAGTTGCCAAAATGCCAGAAACAGTGTGGCGAGTGCTACTATTAAAGCTATCCAGGAAAAACCAACGGTCTCACACTGGATAACGACTGCTAATGAAAGTGCTGAAATAATCAGGCCCCAGAAAATCAAAATTTCCGTTTTGGCGCCTTGGTATGCGAATTTATATGCCAAGTGTTTCATCACTTTCCTATCGTTTAGAATGTCTAAATTGTACACGCTAGTTGCAGTGTCGTCCACCGCGGCAGGTCGTTTATATATATATAAATTACTTATGATTGATTATCATTCGGGTCTGTCGCTTAAAAATCGATGTATCGGCGGCTCGACGAGCTTATTTACGGAATAGAAACGAATGTTCACACGTCTAGGAAGGAATAACACATGTTAAAGCTATACACCGATGCCGCCACCAAGGGTAATCCAGGACCATCCGCTGCCGGATTATTGATTGTGGATGGTGCACATACAGTTGAGCGCGGTCTGGCACTCGGCAACATGGATAATCACAGCGCCGAATTCGCGGCCGCAATTGCGGGCCTTAAGTTGCTTGTGCAGCTTGGTTATGCGGGTCAAAATGTAACGCTGATTTCTGACAGCCAAGTGTTAATTGATGCGCTGGGCAATGGTTATAGTAAGCATCACCCGGCGGCGTTAGATCAATTGCAAACCTTAGCAGATGCCTTCCCCATGCTTATTCCGACGTGGCAAAATGATCATCGCAATAAAGGCGCACATACATTGGCGTTGCGTAAACTTGCCGAGATTGAACGAGAGGACGGTTAAAACATGCACTGGATGCAAAATTCTTTGTGGTTGCTCCTAACATTAAACACAATTGCAGCCGTCTTCACGGTGCTCCGGCGCAAGCGTGATATCGCCACAACTTGGGCGTGGTTGCTTGTGTTAATCGGGATTCCCGTGGTGGGTTTTGGCTTCTACCTCTTCGCTGGTCGGCGACTGTCTTCGAAACGAATGAAGCGTATTGCTCATGAATACACAGTTGGGATCAAAGCATATGTCCGCAGTCAGAATCTCAGTGATTATGAACAACGGCAGCTGAGTGCGGATATGTCGCCGAAAACTCGGGGGATGTTGCAGGGGCTTTGGCAATCGGCCTCTGCTCCACTGCTTATTCGGAATGATATTCGCATTTTCACCGACGGGAATGCCAAGTTCGCCGCGCTGTTTGCGGATATTGATGCGGCGACCACCAGTATTGCCGTCGAATATTACACCATCTATCCCGACGCCATTGGCACCACTTTGAAACTGCACCTCATCGCGGCCGCCAAGCGCGGCGTGCGGGTCAGCGTCCTTTACGATGCGTGGGGGTCTTTGGGGATGCAAACCAGCTGGTGGGCAGACCTGCGCGCTGTGGGCGGTCATGTGACTGTTTTCTTCAGTTCCCGGCACATTTTTACTGATTTCCGCCTGAATTACCGTGATCACCGCAAAATTGTGGTGATTGACGATCGTCTCGCCTATACTGGCGGTTTTAACGTAGGCGACCAGTATCTCGGCCGCAGTGCGAAGTTCGGCAACTGGCGCGATACCCACATGCGTGTAGCTGGCGACGCCGCGTTGGCACTCAAAATTCGCTTTGTAATGGATTGGAACGCGACCGAAAGTAGCGACCCACTGCCGTACCCACAGTCTGCGCGCGGCGGGGACGACCTGCCGTTAACACCGATGCAGGTGGTAGCCAGTGGTCCCGACACCACACAGCAGCACATTAAACTGGCCTATGTACAAATGATTATGACGGCAGAAAGGCGCATCTGGATTCAAACGCCTTACTTGGTTCCCGACGAAACGGTGCTGAATGCGCTAATTGGTGCGGTTCGTGCCGGTGTCGATGTGCGCATTATGATGCCCAACATGCCCGACCACCCCTTCATCTTCCGTGCCAGTGAGTATTTTGCCGCGCAGCTGCACGCGGCTGGTGTGCACATTTATAATTACCAAAACGGTTTTTTACACGCGAAGACTATTATTTGTGATGACGATGTGGCCGGCATTGGCAGTGCTAACCTGGATTACCGCAGTTTTGCCCTCAACTTTGAGGTGACCAGTTTCGTGTACGACAACCACTTCACTCAGGAAATGGCGACAATCTTCATGAATGATTTGGCACAGTCCACCCTGCTGACGGACGAGACCCTGGCTGCAAGGTCAGGCTGGTTGCGCTTTAAGCAGAACTTTTCCAGGATGCTGGCGCCGATACTGTAGTGGTTCGTCAGTGTATGTCCGCGCCCGCGAGGATGCGCACCGCACTTTGAACTGTTTTCATACCGTTGCAAGGCGGTGTGGTCGGCAGCTCCGGCACAGGTGCGCTTGGATCCTTCGGTGTCCATTGCACTAACATCGCTAAAGCGATGCGTGCAAGTGGCTCCATCCAAGCACACCTGTGCCGCCATGGCCAACGCGATACTGAGTGGTACCCAGATTGATGATGCAGAACGACTGCCGGGTTGTGGCGACTCAAGACCATGCATACGCCGAGTGATGATTTCCAATCGTGGTGACGGTATTACTCAATTACTGGCCTATGTTTACGGGTCTGCAAGGAGCTTCACTGCACGCTCCCATGATGTTTACTGCGCGACCACGTGTGGAAATATCACCTCTATCGTCTTGTGAATGCACTTAGGATCTGGTGTAGATTGGCGTAGCGGACAGTGACAGAGTTAACGCAAATAAATAGGCGGTGTATTCCCGACGTGGTTTTCGTCGGGGGTACACCGCCTATTTTATCGGGAGCGGGATATTGACGCTGCGGATGGTATTTTCAACACTTACGCTGACAACTTTAGTTGAAACTGGCACCAATCAGTTCGGGTGTGACCTGTGTATAGCCAATCCCTGACCCGGTTTTAAGACCGCACTCGTGAATCGCGAGGTAGTGAACCAAGTGTTCCAATGTCAGCCAAGCGCTATACGAACTGAGCGCGAAGTAGTAATGCCCGCGCTTACCCCGTTGTTGCGGCGTAAAGACGCGCATGTCGCTGCTAATGATTAAGCGTGCATACTTGGGGTTGGTGATGATTTCCACCGCGGGCATCCGCTCTAAAGACTGGCGGATGGCGTGATAGACGGTTTGTTCCATGTGCGGGTCTATCGCAACACGCACCCGTGCCTGGGCGTTCGGCATCACCCCTGCCAGTAGCGGAATGTAGCGCGCAATCAGTGCGCTAGCAATACGGTTAAAACTGTGCAGCTCATTCGGCAAAGTGGTAAAGAGCATCGTTAACATTTTGCTTAATGAATCCGGACCCGGCGTGCCGGTGGCAACCACCAGTGGATCAAAATCGGGTACGTTGCAACTGAGCGTGTCCAGCGCGACGGTCACCGCCAACAGATTAGCTGTGAGCACTTGGTCGTCCAGCGCGTGAACGTCGACCCCTGCCTGGCTGTGCATCCGTTGCAGGACCTGTTGCACCAGCCGCCACGCGGGTGAATTGGTCCGTGCGTGGTGACCAATGAAGCCGATGAGAATCGGATCATCACTGTCGTGGAAACTGGCCGTCAGCATGGTTTCAGCGTGAATGAGCCCCGCCTGCGCGTCTGCCGCCTTCACGGCATCCGGCAGGCCGCGAATTTTGCTGGCGAACCCGGTTGCTGTCAAAATGTCGCTTAAGGGCTGCAGCTGGTGCAGTTGGTGTCCCTGCCGGTTGCGAATGATGCCGACCCCGCACAATACCTGCAGACGGGTTGGCGCCACGTTGGGCATGCCGATTCCGGCCCGGTGCAATACGGTCGCTGTCCGCACGTCAAGTTCGTGTAGCTCGGGGAACAGTGGCGTACCGTCTTGTGCGAGCTGCCAGCAAAGTTCACCCAGGGCAACGCGCACTGCGGTTTCTGAACCGCTGAGCCCGATTGGCCCATAATTAAGCCGAATGTCGTAGGACTTCAAACATTCCTTGAGTGGTCGTAATCGCCGGAACACGGTCGCATTACTAATGCGGTGGGCCTCCGCAAACTCATTCACGGTCCAATCAGGATGCTTGAGAGTCGCCAGTAAAAACTTGCCGACGATAGAACGGCGCATTAAGAAGACCGCATAAATGGACGCGGGAATGTTAAAACGTTCTCGGAAACTAGCGGTATCGTCAACCGCCGGTAAGTGGCGTTCTGTCCGCAGTTCACTTAAATCCTGCGTGATTTTAGTGAGCGTGCGGTAAACGCTCGTGGCACTGACTTTCCGGATTTTGGCGACTTGATTCACATCCTGAAACTTGCTGGGTAAATCAATGAACTGTTGGTAAAACTCTAGACGTGCCCTGTCGCTCCGGCTTAAAAACAACTCATACGTTAGCATTTCGGTCATCCTCGCTCTGCATGACGGACATCATTCGTTTTCTACAGTTCTGATTATACACACTTGATGATATTTTTAGAACCGTAAAATGCAAAAATGCACGTGACATTTGGCACGGTGTCAAGAATTAAAAGAATAGTTTAATGAATCTGCACAGGAAATAAATCGTTATTTATAAACTAATAAAAAGGTGCTCTGATTTTCATCAGAGCACCTTTTAACACGAATATTAATTGTGAACTACCAGATAGTAATTCGCTTTTCTGGTTCGAGGTACATACCGTCGCCCGGCTGCACGTCGAACGTGCTGTACCAGTCGTCCAAGTTACGGGGCTGAATGTTGGCCCGCAGGTAGTTTGGCGCGTGGACGTCAGTCGAAAGCAAAAGCTGTTTGTATTCCGTCCGGGCCTTCATCCGCCAGATGCGGGACCAGTTGGTAAAGAAGGCCTTGAGGTCAACATCAGGATTCTTTTTGGCTGTTGCCAGTGCGGCGGCGAGACCACCGGCATCCGCGATGTTTTCGCTCACGATGAGCTTGCCGTTCACCGTACCACCGGCGTATTCGATGCCGTTGAATTCATCGATCATTTGCTGGGTGAGGCCGTTGAAGACCTTGTAGTCGGCTTCAGTCCACCAGTTCTTTAGATTCCCGAATTCATCGAATTGTGCCCCGTTGTTGTCAAAGCCATGCGAGATTTCGTGCGCAATCACGGCACCAATCCCGCCCAGGTTGACTGAATCACTTTGCTTAAGAGAATAGAACGGTGCCTGCAAAATTGCGGCTGGGAACGTGATGTCGTTGCGTGAGGGGTCATAGCAAGCATTAACCAAGTGACCTGGCATTGCCCATTCACCGCGATCAACCGGCTTCGTCAATTTGGCGAACTGGTGCGCAATCTTGGTGCGGGTGATGGCGATGATGTTGTCGAGGAGCGGCTGGTCGAGATCCACGTGTAGCTTGTCGAACACCGCATCAACCTTATCAGGGTAGCCCATCTTCAGGACCATTTTGTCTAACTTCACAACCGCCTTGGCGCTGGTCTCGCTGGAGAGCCAGCTACTGGCCTGCAGGCGCTGCTTGTAGGTCTCAATCATCTGTTCAACCAGACCGGTCACGTCCTGCTTTGCCTTCTCCCCGAAGTAAGTCCGGCCATAGTAAACGCCAATTGGTTCACTGAAAATGCTGTTTGCCAGTCGGTAAGCGTGCTTGATCTGGGTTGGCGCAGACGGTGCACCACTTAGGGCCCGCTTGTACGCACCCCCGTTGATGCGCAGTTCGTCGCTGAGGAATCCGGTATTGCTGAGCAAATCGCTCACGTAAGCCCAGGCCTTGTACTCGTCAAAAGTATCGGCGTTAAACAGACCGTGCATTTCATCTAAGAAATGTGGGTCGTACACGATAATCTGCTCAGGTAATCCGGGCATGGTGTCATTCAAAAAGGCGATGAGGTCTACGGGATCCGCTTTGTCAGCCACCTCGGTTAGTGGCTGCGGGTTGTAGACGGCTGGGTAGTCGGCCCATTCTTCCTGACTCTTAACGCGGGCAGCGATTTTGGCATCGAAGCTGAGGGTTTTAGCGATGTAGGCTTCTTGATCCTCGGCACTCAGATCAGTTGCGGCCAAGACAGACTTCGCTGTCGCACTGAATACCTGCAGCAACTGCTTGCCGGATTCGTTGCCTTCCGCGTAGTAAGTCGTATCTGGCAAGATTGTGCTAGGACCAGAGAAACCAACGGCATTCTTACTGGTATCCTTCATGTCGGCGGCGACATCAACGGCGAAAGGTAATGGGTAGGAAGACAGGGCCAAATCCCCGACCTGCGCGTTGAATTCGTCCAAGGTCAATTTCTGGATGCGGTGGAGCCGCTTTTGTTCGGGTTCGATGCCTTCGCGATCGCGGCTGGTAAAGTCTTTAGCCAGCTTGTACAGCTTCACGGCTTCAGCAAAATATTCATCAGGCGCACCCTCGCCCGCCGCAACGTTTTCGAAATCGGCCATGAGCTTTTTTTCGACGTCATCGGCGAGATCGTGAAAACCACCCGTCGCTGGCTTGTCGTCGGGAATGACGGCGTCCTTCTCCCACTCACCGTTTACAGCGTTGTACAAGTCATCTTGAATGCGAATATTGGTTTCTGACATACTCGCTACCTCTTTTCATTTCTTTATCTTAATTTAGAATTAATCTGATTGCCATTGTACTCAAAAAATCGACTCAAGCCAAGGGTTACAGCTTAAAAAAACGGATTTTTCGCGTCCGGTCCCTGTTTGACCACCAACAAAAATGGGGAAATCGTGTTTTCCTCACGACTCCCCCGGTAATTATTCGAGTTTGATTAGGCCGTGGCGACCTTCGTAATCATGTAGCCTGGAAAACGTTTGATTCCCTTCGCCGTTTGCACAACCACGATTGACCTGTCAGCATAAGGCTGAATCGTTCCTGCCACAACTGCCGTGATGGTGCCTTTACACTGCTTCTTATCGGCAGTGGCCAGCTTCACCATGGCACCAGTAGCACAAGCATCCGTCAGTTTCTCGATGATAGTCGTGATTGATTGACTCATATTGAAATCCTCCTCGTTTTGTTGTAAGCGATTACAGATTCATTATAACATCTTTAGGATTAAGGAAGGCTTTAGTTTTTAACTTTCCGGCCCCAGTATTGGAACAAGTCGGTCCGCATGGCCCCGTTGTAGAGTTTACGGCGCTTAGTGGCTTTTTGGCCGTAGAAGCGTTCAAAGTCGAGGTCACCGGACAAAATGTACTTGCTCCAGCCCGGCAACTTGCGGTAAGTGGTCCCCATTTCCGCAGCCACCTTGCGCGCGGCGTCGATGTCGTTGAGCCGCTTCCCGTACGGTGGGTTAGCGACGATGACGCCGCGCTGCTCGTCCGTGCTGAAGTCCTTCACAGCTAGCTGCTTAAAGCGAACTGGGTGCAAGACACCAGCTTCCTTGGCATTGACGTTGGCGATTTCAATCATTTCCTGGTTGATGTCACCGCCGAGAATGTCGAGCGGCTGAATTTTGACCAGGTCATTGGCCTCAGCACGCACGTCATCGAGCAGTTCGGACGGAATGAAGTCAAAACCAGTAAACGCGAAGTCGCGCCGGATGCCAGGTGCCATATTCAGCCCGATGAGGCCCGCCTCGATAGCGATGGTCCCAGAACCCGTGGTGGGGTCGTAAAACGGCATGTCGGGGCGCCAGTTCGTCAGCATGACCAGCGCAGCTGCGAAGTTTTCCTTCATTGGCGCTGGCCCCTTAGCCACACGGTAGCCGCGCTTGAACAAGGAGTCGCCAGTGGTGTCTAGCGTCATCATTGCCATGTCGTTGTGAATGGAAATTTCTAGCGGGTACTTGTTGCCTGTTTCCGGGAGGCGTGAGCGCCGGTGGTAAGTGGCCGCCATGCTTTCAACGATGGCCTTCTTGGTTACGGCCTGCACGTCTGGTTCGGAGTGCAGCTTGCTGCGGACAGCGCGGCCGGCAACAGGAAACTGAGCGTCCAGTGGCATGTAGTCTGCCCACGGAATGGCCTTTACGTTCTGGAACACGTCTTCAAACGATAGTGCCTTAAACTGCGCCATGACGATCTTAACGCGATCGGCGGTGCGCAGCCAAACATTGGTGCGGACGATGTCGCGTTCGTCCCCTTCGAAGAACACCCGCCCGTTTTCGGTCTGAGTTTGGTAACCCATGTCCTTCAGTTCACGTGCGGTTACAGCTTCGAGGCCGGCCGCCATTGTTGCAACTAGTTTATATTTCAAAATTTATCTCCTTAACAATACCGCCGCCCATTAACGGTGGTTATTCGCTCTTCATTGTACAGTATATTAGCGTGCAGGAACAGGAAAGCCCGCATCGTGGTCGCGCTCCAACAGGCAGCGCCCTTTGTCACAGCCCATAAAAAAACAGCCCGGGTTGCCCCGGACTGCCGCCTGCTTGCAAATCTTTTTAAGCCATGTTCTGTGTCCAGGTGGTCTCAGGCGGGCCACCCTTCTAGCAATCATCTATCTCAGCTTTCGCTGCTTCGCCGTTGGTTCAATTCCCCTGGCGGAGCGCCCCTACCAAAGTTTGGGTTACTCGCTTGCGGGGTTTACCCGTTCCAAGCCGTTCGTTTCCAAACGGTATCGTCACTGTGGCACTTTTCAGGCATCACGCTGCATAGCCGAAGCCTTAGCAGTTTCCGCCGCCGTTACCGCCGAAACGGTACCCGGGCTTATTGGGCCCGGCGCAATCACTACAGACATCGCAGTCTGTGCGGGCATGGACTTTCCTCACCCTGCATACACAAGGCGCGATTACTCAAGATTTACAAGTTATCATTCTATACGTTGAAAGCTGCTAACGCAAGCCTGAATTAGTAATTCGGCGTGTCGTTGTTGCCTTCGTTGTCGAGTTTGCTGCCGAAGACGTGGCGCTCGAGGTTGCTCAGGCGCTTCAGAATGTCGTAGTTAGTAGCGGCGGTTGAACCGGTGCTACTTGGCTGGGCTGAACTGCCCTTGGCGACTTCTAGCTGCTTCGTGAGTTCGTCGACGCGGCTCATGAGACGACCGTTTTCAAGGTTCAAACGGTCGATATCCTTAACCATGGCGTCGTAATCCTTGATGATGTTGTCGAGGAACTCGTCAACTTCATCCTGATCATAACCGCGCATCTTGGTTTTGAACTGTTTGTTCAGAATATCCTTTGGACCGTAGATAACGTTGAATGTCTCTTCGTTTTCATTATCCATATCTATATACACCTCATTAATTCCCCTAGCAGGGCTGTTTTAATATTAGCATAGTTCAAAAGTCTTGAAAACGGCCATTTGCCTCTTCTTCGGCTAAGTTGGCGGCCGCCTCCTGCAAATCGTACATCGTAATTAAAGATACATTATAATGGCGGCTCGCGGGCATATTTTGGACACGATTATAATTAAATTTAGGTTTGCCCGGAAATTCGGGGTCATAGAGCAAAAGCGCGCCATCGGTGTGCGCACTCATGAAGCTGCCGTACGCGGCGAGCTGCTGGCCCGATTTGTAATCATCCTTACTGACACTGGCGGCAAAATCAACGCGGGCCTTGAGCGCAGCGAGCTGCTGCTGACTCTCCTCCTGCCAGCGATTGCCGAAGTTTGCGTAGGGCTGCATCATTGCCACCTGCAATTGCGGGTAATCCTGCTTGAGTTCGAGCCCGACTTCTGCCGCCCACTGCTCGCAGCCCTGCTCACAACCAGTGATGAGCCATTCCATGCCGTCTTCGCAAAGTGACTGGAGTTCACGTTTTAAACAATACTTAATGACGGTGATTTTGGGGTCCTTATCGCCAAAAACACTCAATTCATACTTGCGGTAGCCACTGACCCAAATCCTTTTTGCCACTGCGAACGCCCCCTTACGGCGCCAGGCCGCCATAATTTGCTATAATACACTCAGGAAGGTGATGCCTAATGCCAATCCATTACCCAAATGGTAATCTATACGCTCATTCTGCGCAAACGCCGGCGCAGCCAAAACGCGCCACTACCCTGTATGGCGGCCGTGGCATGACGCTTGAAGATGAGATTAATAATAGCAACGCGTATTACCTGCAGACAGGGAAGGCTGTCGTTTATAAGAAGCCGATTCCCATTCAGGTGGTCCGCGTTGATTACCCGCAGCGCAGTAAAGCCGTCATCCGGGAGGCGTATTACAAGACGCCTTCAACGACAGACTACAACGGCGTTTACCAAGGGTACTACCTTGATTTTGAGGCTAAGGAAACGAAGAATAAGGCCAGTTTTCCCCTCAAGAATTTTCACCAACACCAGATTGATCACATGCGCGCTTGCTTGTTGCAGGACGGTATTTGTTTTGTCGTCATGCGCTTTGCCACCCTCCACCGCCTGTTTGTGTATCCGGCATCACCGGTCATTGCGGCGTGGGATGAGCAGATTAAAGGCGGGCGCAAGTCAATCGTTCTTGACGAGATTGAAGAAAACGGGTTTGAGATTAAACCCCAGCTTAGCCCAGCAGTTCCCTATCTAGATGGGGTTGACTGGTTAATTGCAAAGAAAGCAGGTACACAACGTGGCAAGTAAGAACGAAGCCAGTTCCCGGATGGCCGCTCGGCATCAACGCCCAGCACGCAAATCTGGTAACAATAGCGGTGGTCACCACCCGTTCCGGAAGTTTTTTAAGTGGTTCTTTATTACGGTAGGCGTAGTCCTCGTCATGGGAATTGGGCTATTCGCCTGGTATGCCAAGGATGCCCCTGCCCTGACACAAGGCAAGCTGCAAAGTGATGGCAGTTCCATTATCTATGACGCCAGTGGTAACGAAATTACCAGCCTCGGGTTGGAGTCCCGCACTTACGTCAGTGCCAAGCATATTCCGCAGCAACTGAAGGACGCGGTGGTCGCCATCGAAGACCGCCGTTTCTATAAGGAAGCCTTTGGGATTGATCCCTTGCGCATTGCCTCGGCTGCAGTTAACGACGTTTTCCACCGCGGTTCACTCCAAGGTGGGAGTACCCTGACGCAGCAACTGGTGAAACTCTCCTACTTCTCCACTAAGACCTCTGACCAAACGCTCAAACGTAAGGCGCAGGAAGCCTGGCTCTCCATGAAGGTTGAGCAGCGGTTTAGTAAAGACCAAATTCTGGAATATTACATCAACAAGGTTTACATGAACTACGGTCAATACGGGATGAGCACTGCGGCGAAGTACTACTACAATAAGTCGCTCAGTCAGCTCAGTTTGGCACAGACGGCCTTCATCGCCGGGCTGGCGCAGTCCCCTGCTGGCTATGATCCTTACCAGCACCCAGCAGCTGCCAAACAGCGGCGGGACTTGGTCATCGATGCAATGCTTCGCAGCAAGAAAATTTCTGCCAGTGAAGCGGCTGCGGCGAAGGCCACCGCCATCACGACCGGTCTGAAGAAGCATTCCTCAACTGAAAATACTGGTTCGAAGACCGAGCACATCGTGGACGCCTACCTCACGCAGGTGATTAAAGAAGTGAAGAAGCGCACCGGGCTGAATCCATACACTGCGGGCTTGCGCATTTACACGAACCTCGACATGAGCGCACAGAAACGCCTTTACAGCATCGTCAACAGCGACAAGTACGTTGCCTTCCCAGACAATAAGCTGCAAACGGCGGTCACAATGACCAACCCCAACAACGGCCGCGTCGTTGCCCAGATTGGTGGTCGCAAGACCGGAAACGTGAAATTAGCCTACAACCGTGCTGTCTCCAATTCCCGCTCCAATGGGTCCACCATGAAGCCAATGCTTGATTATGGTCCGGCAATTGAGTATCTGAATTCATCAACCTACACGCAGATTGATGACAGTGCTTACCAGTACCCAGGCACGAGCACCTCCGTATACGACTGGGATGATTCCTACCAGGGTGTCATCTCCATGCGTCAGGCGCTGGTTGGTTCCCGGAACATTCCGGCGATTAAGACACTGGATAAGGTTGGCTTGACCAAGGCCTTTAACTTCCTGAAGGGTCTCGGAATTACCTTGCCAAGCAACCAGCACGTGATTTCGACCGCGATTGGTGGGTCGGTCTCCACGGCTCAAGAAGCGGCAGCCTACGACGCTTTTGCCAACGGTGGGACCTACTACAAGCCGACCTATGTTCGCAAAATTACGACGCCAGACGGCATCACGACCTCATACTCCAGTAATGGCTCGCGGGCGATGAAGACGAGCACGGCCTACATGATTACCGACATGCTCAAGGGCGTTATGACCAGCTCTGGTGGTACCGGCCTGTCCGCGAAGGTTGGCGATCTTTACGAAGCTGGTAAGACCGGCTCCGTTAACTACTCGGATGAAGAAATTGCTAACAACCCAGCACTTAAGGGGCTCGACAAGGATAGCTGGTTTACAGGTTACACCCGCAATCGGGTCATCTCTGTCTGGGCTGGTTACGATAAGTCGAGCGAGAACGGTCTGGGTGGTACCGCGCAAAAGGTACCGCAACTGATTTACAAGGAATTGATGACGTATGTCTCCCAGAACCTGACCAACAAGGACTGGACCATGCCAAGCTCAGTGGTTGCCAAGAACATTGTGATTGGCAGCAACCCAGCGGAAGCATTGACCAGTGCCGTGAGCGGCAAGACGACGCGCGAACTGTTCGTTGCCGGTACCACTGGCAACATCAGTATCGGCAGCACTGAAGATGCCTCCAGCAGTGCTTCTTCTAGTTCTGTGCTTTCGAGTTCCTCTAGCGCCTCTTCTTCTTCAAGTTCTGAATCATCCTCTAGCTCGTCGAGTGAATCCTCCAGCAGTTCAAGTTCTGCTCCAGAAAGTAGCTCGAGCTCGGTATCATCACAATCTAGTTCGTCGGCCGCCCAGAGCTCTTCTGGCAGTCAAAACGAAGGTAACTAAGTTAAAAGGGTTCCCCCCACGGGGAGCCCTTTTTGTGTACGCTCCGTCAGCGTAAGTGTTGAAACTTTCAATCAAATCATCCGCAAGGATGAAAATAGTGGTTAGACCGAAGGTCGGAACTGGGCCGGATTAGCTTTGCTCCCGGGAAGGGCGTGCGTGGGACCGTTCCAGCCAGCTGCGCTGTCTTCCACTGGCGATTTTGCCGCAAACCCGCCGGCAAAATCCCGCTCCTAACGAAAATGGCGGTGTACATTTCGCACGAAGTTCATGTGCGAAACATACACTGCCATTTTCGTGGGCACGCACACCCTTCCCGTCCGCTGCCGCCAATCCGCCCCAGTTCCGACGCGCACTCACATGACTGTGGTGGTGAATGTTTCGGGCTTCGGTGGCGAGAATGGCAGACAAAGATGAACACGAAATTAAGCAA
>NZ_RHNR01000022.1 GCF_003946025.1 Lacticaseibacillus songhuajiangensis | reverse complement strand
GACGCCGATTTTGCGGCAATTCTGCCAGTGAAGGACTCCAACGGAGGCCTGAACGGTCCCCGCCGACGCAGTTCCCGTGGAGCGAAGCCCAAGCGCACTTCTACCGGAGTTGCCGACCCCACCGCCTTGCGGCAGTATGAAAACTGCTTAAAGTGCAAAGCGCACCCTTGCGGGCGCGGACGGACAGCGATATAGTTGGCGGCGCTTACCTTGTCGTGATATGATGGAAACAATAAGATACCGATAGGAGTGGTGAATATGGCATTGGCAGAAACAGCCAAGGCACTGGGTGCTGACAAAACTTACAAGTTGAGTGGCAATGTTAAGCGGTACACGTTGATGGATACGGGCTTCATGAAGACCAAGAACGGTAATTTCCAGTTGGAACGGTCGCTTGATCCCGACAGTCCTTTTAATGCTTCCATCAAGTTGCGCATTGTAGTAGGCAAGGACCTGGACAAACTCTCCATCGCTGTCACAACTGCTAACGGATTGCGTGCCGTTGACATTTTTAAGACGGATAAAACCGCCGCGAATGTCGAACAGTATCAGTTTGTGATCGACAACCTGCTTGAACGGCAGGTACTTGAACTGGTAAACTAGTGAATATATACAGTGGGTAAACCTGGAGCCGTCAGACTCAGACTATAGACGGCCGATTTTTTCGGCCGTCTTTTTTTAACGAAAGGAACAATATGCAGGACCTGATAGTACAGACGATTGAACAGTTCGGCTACCTGGCCGTATTTTTACTGATTACACTTGAGAATGTTTTTCCGCCAATTCCCTCCGAAATTGTACTGAGTTTTGCGGGCTTTGCGACCAAACACAGCTCAATGGGGGTGTTTGGAGTTGTTACTGCTGCTACGCTTGGTTCGGTGCTGGGCGCGTTGATTCTCTACGCTGTTGGCCGCCTATTGACCCCGGAACGATTGCGGAGTCTTCTGGATGGGCGTGTTGGCAAAATTTTACACTTCAATGCTGATGACATGCTGGCGGCTGAAAAATGGTTCCGTAAACGTGGCCCCATCACTGTGCTGGTGTGCCGCTGCATTCCGATTGTCCGCAGTCTGATTTCGATTCCTGCAGGAATGAGCAAGATGCCCTTGCTGCAGTTCACTGCCCTGACCACGCTCGGCACCTTGGTGTGGAATACAGTGCTCGTGTACTTTGGGAGAGCAGCAGGACATGCATGGCCGCATATTGTGGCTGTTGTCGATCGGTACGCCTATGCTAGTTTAGCCGTTTTGCTGATTATTGCGATTGTGGTGTACATCTGGTTGGGACGGCGAAAGAAGCGTGCTGCTCAGGAATAATGCATTGTTCTTTGGGAAAATTGTGATTGCTTGAGTATGTTGAAGGTACGTGCTCCTTGTTCACGGAGCCAATCAACCGCAAACCCGTTGTTCATCACATAAAAAGTGCCGCTCCTTCGAGAGCGGCACTTTTGCGTTCAATTATTCGAACATTTTCTTGGTTGCGCGCATCAAGGTTGGAATGTCCTTGTCGTAACGCGGCGTCTTCACGAGCCGGCTCATTGGGATGCCTGCGAAGTGGTAGGCGGCAATTTCACCGGAACGAACAGCGGATTGTTCAGTGAAGATCATCTGGTAAGGCTGCTCAACAAATTCACCTGTGAAGGCGAGGTTGGTTGAGTGGTCCGGGATGACTTCCGGCCGGTCGGTCTTAGCCCGGTTGTTGAAGAGGGCAGAGGCGTATGGCATGTAAACCGGAATGTTGTTAATCACGGAGTCCATGATAGCATCCTTCTTGGTCATGATGTTAACAGGACCAGGGTCGACCTTGCTGAGCTGGCCGAGCAGTTCTTCGAGCATTTCCTGACCAGTCATTTCGATGTACGGCTTCTGCACGAATTCACCACGACGCCGTGGGTAGAGGAAGTAACCCCAGATGACACTTTCGTTTGGCTTTTGGGTAGTGAAGTGCGGCTGGTGGTGCACAACGATGGACATGTTGACGTCTTCGTGACCCAGTGGCGTGATTGGCGTGGTGGACAAGAAGCTGTTCAGCGCGTTCCCAGGCACCTGTGTGGTGATCCGGGTAATTTCGTTGAGCAAAATGTGGTCGCTGGTTGTGAGCGTGAAGCTGACCCACTCGCTGGCATCGCGGTCGGCGAAGAACTTGTCAGGGTTCCCCAGGTTGTAGAAGTGGTCGGCAGCCTTCTTCCAGAGACCAGCGGCAGCACCGTAGTCCATGTTTTCAGGTGCGGGGGTGTTGTAATCACCCTGGGTGGCGGAGTCGGTAATGGAGCCGTTAGTGAAGATGACCGCGGTGTCGTCGTCAACGTCGATGTGTTCTTCCTCGCCGGTTTCGACGTTGGTCATGTGCAAGCCAGTGACGGTGATTTCGTCCTGCATGCTGCTGTCCTTGAAGTCCCAGTCGGTGACGCGCCGGCCGAGGACGAAGTTGACGTTTTGCGCCTTCAAGTAATTGATAATTGGCAACATGATGCTTTCGAACTGATTGTAGCGGGTGCGGTTAACCCCGACCAGATGTTCAATCTGCGTGAATTCGTAGATCATCATGTGCATGTAGCGCCGCAGTTCCTGTGCGGAACTCTTGGTGCGGAAGGCGAAGGTGGTTTCCCACATGTACCAGAAGTTGGTCTGGAACATGTGCGGGTCGTCTTGGAAGTACTGGGCGATGGAGACGTTGTCCAGCTTTTCTTCTTCGGAGTCGGGCATCATGATGAGTTTGGTCAGTAGCATCCGGTCCTGGTTGTTGAACCCGAGCTTGCCGCCGTTGATGATGCCTTTGCCGCCTTGGAGCAGGCGTGCCTTGTCAAAAGTCCGGTGCTTGGCGTCGAACTCGTGCGTGTCCTCGGCCGCGTTCATGCCGGGTTCAGTTGCGGATGGAATCCGGGCGAGCAGGTCCATCAGGTCGACGTAGGTCCGGTAGTTGAGCATCCGGCCGCCACGGGCCAAGTACCCCTTGGTGTTTTCCATTGGGTGGTTCTTCATCCAGTATTCATCAGCTTGTTCGGAGCCGGTGGAACCGTCGTTACTGCCGTGATCATCGAGGGCGTAGAAGGTGATGTTACTGCCGTTCCACTTGCCTTCTTGAATAAGGTAGACGGCGGCGGCCATGTTCGCGAGGCCGGCACCAATCATAATCGCTTTGTTTTTAATCATATCCTGTTCCTCCTTAACGACGGCTAGTATCGAATTTGGCGTAGTCTACGGCGTCGTCGTGGAACAACTCCAAGCGGTTGGCCAAGTAGGCGGCAGCGGCAACGCCGATGCCAATGACGGTGAACAATGCAATGTGTTTCTTCATAATAATGCCTCCTGTGTTTACGCTTTCATCTCTTACAAGTTCTAGTCTATGGCCGGAGCAAGGCAAAAAAAATGGGCAAACCCAGTGGTTTGCCCAAAAAGATGGTAACGTTTTACTTACGTTCGAGTTCGTAGTATCCATAGGCGTCGCGGCCATTGCGTACGGCATTGCGGATGGCACCATGGAGCATGATGTCCGCACGTTTGACTAACGCGGCGGGCGGCTCGGTGAGTCCGTTAATGAGCCACATGATCACCTGGGCCACGATGGCGAGCCCGTAGAAATTGGCAATGTCGTCGGCTAACTTTTGCGGTAAGTTGGGGTCGACATCGCGGATGACGCGGCGAACCATTTCGTCGGCGAAGGCGTTGAGCAGTTTTTCAAGCAAATCGCGGCCGACAGAGTGGAAAGAGGCGATGCAAAAGTCACGGTTGTCGAGCATGTAATCAAGGAGCAAACGGTAGGCGGACTGCCACTCATCGAACTGGGCGTGCCGCAGCATGGGCGCTGCAATCTCCTGATCGTAAATCCACTTCAGGAGGTCATAAATATCCTGGAAGTGGTAGTAAAAAGTGTTGCGCGTGACGCCCGCCGCCGTGGTCAATTCATCAATGGTAATTTTGTCCAAATCCTCATCGTGCATCAGGCGCTTGAGGGTATCCGCGAGGAGCGACTTCGTTGACTTCGAGCTCATTTGTACACCGCCTTCTTTGAATTACTTCTAGTTTACCGCCCGCGCTGGCGGCCGGCAAATGGGGGACTGGTTATTGACTCTTGATTGTCACACGGCAAAGGCAAACTATACATGCTCAGCAAAACGTATACAAATGCGTGCTTACTTTTGCAAAGTGTTGAAAAACCTAGTATTACTGATATACTAATACTTACTGGAATTCCGACCTTCAAATCGGTTATTTTAGAATCTAATTGAAATGATGGTGATAACGTGGATAATTCGAACATCCGCGTAGTTGTTGGCATGTCCGGCGGTGTCGATAGCTCTGTTTCCGCATTGCTCCTCAAGGAAGCGGGCTACGACGTCGTCGGCGTGTTTATGAAGAACTGGGACGATACCTCAGACGACGGGATCTGCACGGCCACCGAAGATTACGAGGACGTTGCCAAGGTTGCGGACGAGATTGGCATCCCGTACTACGGCATTAACTTTGAGAAGGAGTACTGGGACCGTGTGTTCACGTACTTCCTCGACGAGTACAAGGCTGGACGGACACCAAACCCCGACGTGATGTGCAACAAGGAAATCAAGTTTAAGGCTTTCCTTGACTACGCAGACCAGCTCGACGCAGATTACATTGCAATGGGTCACTACGCACAGGTTGAGCGCGACGCAAACGGTGTTACGCACATGCTGCGCGGGGCGGACAAGGGTAAGGATCAGACTTACTTTCTGAGTCAGCTCAGCCAGGAGCAGTTGGCTAAGTCCCTGTTCCCAATTGGCCACTTGCAGAAGAAGGAAGTCCGGGCCATCGCCGAGAAGGCGGGCCTGGCAACGGCGAAGAAGAAGGATTCTACCGGGATTTGCTTTATCGGTGAGCGTAATTTCCGCCACTTCCTCAGCGAGTTCTTGCCAGCACAGCCTGGGAAGATGATGACGAAGGACGGCACAATCATGGGTGACCATGCGGGTCTCATGTACTACACGATTGGTCAGCGCTCCGGTCTCGGTATCGGCGGCAACTCCGAGAACTCCGAGCCTTGGTTCGTAATCGGTAAGGACATCAAAAAGAACATTCTCTACGTCGGCCAGGGCTTCAACAACCCCGACCTGATGGCAACGAGTCTGGATGCTTCCGGCATGTCCTTCACGAACCATGGCATGTACAAGGCTGGCGACGAGTTCCACGTCACCGCCAAGTTCCGCTACCGTCAGCCAGATACCGGCGTGACCGTGAAGATGACGAGCGATGACACCGCCGTGATTACTTTTGACGAGCCTGTTCGTGCCATCACGCCAGGTCAGGCAGTTGTTCTCTACGACGGCGCAGAGTGCCTCGGCGGCGCAACGATTGACCACGCCTACAACGCGGTTAAGGAACTGCAGTACGTCTAAGTCGCTGAATCACGGTTGCGGAGACACACTCGTGATAAGTTTGTCAATATGATACGATAATTAGAATCTCGAAATGGGCACCCTCACGTTTAACGTGAGGATGCCTATTTTACAAGGCGATTGCGCATGTAAATCCTATGTAAAAGGGACTGCATATTGTGAAAATTTTATGATAGAATGCGATTAAGGAACATCGCGACGGCGATGGCACCACCAAAATAAAAATGGGAAAGAATGTGATTGAATGGATTCTTCTGAGTCAAAATCAGGAAAACCTGACGGTGAAAGAACGCCGTCAAAACCGCCTTTATGGCAATTAACGAGTGAGCAACTCGCAGAGCAATTCGGTACCAACCTTGATGACGGCCTGACGAGCGCCGAGGTAAAGGAAAAGCGTAGCCGCTACGGTCGCAACGAACTGACCGCTAAGAAACAGTCTAAAATTCTGCGTTTCTTGCGGCAGTTTAACGACAGCATCAACTATATCCTGGCCGCAGCCGCGGTGATTACCTTCTTCATGCACCACTACTCCGACTCTGCCGTTATCGGTCTGGTGATTATCGCCAACGCCTTCATCGGTTACTTCCAGGAGGAGTCTGCTGACAACGCCCTGGCCAAAATCTCGGAGCTGCTGATTGCGTCCAACTATGTCTTCCGTGATGGTGACAGATTGGAACTGGACTCCCGCGAATTAGTACCAGGGGATCTGGTGCAACTCGAAGCGGGTGACCGTGTGCCTGCAGACATGCGGCTGATTTCTGCTGACAACCTGAGTGTTCAAGAATCCGTCTTGACTGGGGAAACCAACTCGGTGGAGAAGACGGAAGATCCGCTGCCAGATGCGGACATTCCGCTGGCCGAACGCACCAACATGGTGTTTGCCTCGACTGCGGTCACGACGGGTTCCGGTTTGGGGATTGTCGTGGCAACGGCCAAGGATACCGAGATTGGCCACATTCAAGGCAGCGTCAGCAACATTAAGGCGAAGCCAACACCGCTGGTGCGTAACCTGAATAAGCTGGGCTTCCAGCTGTCAGTCGCCATTGTTGCCGTTGCCGTGTTGCTGTTCATCGTTGGGCTCTGGACGAAGGTTTACAGCCTCTCCACACTGACCATTGCCGTGATTACCATGGTCGTGGGTTCCATGCCTGAAGGACTTCCTGCTAGTACGTCAGTGGTGCTCGCGATGGGTACGCGTAAGCTGACGAAGAAGAATGCCATTGTGAAGACCCTGCCAGCGGTTGAAACGCTGGGGGCCGTGGACATTGTCAACACGGACAAAACGGGGACCCTCACCAAGAACGAAATGACGGTGACGGACATCGCCATTGGTCAGACTCTCTACAAAGTTACTGGGGTCGGCTATGAAGATGCCGGGGCTGTCGAAACAGCCGATGGCAAGAATTTGGACTGGACAAGTAACGAGCAGCTCAAGTGGCTGGTTACCATCGCCGGTCAAACCTCTGACGCCCAGTTTCACGAAGAGGACGGGCAGTGGGTACTGACGGGTGAACCAACTGACGGGGCGCTCACCGCGCTCTATCACAAGCTTGCCGGCGTTGATGCAGAAGTTGATGAAATCGACTCGCTGCCATTTGACTCGCAGTTCCGTTACTCCGCACGTTTGGCGAAGATTGATGGTCAGACTAAGCTCATGGTCAAGGGGGCACCGCAAACGCTTGCCCGTCTGATTCGTGAACACGGCGGTAGCGTTGATGAAACCGCGATGGAAGCCGTTGTGACCCAGCTTGCCTCTGCTGGTAAGCGGGTCGTGGCCCTTGCATACCAAGACGTTCCGGCTGACCAAGAAGAAATTGTTCAGGACGATATTGGCGCGGGCCTCCAAATTTGCGGTCTGGTCGGCATTATCGACCCACCCCGTCCGGAAGTGGCGACCGCTGTTTCCGAACTGCGGATTGCTGGTGTGAAGGTCAAAATGATTACGGGGGATGACCCCCGGACCGCTAGCGCCATTGCCAAACAACTCAACCTGGGTGAAGACATTCAGGCCATTACTGGTCCGGAACTGGAAAAGCTCAGCGACGATGAACTGGACAAGGTGATTGACCGCTACACCGTCTTTGCCCGCGCAACGCCTGCGGATAAGCTGCGCATTGTGCAGTCCCAGCAGCGCTGTGGGCACGTTGTGTCGATGACCGGTGACGGTGTTAACGATGCCCCTGCGCTGAAGCAGGCCGACATCGGGGTGGCAATGGGTATCAAGGGGACTGAAGTTGCCAAGGGTGCCGCCGACATGGTGCTCGCCGATGACAACTTCACCACCATTTTGGAATCCGTGCGTGAGGGGCGGCACGTCTTCGACAACATTCGCAAGACGATTCGCTACCTGCTGCCAACAAGTTTCGCCGAAGGTCTGGTTGTGGTGCTGAGTATCGCAATGCAGCAAGACTTGCCGCTGTACCCAACCCAGTTGCTCTGGATCAACATGGTGTCCGCGCTGACCATTCAGTTTGCGTTCATCTTCGAGCCACCAGAAAACAGCATCATGACGCGTGGTCCGCGAAACATTCATGAGGGGATTTTGACCAAGTGGCACGCCGTGGAAATTAGCTACGTGGCGCTGATGATTGCCGGCTTAGGTCTGATTGTGTACGACATGATGACTAGCCGTGGGATGTCTGCTGCAGTCGGAAGCACAACCGCACTTCAAGTTGTGATCTTTGGGAAGATCTTCTACCTTTTCAACCTGCGCAACAGTCACCCGGTTATCTCGAAGTACTTCTTCCAGAACAAAATGGCTTTCCTCATCATCGGCATTCTGCTGGTCCTACAATGCGGGATTATCTACCTGCCGTTCATGAACGACATTTTCCACACGACACCGGTCGGCATTGTTGACGGCTGGCTGATTCCGGCACTTGCTGGTCTCATCGTGCTGGTCGTAACTGAAATCGTGAAGTTCAGCCATCTCGCGCTGACTCGGAACGTTGCTCGCAAGAGCCAACTATAATGAATGTAAAACTCCCGTTGCCTTGGTAGCGGGAGTTTTTGCTGTCCGTCCGCGTAAGTCCTTTAGCGACGGAGTCGCGCCAGGCCTCTGCGGTGTTTTCATACCGCCGCTAGGCGGTGAAGTCCGCAACTCCGGCGTGAGTGCGCTTGGGCTGTGCTCCGGGGAACTACGTCGGGCGGGACCGCTCCAGGCGGCTTCGCCGCCTTCCGCTGGCAGATTTGCCGCAAACCCGGCGTCAAATCCGCGCTCCTGAGATAATCTGCGGTGTACACCCGGCAAAACCAACCGGGCATACACTGCAGATTATCTTGTCGCCCGACTCCGTTCCCTCCGCTCCGCCCAAGCGTACTCACGCCTCCGTGGCCGACACATTACTAAGTAGGAAATACAGTACACATCAGTCGTGACTAAGTGATGACCGTCTCCGATACTTAGAAAGGCTATGACCTCAGTATTCATCATGTTTAGGAAGACAGATGAACTACATATTGTGACAGCATTTCTCGATCACGTGTTCGTCTGCGTTTGGCGCTTCGACTCATGTAGTCTGAACCTTTCCCTACTGGAGTATTGTTGTAGCACTTAGGGACTGGGGCGGCTTGGTGGAGTGAACGCAGGTAGGTGGCGCGCAAAGAGCACGAATAGCCCACACAACCGGCGAAGGCCGTTTTGTGTGGGCTATTCGTGCTCGGGGTAAATCTTTTTGACGTGGGCTTCGGCAAAAAGTTTAGCGGTAGCCTGGTTTACCAGGCGAGAGCGACCCCGCGCCACCTACCTGCGGTTACGTAACCAAGCCGCCCCAGTCCCGACCTTGCGATCGAAGCTCTATTTTCAAATCCAGCATCCTTGCGGATGAAAGTTTCACGACTCACGCTGACGGACAGTAAGAGTGAACGCTTACAGTGGGAATTGTGCGGTATAAAGGCGTTTTGCGCTTGTTTTTAATGTTGGGCATGAGATAATTGTAAGTATCTATGTAGGAGGCTTTGACTTGACACGTTTATATTTTGTACGGCACGGGAAGACGGAATGGAACCTAGCGGGGCGCTATCAAGGTGCTAATGGGGATTCGCCACTCCTGCCGGAAAGCTACGAACAGATTAAAGCCTTGGCAAGTTATTTAAACATGAAGGGCGTCCACTTCACACACGCTTACGTGAGTCCGCTCAAGCGTACCCGGACAACTGCGCTGACATTGCTGGAGAACCTGAACCAAGAAGTACCGCTGTCCGTTTTGCCTGCACTGCGCGAGTTCAACCTTGGACTCATGGAAGGACAGACCTTCAAAGCGGTGGAGGCAAAGTATCCAGAGCAGTTATACGCTTTCCGACACGCGCCTGCTGATTACGATCCTCGCATTCTGCACGGCGAGAGTTTTCCGCAACTGCTTGAACGGATGACGCCACCGGTGCAGGAGATTGTGAATGGTGATTACTCGGGCGACGCCAATATTTTGATGATTGGGCACGGGGCATCACTGGCAGCGCTGATTCAGCACTTGTTGGGGACGCCGATTCCAGACTTGCGCAAGGATGGCGGGTTGACCAACAGCAGTCTGTCGATTCTGGAAACGAATGACTACAAACTGCCTTACCAGCTGGTGAAGTGGAACGATACTCACTTCCTGCCGGGCAAGCGCGATGCAACCGACACTATTTAGAAAGGCGAGGTGAAGCATGCAAGACATTATTGACCAGTTTAATCACGGTGATAAGGAAGCCGCCATCAGTGCCGCAGTGCACTTGATTGATGAGCAGCCAGATGAGCCCGGCAATTATGCACTGCTGGCCACGATGCTCATTAACATGCGTGCCTATGATCAGGCCGATGAACTGCTTGTTAAGGCACTCGGCCTATTCCCGGACCAGGAAGAGCTGCGCTATAACTGGGGCCTGTCGGCTTACCAGCAAGGGAATTACCAGAATGCATTGGCCCGCTTACTGCCACTGACAAAACCGGACATCGCCAAGGGTCTGCGGGCAGACGCTAGTTACATGGTGGCACTGACCTACAAGGCCGCAGATGATAACCTGCACGCCCTGGCTTTTGCCATGACCGCTAGCCAGCTGAATCCGCAAGCGAGTGACGCCGCAGTGTTGACCGCGAACTTGCTTTTGGCACTGGGTTCACTTCAGGAAGCCAAACAGCTACTCGAACCATTTCTCGATTCTCAGGATGGGCAAGTGCAGCTAACTTACGGCATGATTCTGAGTGCGCTGGGTGAGGATGGTTCTGCGTACCTGGAAGCCGCCAAGAATGAGTCCCCGGACGCGTACGCGCGGGCACGAGAACTCGTCCAGTTCCTTAAACAGCAAGATGGTGATGACCATGACTGACCAAGCGGAGCAGGTGACTGGGAAGGTGCAGAGCATCTTCTTCAGTAATCCCAGCAACCTCTTCAAAATTCTGCTAATCAAAATTACCGCAACCACCCTCGTGTGGAAGGAAGGCGAAATTGTTGTCAAAGGCAGTTTTGGCGACATCCGCGAGGACGCAGTCTACAGTTTCACCGGCCATCTTGTGGATCACCCCAAGTACGGTCAGCAGTTTGCCGCTGATTCCTACAAAAGTGAGCAACCAACGAGTAAGGATGGTCTGATTGCCTACCTGGCGAGTGAACGTTTTCCGGGTATCGGCAAGAAAACCGCTGGGCGAATTGTGGACGCGCTCGGGCTTTCCGCCGTTGATAAGATTATGAAAGACCCTAGTGTGCTCGATCAGGTGGGCATTAAGGACGAGAAGGCGGCGACCTTGGTCGCTGCACTGAAAGAAAACCTGGGCATGGAGCAGGTCGTTATTGGCCTGAACGGTTTTGGTCTTTCCGGCAGTATCGCTGCCAAGATCTACGCCCAGTATCATGAAGACAGCTTGGACATCTTGCACAGCAATCCGTATCAGCTGATTGAAGACATTGACGGGATTGGCTTTGCGACCGCCGACGCCATCGCTCGCCAACTGGATTTTGCCAGTGACTCACCACAACGCCTCGCCGGTGCTTTGCAAAATGTGCTGTATACCGCCAGTGAGAACGAGGGTGACACCTACGTTGACGCTGATGACGCTTTTGACGCTGTGCGCGGATTGCTCGGTGACCCTGCCGGCCAGTTTGCCGGCGACGACGCCATGCTCGCGGTACTGCGTGAACAGGTTGAGCAGCGCAAATTGACGGTTGAGGATGGCCATATTTTTGCCCGCCGCTTGTACAACGCTGAGTGGCAGATTGCCAGCCACCTGGCCGCTTTGCAGGATGCGGCGGTGCAGCCGAAGTATGGTGCACCGCAGATTGCGAAAACCATTCGTCGTGTCGAAAAAGGCGCGGGTATCAGCTATGATGACGTTCAAGAAGAGGCCATCACGGCGGCGCTGAGTCACCGCATTTTTCTGCTTACCGGGGGACCCGGAACGGGGAAAACGACGATTATTAACGCCGTGGTGCACGCCTTTGCGGAATTAAATGATATTGATTTGGACCCGAACAAGTACAATGCCCAGTCCCAATTTCCAATCATGTTGGCCGCCCCAACTGGGCGTGCCGCTAAGCGCATGACGGAAACGACCGGCCTGCCGGCCAGCACGATTCACCGCTTGCTTGGTTTGGGCATTGACCAGACCGACTACGAACCCAAGGATTTACCCGACGGACTGCTCATTGTTGATGAAGTCTCGATGGTGGACACCTACTTGATGCGCATTTTGCTTGACTCTGTGCACCCTGGAATCACGCTCATTTTCGTGGGGGATAAGGACCAGTTGCCATCAGTTGGTCCCGGTCAGGTCTTCGCGGACATGTTAGCTAGTGGCGCCTTGCCCGCTGTCGAGCTCACCCAGATTCACCGCCAGGATGAGGGCTCATCGATTGTGCCCTTGGCGCATGATGTGAACGAGGGTAAGCTGCCCGCAGACCTGCTCGCCAAGCAAGCGGACCGCAGTTTTCTGGCCTGTGATCCCGGCCAGGTACCACGGGCGGTCGCGCAGGTTGCGGGGGCAGCGGTGCGGCGCGGGTTTGACCCGATGCAAGTGCAGATTTTGGCTCCGATGTACCGCGGCGTGGCGGGGGTGGACAACCTCAATCCTGTGGTGCAGGACGTGTTTAACGGCACTAATGGCAAAAAGCGCAAGCAGGTCGAAATCGGCACCACCGTTTACCGCATTGGCGACAAGGTCTTGCAGCTGGTCAACAACCCAGATAAGAACGTGTTCAACGGCGAAATCGGTACTGTGACGGGGATTGACATTGGCGAGAAGAATTCGGCTGATAGTCTCACCTTGGATTTTGACGGCAACGAAATTAGTTATGCGCGCGGCGAGTGGAACAAAATCACGCTTGCGTACGCCACCAGTATCCATAAAGCACAAGGGAGCGAGTTCGACATGGTAATCCTGCCGCTCACCTTGCAGAGCCGGCGGATGCTCAAGCGCAACCTGGTTTATACGGCCATCACCCGCGCAAAACGGTTTCTGATTCTGGTCGGCGAACCGGCGGCGTTTGAACTGGCCGCTCAGACGCTGGCTGCTAACCGCAAAACTGGCTTGCAAAAGCGGCTGCGGGCGGCGTTCTCGCTGGAAGCGGACGACGCGGAGGTGCCGGCAGTAGCAAGCACGAAGACAGCTGGTCAGACTAGTGTCGCTGCAAGCGAAACTGCACAAACGCCGGTTGCACCCACAGTGTCATCAAGCGGCGCTACCATTGCTGAAGATGCACCCGCTAAGCCGCAGAGTTACATTTTAACGAACGAATTAATTGCGTCCGGCACAATCAGTCCGCTGATTGGCATGGATGGCATTACACCACAAAAACTAATGGAGGAAGCGCAATGACCGACATTCGCGATGAGCTTGAGATTCGTCCGGTGACAACTGAGCACCTGGACCAGTTTAACGACTTGCTCTCATACGTTTTTCAAGTCACAGCCAAGGAAGTAGAAGAATCTGGCTACGAAGAGGGCGAACTGGAGCGGGACAAACGACCGGTTCTAGAAAAGGCCGACGTTATCGGTTGGTTCCACAAGAACGAACTGGTCAGCCAGCTGGCCATTTACCCATGTAAGGTCAACATCCATGGTGTGCCTTACAAAATGGCCGGGCTGACTGGTGTAGGTACGTACCCTGAGTATTCCGGTCACGGCCTGATGCACGACCTTATTTCGCGTGGCCTGCAAATGATGCGGGACAACCGCCAGTGGATTTCCTACCTCTACCCCTACAGCATTCCGTTCTACCGCAAAAAGGGTTGGGAGATTATGTCCGACCACCTGACTTTTGACGTGAAGGACACCCAGCTGCCGCGGCAGCAGAACCTGACGGGACACGTGGAGCGTCTCGAGATTGACGACCCTGACGTCATTAATACCTATGATCGCTTCGCACTCAAGAACCACGGCGCCATGATTCGCAACCAGCTCAACTGGGACGAGTACTGGCGCTGGGAGAACGAGGAAGAGCGCATTGCGGGTGTTTGGTACGACGAGAATGATGTGCCGCAGGGTTTTGTCTTGTACTGGATTGCCAATGAAGTCTTCCACATCAAGGAAATGGTGTACATCACTCAAGAAGCGCGCATTGCGCTGTGGAACTTTGTCGCGGCGCACTTCTCCATGGTGGAACACGTGCGTGGTAACATCTACAAAAATGAACCACTCCACTTCCTTTTGGACGACGGGGACATCAAGCAGACCATCAAGCCGTACTACATGGCGCGGATTGTCGATGTGTTTGAGTTCCTGCGTCAGTATCCGTTTGCGGAGCAGGGCAAGCCGTTCCACTTTGTGGTCCACGATCCGATGGCCAAGTGGAATGAAGGTATTTTCGGCGTCCGCTGGATGGAGAATGGGGAACACGAAATTTCCCATGACCCGCTCGGTGAAGCCGTTGAACTGGATATCCAAACGCTCACGACGATGCTGATGAGTTACCGGCGTCCGTCCTACTTGGCGCAGATTGAGCGCATTAACGCGAGTGCGCCAGCCATTCGCAACCTGGAAAACATTATCCCGATGGAAGAACCCTACTTTTCCGATTACTTCTGATTGTCACAATCCCAACTCTCAATATGCAGTGCAAGGTCTCTGCCGCGATGGCGGCGACCTCGCACTGTTTTTGTTTGCCGGTAATTTGCAAATAAGTAAGCGAATTCAAATGTATACTCAACTACAATAAAGTCAGTAGTCATGAATGCTTGAATGCACGCAGGTATCAGCACAACTTGCGGGTTAGACAGGAGGAGACAAATGAGCAAGAAGAGCGTGATCGGGGCAGCACTGGCGGTAATTGTCCTGGGGATGATGACAACGGGTTGCGGGCAGAAGGCGGCGAGTGTGAAGCAGGGCAGTACGGGTAACAGCAGCAAAAAGCAACCGCCGGATCCTGCCAGGGCGAAGCATGTGCGCCTGCTAGAAATGATTCAGGCGCCGCAGCAACACGTTTTCTTTGGTGTGTCAGACAGTTTTACAAGCCCTGATGACATGGCGAGTTCGCCGTTTTCAGCAACGCGGATGTCGCTGGCTACCGGCGTGGAAACAATGTACGTAAGCAAGTCGGGGCATCTGAATGCCTACTACATCATTCAAAATGCTGGTAGTGGTGCCAACGAAGCAACTGCAAGCAAGCACGACAAAAACGACGCGATCAATGCCAAACTGCAAAAAGTCACCATTGCTGACCTCAAGGGCAAATCTGATGCCAGTGCAATCAAGCTGGTGAAGGCTGCAGTTAAAAACAATCTTGCGGTGGCGCAGCAGAATGGGGGGACGAGTGCTCCCCAGGGCTTCGAGGGCAAGCGGTTTAACAAAATTAAGGCAGTTTTACCCTTGGGGTATGATGAGGGACTTAATTTGCCAACGGTCAGTCTGAAGGCGCATAAGGACTATAGTTACGAGTACTCGTGGCAGCAAGCTGCTGACGCCGGGACGAGTCATGGCATTTTGATGAATCCGAGCAAAAAAGTCCCTTTTGGCGGTCTGTTTGATCAAAGTTCAGTGCCAATGACGATATTCACACCATTGCGTCCGACACAAAGAGTATTGGTCGATAAGAAGAGCACCAAAAACGTGACTAAAGAAAGCTACTAGCATGCAGATGAGCAAGTCGTGACGGTCGTTATTTCTATGAAAGCTTGTTGAGCCAATAGAAAAAAGAGTTCATTCTCTGGTGCTTTAGAGAATGAACTCTTTTTCGATTCTGCTTATTAACCATTATGGTGCTTGATTCGTTTTAGATCTTCGAGGTACTTGCGCGTCTCGTCGTTCACGAGGAGCGCCACGTCCGCGTGCACCTTCGCGTCAGTTTGCCAGTAGTCCGACAAAACCGCGTGACCTTCACTAACCACCTTGAGTGCGGGTGCCAGCGCCGCCTTGGATGGCAACTCGTTGGACTCAAAACTAAAGAGTGCGACCCGCCGGCCCCAAATTTTATCAATGACCCGGCCGTGGATGGTCATCTTGACGCCCAGATTGTCCAAAGCAGCGTTCATGTAAACGTCCGCTTGCGCGTTCCAGACGGCATAGCGCCGCTGGGTCTGCTGCTTACGCATTGCCAGCCAGACGCCGAGCGCGACTGCCCCGATGAGGACAATGAGTAGGACGATAAACTGCCATTCTTGCATTCGAACACCACCTTCATTTCATTTAATACCATTATGCCACAGCGAGGGGCGTTGTATTAGCCTTTCGGCGGCTCCTATGCTAAACTATTGGTAACGTTTGGCGTAAAAGCCAACAATGAGCGGGTATAACCATCAGAGTTCCAGAAAACTGGAATCTCTTTTGTGTATTTGAAAGGAGAACTAATGATTTACAAAGTACTTTTCCAACCTAACAAGATCGAGAACCCAGTGCGCGAGCGCACCCAGTCCATCTACGTTGAAGCCCAGTCTTCCGTTGAAGCACGTGCCCTTGTTGAAAAGAACACGGACTACAATATTGAACTTATTCAGGAACTTACCGGAGATTTCCTGGACTACGAACAGAAGTCAGAAGACTTCAAGATTACGGAGTTCTAGTCTATGCGACTGAATATTAAAAACAACGAGGTTGCCGCATTTGCCGTCGGTGGTCTCGGTGAAATCGGGAAGAACATGTATGGTGTGCAGTACCAGGACGAGATTATCGTCATTGATGCCGGCATCAAGTTCCCTGAAGACGACTTGCTCGGGATTGATTACGTCATTTCCGACTACTCCTACCTTAAGCAGCACGAAGACCAGGTGAAGGCCCTTGTCATCACCCATGGTCATGAAGACCACATTGGTGGGATTCCGTACCTCTTGAAGGAGCTGCCGAACGTGCCGGTCTACGCACCGCCACTGGCTGCCGCCCTCATCCGCGGCAAGCTTGAAGAACACGGCATTCTGCGTTCAACCTCCCTCACGGAGATTGGCGAAGATGACGTTCTCAAGTTCGGCAAAATGTCCGTGGACTTCTTCCGCACCACTCACAGTATTCCGGATACTTTGGGTGTTGCCGTGCACACACCAGTTGGTGTGATTGTTGAAACTGGTGACTACAAGTTTGACCTCACCCCAGTGGGTAACCAGCCTGCACCAAACGTGCAGCGGATGGCTAAGCTCGGGGCAGAAGGGGTTCTGCTGCTGATGTCTGACAGTACGAACGCTGAAATTCCGAACTTCACGAAGTCAGAACGCTTCGTCGGTCACTCCATTCGCCATATTTTTGAAGGCATTGAAGGACGCATTATTTTTGCCACCTTTGCCTCCAACATTTCGCGAATTGCGCAAGCTTCCGAAGTGGCGATGAAGAACGGTCGCAAAATTGCGGTGTTCGGTCGGTCCATGGAAACGGCCATTGTCAATGGTCGCGAATTAGGCTACCTGAACATTCCTGACGACGTGCTCATCGATGCCCACGAACTGAACAAGCTGCCCGCCGATAAGGTCATGATTCTGTGTACCGGTTCGCAAGGTGAACCAATGGCCGCTCTTTCGCGGATTGCCAACGGCACACACCGTCAGATTAGCATTCAGCCTGGCGACACGGTGGTCTTTTCTAGTAACCCAATTCCTGGGAACACGACCAGCGTGAATGCTGTCATTAACCAGCTTGAAGAAGCTGGCGCTGAGGTCATTCATGGTAAGGTCAACAATGTCCACACGTCTGGTCACGGTGGTCAGGAAGAACAGAAGTTGATGCTGCGGCTGATGAAGCCAAAGTACTTCATGGCTTGCCACGGTGAGTACCGGATGCAGAAAATCCACTGCGAACTGGCTCAGGCTTGCGACGTGCCTGCAGAGAACTGCTACATGCTCGAAAACGGGGATGTTCTGGCCATGACCAAGGAATCCGCACGCGTGGCGGGGCACTTCCCAGCTGGCGATGTCTACATCGACGGTAGTGGTATCGGGGACATTGGCAACGCGGTTATCCGCGATCGCCGGATGTTGTCCGAAGAAGGCTTGGTTGTTGTGGTTGCTACCATCAACATGCAAAAGCACACGGTGCTTGCGGGTCCAGACCTGCTTTCCCGCGGGTTCGTGTACATGCGTGAATCTGGTGAGCTCATCAACTCCGCCCAGCGGCGGGTTTACCGGACGATTAAGCGCACGTTTGCTAGCAACGAAAAGGTGTCAGAAGCAATGCTCAAGGATGCCATTACCAGTAGCCTGAGTGACTTCCTCTTCGAACGCACCGAACGCAAACCAATCGTCATTCCAATGCTCATCACACTGTAAACAGCAAATAAAAAGAACCGGTCAGCGTTTTCACGTTGGCCGGTTCTTTTTTGTTTACTAGCTTAACCGAGCAAGATACCGTCTGGATCCATTTCCAGTGGGTGCTCCTTGCTAATGTGGTCGTAGAACAGGATGCCGTTCAGGTGGTCGATTTCGTGCTGGCAAACGATAGCGGGGTAGTTCTTCAGCCGAATCTTCTTCTTTTCACCATCGAGGTTGTAGTATTCGATGGTCACGCGGGCGTGGCGCACCACGTAGCCAGGGTGTTCATCATCGACGGAGAGGCAACCTTCACCTTCAGCGAGCGCCGCATTTTGAACGGAGTTACTAATGACACGCGGGTTGACGAGGACTTCCTTCATGAAAATCTTGTCGCCGTCATCGCCTTCCTCATCAGGAATCAGAACGGCGGTCATCGCCAGACTCTGATCCACTTGAGGTGCAGCCAAACCGACACCGGGACGCAGGTGGTACTTGGCGTTGGCTTCTTCATCCTGGCTAATTACCAGGTATTCCATCAGGTCGTGGGCGAGTTGCTTCTGTTCGGCCGTCAGGGGGAAGGTGAGCTTTTTAGCGGTTGCCCGCAACACAGGGTTCGGGTCGCGAACGACATCTTTCATTAAGAACAAGGTATTACCTCCTAGAAAATTTTCTCTAGTGTAAGAATAGCACACTTGCGCACAAACGGCTGAATTCCGCGCTTTTGACTGTTCAAAATTCACAAGAACAGCCGTGGTTGTAGTTGCTGATGGCTGAAACTGATCTCGATTGCGATGATTGTTTTTCAGAATATGCACGCGCAAGGGGATTTCACCAGCGGCTTGCTTTGCCGGGCGTGTCACTGTATAATGAATATTGAAAATACAAGACAGGTGCTTTCCGTTAGGTGAGGCTCCTATACGAACAATGCTGCTGCTCAGAAACATCGAGAGATGCCAATTGAGTCAACTGGGACTGCCGATAAGGCTTTCTCTAACGTAGCTGAAGGAAACTTCTAGGCGTATAGTGCTAAAACTAAACGATTGGGATGCAAGGATGCGTACCCAACCGGTGCGCATTTTTATATGCCATCAATCGATTCGGATTGACGCAATCACGGAGAGCCATAAAAAGGGGGGTGAGTACAATGACACACGAATCAAAGACCGGTAATAATACAGACAACGCTGATCCCGGAAGTCGCGACGTTGTACCGCCCCGATTATGTGCTTAATTAGAATAGCCAAAAATTAATCGGCCATCTGATTTTTGAAATCCGATGTGCATCGTATTTTGCGGTTTATCGCAATCTGCGATGCGGCGGTCATCGTCAACCTCCGGGATATAAGGAGGGTAAGGACGATGCTGATGTTTCCAAACAGCGGCCTGAGCAACGTTCAGGTTGCACGCATGCGCATGACGCATGCCGAAACACCCGTACAATTCCACATGCTGAAATTTATCCTGCCAATCGTTGCCTGCAGCGTAGGCGGTGCCATTGCCGGCGCTTTGCTGAACCCAGTGCTTGCGGCCCTGATGCTTGTCATCGGCGCAAGTGTGACCACGAGCATTCTGCTCATGGCACGGCGGGTGCGCAAACTGATTGCTGATGGCAGTCAGCAGGTGACCGTAGTGCGGTCTGGATTGTTGCGGGTTGTTAATGTTGATCAAATTGTAATTGGTGATTTACTCGTTCTCGAAGCCGGTGCTTTGGTACCGGCGGACGGAATTGAAAGTACTGTTGCGGTGAAGGAATCCCGTTTCTTGAGCACACTGGGCATCCAGAACGGTGCGATTTTCGCTGGAATGCGGGTGGCGACTCGCGGCACCATGCGCGTCACTGCCGTCGGTACACAGCGGCGGTTGGTACTGGCACTCACAGATGGCCAGCCGGTCACTGTGCAGCAGTTGCTAGTCATTCTGCTTGCCGGTATCCGCCAGCTTTTGCTGGCCGCTCGGCCAGTTGTGCGGGTAGTCCTGGACCTGATGCAGCGTGGTTTTGACCGTGCGCGGGCTGACTTCGCGCGGCATGCAGCCCGGACTGCAGTGATGGGGACTGGCCGCCTCAGACTGACACAGATTGAGAACGCATTTCGTTACAATCAGGGACCAGTCTCGTGAATTGCAGTATAATTGAGTAAAAGCGAACGAACTGAAGCTGGGGTCCGCCTTTGACGCCAGCTTTTGTTGTGCACGGAGTAAAGGGAGGTAATGATGAAACCAAATTATGAATACCCACTGGATCTAGACTGGACGAACGACGAGAAGGTGGCGGCCGTCACTTTCTACCAGTTGGTGGAAGATGCCTATGAACATGGTGTGAACCGCGACAACTTGCTCGCAGCATATGCCGGCTTTAAGCAGGTTGTTCCTGATAAAGGGACGGAGCGACAGTACGACCGCCAGTTCGAAGAAGAGTCAGGTTATTCCACTTACCGCGCGGTGAAGGCAGCTCGCGAAAGCGACCAGGCCCGCGTTAAAGTGAGTGCTAAGTGATATTTTCAGGTGATAACGGAATCATTTTCAGTAAACTGTCATTTTACCGGGTGATTGTGTTATACTCCTATTTTGTATGCTAGGGTACTGATGTGCTCTGCAAAATTATCGATTTTAAAAATTTATGTAAGCTGAGAGGAAGGCTACCATTGAAAACTCGCGACGATATTCGGAACATTGCGATCATTGCCCACGTTGACCACGGGAAGACAACCCTTGTTAACGAAATGCTCAAACAATCCGACACCCTGGACCAACACACAGAACTGCAGGACCGGGCGATGGACACGAACCCAATTGAAAAGGAACGTGGGATTACCATTTTGAGTAAGAACACGGCCGTTAAGTACAAGGACACCACCATTAACATCCTGGACACACCAGGGCACGCGGACTTCGGTGGTGAAGTTGAACGTATCATGAAGATGGTTGACGGTGTTCTGCTTGTCGTTGACGCGTTTGAAGGGACGATGCCACAGACTCGTTTCGTTCTGAAGAAGGCTCTTGAACAGCACTTGACCCCAATCGTTGTGATTAACAAGATTGACCGTCCAGGTGCCCGTCCTGAAGAAGTTGTGGACGAAGTGCTTGAACTGTTCATCGAACTTGGTGCCGATGACGATCAGCTTGAATTCCCAATCGTATATGCTTCTGCTATCAACGGGACAACTAGCCTTGATGAAGACTTGTCAACCCAGAAGCACACCATGGACCCACTCTTTGACACCATCGTCAAGACGATTCCTGCACCAATCGACAACTCCGACGAACCTTTGCAGTTCCAGGTTTCCATGCTGGACTACAACGATTACGTTGGTCGTATCGGGATTGGCCGTGTCTTCCGCGGTAAGATTAAGATTGGCGACTCTGTTACCGTTATGAAGCTTGATGGCACTAACAAGAGCTTCCGTGTTACCAAGCTCTTTGGTTTCTTTGGTCTTAACCGTGTTGAAATCAACGAAGCCAAAGCGGGTGACCTGATTGCGGTTTCTGGTATGGATGACATCTTCGTTGGTGAAACTGTTACTGACAGTCAGCACGAAGAAGCTCTGCCAATTCTGCGTATCGACGAACCTACTCTGCAGATGATGTTTGTTGCCAACGACAGTCCTTTTGCTGGTCGTGAAGGTAAGAACGTTACTGCTCGTAAGCTGGAAGAACGCCTGAAGCAGCAACTCCAGACTGACGTTTCCCTGCGTGTTGACGACACCGACAAGGCCGGCATGTGGGAAGTTTCCGGTCGTGGTGAATTGCACCTGTCCATCCTCGTTGAAGAACTTCGTCGCGAAGGCTTCGAACTTCAGCTTGGTCGTCCACAGGTTATCTACCGCGAAATCGATGGCGAAATGTGCGAACCATTCGAAAACGTGCAGATTGATACCCCAGAACAGTACACTGGTTCCGTCATCGACGCGATGGCGCAGCGTAAGGGTGAAATGCAGAACATGGAAAACGAAGGTAACGGCCAGACTCGTTTGACCTTCCTCGTTCCTTCCCGTGGTTTGATTGGTTACTCCACTGAATTCCTTTCCGCTACTGGTGGTTACGGGATCATGAACCACACCTTTGAAAAGTACGCACCAGTTGTTAAGAACTGGGAACCAGGCCGTACTAACGGTGCGCTGGTCTCCATCAACGCTGGTAACTCCACAACATACTCTCTCCAGAGTGTTGAAGAACGTGGACAGCTCTTCATCGGTGCCGGCATCGAAGTTTACGAAGGTATGATTGTGGGGATGAACTCCCGTGACACTGACATTGCGGTCAACGTTACGAAGGGTAAGAACCTGACCAACACCCGTGCTTCTGGTAAGGACCACTCTGCTGCCATCAAGACACCTAAGGAACTCACGCTCGAAAGTGCCATCGAATTCCTGAACGAAGACGAATACTGTGAAGTAACTCCTGAAAGCATTCGTCTGCGCAAGAAGATTTTGAACACTGGTGAACGTCAGAAGGCTGACAAGCGCCGCAAGATGAACAAGAACTAATTTTGTTTCCTGAAGGGTCCGCGAAGTAATTCGCGGACCTTTTTGTGTATGCTGTCCGTCAGCGTAAGTCCGTGCCCGCAAGGGTGCGACCTGCACTTTAAGCAGTTTTCATACCGCCGCAAGGCGGTGGGGTCGGCAACTCCGGTGGTGATGCGCTTGGGCTACGCTCCGGGAACTACGTCGGGCGGGGACCGCTTCAGCCCGCTATCGCGGTCTTCCGCTGGCGGAGTTGACGCAAGAGCAGCGTCAACTCCGCGCTCCCGAGATGATTGTGTGCAGCCACGACGGCAAGTGCGGCCGTCCTGTCTCCAGACAATCATCTTTTCGCCCGATTCCGTTCCCTGCGCTTCGCCCAAGCACACCACCACCTCCGTGGCCGACACGTTACTGTGTTGGAAACACCCCATGGCCGAGTGACAACGTACCGAAACGTCGGATAGACGTCCGGCTAGAAAATCAGCGATTAACTATCTCCAGTACTTGAAAGGTCACGGTAGCGGTATCCAACACGCTCGAGAGCGCAGTGTACAGATTGCTGCACCACTGTTTCCAGTGCTTGTCCATCTTCGTTTGGTGATTCCGCTAGTGTAACCTGAAACTTTCGTCACCACAGTCGTGTGAATGCTCGTCGGAACTGGGTCGGATTGGCGGCAGCGGACGGGAAGGGTGTGCGTGCCCGCGAAAATGGCAGTGTATGTTTCGCACATGAACTTCGGGCGAAATGTACACCGCCATTTTCGTTAGGAGCGGGATTTTGCCGGTGGGTCTGCGGCAAAATCGCCAGTGGAAGACAGCGAAGCTGGCTGAAACGGTCCCACGCACACCCTTCCCGGGAGCGAAGCTAATTCGGCCCAGTTCCGACCTTCGGTCTAACAGCAGCTTTCATTCCCAGCATCCTTGCGGATGAAAGTTTCATGACTTACGCTGATGGACAGCGTTAGCTGGGAATAACGAACGATTATCGTAAAATTACAACGTTCGTGTCTATATTAGCGAGTTCACCGTGACGCTATGCTATAATAGTTGATAATTATTCTGTCGAAAGGGCGATGATTGTGAGCTGGAAATTACGCCATATAGACTATTTCGTGTTGGTACCGTATCTCGTTTTGTGCGGGATTAGTATCATCATGGTGTACTCGGCAAGTAGTACCTACGTCGTGAACCTGTACCACCAGGCGCCAACAACTTATCTCATCAAGCAGGCAATGTTCGTCCTGGTCGGGCTGATCCTAGTGGCGCTTGTTTTCTTCTTTAAGTTGAAGCATTGGCGTAATCCAATACTCCTGCTAATTCTGTTAGTGTTGACCATTGTCAGTTTGATTTACTTACTCGCCAAGGGCCAGTCGGTTAACGGCGCGAGCGCGTGGATTCCGGTGGGGCCCATTAACATTCAACCCGCTGAGTTTGCGAAGATGGTGGTCATTTTGTACCTCGCACATTTGCTGAGCAATCGGCAGCGTTATATTCAGAGCGTGGGGCCTATCAAAACCATCAAGGTGTCGATTGGACCTTTTCTGACGGTGATGCTGATTATCATTTTGATTTTCATGCAGCCGGATACTGGGGGGATGGCGATTGTGACCGCCATTGCCGCAGTGCTGTTTTTCTCCAGTGGTTTTCCGGTCAAAATTGGACTTAGTGCTTTTGGGATTAGCATTGCTGGGATTGGTGGCATCGTTTATCTCATGTTGACTAAGTTTTCCTCTTTACTGTCGAAAAATTACATGGGTAAGCGTTTCCTGGCAGTCGCACACCCGTTTCAGATGCAGCAAGGTGCTGGGAAACAACTAGTTAACTCCATGTACGCCATCAACCATGGTGGGTGGTTCGGCGTTGGCTTGGGCAATAGTACGATGAAACTTGGCTACCTGCCGGAACCATACACTGACTTTATTCTCGCAATTATTGCGGAGGAGCTCGGCATCATTGGCGCTATCTTTGTGGTGGGACTGCTGTTCTTCCTCATTTGGCGCATCATCTTAGTCGGAATCCGGGCCAAGAGCGTGTACCACACGCTGCTCATGTACGGAATTGCGACCATGATTTTTGTTCAGACGACGTTTAACGTCGGTGCTGTGGTTGGGGTTTTACCGATCACTGGGGTGACACTGCCATTCATCAGTTATGGTGGTAGTAGTTTGCTTGTATTATCAGTAGCGATTGGGCTCGTGCTGAACGTTTCGGCGCGTGAATCCCATCAGCGTGAATTGGAAAGGGATGTTAATGCAGATGCATAAGGTGCTCGTGGCTAACCGCAGTGAAATTGCAATTCGCATTTTTCGCGCGAGTGAGGAATTAGGTCTCAAAACCGTCGGAATCTACGCCAAGGAGGATGGTCTCTCCATTCACCGCTTTAAGGCGCAGGAAAGCTACCTGGTTGGTGAAGGTAAGGAGCCCATCGCGGCATACCTGGACATGGACGACATTATCCGGATTGCCAAGGAAAGTGGTGCAGATGCCATTCACCCTGGCTATGGTCTGCTGAGTGAGAATGCGGAGTTTGCCGCCAAGGTGCGCGCCGCCGGCATCACTTTTGTCGGTCCCAGCACGGAATTATTGCGGACGTTTGGGGACAAAGTGGCGGCTAAGCAAGCCGCTGTTGCAAACGGACTGCAAACCATTCCGGGCACGCCGGAACCAACGGAAGATTTTGCCGAAATTCAGGCGTTTGCCGATAAGTATGGCTTTCCGCTGATGCTCAAGTCCGCCATGGGTGGCGGCGGTCGCGGGATGCGCATTATCCGCAATCAGGAGCAATTGGAAAAGGATTACCCACTAGCAAAGTCCGAAGCCATGACCAGCTTCGGCGATGGCCGGATGTACATCGAACGCTACATCGAACACGCCAAACACATTGAAGTGCAGGTAATGGGGGATAGCCACGGACACCTCATGCACCTCTTTGAACGTGACTGTTCCGTGCAGCGGCGGAACCAGAAGGTCGTTGAAATCGCGCCTGCAGTCGGGTTGCCGCTGGCACTGCGGAACAAAATTTGCACCGCTGCCGCTAATTTCATGGCTGCGATGCACTATGAGAACGCCGGCACTGTTGAATTTCTCGTTGAAGGCGACCAGTTCTACTTCATCGAAGTGAACCCGCGCGTGCAGGTTGAACACACGGTTACCGAAGCCATCACCGGCTTGGATATTGTGCAGGCACAATTGCGGGTTGCCGCTGGGGCTGACTTGCAAGCCGACCTCGGCTGGCCAACGCAGGATGAGCTGAGCTTTAAGGGTGCCGCAATTCAGTGCCGCATTACGACTGAAGATCCACTGAACAACTTTATGCCAGACACCGGGACCATCACGACCTACCGTTCTCCAGGTGGTTTGGGTGTGCGTCTTGACGTCGGGAACGCTTATGCGGGCGCCGTGGTCACACCATTCTTCGACTCCTTGCTGGTTAAGGTGGGGGCAACCGGTTTTAATTTTGAGGCGGCCCGGGCCAAAATGAGCCGGGTACTGAATGAATTCCGGATCATTGGTGTGAAGACGAACTTGCCATTCCTAGAAGCCGTGATTAACCACCCTGTATTCAAGAGCGGCATGGCGGAAACGCGCTTCATTGACAACTCACCAGAACTTTTTGACTTCAGCAAGCCGCGCAGTCGTAGTAATGAACTGATCAACTACATTGGCGACGTGACGGTCAACGGCTTCCAGGGCAAGGAACCGCACAAGCCGCAGGTTTACCAGCAGCTCGAATACAAGCCGTTGCCAGCAGATCAGCAGCCGGCGCGGCAGCAGCCGAACCTCGTGCATCTGCTGGCGGACAAGGGCGCCAAGGGCGTGAGCGACTTCATTCTCCAGCAGCCAGAATTGCTGCTGACGGACACTACCTTCCGTGACGCCCACCAGAGCCTGTTTGCGACCCGCATGCGGACGCAGGACATGTTGCGCGTGGCTAGCGATTTTGAAGCCAGTCTGCCGAACCTGTTTTCTTCTGAGATGTGGGGCGGGGCGACCTTCGACGTTGCCTACCGCTTCCTCGCCGAAAACCCATGGGAGCGTTTGGCCAAAATGCGCCAGGCAATGCCGAACACTTTGCTGCAGATGCTCTTTCGCGGTAGTAACGCGGTCGGCTACAAGAACTACCCCGACAACGTCATCAAAGGCTTCATTCGTGAAGCTGCGAAGACGGGGATTGACGTCTTCCGCATCTTCGATAGCCTAAACTGGCTCCCGCAACTGCAGCCAAGTATTGATGCAGTCAAGGAGACCGGCAAAATAGCTGAAGCCACAATCTGCTACACGGGGGACATCATTAGTGATGCGCACCCACGTTACAGCTTGCAATACTACGTGGATCTGGCTAAGCAGCTCGAGGCCGCGGGAGCCGATATTTTGGCCGTTAAGGACATGGCAGCGTTGCTGACACCTGGTGCTGCGCGGGTTCTGATTGCGGCGCTCAAGGATGCCGTGACGATTCCCGTGCACCTGCACACTCATGACACGACTGGGACCGGGGTGGCAACGTACATTGCCGCCGCCGACGCTGGCGTGGACATTGTGGACGTGGCACAATCTGCATTCGCGTCAACGACCAGTCAGCCAGGCATGGAAAGTCTGTATCACGCGATGCAGGGCAACGCCCGTCAGCCGCAGCTCGATATTGAAGCCGCAGAGCACGTGAGTGACTATTTCCGCCAGATTCGGCCGTACTACGAGGACTTTGCTAACCATGTTTCCGGACCACTCACCAAGATTTACGATGTGGAAATGCCGGGCGGTCAGTACACCAACCTGCAGCAGCAGGCACACAGTTTGGGCGTCAGCGACTTCAACCAGGTGATGGCGAAGTACGCCGAGGTCAACGACTTGTTTGGGGACATCATCAAGGTCACCCCAAGTTCCAAGGTTGTGGGTGACATGGCCCTGTTCATGGTGCAAAATGACTTGAGTGCAGCGGACGTCCTCGAACGTGGCGAATCTCTGGACTTCCCAGAATCCGTCGTTGACTTCTTCCGTGGCCAACTCGGCCAGCCACCGTTTGGCTTCCCGAAGCAGCTGCAAAAGCTGGTACTGAAGGGTGAACAGCCCCTGACGGAGCGCCCCGGTAAGTTGTTGCCACCGGCTGATTTTGACGCAGTACGGCAGCAATTGATTGAGGCTGGTATCAAGAATCCGGACACGCAGGACGTGCTCGCTTACCTGCTCTACCCAGATGTCTTTACGAACTACGCGAAGAACCGGGTGAAGTTTGGTCCTGTGACGCACCTGGACACTCCAATCTTCTTTGAGGGGATGCGGGTTGGTCAGACCATCAATGTGCCAATTACGGATGGCCAAACTTACGTGATTCGCCTGGATGCCATTGGTGAAGCCGATGCAACGGGCTTGCGCACGCTGTACTTCACCGTTAACGGGCAAAAGCGTGAGATTGAATTGCGGGATGCCGCCAACCAGCACGCCGATGGGGCACTGCAAATTGCTGAACCAGGTAACAAGAATCAGGTTGGTGCACCAATGGCCGGCCGTATCTTGCAGGTCATGGTCGAGCCTGGACAGCAAGTGAAGAAGGGTGAGGCACTCTTTGTTTCCGAAGCCATGAAGATGGAAACAACCGTGCATGCCTTGAAGGACGGCACCATCAAGCACGTCTACGTCGAAGAGGGCTCACTGGTCCAAAGCGACGAACTACTAGCAACAATTGCGAACTAAGGAGCGATAGTAATGGACGTACCAAGGAAAAGAAGGGGCCTTATCGTGTGGCTCTACTCTCTGCGGCAACTCAAGCAGTTGCGGCATTACGGGAGCCTCATGTACGCCTCCAAAAAAATGAAGTACGCCGTGTTGTACGTGGATGAGGACGCGATTGCGGAATTGTCCAGCAAATTGGCACACCTGCGCTTTGTGAAGAAGGTTGAACCGTCTGCGCGGCCCGACCTGCGCACGAGCTATTCGAAGGAAACGGCGAACGAAGATTAACCATTGAGGACGGCTGATTGTGGCCGCCTTGAGGAGGATGCGTCAAGTTGGGTCCGGAATTCAGGATTCTGGCTTGGCGCGTCTTGCTTTCGGCGGTAAGCGGCGATTGCCGTCCCACTACATAAGGAGGAAACAACATGCGGGTAATTAGTGGTGAATTCCGGGGCCGCAGACTGGCGATGGTGCCCGGTAACGGTACCCGTCCGACTGCGGACAAAATTAAAGAGTCAATGTTCAATATGATTGGCCCCTACTTTGATGGCGGTCAGGCGCTAGACTTGTACGCAGGGACAGGCGGTCTGGGTATTGAGGCAGTTTCGCGGGGGATGGACCACGCGACGCTCGTTGATTCTGCATACGCGGCTATCAAAACCATTCGGGAAAACGTCGGGCTGACCAAGTCTGAAGACAAG
This sequence comes from Lacticaseibacillus songhuajiangensis, assembly GCF_003946025.1. Classification (GTDB taxonomy): domain Bacteria; phylum Bacillota; class Bacilli; order Lactobacillales; family Lactobacillaceae; genus Lacticaseibacillus; species Lacticaseibacillus songhuajiangensis. The sequence goes on along the minus strand of NZ_RHNR01000022.1, from coordinate 11,485 downwards.
TTCACGGTTTTGAAACAGCCGGTGGAACGCGCTATCAGCAATTTTGCTGCAAGTCAGCAGCAATTTGACCTGATCCTGATGGATCCGCCATACGCTAAGCAAAAGGTGCTCGCGCAACTGGCCGAATTCATTAACGGCGATTTGCTCGCTCCTGGTGCCACGGTGCTGGTGGAAACCGGGACGGACGTTGATTATCCCGAAACGATTCCGGGTTACCAGATTGTGCGGCATCAGACCTATTCCGTGGCGCAAGTGATGATTTTGCGGAAGGAAGATTAGCATGGCAAAAATCGCGATTTTTCCTGGTAGTTTTGATCCGTTTACTAAGGGCCACCTCGCAACCGTTGCGCGCAGTGCTGACCTGTTTGATGAAGTGATTGTGACGGTGATGACCAACACCAGTAAGCAGGCTTTGTTTACGCCTGCAGAGCGGGTGGCCTTAATTACAGAGGCCACCGCGGATCTGCCCAACGTGAGTGTGCAGGCCCATGCCGGTGCCCTCACCGTCGACATTGCGCGTGAACTCCACGCGGGATTCATTGTGCGCGGCTTGCGCAATGCTTCTGATTACACCTTTGAAAATGAAATTGCGCTGGCCAATGCGAAGCTGGCGCCAGAGATTGTGACGGTACTGCTGCCAACACGCGCACCGGAGCAAGGCATTGCCTCCAGTATTGTCAAAGAAGTGGCAACCTTTGGCGGCGACGTGACGGATTTTGTAACTCCGAATGTGGCTGCGGCTCTGCGTCAGAAGATGGGGGCAGCCAATGACAAAACGCAAACAGACTAGATGGCGCAAATATCTCGCTTGGTTCATCGGCATTCTGGTGGTTCTCGGCCTGATTTTTGTCCCGACCAACTACTACATCGAGGTACCGGGTGGTGCTGACGCGCTCAGTAAATTTGTGCACGTTGAGGGTGTCAAGGATCGCGATAAGGGCAGTTACCGGCTCATGACCGTGGGCGTGATTGGTCCGGCGAGTCCGGCGATGCTACTATGGGGACACTTTCAGCCCTTTGCCGATACTGTCAGCAAACAAGAATTAATGGGAAGCAGTAGTTCTGCAGAGTACGATGAGCTGCAAAACTACTACATTAAAGGTGCGGCCAACGCGGCAACCGTTGCGGCGTTCAAGGCGGCGGGCAAACCCGTTAAGTTGATATACCAAGGTATTCTGGTCATGTCGATTCAAAAGAACTCGGCTTTTGCGGGCGACTTGCATCTGGGTGACACCATCACTGCGATTAATGGTGTGCACTACACGAAGGCTCAGGATTACGTCGATGCGATTAAACGCTACAAAGCGGGGACCAAGGTGAGTGTGACCTTCACGCATGCCGGTAAGCGCCAAACGGTTAGCCGGCCGCTGATTCACCTGCAAGGGACGAAGCGAGCCGGACTGGGCATTACTTTAACGGATCACACCAGTGTGCAGAGCACGCCCAAGGTCAAAATCGATGCCGGGAGCATCGGTGGCCCGAGTGCTGGCCTGATGTTCGCTCTGGAGACTTACGACCAGATAAGCGGGCGCGACTTGCGGCGGGGCCGCACGGTTGCGGGCACTGGGACCATTGACGATGCAGGTGTCGTCGGCGTTATCGGTGGTATTGATAAGAAGGTGTACGCAGCCAGCAAGGCTGGCGCCACCATCTTCTTTGCACCAGATGTGCCTGCCACCAAATCTTTGCTGAAGCTAGATCCGACCTACGTCAACAATTACACGGCGGCGAAGAAGGCAGCCAAAAAGATGGGGACCAAGATGAAAATCATTCCGGTCCGCCGCTTGCAAGATGCGATTGATTACCTCGTAAAGAAATAAACTTTCTGAACACCCCGACCGCGGGGTGTTTTTGTGTCTTTTCGCTGAATTAATAGCGAAGGGGGCGATGATGATTGAAGAACAGTTCGAGTTCATCAAGGCAAATTGGCGCTACTTGGCCATCGGTCTAGCCGTCATGCTGGTGTGTGGGGGCGGCTATTTGTGGTATCACAACCAGCAAAATGCACAGCAGAGCAAGTTGATAGCGGCGGCCGCGACAAGTCGGCATGAAACTGTTAAGGCCAGTTCACACGTGACGACGGCCAAATCCGAGCAGGCCTATGTGTACGTTGCGGGGGCGGTCCGCCATCCAGGCTTGTACCCAATTCGGCGCCAGATGCGCTGGGCGGACGTGGTGCAAAGTGCTGGCGGTCTCAGCAAGGACGCCGATGTCAGCGGCATTAATCTCGCTAAGATTGCCAAAGATCAGGAAAATTTGACGGTGCCAACTAAAGGCGCAAGTAGCGCTGCACCACCGGCAGGTAGTTCGGCTGCAGCGGCAACGACAGCGGCGACGAGTAGTGGCGGCGCGGTAAACGCAAGCTCAGCTGCGGCGACTATTGACCTGAATTCTGCGACGACGGAGCAACTACAGACCATCTCTGGCGTAGGTCCAAAGCGGGCACAGGACATTATCGATTATCGCAATCAGCATGGTGGTTTCAAGAAAGTTGACGAACTCAAAGACATTAGCGGAATTGGGGACAAAATTTTTGCGGATATTGCACCAAAGGTTATGGTCGGCCCGTGAGTAGCCAGCTTGTGGGCGGGGTATTGCTGTTGCTGGGGGTGCAGCAGTGCTGCCTGGGACAACCGCTGCTTGGTATTATTTGTGTACTCTTAGGTCTCGGCAAAGCCTGCCGGATGGCACCGGTTCTCTTAGCTTTGATTGTTGCCCTGGGCTTATGTAGTGGCCTTCACGAACGGGCACTCATGCGTCGCCCGCCAGCGCCGCGCGGGGAGGTGACGGTGCAAGCTGCCTCGTGGCAAGTGCAAGACAACTGGGCCAGTTTCAGCGGTCAAGCAGCCAACGGCGTGCCCGTGACCGGCATTGTGGATGTCACAACAAAGCAGCGGCAGGAGATAGCCCGCTTTGCGGGTCCAGTGCGCTTGCGTTGGCTCAAATCAGCGCGGATTGCCGCACCACAAAACTTGGCAGAATTCAATTATCGTACGTTCGCGTGGCAACAAAACCATCAGGCCTACCAGGTAAAGTTGGGCAAGCTACAATTTACACGTGCGGCTGGTGGCGGCTTGTTGAACACACTGCAGCGTTTGCGCTTGGGTATCTTGAGACGCATTGCGCAATTGCCGGATCGCGTTCGCGCATACGCCCAAGCGCTTCTCTTAGGCGTGATGAATGAGGACGCGGCGGATATGCGTACGGATTTCAGCAAGTTGGGTATTTTGCACCTATGTTCAGTTTCGGGACTGCACATCTTCGCCATTGTCGGCCTGGCGTATGGCGTCCTGTGCCGCTTACGGGTGACCAAGGAGGCCTGCGATAACCTGTTACTGGCGGCATTGCCAGCATTACTCATCATTATTCCCATGAGTACTGGCTTGCTGCGGGCGGTGGTGATGCGCATACTCGCAATCGGGGCGAGCAAGTGGCACTTGCCGCTGACCACATTCGATTGTTACTGTCTGGTGCTCGGGGGCAATTTGTTATGGCGGCCACAAATTTTGGCGACGATGGGCGGCCAGCTCACCTATTTACTCACGCTTGTACTCATCGTGTGCGAGCAGGCTGGTGGACTTAAACAGTGCCTCACCATGGCAGCGGTGAGTACACCCACACTGCTCAGTGGCGTGTACGGAGTACACGTGCTCACGTTTTGCTTCAATTTTTTGCTCATGCCCCTGTTTGAGACCGTCATCATGCCGCTACTTCTGGTACTGGTGCTCTGGCCGCACTGCCCGTTGGTGGGGGCAGTGAACCGCGCATTTCTATTTTTAGATCAACTTCTGCACCACTTGGCCGCAATGCCAGGCTACGTGCTCACCGGCCAGTTGCCGGCCATTTTGGCCCTGCTTTTGACGCTGACCTTGTTGCTGTACTTAGGCAAAAAGCAGCGGTGGCCGCTACTTGCAACCATCGCGGTCACCGTTGTGGTGTTGAATTGGCGCCCCAGCTGGCGTGTCAGCATGTTTGCGCTTGGCAGTGGTGAGGCGGTGCTCATTGAGGCACCATTCAAGCGCCAGGCCGTGTTAATTGGCAGCGGCGGGAATGATTTACAACTCAGCAGCCAAAAGGTAGACCGCGTTATCGTCAATTATTTGCACGCCCGCGGGATTGCGCGCCTCGATGCATTGGTGCTGGCACCGGCAACCCGGCAGTACGTGGGGGATGCGCGCCCCTTGATTGCAGCAATGCGGCCGCGGCTGCTGCTGACCACAACCGCTGCAAGTCAGACGCGTCTTGTTCGCCGTGCATTACGGCAGCAGCAGGCGCCAGTGTTGACCGTGCATCCGGGGACTGCACTACCCCTCGGGCGCCTGCAACTGCAAATTCTGGCAACGAGTGGGCGCAAAACGCGGGGTGGCCTGCTAATGTATGCTAAAATTGACAATAAAAATTGGTTGATTAACACGAGTGTCCCTGCCACAGTCCAGCAGGGCGCAGTGCAAACGGCACATTTACCCGTGCATTTTGCCGTTCTGGGTGCGCATGGTGCTCAAGCGGGCGTGAGCGCTGCACTGCTGAAGCAAATGCAGCCACAAACGGTATTTGTTGAGGCACTTACCAGCGGATTTAACAAGTTGCCGAGTGCCATGGTGGCCAGTACGGTGCAGCAGCAGGCGCCACTGCTGCGCACGGATGAGACGGGTATGATCTGGGTTGAAGCAAATACGGTGCATATGTATCGGCGAGAAAATCATGAGTAATCAAAATGGGGGACGATGGCGGCATGCTTAATCTTAAACAGTTAAAACAGCAACTGCAGCAGGGCGAAGTGGCGCCCGTTTACCTGATTCAGGGGGAGGAGTCTGCGGTTGCCGACGCAAGCAAGCGACTCTTAAAATCCTTGATTCCAGAAGACATGCTGAGCATGAATTATGGTGTCTACGATGGTCACGAGACACCGCTTGCTCAGCCCGTCGGTGAAGCGTCTGAACCCCCGTTCTTCGGGGATTATCGGGAAGTCGTGATTAACAACGCCGAATTTTTGACCGCCAGTGGTGCGGGCGCGAAGCAGGAGGAAGCCATCGCGGAATTGGCGGCGTACCTTAAAGATCCGCTGCCGTCTACGATTTTGGTTCTGGTCGTGCCTGGTGCCAAGATTGATGCCCGTAAGAAGATTAGCAAGGCAGTTAAAAAGGTCGCCACGATTATTGATGCCGGTGTCATGACCGAGGACAAAGCCCGCGCGGCAATTCGTGATGATTTACGGCAAGCAGGCGTAAATATCAACGCGGAGGGCATCAACGCGCTGGTTGCGCGGACGCAGGGCGATTATTCCGCAATGGCTGCCGTGCTGCCGATACTAGTGATTTACGGGCAAAACAACGCGGTGATTGACGCAGCGGCAGTCACGAAACTGGTGCCCAAGCAGCTTAGCGACAGCGTGTTCGACCTGGTCAATGCGGTTTTGCGTCGGGATGTAACCGCCGCCTTGGGGCAGTACCGTGACCTTTTGGCACAGAAAGAAGAACCACTGCGGTTGGTGGCACTGCTTGAAGGCCAGTTCCGTCTGCTGGTGCAGATTGCGGCGTTCGTTGCCCGTGGTTACACGCAAGGGGCGGCTGCCGAGCGACTCAGTGTTCATCCTTACCGGGTGAAGTTGGCCTGGCGCACCGTTCAACATTTACGCTCTGAGGATTTGGACGCCGCGTACATGATGCTGGTGAACACAGAGGCGGCGATGAAGCGGGGGACGGTTGATAAGAAGCTCGGCTTCGAACTGTTTGTTTTGCAGTTTGCCGGTAACAACAAAATTTATGGCGCTTAGGATTGAACTTGTAGGCACACAAAAAGCCCGTCGGTCAGACCGGCGGGCTTTAATTGCGTTTACTTGTTGTTCAAAGCTGCAAGACGGCTCTTGTCGCGGCCGGCCTTGTTGCTGTGGATGAGGCCCTTGCTCTTGGCCATGTCGATTGCGCGGGTAGCAGTCTTGAAAAGGTCTGCTGCGTTATCGGCGTTGGTAGCCTTAGCGGCCTTAAAGTTCTTAACGGCAGAACGCATTGCGTTACGCTGTGAAGCATTACGCTGGCGAGCTGCTTCCTGAGTAAGGACACGCTTCTTAGCTGATTTAATCTGTGGCATCTGTTTCACCTCCGAATGGTGATTTTTTAATAAGTTGCAAACTGCCAAGTTTCAACATACGCCATTATACAGAAGGACGCGCCCGCTTGCAATGCAAATCAAAAGCTTTTCTCGGGCAGACTTGCAAGTTTGCGTCCGCTAATGTAAACTTCATAACGTATTGCGAACCCTCACTTAGTCTGACGCTCCACCGGCGTCTTACTCAGTCTCGGGCAATATCAAATAATCTAATTAAGGTGGTATAGCATAATGGCTATCTCTAAGCAGCAGAAGAACGAAATCATCGCTAAGTACGCACGTCATGATGGTGACACTGGTTCACCAGAAGTTCAGATTGCGGTTCTCACCGCGGACATCCTGTCCCTGAACGATCACCTCAGTGTTCACAAGAAGGACCACCACTCATATGTTGGTCTTCTTAAGAAGATTGGTCAGCGTCGTAACCTTCTTGCCTACCTGCGCAAGACCGATGTCGTTCGTTACCGTGAACTCATCAAGAGTCTCGGTCTGCGTCACTAATATTTGTGAACTGCCAAGGGAATCCGGAGCATCTGCTCCGGGTTCTTTTTTATGGACGAAGCGAAGCCGAACGGGTTGATTTTGAGCATTAGCGTAACTTTGGCGGCGGGCGAATAGCCCGCAGACTAAGTTGGGCTAAGCACAGAAAACAATTCGGCGCAGCTCGACTACAACAAACCGTTGGACGAACTGGTGTACAGTAACAAAATCACTGCTTGACGGCGATGCGGGTCGACGCACTGTCGCCCCGCAAAGTGAGTCACTACTGATGCGCACACTGTGGTAGACTAGACACAAGTGCTTTAGTTTCGAGTCCCGAATGGGAAACAAAAATTTTTTGAGGTGAAACAATGACTAAACTGAACTTGGTCGTCCTCGGTGGTGTGCGTGAAAGTGGTAAGAACATGTACGCACTTGAAGTTGACGATCAGATTTTTATTTGTGATTTTGGGCTGAAATACCCAGATAGTGATTTGATGGGGATTGACGTGGTCATTCCAGACATGACTTACCTGCAGGAGAATGCGGATAAGGTTGTCGGTATCTTCTTAACGCATGGGCATGCAGACGCCATTGGTGCGCTGCCATACTTCCTCGCTGACCACAAGGTGCCTGTTTTCGGTAGCGAGCTCACCATTGCGCTCGCCAAGATGTACACGACGCAGCACCCGAAGACTAAGAAGTTCCACAACTTCCACGTCATCAACGAGAAGTCAGCGATTGATTTCAAGAACGTGACCGTCAGCTTCTTCAAGACGACGCACTCGATTCCTGGTTCACTGGGAATCGTGATTGGCACGCCGGTTGGCCAGGTTGTTTACACAGGGGACTTCAAGTTCGACCAGAGTGCAAGCAAAATGTACCAGACCGACTACAGCCGCATTGCGCGGATTGGCGAAAAGAAGGTTCTGGCACTGCTGTCCGACTCGTCCAATGCTGAGTCACCATACCAGACGGCCAGCGAGCGGGAGATTTCTGACTCCATTAATGAAGCGTTCCAGTACCACACGGGCCGGATCATTGTCGCTAGCGTTGCCAGCAACATCATGCGCGTACAGCAGGTGCTGAACGCGGCGGCTGCTAGTCACCGCCGAGTTGTTTTGACCGGCCGCGACGTGGAGAAGATTGTGCGTACCGCGCTCAAGATGAACTACCTGAAGTTGCCAGACCCAGATATTTTGGCCACCACTAAGGAAATGAAGGATTTGGATCCTGAAGCCACAGTTGTGCTTGAAACTGGCCGCATGGGTGAACCTTTGAAGTCTCTGCAGCGGATGGCCAGCTCACGGCATCGCTCCGTTTCCATTACGGATGGCGATTTGATCTACATCGTATCGACGCCTTCCCACGCAATGGAAACTACCTTGGCCCGCACCAAGGACCTGATTTACCGTGCTGGTGGTGAAGTGAAGACCGTCTTCGATAAGGCGCACGTTTCTGGGCACGGGTCCAAGCAGGACCTGCAGCTGCTCATCAACATGCTGCACCCTCAGTACCTGATTCCGGTTGAAGGTGAATACCGGCAGCTCGCCGCCCATGCGGAAGTTGCTGGTGAAGTCGGTTTGGATGCCGAGCACGTCATTATTCCGCGGATTGGTGACATCATCAGCCTGAACAAGGGTAAGCTCAACATTTCTGGTTCAGCACCAGCGGGGAACACCATGATTGACGGCATTGGTGTCGGCGACATTGGAAACATTGTGCTCCGCGATCGCAAAATGTTGTCTGAAGATGGCATCATGATTGCCGTTGTGACGATTGACCGCAAGAAGAAGCGCGTTGTGGCTCGGCCGAAGATTCAAAGTCGCGGTTTTGTTTACATTAAGACCAGCAAGGACCTGCTTGCTGAATGTGGCAATATGGTGGCAGACACCGTGCAAAAGGATTTGGACAATAAGGAATTCGATTGGGGTCACCTGAAGCAGAATGTGCGCGACGCTTTGTCCCGTTTCCTGTTTGAACAAACTAAGCGGCGTCCGGTTATCCTGCCAGTGATTATGGAAGTTAGCCAGAACAGCGCTAAGCGGCAGTAGGTGCACCAATGGGGAAGCTGCTGAAGTTTTCAGAAGAGGCCGACCTGGATCAATTGCGTAAGAATGCCTATGCGCGCTATGACGCGGGTGAGTATCGCAACGCAATCGATTTGTTTGAACAGTATTTTGCCGCTGGGGGCAACCCCAGCGATATGGTGCGAGAACGCAAAGCGCTGGTACGTTTAGGGCGTGCCTACCTCAAAGTTAGTGAAAATCAGGCCGCTGAAGACCTAATTTATCGCAATCTTGACGCACTCTGCGCACTGCAGTTCGGCCGGACGTTCTTGATGGACGCGGGCGTGGCGCTGCCGAACTTCGAATTCTGTCAGCGCGCAATTATCAATGCCTTTGACGAAGACGAAGCGGATTTATTTACCATCCGTCTCGACAACGTGACGGCGACTTACACCAAAGCACACTCGCGGCTGATTGCTGATACCGTGCGGCGGGTGAGTCATCTTGGCGGCTTTCCTCTGTACGAGCAGGAACAGATCTTGCGAGCAGAGCTACCGCGTATTCCGGTGACGGCGGCTGGTCCAGCCGTTGTGGCCGCGTTGCGAGATGACAGCATTCACCCATTTGTACGCACCACCTTGATTGTGTGGGCGCGAGTTCTCGGGGTGAATGAAGAGCTTGCACTTCAGATTGCGGATAAGCATTACACCTATAATCCACATTTTGCCAAAGCGCTGGGGGAGGATTCAGTTTCCCAGGCAGTGCGCGGGCAGGTGCGTCAGCAGGCACCGGAGTTTCCAGACGAGATGGTGCAACTGATGCTGGGCATGATTTATCCTCTTACTGAAAAATTAATTTCAGATCCCGCAAAATTCGCAACAGCGCTAATTGGGCGTGATACGGGGGACGAGAGCACGGCGGAACTCTTAAAATGGATGAATTCGCAGGCCGAAATCGTCAGCAATGGCCTTAATTGATGAAAATCGTATGATAACGGTCATTACTTGGTTTACATGGGTATGAAAACCCGCTATAATCTCACTTGGAAATTGTTTCCAGAAGAAATACATCTTTGTGTTTCTGAATAATATGTAGTACACTAATACGTAAAGAATTCTCGGGATAGACGACTGTCCTGGTTTCTTACAAAACACTCAGGAGGTTCGTTTTTTCATGGCTGAAAAAGAACATTACGACCGCACCAAGCCACACGTTAACATTGGTACGATTGGTCACGTTGACCACGGTAAGACCACTCTGACCGCTGCTATTTCTAAGGTACTTGCTGACAAGGGTCTTTCAAAGGCTACTGACTTCGCAAGCATCGATGCTGCGCCAGAAGAAAAGGAACGTGGTATCACCATCAACACGGCCCACGTTGAATACGAAACTGAAAAGCGCCACTACGCGCACATCGACGCCCCAGGGCACGCTGACTATGTCAAGAACATGATCACCGGTGCTGCCCAGATGGACGGTGCTATTCTCGTTGTTGCCGCAACTGATGGTCCTATGCCACAGACTCGCGAACACATTCTGCTCGCTCGTCAGGTTGGTGTTGACTACATCGTTGTATTCCTTAACAAGACTGACCTTGTTGATGACGACGAACTCGTTGACCTCGTTGAAATGGAAGTTCGTGAACTTCTCAGCGAATACGATTTCCCTGGTGACGACATTCCTGTTATCAAGGGTTCCGCACTCAAGGCTCTTGAAGGCGACCCAGAACAGGTTAAGGTTATCGAAGAACTCATGGACACAGTTGACGAATACATCCCAACTCCAGTTCGTGACACTGACAAGCCTTTCCTTATGCCTGTTGAAGATGTCTTCACAATCACCGGTCGTGGTACCGTTGCTTCTGGTCGTATCGACCGTGGTACCGTTCACGTTGGTGACGAAGTTGAAATCGTTGGTTTGAAGCCAGACGTTCTCAAGTCCACTGTTACTGGTCTTGAAATGTTCCGTAAGACGCTTGACCTTGGTGAAGCTGGGGACAACGTCGGTGTTCTCCTTCGTGGTATCAACCGCGACCAGGTTGAACGTGGGCAGGTTCTGGCTAAGCCAGGTTCAATCCAGACTCACAACAAGTTCAAGGGTGAAGTCTACATCTTGACAAAGGACGAAGGTGGCCGTCACACGCCATTCTTCTCCAACTACCGTCCTCAGTTCTACTTCCACACGACTGACGTAACCGGTGTCATCGAACTTCCAGATGGCGTTGAAATGGTTATGCCTGGTGACCGTGTAACCTTCGAAGTCGACTTGATTGCACCAGTTGCTATCGAACTCGGCACGAAGTTCACCGTCCGTGAAGGTGGCCGTACTGTCGGTGCCGGTGTTGTTACCGAAATCCTCGACTAATAACACCTCGAAAAAGCATCTGCCTTTGGCAGGTGCTTTTTTGTTGTGCTGATGATTTTGTCGCCGTCCGTCAGCGTAAGTCCGTGCCCGCAAGGGTGAGTTTTGCACTTTAAGCAGTTTTCATAACGCCGCAAGGCGGTGGGGTCGGCAACTCCGGTGGTGTTGCGCTTGGGCTGCGCTCCGGGAACTACGTCGGGCGGGGATCGCTTCAGCCCGCTATCGCGGTCTTCCGCTGGCGGAGTTGCCGCAAGAACAGCGTCAACTCCGCGCTCCCGAGATGATTGTGTGCAGCCACGACGGCAAGTGCGGCCGTCCTGTCTCCAGACAATCATCTTTTCGCCCGACTCCGTTCCCTGCGCTTCGCCCAAGCGCACCACAATCTCCGTGGCCGACACGTTATTGAGTGGGGACAGTACGACTAACGATTGCGCGACGGTTACGAGTCACATTGACCTCAATTAGAGATTGAAATCACGGTGACAGAAGGTGTTGGGTCATTGTCACTGTGTCTGCCGGTTCGTTGATGT
>NZ_RHNR01000021.1 GCF_003946025.1 Lacticaseibacillus songhuajiangensis | reverse complement strand
AGGGTCTGGGGGGATTGGCGTAGCGGGCAGGGACGGAGTTAGCGAAAATAAAATTGGCGGTGTATTCCCGACATGATTTTCGTCGGGGGGGTACACCGCCAATTTTATCGGGAGCGGGATATTGACGCTGGGCCTGCGGCAATATCCCCAGTGGAAGACGGCGTAGCCGGCTGGAACGGTCCCCGCTAACGGAGTTCCTGCCCGCGAAGCCAATCCGCACCAGACCCGACCTTCGGTCTACCCCACTATTTTCAATTCCTGCATCCTTGCGGATGAAAGTTTCATGACTTACGCTGACGGACAGCAAAACAGCCACCACCTCTTTGCGAGATGATGGCTGCTTGTTAATTTTTGCCGTAAACAGGACGCTGATTGCTCAGCTCTGCCCGGAACTGCAAATAGTTATCGTAACGACTCTGCATGATTTCGCCGGCTTCTAGTGCGGCCTTCACCGCACATTTTGGCTCGTTCACGTGCTGGCAACTGCGGAACTTGCAATCACCGGCGTAACGCACGAACTCGGGGAACCGGTCGCGTAAATCATCTAGGGTGACATCTAGGAGCCCCAGTGAGGAAAAGCCCGGTGTGTCCGCCAAAAGGCCGCCATCGGCCGGATACAGGTCTGTCGTGCGGGTCGTGTGCTTCCCGCGACCCAGACTTTTGGAAATCTCACCCGTCGCTAGTTGCAAGCCTGGGTCCAAATGGTTAATCAGGGTCGATTTGCCCGCCCCGGTTTGCCCCGTAAAAATGGTTAGCTTGCCGGAAAAGATGGCGTGCAGAGCCTGCAACGACTCTTCTGCAAAAGCCACGCGCGGCGCGAACACTTTATAGCCCGCGGCTTCGTACCCCGCCAGAACGGGCTGCAGTTTGGCATAGTCGGCGTCGCTTAGCAAATCCGTCTTGGTCAGGTAAACCAGCGGTTCAATGTGCTTGCCTTCCAAGTACACCAAGAAGCGATCCAGTAAATTGCTGGAAAACGCCGGCTCTGCGGCAGCCGTGACCAGCACCGCCTGATCAATATTGGCCACTGGTGGCCGCACCAGCACGTTACGCCGCGGCTCCACGCTCGTCAGGTAACCCAGCTCGCCATTTTCCTCGGCGGGCGTGAAGTTGGCGATGTCGCCCACTACCGGGCTCACCTTGCGCTTACGCAAGTTACCTGCCGCGCGGGTACGAATGATTTCGCCATTCACCGCGATGTCGTAGTAACCACTAATCTGTTTAATAATTGTCCCCTGCAAAAAAGGCCTCCTGATTATTTGTACTCGCTACTGGTGCTGGCAGCAGCGCCGCCATCTCCACTACCCGAGTTGGCAGTGTCATGACTGCTGCTTGCGCTGGAACTTGCACTCGATTCCGTTGCCGAAGAACTGCTCTCATCCGGCTTATTCGTGCTGCCCTGATTTTCACCACTGGTCGAGTTCTCGTCGACGTTACTACTGCTACCTTGGCTTTCAGACGTTGAAGCGAAGACCACCGTAATGGTGTCGCCAGCACTCATTTTAGTCCCCATCGCGGGACTCTGCGAACTCACCAGCCCTGTCTGGTCACCGGAGTACTTCACGTTCAATTCGTGCTCCTTAGCATAACCCATGAGTGCTTGGTAGTTGTACTGCGACAAACTAGCCAGTGCAAAAGTATCCTCGGCCCGCGCAACGGTCAGGGTAATGGTCGTGCGCTTGGCGTTAACCTTCTTGCCCGCGGCAATGCTCTGCTTCAAAATGGTACCCGCCGTGCTCGACGCGCTAACCTTAGTGGTCTTGTGCACCGTAAAGCCCTTGGAGCGCAAGTCCGCCGCAACGTCGGCATAACTTTCGCCGGTGTAATCATCAAGGGTGTACTTCTTGACCCCGCTGCTGACAATCAGGTTCACTTTCGACCCCGACTTCACACTTGTACCGTGATCGGGATCCGTGCGAATGACGTAGCCCTTCTTCACCGTGCTGGAGTGCGTGGTTTTTTCACTGCCCACGGTCAACTTCGCATCTTCAAGTTGTGTCCGCGCCCGGGCAACGTTCATGTCGCTGACATCCGGAACGCTGACATCCCCCTTCGGCCAAACGATAATCATCAGGATGACCAGCAGTGCGGCAACTACCCCGCCGCCAATGAGCCATAACTTCTTCTTGCGACTCATTTTCTTCTTGGCAGGCTTCTGCGCACTGGCTTTAGTGTTGTCCGGTTTATTCTTTACTGCTTGCAAAGGTTGCGTGGCCTGCGCATCTGCGGCCGTTTCCTGACGCAACGCATTCGGCAGTGCATCCATCACCCGCGTTTCGCCGAGGTCATCATCGACGTGTGGCGCCCAGCGGGCTTCATGTGCGCGCTTGGGACTGAGCGCGGTGGCCAAGTCTTCATTCATGGCCTCAACGGTGGTGTAACGCTGGGCTGGGCTCTTCGCTGTTGCCTTCAGGACCACATTCTCCAGCGCCTGCGGAATCCGCGGGTCAAACTTGCGCACGGAGGGAATCTCTTCCTGAAAGTGCTTGAGGGCAATCGACACCGCCGAGTCGCCTTCAAAAGGCACACTTCCAGTCAGCATTTCGTACAAAATAATCCCGAGTGCATAAATATCACTCTGCCGCGTTGGCATCGAGCCGCGGGCCTGCTCCGGCGATAAATAGTGCACCGACCCGAGCAGGGAATTCGTCTGCGTCATCGAGTTATCCGATAGCGCCACGGCGATGCCAAAGTCCATGATTTTGGCGGTGCCGTCATCATCGACCATGATGTTCTGCGGCTTGAGGTCGCGGTGAATAATGTTGTGACTGTGTGCCTCTTGCACGGCGCTGAGCACCTGCGACATCAGTTTGATGACACGCGCATACGGAATCGGGAAGTTCAGTGCAATGTACTTCTTCAGGTTCATCCCGTGAACGTATTCCATCACGAGATACTGCTGGCCATCACTTTCACCAACATCGTAAATGCTGACGATGTTGGGGTGGTTTAATTCCAGAGTCGCCATCGCCTCACGCCGGAAGCGGCGCAAGGTATCCGGGTCGTTTTGCAGGTCGAGACGCAATACCTTGACTGCCACATCGCGATCAAGAATCAGATCGTGCGCAAGGTAAACGTTGGCCATACCGCCCTCCCCGAGGGTCTTGGTCAACTTATAGCGTTCGTCGAGAATCGTTCCCGGCTCAATCATCACTTGCACCTCCCTTCTGCGTCATTGCCAGCAGTGCACTGATATTGTCCGGACCGCCGGCCTCGTTCGCCAGTGCCACTAGCTCGTCCACTTTGCCTTGCAGGGTGTTTTGCCCCGCAAGCACCGCGGCCATCTGTTCATCACTGACCGTTTTGCTGAGACCATCCGTGCACAAGAGCAACATATCGCCCGCCAGCAAATCGTAAGTGTTCACGTCGGCATCAACATCCGGCGCCACCCCCAGCGACCGCGTAATCACGTTCTTGCGGGGGAAATTCTCGGCTTCTTCTGGCGTCAGTTCACCCATGCGCACCAATTCGTTGACCAAACTATGGTCCTCAGTAATCTGCACAAAGCGGTCATGCCGGTATAAATAGGCGCGGGAATCGCCGATGTTAGCGACCACGAATTTACGGCCGTAAACCAGGATGGCCACAATGGTGGTGCCCATCCCCGTCAGATCCGCAAACTGCTGGCCTCGTTCCAAAATCCGATCGTTCTCCTTGGCCAGTTCCGCGATGAGCCACTTGGCCGCCACGCGAATATCAGCCAGCTCTTTCTTGGCAAAGGCGTAACCAATGTGGGAGACCGCCATTTTACTGGCCACGTCCCCGCCCTGGTGTCCACCCATCCCGTCGGCGACAATTGCGAGCGTCGCACCGGAGGGATTGTTGAAGACCCCAACGTAATCCTGATTGCTTGGTCGTCTCTGACCAATGTCACTTCGGTAAGCATATTCCATGCCGAATTTTCCTCCTAATAGACCGGAACGCGTCAGAATTACGCCTTCCGCCGCAGACTAGCGATAAAGAAGCCGTCCGTGCCGTAATCACTTGGGTAAATTTGCAGTGCTGGCGCTCCGTGCACCTTGCCAAGGCGTTCACTACCAGCAACCGGCAACTGCTCAAACTCAGGGTGTGCGGCTAAGAAAGCGGCCACGACGTCCTGGTTCTCTTCGCGGGCCAGGGTGCAAGTGCTGTAGGTAATCAAGCCACCGGGCTTCACCAAACCGGCGACGCTCCCCAGAATGTCACCCTGGATGCGCGCCAGGTTGTCGATGTCCTGCTGCGTCTTATCGTACTTGATTTCTGGCTTCCGGCGCATGAGACCTAAGCCCGAGCACGGCGCATCCACCAGAATTTTGTCGAAACTAGCGGGTTCAAAATGATCCTTGGCCGTTCGTGCGTCCATCGCTTCGGCACTCACGCGGTTATCCAGCCGCATGCGGTAAGCATTCTTCAAAATGAGCTGCACCTTGTGCGGGTGGAGGTCCAGCGCGGTGACGTGCCCGCCCACTTTATCGTCCAGGTACTCCGCAATGTGCGTGGTTTTCCCGCCTGGTGCGGCGCAGGCATCCAGCACTTTGTCGCCCGGCTGCAGCCGCAGACTCGGGGCAACGAGCTGACTAGATTCGTCCTGCAAGGTGAAGACGCCTTCCTTAAACTCCTGCGTGCCCGCCAGGTGCCCCGTCGGTGTCACCAGCGCACTTGGTGCCAGATCGCTCCGCCGCATGTCTGGGAAGCGGTCCTTGAGGTCGCTCAGCAGTTCATCCGCCGTTGTCATCGTACTGTTCAGCCGCAATACACCACTAGGCGCATCGTCAATTGAATTCAAAATGTGTTTGGCAGTCAGCATGCCAAATTGGTCAATCAACTTCTCGGTCAACCACATTGGTGTGCTCGTGCTAATTGACAACCGTTCAGTCTCGTCCTTGATGTCATCCAGCTTAGGCAAGCCGTTACGTTCCATGTGCCGCAAAATCGCCGTCACAAATTTAGCAACACCAGCATGACCCAGTTGCTTAGCGATTTCGGTGCTATCAAAGAAGATGGCCCGGGTTGGCACCTTGTCTAGGTATACCATCTGGAAAACGGCCGTCCGCAACAAGACGCGGACCCAGTCGTCAACTTTCTTGCCCTTAATGAAGGGCGCGATGAAGTAGTCCAGCGTCAATTGCCGCTGAATTACACCGTAAACAATGGTGGTCAAAAGGCCAGCATCCCGCGGATCCAGGTGGGCCTTATTCAAAGTTGAATCTAGTGTCAGGTTGGAATAACTGCCCTTACCCACGCGGCTCAAGACCTCAACAGCAAGTAAACGGGGGTTGTTTTTATTCATGGTCAATCACCTGCGCGCCTTGGGCAAACTTGCGCCCCTGGCCGTTCATAAAGGCGGTTACGTCCTGTTTGGACTTCCCTGCCGGTTGCAATTCATTGACGGCAAGTACGGTGCCATTACCGGCAGCAAGAACAAATTCATGCTTACCGCTGCGCACCAAGGTGCCGGCTGCTTGGGTGGTCGCTTCCGCCAGTGGGGTCACGTCCCACAACTTGCAGCGCTGACCGCCAATCTGCACCCAACCGCCGACAGCCGGCCGCAATGCACGCACCCACTGGTCAATGTGCTGGGCATCCTGTGTAAAGTCGAGGTGCTCCTCATCCTTACTAATGGTTGGTGAGAAAGTAACTTCTTCTTCAACCTGTGGCGTGCGGGTTGCACTGCCATCAATCAAACTCGGCAAGGTCTTCAGCAATAGGTCACGGCCAACCGGTGCCAGCCGGGCAAACGCGGTCCCCGTGTCGTCAGCGCGGGTGAGCGGAATGCTGGCCTGAGCGAACATGTCCCCGGCATCCATCTTCTTCACCATCTCAATAATGGTCACACCAGTTGCAGCATCCCCATTTTTAATTGAGTACTGAATTGGCGCCCCGCCGCGGTACTTTGGCAACAAACTGCCGTGCACGTTGACCGCGATGATTTTGGCAGACTTCAAGAACTTGGTTGGCAAGAACTGGCCGTACGCCGCAGTCACAATCAAATCGGTCTGCAGGGCAATGGCTTCGTCCAGTTCTGGGCTACCAGATAGTTTCTCCGGCTGCAGAACCTTAATCCCGTGCTTCAGCGCTGCCTGCTTAACCGGCGTTTGCTGCAGAATCTGTTTGCGGCCGACTTTGCGGTCAGGCTGCGTAATGACCAGCTGCACGTCGTAACCGGCGTCAACAAGGCCGTCAAGGACGGTGACGGCAAAATCGGGTGTTCCCATAAAAATAACTGATGTCAATAAAATCGCTCCTAAATGAATGACAGCGGCTCACGGTCAAAGGCAATTTGGTACCCGCTCCGGCTGCTAATTTGTGTCGTTTCCAGCATCTGTTCCAGTGTCGCTTGCAATGCTGGTTCTTTTTTATACTTAATAACAATCTGGTAGTAATAACGGCGCTTCACGCGCGCAATCGCGCCGCGAGTCGGTCCCAAGATAATCGCCTGATCGCTCAAATGTGCCGTCAACATGTCTGCCAGCCGGTACACGGCCTTGGCTGCCTTATCCTCCTCCTCGTGACTCACGGTCAGTTTGAAGGTGAAGAAGTACGGCGGGTAATTCCCTTCGTGGCGCATGTGCATCTCAAGCGCAAAGAAGCGCTCGTAGTCGTGATGCTGGGCCAGCTGGATGGCGTAATGATCTGGGTTGTAGGTCTGAATCAGCACCCGCCCGGGTTTCTCGGCCCGGCCCGCCCGACCACTCACCTGAGTAAGCAGCTGGAAGGTGCGCTCACTTGCCCGAAAATCAGGCAGGCCCAGCGCCGTGTCCGCGTTAATGACGCCAACGAGCGTCACATTCGGAAAATCCAGGCCCTTAGCAATCATCTGGGTGCCCAGCAAAATATCGGCCTGGCCGTCCCCAAACTGCTTCAGGATGCGCCCGTGCGCCCCTTTGCGGCGCGTTGTGTCCACGTCCATGCGCAAAACGCGTGCTTGCGGCAGCACCGCGTTCAAGGTCTGTTCAACCTTCTCGGTGCCGGTGCCGTAGTAGCGAATCTTCTTGGACTGGCAACTTGGGCAGATGCGCGGGATGGCCTCTTCATGACCGCAATAATGGCAACGCAAGCTGTGGCTGTCCATGTGCAGGGTCAATGAAATATCACAGTTCGGACACTTCGCGACGTAGCCACATTCTCGGCACATCACAAAGGACGAAAACCCGCGCCGGTTGAGCAACAACACTGCCTGCTCGCCGCGCTGTAAGCACTCGGTCAGCGCGCTGATCAGCTCTGTCGACAAATCGCCGCTATGTTCATCCACCTCAGCTTCACGCATGTCGACAATTTCGGATGGTGGCAGTGCCCGGTGGTTCGCACGTTCCGGCATCAATAGCAGCTTGTAGACATTCTTTTGTGCTCGGGCACGTGATTCCAAACTCGGCGTCGCTGATCCCAAAAGCACCGGGGCGTGGTTATAGGCCCCGCGCCAACGCAACACGTCGCGCGCATTATAGCGCGGCGCGTCATCTTGCTTATAACTGGCTTCGTGCTCTTCGTCCATGATAAGAAGGCCCAGGTTTTGCAGTGGGGCAAAAGCCGCACTGCGCGCACCAATCACCACGTGGGCTTCACCGCGCGCAATGCGCCGCCACTCATCGTAGCGTTCGCCATCGCTCAATCCGGAATGCAGAACCGCGACATTGGCCCCAAAGCGGCCCTTTACGCGGGCCACCATTTGCGGGGTCAGCCCAATTTCTGGAACCAACATCAAAGCGTCGCGCCCATCCGCCAAGGTCTGCGCCATCAGCTGCAGATAAACCTCAGTTTTCCCCGAGCCAGTGACCCCCTCCAGCAGGAAAGTGTCATTTTGCTGACTATTGAGTGCATCCGACACCGCATCAAAGGCATCTTGTTGCTGCGGCGTTAAGGTCAATGGCGTGGTGCGCGGCATGTTATCCAGTTCCGCATAGGGATGCCGGTATTCTTCGCGCTGCTCTAGTTCGACCCAACCTTTGGCCGCCGCGGCGGTGATGATGCTCCGCGGAATGCCGAGCTCTTTTTCTAATTGCAACACCGGCAGCACTTCCGCCTGCGCTGCGAGCTCGCCCAGGCGCGTTAGCAGCGCAATCTGCTTCACAGCGTTCTTGCGCACTTCCTGCAGCAAATCTGTGTAGCGCGCCGCCGGCAGCAAGGTGTGCAGATAATCAACCGTCTGCACCCGCCCCTTGTCAACCACCTGGGTGCCCGCGCCGTTTTTAAGTTGCTTGGTTTCAGTCTTCAGGGCATTGGGCAGCATCGTCTGTAAACAGGTGATCCAGAAGGCAAAACTGTCGTCAGCCAGCCACTTGGATAACGCCAGCAATTCCTTGCTCAGTACTGGCTGCTCATCGAGCACATCCTGAATGGGTTTCAATTCACCATCGAAATCAGTGCTGTCGGTTAGCGCAACGACCATGCCCATCACTAGGCGCTTGCCTTGACCAAAATTAACGACAACCCGCATTCCGGGTTGAACTTTATCAACTAGCGCATCCGGGATACCGTAATCAAACGGTCGGTTCGTTTGCATCGTGGGAACATCCACAATGATTTTCGCAACACGCATTGACTGCGCCACCCCCTTATTCTTGCCTCCAATTATAGCAGAAACTCGCGTGCGACACCCGCGCCGGTGCACGTCAGCCGCATGACAAAAAAACGCGGCTCACCCTGCGGTGTCCGCGCCTTCATTATTCGTGCTTTATTGGTCTTCTTCTTCGGCCTTCCGGGTTTCTTCTTCCCGGTCCAGACGTTCTGCATCGCGTTCGAGCAGTTTGGAATCTGGGTCGATGATAACATCCCCGTTAGCAACTTCTTCAAGCGCCTGGCCTACAGTCCGTGGAGACTTGTATTCAGGCAGCATCCGAATCGCGTTCGCCTCAAGTTCGTGCGCACGCTTAGCAGCGAGCACGGCCAAAGAGTAACGGGATGGCACGTTAGCAAGCAGCTTATCAATTGATGGGTATACAATCATGGATTAGTCTCTCCTTAAAAAACAAACTTAATCATCAGCAAGCATTGAGGTGTAGTGGTCAAACACCCGCTTAACGCGCAGGTGTTCACTCTTGATAATCTGCTCAATGCGTTCAACGGCCAGAGGCACTTCGTCGTTGACGACCGCATAGTCATAGTTGGTCATCATCTTCAATTCCTCAGCTGCCTTGGTGACGCGCTTCTTGATGGTCTCGGTATCATCGGTACCACGACCAACCAGACGGTGCTTCAGTTCGCCCAGATCAGGTGGCGTCAGGAAAATGAAGACGGCATCAGGCATCTTGGCACGTACCTGCATGGCCCCGTTAACCTCGATTTCGAGCAGAACATCCTTACCGGCGTCTAGCGTCTGGTTGACATACTTGAGAGGAGTGCCGTAATAGTTGCCGACGTACTGGGCGTATTCAAGCATCCCTCCGTCAGCAATTTCCTTTTCGAACTGTTCTTTCGTTCGAAAATAATAATCAACCCCGTCCACTTCACCAGGCCGCATGTTGCGGGTGGTCATGGAAACGGAGTACTGAAAATCACGGTAACCAGAGTTTAACATCGCCTGGCGAACCGTCCCTTTACCAACACCGGACGGACCTGATAGAACGATGAGCATCCCTCGTTCGTGCATTTGTCTACCCCTCCCAAAAATCTGTCTACTATATCCTTATATATTGCACTTTTTAACGCGCTAACGCAAGTGAAACTCGCGGCGTAGCGGGAAAATTAGGCCGGACTCGACCTGTGTTCGCTTGTTATTTCGGCTTACCGACTGTCCATCCAGAATAATGAGCACCGCAGCACTCCCTCTGCGCAAACGCCAGTCGCCGGATTTAATGCCACTTCTGCAAAAAATCAAAAAAATTGACTCCAGCCCTTGCCTTTTAGAACGTTTGTTCGTATAATCAGTTTTGCAAACAAATGTTCGGAGGATAAGAATATGGACGTTAAAAAGCAAGGTAACACTTTAGCACGAGTTGAAAAAAGTCTGCGCGCCTCCTACCGGCGCTTCTTAGACATTGAAGATGAAACCATCGTGATGCCGGCCAGCCAGCTACGTCTATTCACCGAGCAGGCCTACCAGAAGCACCTCCTGGTGGCCATCCAATTGGGAACAGCGCAACAGGTACTGGGCTTCGTAAACCATAAGTTGAACGCAGACACCTTCGTTCTGCGTGAATACGGCAGTAACCTGAGCCAGATTGTGCGGATTGCCCAGTGCACCTACATTAAGCGCTGCGATTAAGATTACCCCAGACGCGCATTAAACTGTTAATCAAACACAAGGCCCAGCCTCGTCCCCGATTGGGGAGAAGGCTGAGCCTTTTTGCTACGTGTGATGCACGTACCATTATTCGTCGTCTTTTAGCGCCGCGCGGGTTTTATCAGCCAACTGCAGCAGCTCGGATGCGTGCTGCCGGGTCAGATCGGTAATTTCCGTGCCCGCCAGCATTCGTGCCAATTCGTCGACTCGTTGTTCTGGCCGCAGTGGGGTCACACTGGTTTGCGTGCGGCCGGCGGTAACCGTTTTTTCAATTTTGTACTCATAATCTGACATTGCGGCAACTTGCGGCAGGTGCGTAATGCAAAGTACCTGTGAGTGCTGGGCAATGAGCACAATTTTGTTCGCGATGGCTTGGGCCACCCGACCCGAAACGCCGGTGTCCACTTCGTCGAAAATAATACTGGTCACACCGTCCGACTCTGCAAAAATCGTCTTCAAGGCCAGCATCATGCGCGAGAGCTCCCCGCCGCTAGCTGTTTTGGCCAGCGGTTGGGCCCGTTCACCTGGGTTGGGTTGGATGTAAAATTCCAGAGTGTCGGCCCCATCTGGGCCGCAGACTGCATCCTGCTCATGACTAAAGTGCACACTGAATACCGTCTTGGCCATGTAGAGTGCCCGCAACTGTTCGTGCACTGCCTTTTCCAGTTTTAGGGCGGCCGCGTGTCGCAATTTGGTTAGCTTCGCAGCCACTGTGTGCAGCTTTTGATCGAGCCGCGCGACGTTTTCCTCAAGACCCGATGCATCCTCTTCTGAAGATTGCATCTCCTTGAGCTCTTTTTGCGCCTTTTGGCCGTATGTGATGACCGCTTCGACAGTATCGCCATACTTGCGCTTCAAACTCGTGATTTGGTTGAGACTTTCTTCCACCTCGTCGAGACGATTCTCGTCCCATTCCAAACCATCAATCTGGCGTGACAGTTCGCTTTGTGCATCCTGCAACGTGTAGTAGGCGCTCGCTACCGATTCACTAATTTCCTTGTACGCGGGGTCAAGGTCCGCAATTCCCTGCATAGTCTGCATGACGTTGTCAATCACGTCCAGCGGGTTGAACTCGTCACCAGACAGTTCACTATAGGCGGTGCCCAGAGCGTCCTGCACGCGTTGGTAATTAGCCAGGCGGTCGCGCTCGCTAGTTAAGGCTTCTTCTTGACCGGGCGCCAGATTGGCAGCGTTAATCTCGTCCACCTGGAAGGTCAGCATATCCAAACGCTGTGCCCATTCCTGCTCGTTCTGCTGCTTTTTACGCAACGCTGCGCTCCGTTTCTGGTACTCCGCGTATACCTGGTGGTATTCAGTCAGCGCGCCCAGAAGTTCCGAACCAGCAAACTGGTCCAGCAGGTGGATATGGCTTTCCGGCTTGGTTAACTCCTGGTGCTCATTTTGACCGTGAATATCGACCAGGGTTTCACCGACACGCCGCAGCGTGCTCGTGTTCACCAGTTGACCGTTAATGCGACACACATTGCGCCCACTGGCATACAAATCACGCTCCAGTAGCACCTGGCCACCATCAAGGCGCAAGCCAACGGCCTCAAGCGCCTGTTGCGTGTGCACATTATCAGCCGCGTAAAACATGCCCTGCAGCGTCGCCTTCTTGGCGCCGGTGCGGATGAATTCACTCGAACCGCGCGCCCCCGCAAGCAGGGACACAGCGTCAATGATAATCGACTTCCCCGCCCCGGTTTCCCCGGTCAGCGCGGTCATGCCGTTTTCAAAAGAGAGGTCAAGATCCTCAATGATTGCAAAATCATGCACCATCAGTTCCTGTAACATGCCATTACCCCACGATTAAATCGAGTTCACCGGCCAAGTTGCGGGCATCATCATCGCTCCGGCAAATCAGCAAAATGCTGGCATCCGTCGGCACAAGTGTGAAAATCCGCTCGTCAGTCCGTGTTTGCAAAATGCTAGCAACTGCTGGCCCAGAACCTGGTGTCAGTACTAAACTCACAAATTTGTCCTGGTACTCAACAGACTGCAAAGCGTCCGCCATCACCCGTTCCATTTTGCCTTCGCCACCATTTGGTTGCACGACTGGCATGCTGTAGCGGTAACGACCGGCACGAATGGGCACCTTGATTAGCGCCATATCCTTGATGTCCCGGGAAACGGTTGCTTGAGTGACCTCAACGCCAGCTTGTGACAACAGGTCCACCAGTTGTTCCTGCGTTTCGACGATATTGGCATTCAGGATGGTCTTAATAATTTCTTGTCGCGTTTGTTTAGGCATGGTCCATTCCTCACTTAATTCGGGCCCGCGGTGTGCGCTACCCCATTGTTTTTACAATCATGATAACATCATCACCATGAAATTGCATATTTAGTCAAGAGTACCGTGTGCCGCCGCGAGGACTTCATCGATGGAAACACCGTCCAAAATGCGCGCACCCTCACCAACATTGCGCAAGTGCACGAGGAACTCAATGTTCCCCTCGCCGCCTTTAATCGGCGAAAAGTCGAGCCCTTCGACTGAATATCCATCTTCCACTGCAAATTTAGTGACTTCTTCAAGCACTTCGCGGTGGACGGCCGGATCCTTGATAATGCCGTGTTTACCGATTTTGTCTCGTCCCGCTTCAAACTGTGGCTTAATCAACATCACTGCATCATGATTGGGCAACAGAATTGACCGTAATGGCGGCAAAATGAGCTTCAAGGAGATGAAGGAGACGTCAGTGACTGCAAACTCCACGTCGCCGAAAGTAAAGTCTTCCGGTTTGGCGTAACGGAAGTTCATCTGTTCCATGACGTGCACCCGTTCGTCACTGCGCAATTTCCAGACCAACTGATTAGTTCCGACATCTAGTGCGTACACTTGTTTCGCGCCATTTTGGAGGCACACATCGGTGAAGCCACCCGTACTGGAGCCAATATCCAGGACAGTGCGGTCCTTAACGTCAATGTCAAAGCTCTTCAGTGCCTTGGCCAACTTCAAACCACCCCGGCTCACGTAAGGGAGTTTCTTGCCCTTCGCATGCAGCTGACTATCCGCCGCAATTTTGACACCTGGCTTATCCAGGCGTTCATTGTTCTGGTCGTACACTTCGCCGGCCATAATGGCCCGTTTGGCCTGTTCACGGGATTCAAAGAGCCCCTGTCCGACTGCTAGTACGTCAACTCGTTCTTTCATCTTAACCTCGTTATTCCAAATACTGCGCGATTGCGCGCAAAACATCCGTCTGCATGTCCAGTTGCAACAGGGCTGCCTGCGCGGCGTCAGCCTGCTGCTGCAGCAAGTTGCGCGCCCCAGCGAGCCCTAGTAAGGCAACGT
Organism: Lacticaseibacillus songhuajiangensis; assembly: GCF_003946025.1. Lineage (GTDB taxonomy): Bacteria > Bacillota > Bacilli > Lactobacillales > Lactobacillaceae > Lacticaseibacillus > Lacticaseibacillus songhuajiangensis. The sequence continues at coordinate 27,855 of NZ_RHNR01000021.1, read as the reverse complement.
AAGTATTCTTGCCATTGGCCGCATCTTGGTGCGCCGGTTTCCCTAATTGGGCCGCCGACATGGTGACATCTTCAATATCATCCAGCAGTTGGAAGCCCAGCCCAAACGCCCCTGCAAACTGCGCCAATGTCGCGCGGGTCGCTGCATCTGCGGCGCCAATCACCGCACCCATGTCTACCGCCGCCCGAATGAGCTCCCCCGTTTTGTGGGCATTCAGCTCATTGAGCTGGTCAGTGGTCAATTGCAGATGGCTACCGTCCAAATCTAGTTGCTGGCCAGCCACCATGCCCTGGCTGCCCGCGCTCGTCGCCAGAATCCGTACAAGGGCCACTTGCTGCTGCGCAGAAACGTCAGTAGCGCTCACCAGCGCAAACGCATCCGTGAGCAAAGCGTCACCGGCAAGAATCGCGGTTGCCTCGTTAAACTGCACGTGATTAGCAGGCTGCCCCCGCCGCATTGCGGCATTATCCATCGCGGGTAAATCGTCATGAATGAGCGAATACGTATGGATGAATTCAATAGCCGCAGCCGCCGGAATCGCGGCGTCAAGACTTGCGCCCAGTCCCGTGGCCGTCGCTAACAGTAGCAATGGCCGCAGCCTTTTGCCACCCGCGGCCAGGGAGTAATGCATTGCTTTGGCTAAGTGTGCATCGTGCGCCTGATCTAAGTGCGCCCACATGTAGTCTTCTAATTGCGGCAGCGCTTGGGCCGCAAACTTATTCAGCGGACTGCTTGTCATCATTATCCTCAAAAGGCTTGAGCTCACCGTCAGGCGTCATGACCTTCGTGACGGCCTCTTCAGCATTCTTCAAGGTGCCATTCAGCTTACCAGCGAGTTGCACACCGGTCTGAAACTGGGCCAGAGCTTCTTCCAGTGGGACATCGCCGCGCTCGAGTGAACTGACGATTGTTTCGAGTTCCTGCAATTCCTGTTCAAAAGTTTTCTTTTCTGTTGCCATTTTAGTCTTCCTCCTTGGCGGTCACCGTTGCGTGCACCCGGCCATCTGTCGTGTGAATCGTCACCTGCGTGTCGAGTGCGTAATCCGCCGTCTTTTGCAAAATTCGGCCGTCGTCATCACTAACGTACGCGTACCCTCGGCCCATCGTCTTCAGCGGACTGAGATGATCCAGAGCCGCGCTCGCACGGGTGAGTTGCTCCCGTTTGCGTTCCAGCAATTGTGCCTGCGCGCGTAGCAAGCGCCGCTCCACATCTGCAACATGACTACGCTGCATGCTAATGCGCTGATCGACGCCACTACGCAACAGTTTGTTGGTCGCCAAGTTCAGGCGACTGCGCAGCTGTTCTACTCGGTGCGGCAAAGTCGCGGTCAGTCGCATTCGCAACTGGTCCACCCGCTGCACGTAACCGTCATACAGACGGTCTGGTTGCGTCAGCATCACGCTCGCTCGGCTGCGGTCCAGGCGGGCCCGCAAGTTCGCCAGAAATGCTTGCTGCGCGCGCAGCAAGCGCTCACCGTCCTGCGCCACGCGTGCTTGCGCGTCCACGGCCGTAATTGGTGTGACGTACTCGGCCGCCGCCGTCGGTGTGGCAGCACGGTAGTCCGCAACGTAATCCGCAATCGTCACGTCTGTTTCGTGCCCCACGGAAGAAACGACCGGAATCCGCATCGCGGCCATCGCGCGCGCAACTTCCTCAGTGTTAAATGGCCAGAGATCCTCAATCGAGCCACCACCACGGCCTACAATCACCGCGTCAAAACCCGGCATGGCGGCAACATTTTGCAATTGCCGGACAATATCCGCACTTGCCGTATCCCCCTGTACCTGCGCCGGAAACAGGACAATTTCCAGTTGCGGGTAGCGGCGGCGAACCGTCGTCATGATATCGTGGATGACAGCACCACTGGGACTTGTGACCACAGCCACGCGCTGCGGAAATTGCCGCAACGGCCACTGCTGGTGGACATTGTAGAGACCTTCTTTTTGCAGGCGTTCATTGAGCTGCTGGAAAGCGGCGTAGAGCGCGCCCACGCCATCTGGCTCCAAGCGGTCAATGGTCATCTGGTAATTACCACTGGGGGCATAAACACCAATTCGGCCCACGGCAAGTACGCGCATGCCTTCTTCTAGTTTGAACTGCACCTTGGCGAAGGCAGATTTGAACATGGCCACATTGATCTTGGCGTTATCGTCCTTCAATGAAAAGTATTGGTGGCCGGGACGCTGGCGGAAGTTAGACACTTCCCCCGCAACGTACACACGACGCATGTACGGGTCCTGACTAAACTTGCGACTAATATAGGTGGTGAGTGCGCTCACGGTGAGGTAAGAACTTGGGTCCATACAATCATCCTTTTCTATCTGCAACGCGCAAGCATTCAGCGAATTCATGATAGATTCCGCAAAATCGCGTCAGTTGCACTATGTAAAGCAAGCCCGACCAGAATCTCACTGTTCAGATTCCGGCCGGGCTTGTCAAATGTTGGGGAACACGTTGACGCAAAATTGCGCCACGCGCGTCAACTAGTCTTGCTTTGCGGCGGTTTCGGCGTTCACAAAGTAAGCCAACACCCCGTTGATGAACTTAGCGGACTTCTCGTCGGCGAAGGTCTTGGCAATCTCGACGGCCTCGTTAACGGCTGCCTTGCTTGGCAAATCATCTTCATAGAGGATTTCGTAAAGTCCTAGGCGCAGAATAATGAGGTCAGTCTTGGAAAGACGACCCAGTGTCCAGCCCTTCTTGAGGCGGCCCGCAATCTTCTCGTCCAGTTCAGCAGTTTTGGCGCTGACCCCATCGACCAGCTGCAACATGTAGCCAGGGATGGTTTCATCCTCAGGCAAAACGGCTGCATAGGTCAAATCACGGTCCACTGCTGGATCGGAATCAATTGCAAAGAGTGCCTTAAAGGCCGCTTCGCGTATTTCGTGGCGGTTAAGCATTATTCGTCATCCTCGGTATCTTCAAATAGGTCCGCTGTGTCAATTTTCTCTGTCTTTTCAGGAACGACCCCAACGACGTGGACGTTCACCTCGGCAAGTTCCAAGTCGGTCATGTAGAGGAGTTGTTCACGCAGAGTTTCCTGCATTGCCAGTGCCACCTTCGGCACGGACACACCATAATTCAGGTAGACGTACACATCTGCGGACAGGCGGTCACCGTCAACGGTCAGGTCGACACCCTTCCCCCGGTTAACGCGCCCAAACAGTGCGTTGATACTTGATGCCAAGGTACCCCGCATCTGGTAAACGCCATCGACGTTCACTGCGGCAATACCCAGGATAACCTCGAGCACTTCCGGGACGATTTCAATCGTCCCGGTTGCACCTTCGCGTCCTGTCAAAATGATGTTTGAATTCTCAGCCATTTCATGACCTCCAGTCATTGTGGAACTACGCAGCAATTAAGCGCGTGAGATGTATGAACCATCAGTTGTGTTGATGGTCAGCATGTCACCCTTGTTGATGAAGAATGGAACCTGCACAACCAGGCCCGTTTCCATCGTTGCAGGCTTGGAGCCACCTGAAGAGGTGTTACCACGAATCCCAGGTTCAGTGTCGGTAACTTCAAGGTCAACGGTCTTAGGCAGTTCAACCCCGAGGGTTTCATTGCCGTGCATCATAATCTGCACAACCATGTTTTCCTTCAGGTACTTGAGTGCGTCTTCAAGCTGGGCTGCAGAAAGTGCCAGCTGTTCGTACGTCTCGTTGTCCATGAAGTTGTAACTGTCACCATCGGCGTAAAGGTACTGCATTGACTTGGTGTCAATCTGGGCCTTTTCAACCTTTTCGGTGGAGCGGAAGGTCTTTTCCTGCACAGCGCCGGTCCGCAGGTTCTTCAGGGTTGAGCGTACAAAGGCGCTACCCTTACCTGGCTTAACGTGCTGGAATTCAACAATCCGCCACAGGTCGTTATCAACCTCGATGGTCAGACCATTCTTAAAGTCGTTTACTGAAATCATGAGATTCCTCCAAGATATTATTCTCTATCCATGATAGCAAGGCATGCCTGCCCTTGCAAGATATCACGGACTAGTTTGACCGGCAAGCGGCCGCTGGCAAAAGGCATGAGTCATTGTCAGCGGCGCAAACGGCGGGTTCCAAACCACCGCCCGGCGTCAGCCGTACCGTGGCTAGCAGGTCAAACTAGTTATTAACGTGCAACAGTTCTGGCGGTGCGCTCATCGTGAGCTGACGGCAACCGTCTGGTGTGATGAGGAGGTCATCCTCAATCCGCACCCCGCCAATTTCGGGCAGGTAAATGCCTGGTTCGTCGGTTTCGACGTTCCCAGGAACCTGCTTTTGGTTCATGTACCGACCCCAAGCACCAGGGCCTTCGTGAATGCCCAGACCAATTCCGTGACCCGTGCCGTGGCCAAAGTACTGCTTGTACCCAGCCCCGTCGATGACGGCGTGCGCGGCCTCGTGAATTTCACGACCAGTAACGCCTGGTGCCATCAATTTGGCAACCGCACGGTTAGCTGCGTACACAATTTTGTACACCTCATCCAGCTTTGGATCAGGCGTGCCAACGGCAAAAGTCCGCGTTAAATCGGACATGTAACCCTGGTAGATGCAGCCCCAGTCGAGCGTGATGATGTCACCATCTTCAATCACGCGGTCGGTGGCAGCACCATGGGGCATTGCTGAACGGGCACCCGATGCCACGATGGTCTCAAAAGAGGTACTTGAGGCACCAAGGCTGCGCATGTAAAAGTCCAGGTCGGTCGCAACCGCCAATTCGGTCATCCCCGGCTTGATGGTTGCGAGGACGTGTTCATAACCTTTTTGCGCAATTTCGATGGCGCGCTCAATGAGTGCGACTTCGTCAGCATCTTTGACTTCACGCTGCTGTTCAACGAGACCCGCAGTGGCCTGCAGTTTGCCAGCAAACGCGGCTTGCAGGCGCGTAAAGTCGCCGTAAGTCATCGTGTCGGCTTCAAAACCCAGCGCGTGCGCACCGTCTGCAGTGGCCAATTCCGCCGCCTTTTGCAGCAGGCTGCTGGTGTGCAAGACAATCTGCAGTCCGTGCACTTCCAGCTGCGCCTGTTCGGTGTAACGCGAGTCAGTGATGAAGTAAGCACCCTTGCTTGTGAGCAAAATGGCACTCTCATCGCCGGTGAACCCGCTCAGATAAGAAACGTTGGTTGCATCGGTAATGAGCAGTGCATCATTGTCACTGGCTGTAAGGGTCTGTTTCAGTTGATCAATTCTTTCCATGGCAAAAGCCTCCAGATTGAACAATTATTGATAGAAAAAGCGCCCCGGGAACCCGGAGCGCTTCGTCAGCTTGATTAAGCTTCAGCAGGGTAAACGGAAACCTGCTTCTTATCGCGGCCGAGACGTTCGAACTTAACGATACCGTCTGCAGTTGCGAAAAGCGTGTCGTCGCTACCGCGGCCAACGTTTTCGCCTGGGTGAATCTTGGTACCGCGCTGACGGTACAAGATGTTACCAGCCTTAACGAACTGGCCATCGGCGCGCTTGCTGCCAAGACGCCGACCTGCGGAGTTACGGCCGTTAGAAGTAGAACCGCCCCCCTTATGGTGGGACAGGAACTCAAGAGTCTGCATTTCCATTGTAGTACACCTCCATGATTAGGATAGTTGCGGTGTAAACCGCTGATTAAAGGTTGATAGCGTCAATCGTAACTTTCGTGTATGGCTGACGGTGACCCTTCTTCTGGTGCTGGTGCTTCTTAGGCTTGTACTTGTAAGTAACAACCTTCTTTTCACGGCCTTGCTTTTCAACCTTGCCGCTTACGGAAGCACCCTCAACAACGGGCGTGCCAATCTTGGTTTCGTCGCCGCCGACAAGGATAACCTGATCAAAGGTTACGGTTGCGCCTTCTTCTGCGTCGAGTTTTTCAACGTAGATAGCCTGACCTACCTCTGCCTTGTACTGCTTGCCGCCGGTCTTGATAATTGCGTACATGTGTACACCTCCTACGTGCCCAATGGGCTGATTCCCTGATTACTCGCCTGGATGGGTGCTAAGCTTCGATACCCAACTCAGTGCGGTTGCAGTCGCAGGGTGACAAATACAACGTTGATATTTTAGCAATACTTGCGCATTTACACAAGTCTTTTTTCATAGTTCCGGTGATTTAATGTAAATCAAAACTACTTGACAGTCAAATCGCGGTGTTGCGGCGGTTTATTGGCGCTCACTAGTCAGATGCAGCCAGAACATAAATGACCCCCGCTTGCAGTGCACGCACTGCAGGTAGGAGTCGCTTTACATTTTGCACCACTACCGAGAGTCGCATTTCAGAATTACACTCTGCGACCACAACTGAACTAATAGTAGAAGCCCTTCACATCGACTTGACCAAGCGCTGCGGCGGCAGTCACTTGCCGAGTCATTTCTTCCGTGTACTCCGCACTGCGTTTGCGATCATCAAGCAACCAGTGCCGCCAGATTAAGACCATAATGAGTGCCACCATGCGTACTAAATCCTCGTCTGCGAACTCGGTCTTAGCATGAACCACAGGCGACTCACGCGCAAACGCGCGAATGGCCGCAGCAATACGCATTGCCAGCATGGTCGAGAACTTATCATCAGCGTCTCGACTGAACAAAATGGCAAAGCCATTCTCCGGACGACTGATTTCTTCAAGCGCGACGTGCAGGTTCATGCGCTCTGGCGCCTCCGTGCCGTACCGTCTGTACACCGCCGTACCCATAAAGTCCGCCACGGTATCTTCCAAAACCGCATGTTCGAACTCCTCTTTGTCGTTATAATGTTGATAAAAGGTCCCCCGAGTCACGCCCGCGGTGTTTGCCAAAGCGGCAACACTTACCTTTTCATCTTCGCCCAGCATCTCGAAATACGCACGCCGTAACCGCATGCGGGTTTTCCGAATACGCGAATCTGGTTGACGATCTGCTTTTTCCACCATATTGGTTCACCACCTAAACTATGTCTGAAAAATTATACCAAGCGATTGGGCTAAATGTCCACTTGCCGCTTGGCATTTCATCGTTTATACTGCGCTCATGGAGGTGCTCAAATGTTAATCGATATTATTATCTACATATTAGTGGCAATTCTGCTGACAGTACTGATTGCCCGGCTAAAGAGTCCCTTAAACTTAATTGCAGCCGGTTTAGTGGGCCTGGTTATCGCCATTGTTGCGGCAAAATTCTTCGGTCTGGGCGTCTTCAGTCTGCTCCTGATTATTTGGATGGTGCTGGTCGTTAGTGGCCTGTACGCGCTAAAGAACTACTTCCGCTCCCAACATCGTGGTCACCACGCATAACTGGCCGTGATAAAGTAACAATTCGCATCGGTGCACTTCCACACAAAAACGGTCACCTTCAAAAGGTGGCCGTTTTTGTGTGCTGCGGGTGCTAAGCACCCGCGTGCCCCTGCCAAGGACTTACAGCGTAGCACAAAAGCTACGCCTGCGCATCCCCCACTACAGCACTCAAAAACTTCCCAAATGCCAGGTCCCAGCACACTGTGCTGGTCAACATCACTAATCAAACATAGTCATGACTTCCATGAATCAACCGCAAAGGCAGTCGACACGCGCAGATGAGAAGTACCAATTCTGCATTCACCTGCTAATCAAATTATAACACTCGGACTAGCTTTAGGTGCAAAAACGCAATTAATTTTGTTTTTAGCCGCGTACTTGGCCGTTTCCCATAATTTCGTACTTAATCGTGGTTAATTGTTCAAGACCCATCGGACCGCGAGCGTGCAACTTCTGCGTACTAATGCCAATTTCCGCACCGAAGCCGAACTCGACCCCGTCCGTGAAGCGTGTGGACGCGTTCACGTAAACACAGGCAGCATCTACTCGCTGCAAGAAGCGCTGGGCGCGGGCATAGTCGTCGGTGATGATCGCCTCGGAGTGCTTGGTGTTATGCGCATTGATATGCGCAATCGCTTCATCCACGCTGCCCACAACCTTCACGGCCATGATCAGGTCATTGTATTCGGTATCCCAATCGGTCGTTGTAGCCGGAATCATGTCCGGAACAATGGCACAGGCTGCGGCATCCCCGCGCAGTTCAACGCCGTGGGCGCGCAGTGCATCGGCAATGACAGGCAGATAATCCGCCGCAACATCCTCGTGAATGAGCAACTTTTCCGCAGAGTTGCAGACGGATGGCCGCTGCACCTTGGCATTCACGACGATGTCTTGAGCCATTTGCAGCTGTGCCGCACTGTCAACGTAGATGTGGCAATTGCCGGCACCAGTTTCGATAACAGGAACCGAGGCGTTCTTGACTACTGCTTGGATGAGCCCGGCACCTCCACGCGGAATCAGAACGTCCAGGTAGGCCGTCAGGTGCATGAAACGGTCCGCGAGTTCATGACTCGGATCCGTAATGAGTTGCACCGCATTCGGGTTCACCCCACTGGCTTGCATACTTGCCCGCAAAACGTTCGCAATCGCGGCGTTACTGTGCAACGCCTCACGGCCACCACGCAGAATGACGGCATTCCCACTCTTCAGCGTCAGCGCGGCTGCATCCACCGTCACGTTCGGCCGGGCTTCATAGATGATGCCGACAACGCCAAGCGGTACTCGGCGGCGCAAAATTTCTAGTCCGGCTGCATTTTGCCAGCCGCGGTCAATGACGGCAGTTGGGTCGGCCAACCCGGCAACCTGCCGCAACCCATTGGCCATGTCGTTAATCCGTTCCGGGGTCAGACGTAAGCGGTCAATGAACTTCGCCTGCACTTGTGCGCCATCAAGGTCGGCAGCGTTAGCAGCCAGAATCTCTGCGTGCGCGTCATCCAGGGCGGACGCCATTGCTAGTAATGCAGCGTTCTTATCATCCGTGCTGAGCAGTGCAAGTTCGTAGGCCGCTTCCTTAGCAGCCGCGCCCATTTGATCCAAATTGTTTGCTTCAATTTTAAGCATTTGCATTTACCTCCACGTTCTTTTGTCCCCGGAACCAGGTGCCGACTTCATCACCAGCCAGTATTTGCAGCAGAATTCGCGGGTCACTCCCATTAGCGAGCACCATTTGGTCCCCGTGCGCCATCATCCGCGCAGCAGCACGCAGCTTCGTCACCATGCCGCCCGTCCCAAAACGGGTCGAACTGCCCGTGGCACCTTCCATAATGGCATCGGTGAGGTTATCTACGCGCGTCAGCAACTTGGCCTGCGCATGTTTGTGCGGGTCACAGTCGTAGAGACCATCGATGTCCGACAGCACCACAAGTAGTTGCGCCCCGACCCGGGTCGCCACAACCGCTGACAGCTGATCGTTGTCGCCAAAAGTCGTGCGGTGATCCAGTTCATCGACGGCGACCGAGTCGTTTTCATTAACAACCGGGATAATGCCGTGCGCCAGCAGTGAATCAAAGGTGTCCAGCACGTGCTGCCGGCTACTCTTAAATTCAAAAACATCATGCGTGAGCAAGAGCTGACCGATGCGTGCCCCGTAATCGTCAAAGCGCTGGTGGTATAGCTGAATCAATTCCGCCTGACCGATTGCGGCAATCGCCTGTTGATCCGCAATTGATTCCGGCCGCTGCTGCAGGTGCAGGACGTCCAGCCCCACGCCAATTGCCCCTGAGGACACCAGAATGACTTCATAACCCTTATTTTTGAGCGCCGCCAGCGCGTACGCCAAGCGGTCGATGGCCACTAGATTCGCCTTGCCGGTTGGATATATCAGACTGCTCGTGCCCACCTTTACAACCACGCGCTGCACATTCAAATTACGTTCAGTCATTGCCATGTCCTTTCAAATACAAAAAAAGCGCCGCTTCAACCGAGACACCCCACAGGGCGGTACCATTCTCGTTCGAAGCAGCGCTTCACACTTTTACAAAATCATTATCTAATTGTAGTTAATCTGCCGGCTTGGATTCGTGCACACTGCGCGGCTTGCAATCGGCGACCGCGCTCCCTGAAAGGCACTACTATGACCTGCTTACACCGTAGTCTATTGGTTTTGCTTACTTTTGTCAAGCGTGTATGTTTAATAGCACATCAGCATAAAAAACACCGGCAAGCCGGCGTTCAGAGTCATCTGGAGTTGTTTAATGCGACAGGCGGGGGTCGAACCCGCGACCGATGGTTTAGAAGACCATTGCTCTATCCAACTGAGCTACTATCGCAAACCAGCTAATAGTGTAGCCAATTTGCGCGCATTTTGTCAATAATCGTCGACTTATGCTGACATGACCACGCGATTGACGGTGAATTATTTCACCCAGCCACTTGTGGGGCAACATTAACTATCCTAAACTATTCATGAATCATTAATTAGAAAATGAAAAGAGTGAATTCATATGCAGTTACACCAATATGCCCGCCTGTCGCCAGACCGGGCCAATCAGCAAGCCGAGCTCAGTAGTATCGGTTTCCCTGTCCATGCGGATTCCCTGGCAGCATTAATTCGGGCGAGCTTTGCCGCCTGCGAGCCGCAAGCGCGCACCACTAACGCTCAGGACGACGCTCTGGCTACCCGTGCTGTGGACGACCACACAAGCTTACTGCAGTTTGTGCAAGCTAAGCCGGGCGCGATGACCCGCGAACAATTCTACACGGTGGCACTCCAATACTTAGGTTTTGAGGCGGGCATCGACTTTCAGTTTGGTAGCGCCTGTGCGTACATGACTAAGACCACCCTGCCGATGGTTGTCGCTGATATTAACAGTCAGGACGAATTCTGTGCTGCGTTCTACTTGCTACTCAATACGCGCAGTAAGAATCTGGTCACCTTCATTGATGCCCTGGCCGAACGCGGTTATTTCCAGAATCAACTGGGTGCATTCAAGATTTTCAACGGGAAGGTTCTGCCCACTTTTGACACACGTAAAATTATTCGTGAATGCGTTTGGATTGAGTCCGATTTAGACACCGATGGTGACGGCAAGCGCGACATGCTTGAAGCTAGCATTTTCCGACCAGCCGAAACCGAAACTGGCCTCAAGGTGCCGGCGCTCTTTACTGCCAACCCCTACTTCCACGGAACCAACGACGTTACGGCCGTGACGCATGAACCGGAACCGGACCTGGCTGTCAAACCCGCGCAGACACAGCCTGCCGCCACGGCAACCGCCCCTGTCGACTTGCCGCAGCGTGAAGTGCAGGCCACCGCAACGGAAGCCAGCGTCTATGCCGATGAACAGGGCATTTACTCACTGAACGATTACTTCCTCGCCCGCGGTTTTGCGACCGTCTACTCTGCTGGTGTCGGCACCAAAAATTCCGACGGCTTGCGCAGCACGGGTGGTCCCGACGAGACGGCGAGCGCTGTTGCCATCATTGAATGGTTGGGCGGCAGGCGGCGCGCCTTCACCACCCGTAGTGGCCACACTGCCATTGAAGCTTGGTGGTGCAACGGCAGCGTGGCGATGACCGGGAAGTCCTACCTGGGCACCCTAGCCATTGCAGCGGCAACGAGCGGCACACCCGCACTAAAGACGATCATTTCCGAATCGGCCATCTCCAGCTGGTACGATTACTACCGCGAAGGCGGCCTGGTGGTAGCACCAGGCGGCTTCCAAGGCGAGGATGCGGATGTGCTGGCAGTCGATACCTACTCACGGCTGAAGAACGCCGGCGAAAACGCGCAGGCCGGGGCCGCTTGGCAGCAGCGCCTGAAAGACTTGGAACGACTGCAAGACCGCAAGTACGGCGATTATACCGCCTTTTGGGACGCGCGTAACTACCGCAAGCTGCTTGCGGGTGTCAAGTGTGGCATCGTTTCCGTCCACGGGCTCAATGACTGGAACGTTAAGCCCCGCAACGTGATTAAGCTCCACGAAGCACTGGCACACTACCCAGTGCAGCACAAACTCTACTTGCACCAGGGCCAACACGTTTACCTCAACAACGTGCGGTCACTGGATTTCACCGACCAGATGAACCTGTGGCTCACCAATAAGCTCCTCGGCATCGATAACGATGCGGCTGGCCAACTGCCAGACGTAACAATTCAAGACAACGTGCAGGCGGAAACTTGGGTGACTCAGGCCGACTTCGGTACGGGTGCAGGCATTGAAAAATCCAGTCGCCCACTCGGAAGCGGCACGGCCAGCTTCACGGATCAAGCCAAGGCGGCGTTCACCAAGGCCGGTGACAACAGCAATGGTTTTGAATACAAAATCATTCAACCGGACTCAATTTACGCAGATTCACGCCTGGTGCTGGACTTCGGCGCACTCCCAGCCGACCTCATCATGGAAGGCACTGCACACCTGCAGCTGAAACTGAGCATTGACCAGCCGAGCGCCATTGTCTCGGCCCGTTTGGTCGATCTGGGCGCCGCCAAGCGCTTCAAGCCGAACGCCACAATTGTCGGTCCCAAAGCTTACCCGCAAGGCTGCGACTGGCAGTATGACAACATTCTGGAGTTCCAGCCAACGGAGAAAGTTTCGGCCGCAAAACTCATGACTTTTGCGCACCGCAACACACAGAACCCAGTCAGCGATGCCGTCAGTGTTGCGCCGGCGCACGGCGAAGAGTTAACACTTGAAATGGACTTCCAGCCGACACGTTACCACTTGCCAGCAGGTCGCCACCTTGCGCTGATTCTGCACGGCGCGGACATGGCCCAGACCATCCGGCCAGACGTGCAAACCCACTTCACCATTAATTTGGCAGGTAGTACCTTAACATTGCCAATCCGCAAGCAGTAAGCCAATTATTAGCACAAGACCCCCGCACCGGAATTTGGACGACAAATTCTGGTGCGGGGGTCTTTTTTGCCATCAACTGCCTCGACCAGACAGTGGTCATTATCGTGCAGACTGGTAAAACGCCTTAATCAGATTTTGAATCGCCGCGTTATCCGCCTCGCTCCCCAACGTCAGGCGCAGCCATCCCGGCCGCAAACCTTTGCGTAGTAAGTAGCCGTGCATGAGCAAATACTGGTGCAAGTCCGCTGCGCGCGGAGCCGAGAAGAAGATAAAGTTGGCCTGACTGCGGCAGTATGTCATCTGCTGGGCATCAAGGAAGCCCGCGAACTGCGTGCGGGCGGTTGCTACGCGTTGCCGCATTTGCGCGACAAAAGCGGTATCGTTCAGCGCTGCCAGTGCCGCTACTTGGGAAATGCTGTTGAGGTTATAAGGCAAACGCACTGCCTGCATCGCAGAAATAAGGTTCTTGGGAATGACCGCATACCCCACCCGCATTGCCGCCAAACCGTAAATCTTCGAAAAAGTGCGCATCACCACAATGTTCGAAAATTCACGCAGTAGTTGCACCGCCGAGCCATTTTCTTGGGTGACAAATTCCATGTAGGCTTCGTCAATTAGCACCAGCACGGATTCCGGAATCTGCCGCAACAACTGCCGCATCTCCGCGAGCGGGGTGTAGGTGCCCGTGGGGTTATTAGGGTTGCACAACCACATCAACTTGGTGCGCGGCGTGACTGCAGTGGCAAGACCCGCCGCATCAAAGCTGCCATCGGCGGCAAGGGGCACATCAATCACCTGCGCCCCCTCAATTTGACAGTGTAATTTGTACTCACTGAAGGTCGGCCAGGGTTCCACCACTTCATCCCCCGGTTCTAGAAAAGTACGCGCGGTCAGCTCAATGACTTCATCTAGCCCGCAGCCAAAAAGCAACTGCTGCGGGTCAACGCCGAGCTGCTCCGCCACCGCTTGGCGCAGCGCGTTTGCATCCCCATCCGGGTACAAACGTGTACTACTAAAATCAAAGCCCTGAATAGCGGCTTGCACCGCCGGCGAAGTGCCGAAGGGATTTTCGTTGGCAGACAAGCGCGTGATTTTGGTGACGCCAGTTTGTGCCTCTAGATCGGCTAAAGGCGTCTCGGGCACGTAAGGATCTAGTTGCGCAATTGTTTTTTTCAGCATGGCAAACTCCTATAGTTTTTTGATTGGCCGCCGTTCTTGCAGTTTGGCCGCGTCGCTGGGGCCAATGCGACTGGCGAGCTCCTCTTCAATTTGGGTCACTGAAATCCCCCGCGCGGCCATAAGCACGAGCACGTTGTATGTCAGGTCCGCGATTTCCAGAATCAAATCGGCATCCGCCTCGTTCTTGGCCGCCACAATCACTTCCGTGGCCTCCTCACCGGTTTTTTTCAAAATTTTGTCGAGCCCCTTGCTAAACAAATAGTCAGTGTACGACCCGGGCTGCGGATTGGCTTTGCGCTGCGCAATCACGGCCTCTAATTCACGAATTGATTGTGTTGCCATTAAGCAACGCTCCTTTCTCATCGCGGTAAAAGCAGCTAGTGTGGCCGGTGTGACAAGCTGGTCCGGCCGGTAGCACCCGCAGCAAAACGCAGTCCTGATCACAATCCACGGCGATGCTTTGCACCCGCTGCGTGTTACCAGAAGTGGCGCCCTTGTGCCAGAGCTCTTGCCGCGAGCGCGACCAAAACCACGTTTCGCCGGTGGCCAGCGTTTGCCCCCACGCTTCAGCGTTCAGGTAGGCCACCATCAGCACTTGGGCAGTGCGCGCGTCCTGCACCACGGCGGTCACCAGACCATCACCCTTGGCAAAATCCAACGTCATCATCGCACTAACACCCCGCTTTCCTTGAGCTGTGCTTTCACTTCGGGGATGGTCAACTCACCAAAATGAAAGACCGACGCCGCTAAACCGGCATCAACCGTGGTTTGCGTGAACAACGTGGTGAAATCCTCAATGCTCCCAGCACCACCCGAGGCGATGATGGGAACATTCACTGCGGCCGTAAGCTCTTGGTAAAGGGCGAGGTCAAAGCCACTCTTTGTCCCGTCCTTGTCCATCGACGTCACGAGTAGTTCACCCGCACCCAAGGCCACCGCCTGCTGGGCCCACTCAACAGCATCCAAGCCAACCGCCGTGCGCCCGCCGTCAATCACGACTTCGGGGCGCTGGGTTGCGGGATTCATGCGTACATCGATGGCGACGACCATGCACTGGCGGCCAAACTTCTCTGCCCCCGCCGTAATCAATTCCGGTTGGCGCACCGCAGCGGAGTTGAGCGAGACCTTGTCGGCCCCTGCCTTCAGCAGTTCCTGCATGTCCGCAACGGTGTGAATGCCACCACCAACTGTCAGCGGCATGAACACCTGACTGGCCACCGACTCAATGGTACTGACCATCGCATGACGGTGATTAACGGTAGCGGTGATGTCGAGTAGCACCAATTCATCCGCGCCTTGCTGCTCGTAGGCGGCAGCGATTGCGGTTGGATCACCGACATCGGTTAAATTCACGAAATTAACGCCTTTTTTGACCCGGCCGTCATCGACATCTAAACAGGGAATAATCCGTTTGGTAATCATATTAACCCTCCAGTGTTTTGAGCTCTTCTAGGGAGATACCACCGGCAGCCAGCGCCTTGCCGACAATGGCGATGTCAATACCAGCAGTCCGCAAGTCCCTCAGGTCCTGGACGCGCCGCATGCCGCCGGAAGCAACAAACGCAAGCGCTGGAAACTGCTGGTGCAGCGCCGCGAGCATCGCGACGTTCGGGCCACTTAAGGTGCCGTCCCGTTCAATGTCGGTAACAATGAAAGTTTGCGCGCCGGCTTTTTGCATGGCGGTCACCAGCTGGGCGCAGGAGACCGCAGACTCTTCAAGCCAACCTTCAGTTGTGACCCGGTCGCGGTAAGCGTCGATACCGATCACAATCTTGTCCGGACCGAATTGCTGTAGTGCCGTTTTAGTCAAAGCCGGGTCTTTCAGCGCAACGGAACCCAAAATCACCCGGTCAATACCGGCGGCCAAGTAGTCGTGAATGGTGGCCAGGTCGCGAATGCCGCCACCAACTTCAATGAACAACTTGGTTGCTGCCCGAATTTGCTTAATAGTTGCCCAGTTTTGCGGCCTGCCGGCCTTAGCCCCATCGAGATCCACCAAGTGCAAGTGGGTTAGCCCCGCCTGTTCGAAGCGCTGTGCTTGCGCTACCGGATCGGCGGCAATGGGTGTGGCTTGTGCGTAGTTCCCCTGATACAGCCGCACCGAGCGACCGGCAATCAGGTCAATTGCGGGAAAAAGCAACATCATTAACCATCTCCTTAAACGCGGTCAGCCCGGCTAAGCCAACAGCTCCGCTTTTTTCGGGGTGAAACTGCATCCCCACCACGTTGCTTTGTTGCACAATGCTGGGGATGCTGACGCCGTAATCACAAGTTGCCACAATGTTCTTGGCTGCAGTTTGCACGTAGTACGAGTGCACGAAGTAAGTTGCCTCACCGTCAAACACGCGGCCGAAGCGATTGCTGGGGCGGCCGCAGTTTTGGTCCCAGCCCATGTGCGGAACCTTTAAACCTGGTTTGGCCGGGATGGCAACCACCGCTCCCGGCAGCAAGCCCAAACCTTTGCTGTCGCCAAACTCTTGCGAACGGTCAAAGAGTAACTGCATGCCCAAACAAATACCAAGCATGGGTTGACCAATTTGTGCCTGCTTTTGCAACACTTGCACTAAGTTACGTTCAGCCAGCGCTTGCATCGCCTTGGTAAAGGCGCCAACGCCCGGCAAAATTAAACCATCAGCACGCGCAATCACAGCCGGATCTGCCGTCAGACAGTTCTCAATGTCCAAATAGTTCAAAGCCTTCTGCACGTTGCGCACATTGCCGGTGTCGTAATCAATAATGGCGAGCATCAAATCACCCCTTTGGTGGACGGAATACCCAACACGTTGGGATTCAGGTCAACAGCTTGACGCAACGCGCGCCCTAAGGCCTTGAACAACGTTTCAATTTTGTGGTGCGTATTGCGGCCATAGAGCACGCTCGCGTGCAGGTTAAACTCGCCGGCAAAGGCAAGCGCCTGGAAAAAGTCCTGAGTGACTTCCGTGTCATAGCCGCCGAGCTTGGGGTTAGCGAACTCCCCTTCAAACACCAAGTAAGCGCGGCCGGATAAGTCGACCACCACCCGACTCAGGGTTTCATCGAGGGGCACAAAGGCCGTCCCAAAACGCTCAATTCCGGACTTGTCGCCAAGCGCTTGCTTGAAGCACTCACCAATAACAATCCCCACGTCTTCAGTGGTGTGGTGCGGATCCACGTCCAGGTCACCATCAGCCTTCACCACCAGCCCAAAACGACCGTGTTTCGCAAAAGCGTTCAGCATGTGGTCGAAAAAGCCGATGCCGGTATCAATTTCGATTTTTGAATAATCATCCAAGTTCAAAGCAACGGAAATTTTAGTTTCTTGCGTGTTGCGGGTAATCTCAGCTGTGCGCATAATGGCCTCCTCATTAATCCTGCTGGTCTGCTTCAAAACGGCTTTCAATGGCGCGCGCGTGGGCTTCCAAGCCTTCGGTGCGGGCCAAAGTGGTCACGGCGCTAGCTTCTTTAGCCAGTGCGGCTTCGGTGTACTGCACGAACTGAATGCGCTTGACGAAATCCTGCACGCCCAGTGGTGAGAAGAAGCGGGCAGTGCCTGCAGTTGGCAAAATGTGGTTCGGCCCCGCAACGTAATCCCCTAAGGGTTCCGACGCCGTGCGACCGAGGAACACCGAGCCAGCATTCTGAATGCGATTGAGATAGGTGATGGGTTCGTCGACCTGCACTTCCAAGTGTTCAGGGGCAATGCGATTCATCAAATCAAAGGCTTGATCAAGGTTGGCGGTAATAGCGATGAACCCTTCGCCATCGACGGACGCACGCGCAATCTCTTGCCTCGGCAAAGTCAGCAGCTGGCGGTCAATCTCAGCGCTGACTGCCTTGGCGAGGGTCAAACTCGGTGTGACCAACATCGGCCGCGCCAGACGATCGTGTTCAGCCTGGGACAAGAGGTCTGCAGCGACGTGGCGGGGATTAGCCTTTTCGTCTGCGATAACGCCAATCTCGGAAGGTCCAGCAATCATGTCGATGGCCACTTGCCCGAACACTTGCTTCTTGGCGGTCGCAACGAAGATGTTCCCCGGCCCCATAATTTTGTCAACGCGCGGAATGCTTTCAGTACCAAAGGCCAGCGCGGCAATCGCCTGCGCGCCGCCAACTTGATACACGGCGTCCACACCAGCGAGCTTGGCCGCGGCAAGCACCGCGGGGTTAATCCCCCCCGGCTGCGGCGGTGTCACTATCACGATATTCTTGACCCCAGCGATTTTGGCGGGAATTGCGGCCATCATGATGGTGGATGGATAAGCGGCGGTCCCGCCCGGTACGTACAGGCCAACCGCGGCCAGTGGCGTTACTTTTTGCCCGCGAATCACGCCCGCCTGCTCAGCGTCGATGAAGCCGCCCGTGACCTCTTGTTTGTGGTAACTGGTGATGTTGCGCTTGGCCAGTTCCAAGGCGGTAAGCAACTCCGGACTGCAGGCTGCATACGCGGCCTCAATGGTGGCGTCACTCACCCGGAAAGTGGCAACTTTCGTTTTGTCAAACTGCTCTGAGTAAGCCTTCAAAGCGGCGTCGCCCTGGATGCGCACCGTTTGAATAATATCAGCCACAGCGGCCTCTACCTCAGGTCGACTGGCAGCTTGTTGCTGACGCGTTGCGACTTGTGCTTGGAGCTGGGCAAAATTTCCAGTAAGAATTTTCATAAGGCGGCCTCCTGAATGGCTTCTTGTAAGTTGAAAAGTAACTGCTGAATCTCGGCGCGTTTTTGCTTGAGGGTCAGTTTGTTCACGACTAAGTGCGTGGAGACGGGCATGAGCTCTGCGTAGACCTGCAGCTGGTTATCGCGCAGCGTTTCGCCGGTTTCCACGATATCGACAATGGCATCAGCGAGGCCGACCAGCGGGGCCAGCTCGACCGAGCCTTCAATCTTGATAATCTCCACATCTTCGCCGATGGTGTTGAAGTAATCTTGCGTAATCTGGGGATACTTTGTGGCAATAATTTTGCGGCGGGCAATTCCCGGATCAAAATCCGCGGTGGAGGCCAGAACAAAGCGGCACTGCCCCGTTTGCAAATCCAACATGTCGTACTGCGGATTGCGCTGTTCGACCAGAATGTCGGACCCCACGATGCCGACATCCATGGCACCACCGTTGAGATAGGTCAACACGTCGGGACCCTTGGCCAGAATCACGTGGTAATTGGGGTCGTCGTTGAAAATCAGGCGCCGGCCCTTATCTTGAATCGGCGCAATGTCTAGTCCCGCTTGTTTCAGCAGCGGCAACACCATTTTCTCGGTGCGGCCCTTGGTGAGGGCAATATTGATTGTCATGGTGCTACCTCCTGGGTTAGGTTAATTAAGCTTGCCCCGTGGCTTTGCGCCTGCATTTGGGCCTCACGGAGCGTGTCAACCAGACACAGACTGGCATTGGGCGTTGCCTGCACCAATGCTTGGGCATCTGTCCACTGCTGGTCATTAAAGTAAATCAGTGTCGGCGCCTGTTGCGGCTGATCTGCTAAGCTCCGACTCAGGGCATCAACGTCGAAGGAGAAACCCACCGCTGGCTGCAACGTTTGCTGAAAGCTAGAGAGCAAGCGGTCATAACGGCCGCCAGAGAACAGGTAATCGGCCGACTGTTTAGCGTAAGCGCGGAAGGCCAAACCGGTGTAATATGGCTGCGGCGTTTGGCTGGACAAGTCGACGGTCAAATTGAGCTCCGGCGCGTTTCTTTGCAAGAAACTAATGGTCTGCCGGAGCAAACCGGCTGTCCGCTGAATTGCGGGTAAGTCTGGCAATTTCGCCAGTACGGCCGCCGCATCCCCAAACAACCATGGCCATTCCTGCAAGAACTCAGTGAGCGGGTTCTGCGGGATACGCGCAAGTTGCGCCGCGTACGCCGTCAGATTCTTGTTGAATAATGCCTGTTTCAAGGGTTCGCGGGCCACGGCGGGCAGTTCAGCCAGGATGGTGTCCACGAAGCCGGCGTCGGATAATTCCAAGGTCACATCGTCAATACCCAAGTCTCGGCACAGCTCGGCGGCAAGCAGGAGACATTCTCTTTCGGCCTTTTGGCTCTGGTAGCCGATGATTTCAATGCCCGCCTGGGTGATTTGGTAATAACCAACGGAGTGCCGCTTCTTAATGCGGAAGACGTCGCCGACGTAACACCACTTGGTTGGAGGCGTGATGCCTGTCGTGCTCATGACCCGTGCAACCGGCAACGTCAAATCCGGCCGCAGTATCAAGGACTCGCCAGATTCCTCGAGGAATTGATACGCATTCTCCACGGTCGGTGCCATGGCATCAAATACATCGCGGTATTCGAGCACCGGCGTCTTGATGGGTGC
Source organism: Lacticaseibacillus songhuajiangensis (assembly GCF_003946025.1). Classification (GTDB taxonomy): domain Bacteria; phylum Bacillota; class Bacilli; order Lactobacillales; family Lactobacillaceae; genus Lacticaseibacillus; species Lacticaseibacillus songhuajiangensis. The sequence continues at coordinate 7,817 of NZ_RHNR01000021.1, read as the reverse complement.
AAAGCCCGACGCGATGAAGCGTTGCTGCAAGCGGCTAGTCAGCTGCACTTTTTTTAAGGCGAGTTCCCCGAATTCATCACGGGTTCCGATTGGCAAATTACGTTTGGACATGACTTTCTCTCCTTCACGAACACGGCGACAAAAAAATCGCCCTCGACAAGTCAATAGACTCATCGAGGGCGATTCACTCATCGCGGTTCCACCTCTGTTTGTCGTCACCTCACGATGCCGACCTCACACTGCCATGCAGCAGCGGCCAGACGGCGATTGCTGCAAGGTAGCTATGGTAACGCAATTCCTGCGTGCTCACCTACTCAATTCAGCGAACAAGTTCATAGACGTGGGCACATTGGGCGGTGATCCCTTCTCATCAACGGGACTCTCTTTGCACCTAAAGCAACGTGCGTTTCTAATCACAACTTAATTATATTTATCTGCATTTAATATGTCTATCATCATATACCCTTTTACGGGGATGTCAAGCCTGAAAGTACAAAAAGTTCAGCCCGTGTTCTTTCTCTGTCGATCAAATGATTCGGTAGCGCAATTAATCTAGTGTGCGTGCTGAATCCCTTTTGGTCCACAAAAAAAGCGTGCATTCCCTGATAGTGAACACACGCATTTTGGTTTCTTAATAAATGTAGTACGTCGGGTTCCATCCAGACTTCCAATCAAAATTGACGTTGCTGGCATTTTCGCGGGTGACGGCGTTATCGACGGTGACGGTGCTTTCACCAAGTGAGGTGTGAATCAGGTCACTCACCCGCTGCAGCTCGGTTGTCGAGGCAACCTGGTAGCTACCCCCATCAATCGTCGCCCCGGTCCCCTTCAGCGTGTCCCGCTTCAGGTTACCCAGCGCCGCGCGATACTTGTTGCTACTGCCCATGGCCACGAGGTCATCGAAGGTCAAGTTCATCTGCAGGTTACCCTTCAGCGACTTGAGTAGCGACTGGTAGTTCGTCACAGAAGATGTCGATAAGACCTTCTTCATGACAGCCTTGATGACCATCTGCTGCCGTTTTTGCCGGCCGTAATCCCCTTCAGGATCAAGCTTGCGCATGCGGGCAAACTGCAGCGCCCGCTTCCCGTTCAAGTGCGCTGGTCCCTTCTTGAAAATACCAGCGTCGTGTGCCGTGTCGTTCCAGGAGAACGGCACCGTCACGTCGACCCCGCCGACCGCGTCCACAATTTTGGACAGGCCGCCCATGTTGACGGTAACGTAGTAGTCAATCGACACGTTGAGCAAGTCCTCAACGGTTTTGACCGCCATTGAGTTCCCGCCGCGGAAGTATGCGGAATTGACCTTCTGCAAATTCCGCGTGCTGCCATCTTGGATGTTCGCCAAGGTGTCACGCGGAATACTAATCATCGTGCTCTTCTTAGTCTCGGGGTTCACCGTGACCAGAATCATCGTGTCAGAATTCCCTTTTTGCTTGCGCCCGAGGGCCCCAGTGTCGGTTCCCAGCAGGAGGAAGGTTAAAGGCTGGTTGTTCTTAATTTTGGCGCTGGCGTTGCGCCGCCCAGCGATTTGCTGAAACGTGTTGTCAATAGCATTGCGCGTATCACCGTACATCCGGAAGCCGTATGCGGCAAGGATGATGGCAACGGCAATCACAGCCGTCAGCAGAAAGTTTATAATTGGGTGGCGCGGGAACGCCCGCCGTCCGTATCGTCCCATGACGTACCTCTCTCGGAAAAGAATTACTAACAGTATACCATGCTCGCTCGCAAAACTAGGCGGTCAGTGTGTTTCACAATAATTTCGCAACATTTTAGACAAAAAATTGATCCACTGCGATGCTACCAGCGCGCAACGATGCCGGCCGGTTCCTGACCAATCCGAGTTATGGTGAGGAACCGGCCTACCAACCTGTCCCGCAACGCAGCTCCCTGCGCCTAACCCAAGAAAGGCCGTACTCCCAAATTCAGGGAATACGGCCTTTCTTAAGTTAGTGCTCAGGAGCTAATCGCATTACGGCACACTCGCGTACGTAATTAGTACAATTCCAAGTACTGTTCACGTTCCCATTCACTAACCTGCTGGCGGTATGCCGCCCATTCCATGCTCTTAGAGTCCATGAAGCTGTGGAAGAGGTGGTCACCCAGTGCAGCCTGAATGACTTCGTCGCCATCCAGCGCCTTCAGGGCATTGTGCAAGGTGCTCGGCAGGTCCTGAATGTGGTTGGCCTTCCGTTCGGTAGGTGCCATCCGGTAGATGTTGCGGTCAACCGCTTCTTCAGGTTCGAGCTTCTGCTCGAGGCCGTCCAAGCCGGCTTCCAGAATTGCGGCAATCGCCAAATATGGGTTAGCCGCTGGGTCAACACTCCGCAGTTCCAAACGGGTAGACAGACCGCGGGCGCTTGGCACACGGATGAGTGGGGAGCGGTTGTGACCAGACCAAGCGATGTAAACAGGGGCTTCAAAGCCCGGAACCAGCCGCTTGTAAGAGTTCACAATTGGGTTGTTGATGGCGGTCAGTGCACGGGCGTGGTCCAAGAGACCGGCCAGGAAGTGCATTGCATCGGCAGACAACTGTTCTTCACCCTCTGGGTCGAAGAAGGCGTTGCCGTTCTTGTGGAACAAGGACATGTTGATGTGCATCCCGCTACCGTTAATGCCGTGAAGAGGTTTCGGCATGAAGGTAGCGTACAGGCCATGCTTGCGCGCAACCGTTTTGACAACCAGCTTGAACGTCTGGATGTTGTCGGCTGCCTCGAGGGCATTGGCATACTTGAAGTCGATTTCGTGTTGGCCAGGTGCGACTTCATGGTGGGAAGCTTCAACTTCAAAACCCATCTTTTCCAGCTCCAGAACAATGTCCCGGCGGCAGTTTTCACCCATGTCCAGTGGCGCCAGATCAAAGTAGGAACCTTTATCGTTCAACTTGATGGTTGGCTGACCATTTTCGTCCATCTTGAAGAGGAAGAACTCTGGTTCCGGTCCAATGTTGAAGCTGGTAAAACCGTCTTCCTGCATTTCCTTGAGGATGCGAATGAGGTTGTTCCGGGGATCGCCGGCAAAGGGATCGCCGTTAACCGTGTGCACGGAGCAAATAAGCCGTGCAACCTTGCCGTGGTCATTTCCCCACGGGAAGATCAGGTAAGTGGACAAATCAGGGTAGAGCAACATGTCACTTTCTTCGATGCGTACGAAACCATCGATACTGGATCCGTCCATCGTAACCTTGTTGTTCAGCACTTTCTCAAGTTGGGATACTGGCACCTCAACGTTTTTAATGACGCCGTTAATGTCGGTGAACATCAACCGCAGGAAGCGAACGTTCTCTTCCTCTACACTCTTACGAATTTCATCAGCCGTAAACTGTTTGCGTGCCATTTACTTTATTCTCCTCTTCCTGACTAGTAACTACCAACAAACCGCCCAGTTAAAAACCCTGGCCAAACGGACGGTCATTATGCGGTGCAAAAGGCGACTGGTTAAGCAGTTCGTTCTGCAGCACTTTGCGGGCATCAGTATCGGACTCGCGGCTACGGTGCTCCCGCCGACTGCGAACGCGTTTGATGTCCGCCAAACTCATCCCCGCTTCCCGGTCCTTCACGACCCGAAGCAGTGAATCCACGTCGTTTAGCGAGTACATCCGGTGGTTGCCGGCATTCCGTTGCGGGTGCACCAGACCCTGCTGCTCGTAGTAGCGAATCTGACGCGCGGTCAAAGTGGTGAGTTCCATCACTGTACCAATCGGCAAAACGGCCCGGCGACGCAAAATATAATCGTCTTCCATGACCATCCCTCCTTCAGCATGTGCCTAGTATAGCAGGCACCCAGAGGCACTTCAACCGTCTTTGTCAGCAAAGCTGACACGAAATTCAAAAACTTTTCCAAAAAAACGACATTTATCGTTCGTCTTTTCACTGGTAAGTTAAACGTAGACCAAATTGACTGCAACGGTGAATCCAGAACGGCGGTCGCTAGCGAGAAGCACTACTCACCGGCAAACTGGGCAACGAGTTGATCAACCTGCGCGAGCGACTGCGGTGCCTGGACCAAATCAAACCAGTTTGCGGGCATCTGGTTGTGAAAATACGTGAGTTGCCGTTTGGCATAGCGGCGCGAGTTGCGTTTGACGAGTTCGACAGCGTCTGCCAGCGTCTGCTTGCCCTGCAAATACGGGATGAATTCCTTGTAACCAATCGCCGCTAGCGACTGTGCACCAGGTCCAACCTGCGCGTAAATGCGGCGCACTTCATCTAGTAGACCGGCCGACATCATGGCGTCCACCCGCTCGTTAATGCGTTCATAGAGCAGCTGCCGGTCAGTGCTCAGGCCAATAATCAGGCAATCAAATTGCGGCTCTGGTGGTTCTTGCTCAGAAAACAAACCGCCCGTGTTCTCGATTACTTCCAATGCGCGGATAACGCGCCGACTGTTGCCTGCAGGGATCGCTTTTGCTGCTGCCGGATCGCGGCGTTCTAGTTCCGCATGCAACGCCGCTGCGCCGTGGGCATCACCAAAATCCTGCCAGCGTGCCCGCGCGGGTGTTTGACCGGCAACACCCAGGGGCAAACCTAACCGTAGTGCGTTGAGGTAAAAACCGGTTCCGCCAACCAACAACGGCAGTCGACCCTGGGCATGTGCCTGCGCAATTTCGCGTGTTGCGAGTGTCATGAACTCGGCTACGGAGAATTGCGCATCCGGATCCAGAATATCAATCAGGCGGTGTGGCGCCGCCTTTTGTTCGGTTGCAGTAGGTTTGGCGGTGCCAATATCCATCCCGCGATAAACCTGAAAGGCATCCGCATTAATGACCACCGCGTTAAACTTTTGCGCCAAGTGCACCGCTAGTGCGGTTTTCCCAACTGCCGTGGGTCCGCCAATCATCAACACTTTTGCCATTTTGTCATTCCCCATGCTAATTTCCTTTCCACAAACACCGATTGTTCTGTCACCAGCAGACCACAGTCGTTGTGAATTGACTTACAAACTTTTAATGAAAACGGCGTCATTTTGCTCGTTTTCTGTTCACGTGTGTATTACAATACAAGTATACAAATAAAAAGAACACACCTGAATGGAGGGAGCTCTATGAAAAACAAGTTTACCGCCGGGTTCTTCCTCGGCTCACTTGCTACCATTGCCGCCGTTGCTGCTAGCGTTGTCACCTTTAAGAAGGCTTACATTGACCCAGTTGAAGAAAAGGCTGAGCAGATTAACGATAACCGGCGCAAGGCAATTCGCAAGTCCCTTGCCGCACACCAAGGCTAATTCAATTCTAAACATAAAAGAACCTCGCGGCTAGCCGCGAGGTTCTTTTTGTACTGTCTAATGACGGGACTTGGTCTTACCAGACCAGTTGTCAAAACCGTTCTTCAGCCAGTAGATTTTGTCGAAGCCCAGCTTCTTCAACTTACCTGCAGCCCGCAGTGAGAGTGCGCCCGTTGCATCATAAATGTAAACAGGCATGTCTTTGCGCAAGCCGCCGACACGTTCCTTGAACTGGGTGTAAGGTACGTTGCGGGCACCCAGAATGTGCCCCTTGTCGAAATCGGTGGCTTCACGCAGGTCAACGACCTGCGCCTTGCGCATCGTGGTTTCGAACTGTTCAGGGTCGATTTCACCCCCAACGGACTTGTAGCGCTTGGTCATGTAGTAACGGTAAAGCCAACTACCGCCCCAAATGATCAGGATTGCCGCAATGACAACCCAGACAATCGTCAAAAAATTACTCGTGCTAGCTGCAAACAATGTTATTCCTCCCCAGAATTATGCTTCGCGTGCGAGGCTCGCCGCACCGATAACACCGGCAGTGTTACCAAGGGTTGCCAAACGAACGCTGGTTGTGTTGCGCACGTTTTCGAACGTGTACTTCTTGAAGTACTTCTGCACCCGTGTCAGCAGGAAGTCGCCGGCGGCACTCACACCGCCACCGATAACGAGGTACTTCGGGTTGAGCGTGTTGCCCAGGTTTGCCAAAGCAAAACCAAGGTAGTAAGCCACGCGGTCAACGACAGCCAGAGCCAGCTGATCGCCGTCCTTAGCCATGTCGAAAACGAGCTTGGAAGAAATTTCGTCCCCATCGTCCAGTGTCTGCTTCAACTGTGAGTCGCCAGCGTATTCTTCAGCCATCTGGCGGGCAACACGGACAACACCAGTTGCGCTCGCAACGGTTTCAAGGCAGCCGTGGTTCCCGCAGGTGCACAGGAAACCGTTAGGATCAACGACCACGTGGCCGATTTCACCAGCTGAGCCGGCAACACCGTGCAGCAGTGTGCCGTTGGCGATGATCCCGCCACCGATACCAGTACCCAGCGGAATGACAATCACGTCATCGGCATTGTCGCCGGCACCCTGCCAGCGTTCGCCCATGGCAGCGCAGTTAGCATCGTTATCAACGGTGAAGTTGATGCCGGTGCCCTTTTCGATGTCGCGCTTAACGTACTGCGTGCTCTTCCAGTTCAAGTTGAACGCGCCAGTAACGGTACCGGCCTTGATGTCAACAGAACCAGGAGTCCCCATGCCGATACCAGCAAAATCTTCTGGTTTCATGTTGTAAAGCGCAAGGTGCTCGTTAATGCTTGCGATGATGTCAGGTACGATGTGGCTACCTTCATCAAGAATGTTGGTGTCAATACTCCAACGCTGCTGAATTTCACCTTCAGCGGTCATGATGGCAAACTTACAAGTTGTGCCACCGAGGTCAACACCAATCAGCTTCTTATCAGTCATTACTATTCTTTCCTCCACTTAGTTAATTTCAGGGGGTGCTTGAGCTCTTTCTCGTGTTCATGGTTCAGAACGATTTTAGCGCGCGCGTAAACGGCATTATCAATCAAACCAGCCTCGTGCAGCCGGTCGATCTCAATGGCCGCAAGCTCCATGTCGTATAGGCGTTCACCGAGATGAATGTAGGTGCCGTACTTCTTCAAAAGTTCGAGAATGTCGTTGAAATTATTCATTACAACCCGACGCCTCCATCAAGAAAATACAGCAGTACCGGCGCCACCACGAGAACAACGCCCATGATAACGCGTTTAACCGGCGCAATTCGGCCGATTTGCGGTGCCCCGAGGACACCAGCAATCAGAAAACCACCAATGAGCCCACCAATGTGGCCGGCAATATCAATGCCACTTTGGGTGATGTCAAACAGTAGGTTAATCCCAATTAAGAGCAGGAACTGCTTGGTCATCGCGGAGATTGCCGGATTATGCCGGAAATTGTCCCCAATCATGAGGAACGCGCCCAGTAGCCCAAATAATGCGGTCGAAGCCCCGGCGGCCACCACGTTGCGACTTGCAAAGAGTAGCCCGGCGTAGTTCCCAACGATGCCACTCACAATAAAGATGACAGCAAAGCGCCAGTGGCCAAAAATCTCTTCGGTCATTCGCCCGATAAACCACAGCGTCAGCATGTTCACAGCTAAGTGAACAATCCCAATGTGTAAGAACATCGCGGTGAACAGCCGCCACCACTGACCAAAGGTCACGAGCGGCGCAAAGCGTGCACCCATCCGTACCAGGACGGCGGTGCTGGTTGACCCACCCATCACGGTCTCAACTGCGAAAATCGCGACGCAGGCGAGTAAGAAAAAGTAGGTCACAAAGGGTTGTCGATCACGCATCTATCCGCTCACCTCATTCCAACCATGTCAACAAAGCGTAAAAGCCTAACGTTAAAATTCTAGCATTGTCCGTCCTACTTTTCTACACCGTTTTCACAATTGTCATACTGTCCGTCAGCGTAAGCGCTGAAAATACCATCCGCAAGGATGGCTTCTATGAAAATCGACCGAAGGTCGGGCCTGGGGCAGATTAGCTTCGCGAACAGGGACTCCGTTAGCGGGGACCGTTCCAGCCGGC
>NZ_RHNR01000020.1 GCF_003946025.1 Lacticaseibacillus songhuajiangensis | reverse complement strand
GCGGCTTGGTGGAGTGAACGCAGGTAGGTGGCGCGCAAAGAACATGAACAGCCATACAACCGGCGTAAGCCGCATTGTATGGGCTGTTCATGTTCGGGGGGAATCTTTTTGCCAAGGGCCTCGGCAAAAAGTTTAGCGGTAGCCTGGCTTGCCAGGCGTGAGCGACCCCGCGCCACCTACCTGCGGGCACGTAACCAAGTCGCCCCAGGCCCGACCTTGCGGTCGAAGCCCTATTTTCAAATCCGGCATCCTTGCGGATGAAAGTTTCGACGCTATCGCTGACGGACAGCGACAAGTAAAAACGCCCTGCACAGATGTGCAGGACGTTGGCTGTGTTACTTGTCAAAACCGTGGGCGATGTAGCCGCCGTCGGCAAAAGTTTTGCGTAGCTGCAACATGGCCGTGTAGGTGGCCAGCAGGTAGACGGAATCTTCCTTAAAACTGGCGATGCGGTCGGGCAACTTGGTCAGGTCTGGTTCAGTAAGCAGTTCGTCAGGATCCACGCCCGCCACTTCCATCCGGAACTGGATGTCCTTGAAACGCTCGCCGCCGACCATGTAGGTGGTGGCTTGCTTGCTGGCGACGAATTCCTCAAGGTTGGTGTCCCAAATCCAGGAGGTGTCCTTGCCGTCGGCGTACTTGGCGTTCAGCAGGAAGCCGAAGGCGAAAGGCTTCTCGGCGTGGCCAATCATCTCGAGCACTTGGTTCATGCCGACGGGGTTTTTGACCAGGACGAGGGTCACCTGCTTACCCTTAACGTCGACGACTTCTTGCCGGCCGAAAACTTTCTCGTCATAAGCAAACGCCTTCGCACTGGCATCCGCGCCAACACCGAATTCTTGACCAACCGTGTAAGCGGCAAGGGCGTTGTAGATGTTGTAAGTGCCGCCGATGCTCAGGCTGAAGTTGTGGCCGTCGATTGTGAAGTCCGAACTGGTTGGCGTTTGGTCGGTAATGGCCGTCATTTTGGCGACCAGTTCAGGACGCTTGAAGCCGCAGTGGGGGCAGAAGTAATCGCCCAGGTTGCTGTAGCTGATTTCGTGGTAGTGCAGGATGTGCTGGCACTGTGGGCAGAGCACGCCATCCGTGTTCACCGGTGCGAACTTGTCTGCTGTGCCGCCGCGGTCGAAACCGAAGTAGCGCATGGGGTTCTTGAGTTCCCGTGAGTGGAAGATGGGGGCGTCGCCGTTTGCAATGACCAGTGCGTCCGGATGCATTTTGATGCCGGTCAGGATCTTCTCGTAAGTTGTGTAGAATTCGCCGTAGCGATCCATCTGGTCCCGGAAAATGTTGGTGAGCACGTATGCCTTGACGTTCAGGGCAGCGGACACCGGCGCCACGTTGGCTTCATCAACTTCAAGAACGGCTAAGCCGCGCTTGCCGTTCTTGTAACGCTTGCTGTGGGCAAGAAAGGCGGTGATGATACCGCGCATCATGTTACTGCCGGTCGGGTTACTCAGAATGTCCGGGTACTTTTGGGCGAGCACCTTGACCACGAGGTTGGTTGTGAGGGTTTTACCGTTCGTCCCGGTAACGACAATCACGTCGTAATCTTTGCCCAGGGCCGCGAGGACATCAGGGTCAATTTTTTGCGCGAGTTTGCCTGGGTAGGAAGATCCACCCTTGAAAACGCCGTGCAGTACTGAATAGGCCAGCTTCCCCATGCCGGTAGCGAACTGGGCCTTAATTGGGCTAGTGTTTGTGATAATCGTTCTTCCTCTCCGCATACATAATCGTCTCATTTTAGCATATTTTGCCCGTTTTCTGCGCACAGTGCGGTAAAGAGATTCTGAAGAATGGTGGTTGCGGCCGAGTTTACTGAAAATTGCTTCCGGCGGCCGCAACTGTCTGCCGCTCAGCTGTGGAATCTAGGCCTATTTTTTTGTATACTTAGATGGCTTGAGTCTTGCGCTGGAAGAATGCAAGACATAATTCGGGAGGTCAACATGGCACAACTTTTTTATCGTTATGGTGCGATGAACAGCGGCAAGAGTATTGAAATTCTCAAAGTCGCCCACAATTATGAAGAACAAGGTAAGCAGGTTGTGATTCTGACCAGCGCCGTGGATTCACGTTCCGGCGTCGGGATGGTCGCTAGCCGCATTGGCTTGGAGCGTAAAGCGCAGCCGATTTACCCAGACACGAACATCTATGACCTCGTGCAGTCAATCAAAGGACCCACGGCTTGTGTGCTAATTGATGAAGCGCAGTTTTTACTGAAGCGCCACGTGATTGAGTGTGCCCGCGTTGTCGATGAGCTCAACGTACCGGTAATGGCGTTCGGCCTCAAGAATGACTTCATGAACCACCTGTTTGAAGGCAGTGAAGCCCTGCTGCTTTACGCCGACAAAATCGAAGAAATGAAAACCATCTGCTGGTTCTGCGCCAAGAAGGCCACGATGAACCTGCGCATTCACGATGGTAAGCCGGTTTATGCCGGTGAACAAATCCAAATCGGGGGCAACGAATCATACTACCCGGTTTGCCGTAAACACTACAACAACCCGCCACTGGCTGAACTTAAAGCACTGGCCGCGGCGAAGAACAAAGGAGAGTAAGATGGACAAAATTTTTGAGCAACTCGACAGCGTCTTAATTCGCTACGACGAAGTGCAGGAACAAATGTCTGACCCCGAAGTCATTAACGATACGAAACGTTACATGGCTTTGTCTAAAGAAGAAGGGTCCTTGCGCGACGTTGTGGCAGCCTACAAGCGCTACAAGGAACTCGTTCAGGATATCGCCGACAGTGACGAGATTCTGCGTGAAAGCAAAGATCCCGACATGACCGAAATGGCCAAGGAAGAAATCAAGGCCGACGAAGAAGAAAAGGCGGAACTTGAAGAAAACATCAAGATCATGATGCTCCCGAAGGACCCCAATGATGACAAGAACATCATCATGGAAATCCGGGGCGCAGCCGGTGGGGACGAAGCGAGTCTGTTCGCTGCTGACTTGCTGAACATGTACTCCCGTTACGCTGAACGTCAGGGCTGGCAGACTGAAATCATCGACGAATCACCTACGGAAGTCGGTGGTTACAAGGAAGTCGTTGTCATGATTACCGGGGACAACGTCTACTCCAAGCTCAAGTACGAGAACGGGGCGCACCGGGTCCAGCGTGTACCGGCAACCGAAAGTGCTGGTCGTGTGCACACCAGTACCGCAACCGTTGGTGTGATGCCGGAATACGAGAAGGTTGACCTTGAACTCGACCCGAAGGATATTCGGACCGATGTTTACCGTTCCAGTGGTGCCGGTGGGCAGCACATTAACAAAACCAGTTCCGCCGTCCGGATGACCCACTTGCCAACTGGGATTGTGGTGGCTATGCAGGACCAGCGTTCGCAGCAGCAAAACCGCGTGAAGGCGATGCAGATTCTGACCGCCCGTGTTTACGACTACTACGAAAGCCAGAATGAGTCGGAATACGCCGCTAAGCGGAAGACCGCGGTGGGTTCAGGGGACCGGTCCGAACGGATTCGGACCTACAACTACCCGCAAAACCGGGTCACCGATCACCGGATTGGCCTCAGCCTCAACAAGCTTGACCGGATCATGAACGGGGAACTGGATGACATCATCGCAGCTCTAGTTCTGCACGACCAAACAGCGAAGTTGGAGCAGCTTGCAAATGACTAAGACATACAATGAGGCGCTCTCCGGGGCGTCTTTATTGCTAGAAAAAGCCGGAATTGACCCGGACGGGGCAACTTTTGTTCTCAGTGCACGTCTGAATTGGACACGCAGCCAGGTCATTTTGCACGGCCGTGACCAGATGCCGGCGGAAGTGGCAAGGCAATTCGCTGCCGATGTGCAGCAGCTGCTCCAGAATGAACCGGCGCAGTACATCGTGGGCCGGGCACCGTTTTGGGGCCGCTGGTTTCAGGTGGACAAGCGCGTGCTCATTCCGCGGTTTGACACGGAACTGCTGATTGAGTGGGTACTGGCCGACGCGCCGAGTGGTTGCGGGCTCGATCTGGCAACGGGGAGTGGGGCAATCGGGCTAACGCTGGCGCTCGAAATGCCGCAATTGCAGATGACGCTCAGTGATTTATCCGCCGCCGCGCTGACCGTTGCACGTGCCAATGCCGATCAGCTTGGCGCGCAAGTGGTCATCACCCAATCAGATTTGCTGCAAAACCTCGATGGCACATTCGACTTCATTGTCAGCAACTTGCCGTACATTGACCGGGCGGAGATGCCGGTGATGGACACGTCCACGAAGTTGTTTGAACCGGATATGGCCTTGTACGCCGACAAGCATGGGCTCGCCTTGTTTGAGCAGTTGCTACCGCAATTGCCAACGCACGTGCGCCCAGGTGGGGCAGTTTACCTGGAGTTCGGCTATCACCAGCGGGCGGCACTGGCGCGCATGATTAGTACGCTGCTGCCAGATGCCAGTGCTGAATTCCGGCGCGACGACGCGGGTAATGACCGTGCAGTGAAGATTAGTTTCTAAGGTGGACCTAACAGAAAGAAGTGTATTATATGGAAACAAAAATTTTTACACGGGCAACTGTTGCCGATGCAGCTGCTTTAATTCAGGCCGGCGAACTGGTTGCTTTCCCAACCGAAACTGTTTATGGTTTGGGCGCCGACGCCACGAATGTCAGTGCTGTTGAGAAAGTTTACAAAGCCAAGGGTCGTCCGAGTGACAACCCGCTGATTGTGACAGTCGCTGACCGGGAAACGGTCAGCCGCTTTGCCACCATCACGCCAGAGGCCGCGAAGTTAATGGATGCTTTCTGGCCAGGATCGCTCACAATTATTTTGCCCATCAAGCCCGGTGCTTTGAGCATGAAGGTCACGGGTGGTCTGCAGACGGCAGCCTTTCGTAATCCGCAGAATGAAGCCACACTTGATCTCATTCGCACCGCCGGGACGCCGATCGTGGGACCATCCGCAAATCTGTCTGGTAAGCCGAGCCCAACCACGGCACAGCACGTGCTGCACGATATGGACGGCCGCATTGCCGGTATCCTGGACGACGGGCCTTGTGAGGTCGGTGTCGAGTCCACGGTCATTGACATGTCGACTGATGTGCCCGCTATTTTACGGCCGGGTGCGGTTGACGAGACCATGTTGGAACCCATCATCGGCCCAGTGAGCTCCGATAAGCACAAGGTCGGTGCCAAGGAAACCCCGAAGGCCCCAGGGATGAAGTACAAGCACTATGCTCCTGAGGCGCAAGTGGTCATTGTTGACAAGCCTGCTGATTTTCCAGCGGCTATTGCATGGGCGCAGACGACCAGCCAAACTTTTGGTATCCTCGCGACGGATGGTTTGCTCGCGCAGTACGGACAAGACATTGAAGAATACAGTCTCGGCGCGGACATTACGACGGCAACCCGCGACTTGTTCGCCGGATTACGTTACTTTGACTTGCATCCGCAGGTTAGTTTGGTGCTCGCGGAGGGTTTCCCAACAGACGGTTTAGGTAGTGCCTACATGAATCGCATTGAAAAATCTGCCGGTGGTCAGCATTTTTCGTCAAAATCCGAACACTAGACGCGAAAATTCGTTATAATAGCTAACGGCATGTGCCTGTGTGGGGCACTGGAATAGGAGAGGACAAACTGATGGGTAAATTTACCGTATTGAACCACCCGCTGATTCAGCACAAGTTGACAATTATCCGTGATAAGAATATCGGCACAAAGGAATTCCGCGAGGTCGCGAACGAAATCGCCGAATTGATGGTTTATGAAATTACCCGTGATTTGCCACTCGAAGACGTCGTGGTAGAGACCCCAATGGGTAAAACGACGCAGAAGCAGCTCGCCGGCAAGAAGCTCGCAGTGATTCCCATTCTGCGTGCCGGTCTGGGCATGGTGGATGGCGTGCTCGAATTGATTCCTGCTGCCAAGGTTGGTCACATTGGGATGTACCGTGACGAAAAGACCCTGCAGCCGCACGAATACTTCGTGAAGATGCCAACCGACATTGATCAGCGGGACTTGTTCATCGTTGACCCAATGCTCGCAACTGGTGGTTCTGCCATCATGGCAATTGATGCGCTGAAGAAACGTGGCGCTAAGCACATGCGTCTGGTTGTCCTCGTTGCCGCACCAGAAGGTGTGAAGGCAATTCAGGAAGCCCACCCAGACGTTGACATCTACGCCGCAGCACTGGATGACCACCTCACCGAGAGTGGTTACATCTTCCCAGGTCTCGGGGATGCGGGTGACCGTCTCTTCGGTACTAAGTAATTAGCAAGGTAGGTCCGCACTCAGTCAACTGAGGGTGGGCCATTTTTGTACGCTCTGGATTGCTGGTGGCTGCCCTACTGTATGTGCAGATATTCAGGAAAATTGCTTCTTTCGTAGTGAAAACCTGCATTTTTCTGAAAATAATGAGAATGATGCAATGCGTCCTGACAAGCATATTCCGGCAAATATCAAAAATATTTTGCGACATTTTGCCACTTTTATCTGAAAAATGACACGCCGTCATACCCGGAATTTGGTAAAAAGTGCCGTCTTTATTGAAGTTAAAACGCTTTCGCTGTCAAACACGGTGAAGCCCCACCGCTAAGGCTTTTTGCTTTGTCTTTTTGCTGACAAGGTGTTAGAGTTATCAGTGTATTTTGTGGGGTAGTCTGCAAAATCCGCAAAAAGAGAAAATTTTATACCCATCGCGTCCTGAAAGGGTGCATTGGAATTCAATTTTCAAGAAGGAGGTGAATTCTGTGAACGATAAGTATCCCGAATTGCAACTTGGACCCGTTCGGTTCAACCTTGCAAATGACATTCCGATGCTGATTGCCGCCGTCGTTGTTTTCCTGCTGGTATTCTACCTGTCTCGCAAACCGAAATTACGGCCAGGCGGTAAGCAGAATCTGTTGGAATGGATCATTGATTTCACTAATGGCATTGTGAAGGGTGAAATGCCTGGTAAGGAAGGGAACACCTTTAAGCTATTTATTTTTACGATGTTCCTGTTCGTCTTCATGATGAACCAACTTGGGTTGTTCATTGACGTCAAAATTGACGGCTACACCTGGTTCCATTCCCCAACGGCAAGTCCGCTCATCACGATGACCTTAGCGATGATTGTTCTCGTTCTTTCCCATTACTATGGCGTTAAGAACAAGGGCTTCAAGGGTTATCTCAAGGGATATGTCACACCAATGGCATTCATGGCGCCAATCAACTTACTTGAAGAGTTTACCAACTTTATGACGCTGTCTTTGCGTTTGTACGGTAACATCTTCGCCGGTGAAGTTCTGGTTATGCTCATTCGTAACCTGGGGCTCATGGGCGGTCACGCGGCATTCGTCGCGTTCCCATTTGGGTTTATTGTCGAAATGGTATGGCAAGGGTTCTCAGTCTTCATTGGTAGTATCCAAGCATATATCTTTGTTACACTTGGGACAGTTTACATGTCTCACAAGGCAGTCTCAGAATAGTTTTTAGGAGGAAGAAACACTCATGAAAGAACTCGCAGCAGCTATCGTAGCTGGTATCGCAGCCCTCGCCGCAGGTTATGGTAACGGGCAGGTTATTGGTAAGACCATCGAAAGCATGGCCCGTCAGCCAGAATTGTCCGGTCAACTCCGTGGGACCATGCTTCTTGGTGTTGGTCTGATCGAAGCTGTTCCTATCATCGCGATTGCTATCTCATTCCTGATCCTCTTCATGTAATTGTGAAGCCAAACTTAGGAAAGGGAGTGGCATAGATGATTTACGGATTAATTGGTGCCGCTGGCCTTGAGCTTGGCGATTTCCTGTTCGGTCTTTTGACCTTCATCGTTCTGATGCTGCTTGTGGGCAAGTTTGCCTGGAAGCCAGTTGTCGGCATGATGGCGGCCCGTCAGGACAAAATCACTGGCGACCTGGACTACGCTGACAAGTCCCGTGCGGAAGCACAGGATTTGCTTGCAAAGCGTCAGGACGAACTGAAGAACACCCAGGCCGAAGCGGTCACGATTGTGAACAACGCGAAGGCCAACGGTGAAAAGCAGGAAAAGGAAATCGTTGCCGCTGCCCACGAAGAGGCAAGCAGCATTAAAAGTAAGGCACAGCAGGACATCGCTCAGGCTAAGCAGGACGCGCTTAATGGTGCTCGCGATCAGGTTGCAGACTTGTCTGTTACCATCGCCAGCAAGATTATTGGGAAGTCCCTTAAGGCCGAAGATCAGCAAGCCCTCATTGACGATTACATCAAAGGGTTAGGTGATTAGTATGGCGCTTACGAATGCAATCGTTGCCCCACGGTACGGAGCGGCACTTTTCGCTCTCGCTAGCGAAACAAAGCAAGTAGATTTGGTCCAGGACGATCTGCAGCAGCTTGCTGCTGTAGTCACCGCGACGCCAAAGCTTGTAGCAGCTCTATCCGCGCCGGAACTGACACCAGCAGCTCGGCAGAAGCTGCTTGATACACTCAAGCAGGGCGCAAGTCAACTTGTCGCCAATCTGTTGCAGATGGTGTTTGACTACGGTCGCATCGCGGCGCTGCCTGCAATCATTGATGATTACAAGCAGCGGATGCAGGCAGCCGCCGGTATTGTTACCGGAACGGTAACCACCGCCATTGCGCTTTCTGCTGAGCAGGAAGCAAAGATTGCTAGCGCCGTTGCTAAGAAGCTGGGTGTGCAAACCGCGCAGCTTCAGTCAAACGTTGATAGCGAGATTATTGGTGGTGTTCGGGTAGAAGCAGCCAATCTTGTGATTGACGGTACCGTTCGCACCCAAATCAACAAGATTCGTGCAAAACTACTAGCACATTAGATATTTAGCGAAGAGGTGAAGTCATGGCTATCAAGTCAGAAGAAATTAGCGTGCTGATTAAAGAACAGCTCGCACAGTACGAATCCGACCTCTCCGTCAAAGAAGTCGGTACCGTAACCTACGTCGGTGACGGGATTGCCCGTGCACACGGGCTCGACAATGCCATGTCTGGTGAACTTTTGCAATTTGCAAATGGTTCATACGGGATGGCACAGAACCTCGAAACCGATGATGTTGGGATTATCATTCTTGGTGATTTCGACGACATTCGTGAAGGCGACGTGGTCAAGCGGACCGGTCGCATCATGGAAGTTCCTGTTGGCGATGCGCTCATTGGGCGTGTTGTGAACACTTTGGGTCAGCCTCTTGATGGTCTTGGTGATATCAAGACCGACAAGACCCGCCCAATTGAAAACCCAGCACCTGGTGTTATGCAGCGGAAGTCCGTTTTCGAACCTTTGCAAACCGGTATCAAGGCTGTTGACGCCCTGGTTCCTATCGGTCGTGGCCAACGTGAATTGATCATTGGTGACCGTAAGACTGGTAAGACGAGTATCGCGATTGACACAATCATCAACCAGAAGGATCAGAACATGATCTGTATCTACGTTGCGATTGGTCAAAAGGACTCGACCGTCCGCAGTCAGGTTGAAACCCTCCGGAAGTTTGGTGCACTTGACTACACCATCGTTGTTTCCGCGGGTCCTTCCGAACCAGCACCAATGCTTTACCTGGCACCATATGCCGGCGCCGCAATGGGTGAAGAATTCATGTACAATGGCAAGCACGTCCTCATCGTGTATGATGATCTGACGAAGCAGGCCAACGCTTACCGTGAAATTTCACTGTTGCTCCGTCGTCCGCCAGCACGTGAAGCTTACCCTGGTGATATTTTCTACACGCACTCCCGTTTGCTGGAACGTGCTGCTAAGCTCAGTGATGAACTTGGTGGTGGCTCCATGACGGCCCTGCCAATTATTGAAACCCAGGCCGGTGACGTGTCCGCGTACATTCCAACCAACGTTATCAGTATCACTGATGGCCAAATCTTCTTGCAGTCTGACCTGTTCTACGCCGGGACCCGTCCAGCTATTGATGCTGGTACTTCCGTTTCCCGTGTTGGTGGGGACGCTCAGCTTAAGGCAATGAAGAAGGTTGCTGGTACGCTCCGTCTGGACCTGGCATCATACCGTGAACTGGAAGCCTTCAGTCAGTTCGGTTCCGATTTGGATGCCGCAACGCAGGCTAAGTTGAACCGTGGTAAGCGGACGGTTGAAGTTCTGAAGCAGCCTCTGCACAAGACGCTGCCAGTAGAGAACCAGGTTCTGGCTCTTTACGCACTGACACACGGCTTCATGGACGCTGTTCCAGTTGCCGACATTCAGCGTTTCCAGAACGAACTGTTCGACTACTTCAAGGCGAACGCAGCTGACCTGTCTGCAGAAATTGCAAGCACTGGGAAGTTGCCTGACACCGACAAGATGGATGCCGCAATGAAGGCATTCAGCGACGGTTTTGCAGCTAGCTCCGCCAATTAGGAGGTGCACCCATGGCTGATTCATTAATTGACATTAAGCGCCGGATTGCTTCCACGAAGAAAACCCGGCAGATCACCTCGGCCATGCAAATGGTTTCGGGTGCAAAATTGAATCAGGTTGAGAAGCGCTCCAGCGCGTACCAGCTGTACGCTGATAAGGTCCGGGCAACCGTGACGCACCTTGCACAAAGTCAGCTTTTGACCCTTGCCGCCAGCCAGGTGGCAGAAAAGAAGGACGATGACATGCGTGTCCTCGTTTCTGACTTGTTGCAAGAACGTCCGGTTAACAAGGTTGGTTACCTCGTAATCACCAGTGACCGGGGCCTCGTCGGGAGTTACAACAGCAATATTTTGAAATCAATGCTCGATGTTCTGAAGAGTGACGAACACGAAACCACCGTCATGGCGATTGGTGGGGTCGGGGCCGACTTCTTCAAGGGCCGCAACGTGAACGTTGCGTACGAGTACCGCGGTGTGTCTGACACGCCAACGTTCAACGAAGTGCGGGAAATCGTGAAGACGGCCGTCTCCATGTACCGTAATGAGGTGTTTGACGAACTCTACGTTTGTTATAACCACCACGTGAACTCACTGACCAGTGCGTTCCGTGTTGAAAAAATGTTGCCGATTAACGACTTGGACCCAGAAGAAGTGCAGGACGAAAAGCCTGTGCACTACTTGACCGAGCCTGACCTCGACGCAGTGCTGGACGCAGTGTTGCCACAGTACGCCGAAAGCTTGATTTTCGGTGCCATCATGGACGCCAAGACCGCGGAACACGCGGCCTCAATGACGGCGATGAAGAGTGCGACGGACAATGCTGACGACCTGATTAGTAATTTGTCGACGCGTTACAACCGCGCCCGGCAAGCGGCAATTACCACCGAACTGACGGAAATCGTCAGTGGTGCTGCTGCTGTTGAATAGAAAATAATTTTGCGGGGAGGACGACGCAATTGAGTAATGCAACAGGGAAAATCGTGCAAGTGATCGGACCTGTCGTCGATGTGGCCTTTCCTATTAACGATGACTTGCCAAAAATCAAGAACGCCTTGAACATCAAGAAGAGCGCTGACGAGACCCTTGTGGTCGAAGTTGCCGTTGAACTTGGTGATGGCGTCATGCGGACCATTTCGATGGCCAGCACGGATGGTTTGCAGCGCGGGATGGAAGTTACCGATACCGGTGCTCCTATTTCCGTGCCTGTTGGTAAGGACACCCTTGGCCGGGTGTTTAACGTTTTAGGGGAACCAATCGACGGCGGCGAAGAATTTGGTCCTGACCACCGGCGCGACAGTATTCACCGTGATGCACCAAAGTTTGATGAACTGAGCACTGGTTCCGAGATTCTCGAAACCGGGATTAAGGTTATTGACTTGCTTGCCCCATACTTACGTGGTGGTAAGATTGGGCTCTTCGGTGGTGCCGGTGTTGGGAAAACGGTTCTGATTCAGGAACTGATCCACAACATCGCTGAAGAACACGGTGGGATTTCGGTCTTCACCGGTGTTGGTGAACGGACACGTGAAGGTAATGACCTTTACTTCGAAATGAAGGAAAGTGGTGTTCTGAAGAACACCGCCATGGTATTCGGTCAAATGAACGAATCACCAGGTGCCCGTATGCGAGTTGCACTGACTGGTTTGACACTTGCGGAATACTTCCGTGATGTTGAAGGCCAAGATGTGCTGCTGTTCATCGACAACATCTTCCGCTTCACCCAAGCTGGTTCTGAAGTTTCCGCTCTGCTCGGCCGTGTTCCTAGTGCCGTTGGTTACCAACCAACGCTTGCTACGGAAATGGGTCAGTTGCAGGAACGGATTACGTCCACCAAGAAGGGTTCTGTTACGTCTATTCAGGCCGTTTACGTGCCTGCCGATGACTACACTGACCCTGCGCCAGCAACTACTTTCGCCCACTTGGATGCCACGACTAACCTTGAACGTCGCTTGACCCAAATGGGTATCTACCCAGCCGTTGACCCACTGGCTTCTTCATCCAGTGCTCTGAGCCCAGAAGTTGTTGGCGAAGAACACTACGAAGTTGCCATGCAGGTCCAGCAGGTTCTCCAGCGTTACCAAGAATTGCAGGATATTATTTCCATTCTTGGGATGGACGAACTGTCTGACGACGAAAAGATGGTTGTTGCGCGTGCGCGTCGCATCCAGTTCTTCCTGAGTCAGAGCTTCAACGTTGCCGAACGATTCACTGGCCAAAAGGGTTCTTACGTGCCTGTTGAAGAAACCGTTAAGGACTTCAAGGACATTCTCGAAGGCAAGTACGACGACGTTCCTGAAGAAGCATTCCGTCTTGTTGGGGACATCAACGAGGTTCTGGCTAAGGCCAAGACCATGGGTTACGAACCTGCAGCAGAAGCTAGCAAGTAAGGGGGAGCGACATGGCTGACGATAAGCACGTGCTGAACGTCAACATCGTGACGCCTGACGGCTTGGTGTATGATCACCACGCTACGATGGTCGTTGTACGCTCAACCGATGGTGACCTCGGCATTATGGCTAACCACGAGCCGATCGTGGCTCCTCTGCAGATTGGTGAAGTACGTGTTCAGCGTGTTGACAAACCTGGTCATGAAGACCGGATTGCCGTTAACGGTGGGTTCATGGAGATGAAGGACAATGTGGCCTCCATCATCGCGGACTCTGCTGAACGTGCGCGCGACATCGACCTGACCCGTGCTGAGGCTGCGCGTGAGCGTGCCCAGCGCCGGATTGATGCTGCTAAGGAAGAACACAACGTTGATGACCTGCTCCGTGCACAAGTTGCACTGCAGCGGGCGCTCAACCGAATCAACGTCAAAAAGAGTATCTAAGTACGACACGAAACGTTCCTGCTTGCAGGGGCGTTTTTTTGTGCTACTGTCCGGCAGCGTAAGTCCGTGCCTGCAAGGGTGCGACCTGCACTTTAAGCAGCTTTCACAACGCCGCAAGGCGGTGGGGTCGGCAACTCCGGTGGTGGTGCGCTTGGGCTGCGCTCCGGGAACTACGTCGGGCGGGGACCGCTTCAGCCCGCTATCGCGGTCTTCCACTGGCGGAGTTGCCGCAAGAACAGCGTCAACTCCGCGCTCCCGAGATGATTGTGTGCAGCCACGACGGCAAGTGCGGCCGTCCTGTCTCCAAACAATCATCTTTTCGCCCGACTCCGTTCCCTGCGCTTCGCCCAAGCACACCGCCACCTCCGTGACCGACACGTTATTGAGTGGGGACAGTAAGACTAACGATTGCGCGACGGTTACGAGTCACATTGACCTCAATTAGAGATTGAAATCACGGTGACAGAAGGTGTTGGGTCATTGTCACTGTGTCTGCCGGTTCGTTGATGTGTCACACCGCACATGATATGAAATCATCAGGTTAACGTCGCCCGGAAATAACACCACCACAGTATTGTGAATGCACATAGGGTCTGGGGTGGATTGGCGTAGCGGGCAGGGACGGAGTTAGCGAAAATAAAATTGGCGGTGTATTCCCGACATGATTTTCGTCAGGGGGTACACCGCCAATTTTATCGGGAGCGGGATATTGACGCTGGGTTTGCGGCAATATCCCCAGTGGAAGACGGCGTAGCCGGCTGGAACGGTCCCCGCTAACGGAGTTCCTGCCTGCGAAGCCAATCCGCACCAGACCCGACCTTCGGTCTACCCCACTATTCTCAATTCCTGCATCCTTGCGGATGAAAATTTCATGACTCACGCTGACGGACAGCGAAAATCTGCAAAAAAGACTCAATTTTGTTGGTTTTACCCTTTATTAAGCAACACAAGAGCGAACGCGCTTTTGAAACCACGATTTTTTTGGTATCATTAACGCGGAGGATTCGGTAATGGAACAATCATTCGGAGTAAACGCAGTGTTGACAATATTTTCACACCTCATTTTCATCGTGATGGTGTGGCGCACGCTGATTGCTTTGCGTTTTGACAAGTTACTGAAACCAAATCGGGTTCGCGAAGGGCAACTGTTGCTGTTTTTTGTTGCGGTTGGTCTTGGTTACCTCGTGTCGTCTTGCTTCCTAGCGCTGATTGCGGCGGTTCGGAACTTGGCATATTTGATTTAAACCGGTGGTCATTGAACCGCCATATAAACTGAGGGGAGCATTAACTCATGGCAAAAGACATTGGGATCGATTTGGGGACGGCAAACGTCCTCATCAACGTTAAAGGGAAGGGGATTGTTCTGAACGAACCTTCCGTCGTTGCTATCGATACCACGACGGGCAAGGTGGTTGCCGTTGGTGCCGAAGCCTACCGGATGGTTGGCCGTACTCCTGGTAACATTCGCTCCATTCGTCCGCTCAAGGACGGTGTGATTGCGGACTTCGATATCACCGAAGCCATGCTCGAGTACTTTATTAATAAATTGAACGTGAAGGGCTTCTTGAGCAAGCCTAATATTTTGATCTGCGCACCAACTAACATTACCTCAATCGAACAGAAGGCCATCATTCAGGCGGCTGAAAAGTCCGGCGGCGGTAAGGTTTACTTGGAATTCGAACCCAAGGTCGCTGCGGTTGGTGCCGGCTTGGACATTTTCCAGCCCCAAGGAAACATGGTTATCGATATCGGTGGTGGGACCTCTGATGTCGCCGTGTTGTCCATGGGCGAAATCGTGACAAGTCAGTCCCTGCGTTTGGCGGGTGACAAGATGGACGCGGCCATTGTCAGCTACGTCAAGAGTAAGCACAAGCTGCTGATTGGTGAACATACTGCTGAACAGCTCAAAATTGAAATTGGTGCGGTCTACAACGCCAAGGAAGACGCCACGATGGAAGTGCGTGGTCGCGACATTGCGACCGGTTTGCCACGTGAGGTCGTAGTCACGGCTGTTGAAGTGCAGACTGCACTGAGTGACGTGATGAACGCCGTGATTGCCGCTGCTAAGGGTGTGCTGGAGAAGACGCCACCTGAACTGTCTGCCGACATCATTGATCGTGGTGTCATGCTCACTGGTGGTGGTGCCCTGCTCAAGGGGATTTCCGAACTCTTTGCGGACGAATTGCACGTACCAGTGCTGCTCGCAGAAGACCCACTGGACGCTGTTGCGTTGGGGACTGGTGTCCTTTTGGACAACATTGCGCACCACAAGCAGTACTAATCTGGAGGCGGTGCTATGTCAGATTTCCGCAGCGCGCTGAAGTGGATTGGTATCATCATTCTGATCTGTCTGCTCATGATTGTGCTCGGTACAATGATTGGTTACGGCATCGGTGGGGGCAATCCCTTCCAGGTGTTCATGCCAAGCACTTGGACGCACATCTTTGACTTTTTGCGGTGAGCGTCATGATTAGAAAGATTGTGATTGCACCAATTCGCTTTTATCAGCACTTTATTTCACCGCTGCTGCCGCCATCATGTCGGTATTACCCGACGTGTAGTGCGTACACTGTCCAGGCCATCACGAAACACGGTGCCATTTTAGGCATACTTATGGGGATTGCCCGCATTTTGCGTTGTAATCCCTTTGTTCGTGGGGGCTACGATCCGGTTCCGGATCACTTCAGCCTGCGCCGTAATGAGCAAGACAAGCAGCATGATTGATCAATGGAGGTATCATGGGAAAAGAACGCAAAATTAAAATTAGCATGGATAGTGTCCAGCGTGGCGGCCAGACAGTGTCTGTGTTCAACATTGGCAATAAAGAAATCGGGTCAATTGAACCTGATGGCAGCAAGTTTAAGGCGTATGTCGCAGGTGCTGACAACGCCCAGCTCTTCAAAACTGAAGATGAAGCGGTCAATTACGTCATTGCGACTTACCACCTGCACCAGGCTTAAGTACGTTTAAGGAGGCATCCTGTGACAAAGCAAGTGAACCAAGAAAAGGAACAGGGCGACCGCATTGACTACGGCATCATCATGACCATCATGCTTCTGGGCCTGATTGGAATGGCAGCCATCTACATGGCCATTTCCTACACGAGTCCCAGCAGTACGGCCATTCGCGCTGTGATTATGCAACTGGTTTGGTACGTCATTGGGGGTATTGGGGTGGTCTTCGTGATGCGCTTTGATGCCGAGCAACTGTGGCGGATTGCGCCGTACCTGTTCGCCCTCGGGATATTCCTCCTGATCGCCGTTTTGATTTTCTATAACCGCGCGGTTGCCGCTAAAACCGGTGCCAAGTCGTGGTTTGCATTCGGACCCATTACGTTTCAACCCAGTGAGGTGATGAAGCCGGCGTTCATTCTGATGCTGAGTCGCGTTGTCACCTTGCACAATACGGCAATGCCGCACACAACCAAGAACGACTGGCTCCTGATTGGCAAAATGCTGGCGTGGACGCTCCCTGTTGTTGCCTTACTGCTTTTGCAGCATGATTTGGGGACGACACTGGTGTTCCTGGCAATCTTCGCGGGAATTGTCCTGGTTTCCGGGGTGACCTGGAAAATTATTGCACCTATTGGTGGGGGCGCCATCCTGATCGGCGGCGGTGCGCTCTTCATGGCCACCCAAACTTGGGGTCGGGTGCTCTTGCGGCACGTTGGCTTTCAGGCTTACCAGTTCGCCCGCATCGACTCCTGGCTCAACCCCTCGGGGGCAACTTCTGGGGACTCCTACCAAATTTGGCAGGCAATGAAGGCCATTGGCTCCGGTCAACTCACCGGAAGCGGGTTGGGCAACCTGAAGGTCACCGTGCCCGTGCAGGAGTCGGACATGATTTTCTCCGTTATCGGGGAGACCATGGGCTTCATTGGCGCAGCTGCGCTGATTCTGCTCTACTTCCTGCTGATTTACCAGATGGTGCGCGTGACCTTCGACACAAAGAACGAGTTCTACGCGTACATTTCGACGGGCGTCATCATGATGATTATGTTCCACGTTCTGGAAAACATTGGGATGAACATCGGACTGCTGCCACTGACAGGTATTCCCCTGCCATTTGTGAGTCAGGGGGGCTCGTTCCTGCTGGCCAACATGTTATCGGTCGGTATGGTACTGTCGATGCGCTATCACCATCAAAGTTATATGTTTAGTCGGGACGATGAATTTGGTAGTCCGCAACCTAAAAAGGTTTGACGAAGAAGGCCACGCGCAAAGCGTGGCCTTTTGATTGCACAAAAATAGCCTCGCCAACGCGGCGAGACTGAAGTTACTTGAGATATTTTTCATACTTGCTGGGCATTTTTTGGTAACCCGGTTTTGCGGGTTTCTCCGTGCGGGTTAAGGAGATGTGGTCGGCGTGGAGCACCGTTTGGTAATCCTTGTTGATTGCTTGCACGAGTGCGGCAGTTTGCGTTTCATCAAGCTCAGCGATGCTGCTTAACTGCGCCTGTTCTACCGGCAGAATCTCCAGCTCTTGGCGACCGCCGGGTTCACTGGCAAAATGCTTGCGCAGGTGCGTAGCCAACCAGGAGTCGCTGCCCAGGGACAGTTTGGTGAGCGGGGAGTAGGGGCGGTTGCGCACGATTGCAACCTTTTGCAGGGTGTGCATGGCTTCCCCGCTAATTGTGAGGGGACTGAGCTGCTGCTCAATCAGGGGCAACAACGCGCTGATGGTCGTGACGGTTGCTGTCATTTGCAGAATTCCCGTGCCAGATCAGCGTAGATCTTGATGGCGTTCTCGAAGTCACTCAGTGCGACGTGCTCGTCAATCATGTGCGCCTGGTCCCATGCACCAGGACCGTAAATGAGCGTTGGTAGTTGTTTGTTGGCCAGGGTGAACTCACTGGCGTCAGTCGCGCCATGAATGATGTCGAGTGGTGCTGGTTGCCCATTTTGCTTGGTGATCGCCGCTTGCAAGGCCTGCACGATGTCGGCGTCTGCTGGGGTGCTGACGGGCCGGAAGGAGTGGGTGAGTTCAAAGGTGAGCGTCCCCTTGCTCTTCGCGTTCAGCTGCGCGCAGACTTCCTTGAGGCGTTCAATGACGTGCTCGTTATCGAAAGTCGGCACGGGACGAATGTTGCCGGCAACTTCCCCGTAGTCGGGAATGGTGTTCACCTGACTACCAACCTTAGCAATCGTAACGGAGTGGACGAGCTTGCCCAGAACGGGGTCAGCAGGTGCATCATCGAAGGCGGTGCGCTCGGCAATCATGAAGTCGGTGAGCAGGCTCAGGGCGTTCACCCCGAGCTCAGGCATTGAACTGTGGGCAGATTGACCGCGGGCAATGATTTTGTAGTTAAAACTCCCAGAGTGGGCGTGGATGATGTTAGGTAGCGTTGGTTCCCCAATCACGAGGCCGTCAATGTCATCCGCGTAACCGGCCTTGGTGAGCTGCCGGGCACCCATTGCGCCGTATTCTTCGCCCACAGTGGCCATGAAGCGTACGTGACCTGCAAAATGCGTGTCGTGGAGTTCAATGAGTGCAAAGACCATGGCGGCCAGACCACTCTTCATGTCGGCGGCACCGCGACCGTAGAGGACGCCATCTTTGATTTCGGCGGCGAAGGGATCGTGATGCCACTTGGCCCGGTCACCGATGAGCACGGTGTCCTGGTGCCCACTGAGCGCGAGTGTTTTGCCAGGCGCGTCAGGGTTGAGTTCCGCAATAATATTGCTGCGGCCATCGGAATACGGTAGCAGTTTGCTACTGATTCCGTGTTCCTGTAACTTCGCGGCAATCAATGCGCTAATTGCTGCCTCATTGCCATTTTCACTGTTCGTTTGAATTAATTTAGTCAGAAATTCAGTTTGTTCATTCATGTATAAGACCCCTCTCACCAAACGACTTTAGGTGTTAGCGCTTTGAAAAGCAAGCGCAAAATTTCAAGACTGTGGCAAAATTATGCTTGACAGCAAAGAATTGTGGCGGTAACATTAGGCCATTCTTAAAATGAACGAAACGAGTGAGATGAGAGAGACGGTTCGCACGACCTTGAAAGAGACCCCGGATGGTGAAAGCGGGGAGGCACGGCAACCTGAAAATGGCTCATTGATCGGTGCAACGAGGCTTCGGCGTAGTTGCAATGGCTGGCATCCATTATCTTGCACGGGACTTGTTGGAGTCCTGAGTGAGGCCCATTTCGGTGGGCGAATTAGAATGGTACCGCGGGAAGCCGCTTCTAAGCAATGCTTAGGAGCGGTTTTTTCGTGTCCGGCACGGCGCGTTCGTTTTGACACACAAGACATTTTTGGGAGGAATTATTCATGAAGAAGAACATTTTGGCAGCGGGAATTAGCGTATTGGCATTGGGTCTGGTACTTGCCGGTTGCGGCAGCAAGCAGAAGGCCAGCAGCAAGGTGACCACGGTGCGCGTGGGGATTGTGGGCAGCGATAAGCGCGTGTGGCAGCCAATCGCCAACCGGCTCAAGAAGCAGAACATCGACATTAAAATTGTCAGCTTCGCCGATTACAACAAGCCGAACCAAGCCCTGCTAGATGGGGACATTGATCTGAACGCCTTCCAGCACCAGTACTTCCTGGACAACTGGAACAAGACGCACAAGTCCAACCTGAAGGCAATCGGTCAGACCGTCCTGGCACCACTTAAGGTGTACTCCAGCAAGATTAGCAGTCTCAAGAAGCTCAAGAAGGGTGACACCGTCACGGTGCCGAACGACCCAACCAACGAAGGCCGCGCATTGCAGCTGCTCGAAACGGCCGGTCTGATTACCCTCGATAAGGCGGCATTGCCAACGACCCACGACATCAAGAGCAACAAGTTGAACTTGACGGTCACTGCCATTGATGCATCCCAGACGGCGCGTTCTCTCAAGTCTGCACAGGCGGCAGTGGTTAACTCCGGGGTGGCAACAGATGCCGGATTGAAGGTTTCCGATTCCATCTACACCGAAAAAATTACCGCCAAGAGCAAGCCTTGGATTAACATCATCGTGGCCAAGGGCAGTCAGAAGAACAACAAGGTTTACAAGAAGATTGTGAAGGCCTTCCAGACTGAAGCAACCGCCAAGACCATCAAGAAGGTCTACAAGGGCAATGAAGTCCCAGCCTGGAACTACAAGTTCTAAGTCCGAACGGGTTAAAAAATAAATCAGAGTTGACAAGAGATTAAAACATTGCCATAATACAGGCAATTGATTCAAACGAATGACGTGAGAGAGAGAAACTCAGCGGCAATGCAGAGACCCCGGATGGTGCAAAAGGGGATGCCAAGTGTTTTGAGAATGGCTCACTGATCGGCTCACTGAGGCGCAAGCTAAGGTGTAGATGGCTGGCATCCATTACAATGCACGGGAGATAACTCCCAGAGGTTCCGTGTTAGTGGCACGGAATGAATTAGAATGGTACCGCGGGAAGCCGCTTCTAAGTTTTGCTTAGAGGCGGCTTTTTGTTTGGTCAATGTAGAAAAAGTCATGATGACATGGAGGAATTACTAATGAAGAAGAAGAGTTTTGCAGTTGCAGGGGCCGCCCTGCTCGCCACCGTTTTGCTTGCCGCTTGTGGTAGCAAGTCCGCAGACACCGCCAAGACCACCACAGTTAAGCTGGGTGTCATTGGTTCTGACGCCGATGTGTGGAAGCCAGTGGCTAAGCGCCTGGCCAAGCAGCACATCAACCTGAAGCTGGTGCAGTTCACCGACTACAACAAGCCTAACCAAGCGGTGCTCGATGGCGACTTGGACTTGAACGCAATGCAGCACTACGATTTCTTTAACAACTGGGAAAAGTCCCACCACGACAGCAGCTTAACCGCGATCGGGAACACCTACATCGGACCACTGCGCGTTTACTCCAACAAGATTAAGAGCCTGAAGGACCTGAAGAAGGGCGATACCGTTGCCGTGCCAAACGACCCAACCAACGAAGGTCGCGCGTTGATTTTGCTTGAAACCGCCGGCATCCTCAAGCTGGATGATTCCAAGACGCCAACAACTCGGGACATCAAGTCCAACCCGAAGAAGCTCAAGTTCAGCGCTGTTGACGCTTCGCAGACAGCCCGGAGCCTGTCCTCCACAACCGCTTCCGTCGTCAACAACGACATGGCCCTGAACGCCAAGCTCAAGCCAGCGGATGCCATCTACGTCGAAAAGATTAACGCCAAGAGCAAGCCATGGGTTAACATCATCGTGGCTAAGAAGTCCGAAAAGAACAAGGCTGTTTACAAGAAGATTGTGAAGGCTTACCAGACTGAAGCAACCAAGAAGCAGATCAAGAAGATTTACGACGGTTCGACGATTGCCGCTTGGGACTACAAGTTCTAAAATTAAGATTTAAACCATCCTGAACTCGGGTTTGTTCATTGCGAACGAACCCGACGTTTAGTTAGGCGGTGAAAATCAATCGCTTTCATAACCGCAACTCGGAACAACACGGAAGGAATTTGCAAATGAGTGCTGAAACAGTGATTACATTCGATGACGTTGACGTCGTCTTCAAAGAAAAGAAAAAAGAGGCCGTTCACGCTGTCGACCACGTCAGCCTCGACGTTAACCGCGGCGACATTTACGGCATTGTCGGGTACTCTGGTGCCGGCAAGTCCACACTGGTGCGTCTCATCAACTTGCTGCAGCGGCCAACCTCCGGTAGTGTGACCGTCCTCGGTGATGACATGGCCAGCTTGTCCGCCAGCGAATTGCGCGATAAGCGCCGTAAAATCGGGATGATTTTCCAGCATTTTAACTTGATGGCCAGCCGCACAATCGCCGACAACGTGGCGTTCCCACTGCGCGGCATCAAGAGTAAGGCGGAGATTAAGCAAAAGGTAGCCGAATTGCTCGACCTCGTTGGCTTGTCCGACCGTGCCGATGCTTACCCAGCTGAACTCTCCGGTGGTCAGAAACAGCGTGTCGGGATTGCCCGCGCGTTGGCTTCAGATCCGGAAGTGCTGATTTCCGATGAAGCTACCAGCGCACTGGACCCCAAAACGACTGTGTCCATCCTGAACCTGCTCAAAGAATTGAACACCAAGCTGGGGCTCACCATTGTGCTGATTACCCACCAAATGGAAGCCGTTAAGCAGATTTGCTCACGTGTTGCCGTGATGGAAGCAGGTGCGGTCATTGAACGTGGGTCACTGCTCGACATCTTTGCGCACCCGCAGCAGCCGCTCACCAAGGACTTCATTGATACCACAATGCAGCTCGACAGCACGCTGGAAACTATCGCCAAGCAGCCAGCCGTCCAGAACTTGGGACCAAATGAGCGTCTGATTCGCCTGACCTACTTAGGGGATTCAACCGACCAGCCAATCATTGCAACCTTGTTCGCTAAGTACCAGGTGACGGCTAACATTTTGTTTGCCGACATCCAGAGTCTGCAGGACACGCCGTTTGGGAACCTGATTGTGGTGCTGACCGGTGAAGCGGCCAACATCGACACTGCATTGCAGTTCCTGAAGGA
This sequence comes from Lacticaseibacillus songhuajiangensis, assembly GCF_003946025.1. Classification (GTDB taxonomy): domain Bacteria; phylum Bacillota; class Bacilli; order Lactobacillales; family Lactobacillaceae; genus Lacticaseibacillus; species Lacticaseibacillus songhuajiangensis. The sequence continues at coordinate 19,251 of NZ_RHNR01000020.1, read as the reverse complement.
CGAGGGCGTGACGGTAACTGCAGTCCAGATTCCAGGAGGTAAGAAGTAATGGGTATCATTGAAAAATTCTTCCCGAACGTTGTACCGCTATGGAGCGGTCCTGATGGTGTTGTCGATGCCATCAACCAAACTTTGTACATGACATTTTGGACCACACTGGTGGCCGGAATCATCGGCCTCATCGTTGGCATCTTGTTACTGCTGACGGGGGAACATGGCCTCTGGGAAAACCGGCCGTTCTACTCGGTACTCGACAAGCTGGTTAACGTGTTCCGGTCCATTCCGTTCATCATCCTGCTCGCGGTTTTGAACGACGTGACCCGCTTTATTGTTCACACCGGGATTGGCCCAACCGCCGCCCTGGTACCCCTGATTGCTGGTGCCGCACCGTTCTACGCGCGGCAAGTGCAGAACGCGCTGCTGACAGTTGACCCTGGGGTGGTTGAAGCTGCCGAATCAATGGGCCTGTCGCCAATGCAGATTGTCTTTCGCGTCTACCTGCGCGAAGGCTTGTCGGAGCTCATCCGTGTGTCCGTGCTGACCATCATCAGTATTATCGGACTCACCGCCATGGCTGGTGCCATTGGTGGTGGTGGTCTTGGTAACCTGGCCATCAACACAGGGTACCTGCGCTACCAGAACGACGTTATCTGGGTCAGCCTGATCTTCATCATGATTCTGGTTTTCGCTGTCCAGTTCATCGGCGACATCTTCGCTCGCAAAACACATCATTAAAAACTATGCAAAAGCCGTCCTTGGGGGCGGCTTTTGTTGTCCGTCAGCGTAAGTGTTGAAAATACCATCCGCAAGGATGGCTTCTGTGAAAATTGACCGAAGGTCGGGCCTGGGGCGAATTGGTTCCACACTCGCGGGCAGGCAACGCGGGGTCGCTCACGCCTGGCAAGCCAGGCTACCGCTGAACTTTTTGCCGAAACCCACGTCAAAAAGGTTCACCCCGAACAGGCAGACCCATGGCAAAACGGCTATCGCCGGTTGACATGGGTCTGCCTGTTCTTTTCGCGTCACCTGCCCGCGAGTGCTCCACCAATTCACCCCAGGCCCTAAGTACATTCATTATACGACTGTGGTGGTATTTTCAACGCCACATTGAGATGCCCGCATATCACGAGTCTCTCCTTGCACGCGGCCTAGTAGCGCAACTAGTCAGTGCTGGTTCTTTGTGAAACTCTCATAACTGAGTATTCGTGTGAATACTACTCACGCCGGAGTTGCCGACTTCACCGCCTAGCGGCGGTATGCAAACGGCACAGAGGCCGTGCGCGACTTCGTCGCCAAAACACTTACGCTGACGGACAGCGTTTGTTGTGGAATTCACATGCAGTTAAGTCTAAACGTATCAGAAAAAACTAATGGTCAAATGTGGATTGCAAATAAAACAATATTCTCAATCTTGTCACGACAGTATAATTTAAAGTGTGATACAGATATTAATTGCTGGTGGGGTTCAGTTTAGTAAAGGAGAATATGAATGAGCGACAAGAAAGATGGTACCAAGAAAGATAGCAAGAAGAGCGAGAAAGTCATCAACGTTCGTGGTGAACGGGTGCGCGAGTTGCGGCGGCAGCGGGGGATGTCGCAGAGCGTACTGGCAAAAGGCATTTGCACGCAGGCGACAATCTCGCTCATTGAGAAGAAAAACAAGGTGCCTAGTTTGAATACCCTCGTGAAGATTGCGCGGCGACTTGATGTTGCGCTTGAGGACATCGTTCAAGGCGATTCAATCACAACACAGCATAAACTCAGTCAGATTGAAGAATACCTCAAACAACGTAATTATGACGCTGCATTCAGTATTTTGAGCCAAAATGATCCGGAACAAATTAAGGATTTGGAAGCACGGCGGCAGTTCGGCTATCTTTATGGGCTGGGCGAATTATTGGGACACGCCGATTACGATGAAGCAATTTATTACTTTAACCGGGTGCTCGCACCCGCACAGCAGGGACCGCACAACAGCCTGACTGTGCTGGCGACAATTGGGTTGGCTCTCGCCTACGCGCGTCAGGGAAAGCTGGATCGTGCGCGGATCTATCTGCGGGAAGCACGCAACTTTGTGGATGAGTTAACCTTCACCAAACCGCGCCAACTGGACGTGCAACTCACGATGCGCCTGCAAGGCGGCCAGTGCGCGCTTTTGCTCGGTAATCCAGAAGAGGATTTGCATGATGCGGAAAGCGGCATTGCGCAGGCGGTTGGTCAGGGCCGTCTGTACTTGCTGGATGAGTTGTATGATATGCGCGCTCAATGTCTCCAGAAACTCGGCAGTGATCCGAGCGCGGACGAGGAAAATGCGCGGGTACTCGCGCGCATTATTAACCTGGCCGCGCATACCGTTGTGCTTGAGGCCAATGCGGAAGTACCAGCCGCGGCGGAAGAGGCCGTGTCTGAATCAAAAAACGTCGCTTCCGCTCAATAATTTTGATAATGGGGTGAACAAAAAAGACGTGCACCATTTTCCGAGTCTGGAAAATGGCCACGTCTTTTTTAATCGCTCATAAAACAGAGCTTATTCTGGCGGTGATAATGTGAAATTTGCTACTAATTACTTGCCAATTTTTGCAGTTTTACCGATGGCAAGTGCCGGTTTGTTTTCAAGGTCGGTGCGGACCACGAGGACATCGCAAGTTGCCTGGCGGGTGACGTATTCGGTGACGGAACCAATGAGCAAGCGTTCAACCGCGTTGAGCCCAGTTGCCCCAATCATGATGAGGTCGATGTCATGTTGCTTCGGAACATCGCGGGCAATGATCGTTTTCGGTGCGCCGTATTCGATGGAGTAACTGACCTTCTCGAGGCCTTCCTTCTTAGCAGCAGTGATGTATTCTTCCATGGTGTTCTTCGCCGTGGCGGTCACTTGTTCAACCATCGCGGAGTCAAAACTGGATACGTTCTGGAAGGCGCGAGTATCTACAATGTGAATTAAGAACAAATCTGCGTCGTTACGCTTCGCGACTTCGACCGCCTTCTTGAATGCAAGTTCAGCTTCGTAAGAACCATCAATCGCGACAAGAATGTGTTTGTATTGTTGCAACATAATAAACGCCCCTTTCAATTTCTAATTTAAGCATACATGGTTGTGAAAGCTTTTTCAAGAACGTTTGGGAGTTAATTATGGCAATCTGACTTAGTTATTCATGGCGCGGGTGAGGCCGCTTGCAAACAGGAAAATAAAGAGCAGGGAGAACGCAATGACGATGAGGGCAATCATTTTGCTGCCGATGAAGCCGGCCACCACAGCGGCAATTGCGCACAGGATGAGCAGGATTGCGGTGACCGTCATGCTGGCGGATAACTCACCACTTGGTTTGCTGAAGAGTAAGAAACTGCGCTTGCGGTGAGTGAGCAGGTAGGCCGCAACCACGAGTAAGAGTAGGGCGTAAATAATCATGACAATTTTGAGCATGTGAAATTCCTCCATAAATAAAAAGCTGGCACAAGGCCAGCCCAAAAGAAAACTTTTGTTTACGGATAACTAGCAGTGCCGTTTAAGCTTCCCCGATCGTGTGAACCCGCGTTAAGCAGGTGGGGCAAAGTACCACTGAGCTGTGTGCTACGTGTAATAGCACAATCGTCAGCGGCGCCAACATGCCCCAATGTATCGAGATTGTAAGCTCAACTGATGTAAAGGGAAGAGCGAACACCTTAGTAACTTCCGTACCCTCAATATAGCATCATGGGGACCCACGTGCAAGGAATATGCGTGGCGGTGCTGGTCAACTTTTCCGAACTGTCTTATGATGGAAAAGATAGCTTTTGGCCGGGCTTTTCTACGGGGTGATTCACAAGTACTTGGTCCCGGAAAGCCGAATAAATGAACGAGGATGAACATAATGTCAGATTATACCAAAATGGCTGCGCTGGGCATGGCACCTCTGCGCCACAACGTACGAGTGCGGGTGCTCAGTTTACATGACGCGCAAACAGTGCCAGCAGCGCTCGTGAAAAAGAGCACGCACAGCCCCTTTTTCTTCGCCGCGGGGGCACAGTTTTTTGTGACGAGCAAAACAGAAGCTAATCTCGCACTGGCGCTCCAGCAGCGGCAGTTGGCCTTAGCTGCCATTCATGATGCGGGCGGGGCGGGGACCTTTCTGACGTCTGGACTGCGGGTCCAGCTGACCCTGCCCGAGATGGCTTTGGGTGATAGTTACGCGGCGCTGGCGCAGGAAGGCAAGATGCCGAGCTACCTAGAGTACCGCAACCACATCTACCTGCGTCTGGCTGCTAAACTCGCGCATACCCCGTCGCTATACGCGCTCTTGGGGGCAAAAGTAACGCCGGCTGCTACTACTGATTGGTCAAGTCTGCAAGCCTATGCGCAGACTTTCAAGGTGCGCCCTGTCGGCGAACAGTTGGGGACTGTTGGCTTAGTGGGCCAGCATTTTGACCAGCAAGGCGTTCTGGCACTGGAAGTGGACGTGCCACTGCTGGTCGGGACCAACGTGGCGGCGTTGGCCTTGCTGCGGGATACTGTGTGGGCCTTGCTGGATGCGGACAAGGCGCCACTTGATCTTGCGGCCTACCTGCGGTCGTTCTACAGCGCCGATTATCAGCTGCCAAACCTAACGGAACCGGCTGCTGCCGTTTCCCAAGACAACACGGGTTTACTGATGAAAGCGAACATTGCCGCCGGCGGGGATGTGCAGCAGCTGAGCCCACAGACGGCACTTTATGAATTAAAGCTGGGTCAATCCCAGGCACTGATCAGCAGCAACGCGTTGGGCCTCAACACGGACGTTGCCACTGAGCTGAGTCAGGATCGCTTTGCGCGGCGGAACGCACTGGCCGCGGCTGGTATCAACACGCCGCTGGTTGGTGTCTATCGTGACCCGCAACAATTAATGCAGGATTGGCGCAGCAGTTTTGCAACGAAGGCCATCGTGCTCAAGACGCGTCAGCAAGGGGCTGGTGTGAGCGATATGCTGCTCAGCACCCCGCAAGAAGCGCAGTTGCAGGCCAAAATTGCGGCGCTGGACGGTGAACTCCAGATTGAAACTTTTCAGAGCGGGGACATCTTCAAGCTGCTCGTGCTCCGCGGCAAGGTGCTTGGCGTTCTGGCGACAGATTTCGCCTACGTGGTTGGCGATGGTCGCAGCCAGGTGCAGGCGCTGCTGACGCGGCATAATCAGCGTAATGCGCAGTTGGGCTACCCCGAACTGGCATTTGATACGCGGGTGCAGGAATATCTAACGTTGCAGGGCGTTGCGGCCGATGCGGTTCCGGGGCGGGGTAGCCAGGTATACTTGGGCCGCAATAGCATTGCGCTGGCGGCCGGTGAGCACCGCAACGGTCGCGCTGAACTGGATAGCAGCTATGAGCAAGTGGCCATTGACGCGGCCGCGGCGTTAGGGCTGGAATTTTGCAGCGTGGATCTGGCCGTGGTCAACAGTTATGTGCCCCTGGATCCGCAGCAGGAAAATCAGGTGAGTGTGGTGGGGGTGAATGCCAACCCCGCTTTGCATTCCTTCAGCAAGCCGGCATACGGCGACGCGCAGGATGTGCTGACGCCAGTTTTGCGGGCAGTTCTGGCTTAACTGAAGATGGCTGAACGAAAAAGGGTGACAAATCGTTACATTGTGGTCGCGCTCCAAAAGGCAGCCAGTCGACCTAACGCTTCAGCGCGTAGTGAGACGGACACCGAAGGGCTCCCTAATATATAAGACAAGGCCAGTGGAAATCCTAAGTTCGGGATTTCCACTGGCCTTGTCTTATATACCGGTAGCTAACCGCCTTTTGTCACAGCCCTCTTTATTTGAATAGGGATGAGAACCAGCCGGACTTCTTTGGTTCTGCCTTCGGTTCTGGTGGTAGCTTAATGTCGTCGTCACTGCGGAAAACCGCTTCCTTAGCAACAATGAGCAAACCGCTTTCATCAGGATCCAACTTGGCATTTTCGTTGTTGATGAGGGTGAAGGGAATTTTGGACTGAGAGCAGAGCTTAACGTAAGGACCGCTGATGCCCATGCCCTCCTTACCGTTAATCAACACCTGCAAATCCTTATCCAGGTATTGTGGCAACACCGCCTTGAAGCGTCGTAGTGTCGCCGGATCACCAATCTCATCGTTCGTTAGCCGTAGTTCCACGCGTTCGCGCAGTGAGCCGAGGTAGTGCCGCCGCTCATCAATCTTCGTTTGCCGAGGACCAAAGATGGCACTGGTAATGTGCTCTTGGACTTGATCGTCATTCGCAGCCATTGCGCTCGCCTCCTTATAGCAATTACTTCTATTGTAGCAAACTAGTATTATTTTGCTAGTAATCGGCGTGAGAGCTAGGAAAAATTAACGAACAACGAAGCCCTTCATCCGCATCACGTCGGCGTCTGCGGAACTAGCGGGTTCGTAGCCGTTCGCAATCAGGTCGTTGATGTAGAGCTTATTGTAAATGAAGGCAAAAATAATGGAAATGATGCCAGTGCTGATCCCAAAGGTGAAGGCGCCGGTAGCAATCTGGAGAACGGCAATAATCAGTGCCCACTTCCAGTCGCTCCGGAAGAGAGCGGGGAAGAAGCCGAAGAAGAAGGTAGTCCAGGAAAAGCCGATTTTGGCTTGCCGCGCCTGACCGGTGCGCGCATTCGTAAGTGTGACAAACATAATAATTCCTCCAAATTAAAAATAACGAATTTTTTATTTCTTAAGCAATAATACTAGTCTAGTGCAGGGGGATTGTCCATGTATTTAATCATAAAAAAGCCACCAGCGCCGAACAATTTGTTCAGCGTTGGTGGCTCATTATTCATTTAGTGCCGCAACTGCGCCGCGGTGACTGGTACCACCTGGAAATGTTCTAGGTGCACCTTCTTTGCAAACGTGCGTGCCTTGTCCGGATTGCCAAAAATAATTGCATTTTGTTCGTAAGTGCAAGGCAAAATTGGACCACCCTCGACAGGCGCATTGTTTGGTGCCACATACGTCTGATCATCAATTTTGAGAACACAAAACTGTATCGCCATACCCAATCCCCCCAGATTTGGTCAGTGTGCTAGTAAAGAATATTATACACTGAATTATTGGCAGATGAGCGAGAATTGGTATAAAGATAATTTATATGATGATCACAAGTTTATTCAGTGTAACGCTTGATGGACAGCACGTTATTCACGTACATCACAATGAAGAAGCCAAAACCAAAGATGATGAGTTGGAGCCAGTCGGTCACTGTGAGGTGGGCCAGTGATTCTCCTGAGGACCACAGCCAGTTGAGTAGCCCGTAGCCGGCGGTGCTAATGATGGTTGTCCAGGAAGTGCGGTGTAGTTGGTGGCGGCGCACCCGGGCATAGTCGGCGGCGGAGACTTCACGCCGCGTGAGTTGGGCGCGGCTTAAGGACCGAGTGCCGTAGAAACCAAGCGCCCCAACTAGGCTCAACAAGATGATGCTGACCAGCGTGTTGAACGCTGCTGCATCACCGTAGCGAGCAGATACCCACAGGGCAACACCGAGTCCAATGAGTTGCACAACGGCAATGAATGCCAAAATGTTCGTGCTGATGCGTCCCAGTTCCTGGCGTGCATACTCATCCAGCGGTCCGGGGATGCCGAACACGATGCGCACGCAGTGGTCACGTAAGGATTCATTCGTTCTCGTCTTCATTTTGATTCCTCCAAAATAAGCTGTTCAAATCGGTACCCAACGCCCAAGCCAGTTTGAGACACAGATCGAGGGAGGGATTATACTTTCCGTTCTCAATCAGGTTAATCGTCTGCCGGGCAACCCCAATCTCCTTGGCAAGCGCTAATTGCGAGAGTTTCTGCGCGCGGCGAAACTCGCGAACATGATTCATGGCCATCCTCCGTTCTCAATTAAGTGTCACATTTATCTGACACTTAGAATATACGCAACTTGTTAGCTTGTGTCAACTATAATTGACATTTCACCAAATAAAAAGCGCTACTCGTCAGAGTAACGTTTTTCTAGTCTAGCCAAGTTTCATTTTGACTTTCTGTGGAAGTTTGCTGGCCGTCGTTGCTTGCCAGCTGACCACGTTTTGGCCCTTGGCCTGAATGGCGAGGTAGCGGTTCGGCTTAAGTCGCCATTGAGACAGGAACTGGAGCTTACGCTGCTTGCCGGCTGCGTTGACACTGGTGACGGTGTAGACGTATTCGTCTTCGCCGCCGCCACCGATGAAGTGGCGGTCGGGTTTAACGTTGGTGGAGACATAGACTGTCTCGTCCTTCACCAGTGGATTGAGATTGTCTAGTGCTGCCGCGAATTCACTCGTGTTGTTGCGCGTGTTGGCGGCAGCAACGCCGAGACCGGCAGCGCCAATCAAGATGAGCACGAGTAGCCCAGTGAGTACATGTTGCAATGTTTTCATGATTCCCTCCAAGGTATCTGTTGATGGTTCTAGCATAACGGCCTTGGCGAATTGAAACATCGGACTAGAGGCGGGTTCTGTTCGGCAGGATTACCAGATGGTTTTCTTTCCGTTGAGCAACTTGGGTTTAGCTGGCAGTTTGGCGAGCACCCAGAACGCGCGGGCAGCAAAGAAAATCGCCACAACGCCGACGACGTAGAACCAGGGATTGTTGGTCATCGAGAAGTAGGGACTGATGACGGGCCACATGTTCAGCGGCAGGAAAGAATTGATGGTGCCGATGAGAATCACAATGGCGAGTCCCCAGCTGGCACCTAAACGCGTACCGCGTTTTTCCCAGTACAGGCCGGGCATGATGCCCATCAGGATGTTGGTGAAAATGTACCACTTGAGCATGACCGGATCGTGCATGAAGACCCGGAATAAGTTAACAGAGACAATCATGACGATGATCCAGCCGCAAACGCGCTGCCAAGCAGAGGCAACGCTAACGCCGACGCCCCAGATGTCTTCACGTTCGACATACACGCACAGGACGAGGTTATAGACTTCAAAAAGCGTCCAGACAACTTCGGCGAGGGAGGCGAAAACAAAGATCCAGAAACCACCGGTAGCGTGCGCCGCCAGGGCGAATACGAAAATCCCCATCGAATCAATGGCGAAGTAGAAGGAATGCATCAGCAAGTTATAGGGCGACTTTTGCTCACGGCGGACTAAGAAGAAGCTGTAAATGTACTCGATGAAGCCAATCGCAAAAGTTAACCCTGCCACCGCCAGATTGCGGATGTAATCGGGATTACTGCTACCGAGCGCCGACACGAAATCGTGGGCACTGTAATTCACGCTTGGAAAAGTGCTAAATAAACTTTGTAATAAATGCCACATGGGTAAACCTCCAAATGTGTTAGGATGGATACAAGTTTAGCCACTAATAACTGGCATTGGGATACATTGTAGCCGTAAACTGTGTATTATCTGGAGGTTGGCATGGATCGACGAGTCGTCAAAACTAAAACCGCGTTGCGCAAGGCGTTGTTCGTGTTGCTTGCGCATGAGCCCATTGACCGTATTAGTGTCTCTGCACTTTGCCGAGAAGCCCAGGTAACGCGGCGCACCTTTTACACGCATTACGACCGGGTGGAGGACGTCTTCACGGAATATCAAGAGGACATGCGCCGGCAAGTGGAGCGCGCGCTGAGCACTGGCAAAATGGATGCGCAGACCTTGCTGAAGGTGTTTGACCGCATCCTGATGGCCAATTTTGATGCTTTTGCCTACATGTGTCGAAACCTACATGAACAACAGTTGGTGCAAGAGCTCCAGGAGATGCTATTTGCCACCTTTTGCGAGCAGCTGGTATCCGGCCAGCCCACCGCGCAGCAACAACTCACACTCCAATATGCCGCTTATGGCGTCGTGAATTCTTATGTGTACTGGTTCAATCATGTTAAGCGGGTGCAGTATGCGGACGTGGTTACCACCAACCGGCAGTTGCTCACCGCCACACTGGCAGTATTGGCGTAGTTGCACTGCGTGTGATTAACAGGTATCCTGGCGATAAATACGCGATAAGAGGTTAACGAGATGGAAATTCGGGAAGCACGCGCCACAGATATTCAGGCCCTAATGCCACTGGTGGACGGGTACTATGCCGCCAGTCCAGTACCGCACACGGCGGATCACGCAGCGGTGGCCACGCACGTTCAGCAATTAATTGCCGCCGATAATCCTTTGGGCGGGCTGCTACTCGCGATTGAAGATGACAACATCGCGGGCTTTGCCTTTCTGTATTACGGCTTCAACAAGCGGTCCCTGAAACGGACGGTTACTTTGAATGACTTGTTTGTTGCCGCGGCATACCGCCGCCGCGGGATTGCCCGTGCACTCATTACAGCAACGCTGCAGTGGGGCCGCGACCATGGGGCGATGTCGGTTGACTGGCAAACGCGAGTGTCAAATACCGGCGCCCAGGCGCTGTATGATCAAGTTGGCGAGCGCGAGTCTGGCTGGATTCATTACCAGAGTAAATTGTGAGTGACGGGCTCATTGGCGACTTGAGTCAACAAATGTAAAGTTGCAACAAAAAAACACCGGATTCGAGTCAGAATCCGGTGTTTTGACGTGCTGGGGTGGGTTGAAGTTGGCAATGCGCGCCGATGTATTAGAAGCTGTGCTGAGCGTAACCCAGGAACTTCTTGCCGTTGCTGGTGTACAGGGAGACCATTGGTGCGCCCTGTGCAGGGTAGTAGCCGTTCTTCATCAGGTAGTTGGTCCCTTTGGCCATTTTGCCGATGCGTTTCAAGCTGCGGTTGTAGATGTAGTCATCCTTGTCATTGGCACCATCATCACCAGCGGTGATGACATGTTTGCCGGGAAATACCAAGGTGCCTAGACCCATGTAGTCCGTTTTCTTGGTCTGGCTAGCATTCAGGTAACCATAGAACTGATTGCGGAAGTACAACTTGTAGTAGGTGGCACCGTTACTGTGGTAGTAGATTTCTTTTACCGTGTAGGTGAATGGCAAGCTGGTCAGGTTAATGAAAACTTTCTTCTTGAAGTTCATGTCCATCCAGCCAGACTCGTGGTGGAAGCGCTGCTTGTTGAGCACGGTACCGCCGACGTACAGAGTCTTGCCCGGCTTCACCGCTGCGCCGTACGCATACTTGGTGTTCGCCACCGCCTTGGCGTTCAAATAGCCGTACCATTTGCCGCCGCGGTAAACGGAGTAGTACTTGCTGCCGTCTTTGCGGCCATAGATGCGCTTGACCTGCAAGGTGCGTTGCAAGTAGTTTTTGCTGTCGTGGAGCTTGGTCTTAAAGCCAAAAGTTTTCCAGAAAGCATAACCGGACTTCTTTACCGTCACATATTGATTGGTCGCTTTGGAATACGCCTTGGCCGCCTGCACGGTTTGGCCTCCGTGCGTTGTATTCGCGGCGCCGATGGCAACCCCGATGGTGATGCTGGCGAGCAGGGCAAAGAGCCCAGTCCGCAAACGTGATTTGCTGATCATTTGATTCTCCTCCAATTGAACATTCCCAACTTCAAAATAAATATAACAATTGTTCTTGGAAAAGAGAATCCCCATTTTGCTTCTGGTCGGGGAACATTCTTGCCAGTTGCACATCCGCAACTTGAGTGTGCGGGCAGTCCTCATGACTAAAGTGGCACTTTAGGTTAGACTAGTAGGGTTATCGTCAGTAGTGGATTTGTGAGGAAAGACATCGTGATTGAAAAACAAACACTTGAATTGGTGCAAAAAGAACTAAACGGGATCACGCCGCACCAGGTGCAAACCGTGCTGAACTTGATGGACGATGGGAACACCGTGCCGTTCATTGCCCGTTACCGTAAGGAAATGACGGGAAGTTTGGATGAAGTCCAGATTCAGAGTATCGAGGCAGCCTACAAGCGGGCAACTGCCTTGCAGGACCGGAAAGTAGCGGTTATTAAGAGTATTGCGGAGCAGGGTGCCTTAAGCGCCAAACTGGAACAAGCCATTCAGGCCAGTACCAAGCTGCAGGATGTCGAGGATATTTACCTGCCGTACAAGCAGAAACGGCAGACTAAAGCAATGGTGGCGCGCAAACGGGGCCTTGAACCACTGGCCAAGTGGCTACTCAGCTGGCCGAATGGACAACTGGAGCAGGAGGCACGGCAGTACGTGAATGCTGCCAAGGAAGTGGCAACGGTCCAGGATGCACTGGCCGGTGCCCACGAAATTCTGGCCGAAAGCTTTAGCGAGATTGCATCCATTCGCAACTGGGTGCGCGCTTATACGCAGCGTACGGGGCTGCTAGAGACGCGCGTTAAGAGCAAGGACAAGGCCCTGGACGAGAAGGGGGTTTATCAGCAGTATTATGCCTTTCAGGCGCCATTGAAGAAGGTGTCCGCAACGCAGACACTTGCCATTAACCGCGGCGAGAAAGCGAAAATTCTGAGCGTTAAAGTGCAAGTCGACTCGGCCACAATCATGAACTACTTCCATTTTCGGATTGTGGGTAAACGTTCGGAAACCCCCGCAACGGCATTTGTGGCAACTGCTTACCAAGACGCCTACAAGCGCTTTGTGGGTCCTGCCATCGAGCGCGAACTGCGCGGCGCACTCACTGAGACCGCAGAAGCGCAGTCAATTCAGGTGTTCGGGCAGAATTTGTATAATTTGCTGATGCAGACCCCTATCAAGGGCAAGGTGGTGCTGGGCTTTGATCCCGCGTACCGGACCGGTTGCAAGCTAGCCGTGGTGGATGAGAATGGGAAGTTCTTGGCTAAGGCGGTAATCTACCCGCACAAGCCAGCACCAGAGGCCAAGCGGCAGGCAGCCCAGCAGGAATTCATTGATTTGCTTGAACGTTACCAGGTGACGATGATTGCCATCGGTAACGGAACCGCGAGTCGGGAATCCGAGCGGTTCGTGGCGGAGGCACTGAAGCACATCAAGCGGGATGTCTTCTACGTCATCGTCAATGAGGCTGGCGCGTCCGTGTACTCCGCGAGTCAGGAAGCCCGCGATGAATTTCCAGATCTGCATGTCGAGCAGCGCAGTGCTATCAGTATCGCCCGCCGTTTGCAAGACCCCTTAGCCGAACTGGTCAAAATTGACCCGGAAGCGGTCGGCGTGGGGCAGTACCAACACGACTTACCTGCACAGGCCCTGTCTAGTGAAGTGGACGCGGTGGTTGAACGGGCGGTGAACCGGGTTGGGGTCAACCTCAATACGGCGAGTTACCAGTTGCTGACCCGGATCTCGGGTTTGACGAAAACAACGGCGACCAATATTGTCCATTATCGGGATGAACACGGCCGTTATGAAAGCCGCGCGGAGCTCAAAAAGGTGCCGCGCCTGGGACCAAAGGCATTTGAGCAGTCTGTGGGGTTCCTGCGCATTGTCGGTGGGAAGAACCCGCTCGACAATACGGACATTCACCCAGAAAGTTACAAGGTGGCCAAGGCCATTTTGGCGAGTGCGCGACTCCAGCCGGCTGACTTGAGCGATGCCGCGGCTCGTGCGCGGGTGAAGGACGTTGATTTACAGCCGCTAGTTGCGGCTGGCGTTGGTGCCGCGACTGCCGCTGACATTGCGGATAGTTTGCAGCATCCTGGCCGCGATGAGCGGGACAGGATGTCCGCGCCGCAACTACGCCGGGATGTGCTGACGATGGCAGACTTGGCGGCAGGTATGAAGCTGGAGGGGACAGTGCGCAACGTGGTTGACTTTGGCGCTTTCGTTGACATTGGCGTCAAACATGACGGACTTGTCCACGTCTCACGAATGAAGCGCGGCCAGTTCGTGCGCGATCCGAAAACGGTGGTCGCAGTCGGCGACGTAGTGACAGTATGGATTGAGTCCGTTGATACCCAGCGGGAGCGTATTCAGCTGACGATGGTGGACCCAGCGGGCAAGTAAATTTGGATACACCAAAAGGTGCGGCCAGTGGAATTCTGAAGTGAATTCTACCGGCCGCACCTTTTGTGCTTAATTAGTCAACGATCGTGACGTACTGCTTGATGAGGTCGAGTTTTTCTTCATCCGTCCGTGCCCAGGTGAAGCCTTGGCGGAACGCGAGCGCGAGAAATGGGTAGTCACTTGCTTGCAGCTTTGCCTCGACTTTTTCGATTAGGGCACTCGGACTCAAACCCACCCGTTCAACTCGAATATCCGTTTTTGCCATCAGTCTGCCGCCACTGAAACGCCTGTCTAGCAATGTGGTGTGTATGCGTCATTCTTTACACTGCGAGCATCGAGCATACGCCCAACGTGGCAGCAGCAAATCGGACTAAGGACGGATTTGTGCGGTGCCACCCACGCGGCTATTTTTCCTTGCGTGCGAGATACAAGGTGAGAAGCAGGGCCAGTCCCGCGAACAGTGCGCCACCCATCGGGGTCATGTGCAAACTGAAGCTGTCCAGAATCCGGCCGCCGAGCGTGCTGCCGAGTACGATCCCGATATTGAACGCGGAGATGTTAAGGGCGGAGGCCAGCTGCGCATCTTGGGGATGCTTAGCTTCGGCGACTTGCATGGTGAACAGCTGCAGACCTGGCACGTTCATGAAGGCAAACAGACCCATGAGGAGAATGGAAATCACGCCGCTGATCGAGTTAACTAGTCCCAGTGGCATGAACAACATGATGGCAAAATCGGCGGCAAACATCCAGGCAAGTGCGTGCAAGGGGCGCCGATTGGCGAAGCGGCCGCCGAGGGTGTTGCCGATGGCCACCATGATGCCGTAGAGCAGCAGGAACCAGACTTGGGATTGGCCGGTAAAACCAATTTTGCCTAACACGGCCGAAATGTAGGTATAAACGGGGAAACTAGCACCATAACCCAAAGCGGTAATCAGCAGGCCAGTCACCAGCCGCGGTTCGCGGAGCAGGCGCATGAAGCCGCCGGCATTCGTCCCGCTTGGTTGGGGCAGGTTCGCTGGGACTAGCCGCCAGTTGGCGAGGAGCGCCAGCAAGCCGAATGCAGCGATAAACGTAAAGGCAATGCGCCAGGTGGCGTTTTGCGCGATGAAAGTTCCCAGCGGCACGCCCGTCACGGTCGCAACGGTTAAGCCGGTGAACATGGTCGCAATCGCGCTGGCCCGTTTATCTGCGGCGACAACTGAGGCTGCAATTACCGTTGCGGTTGACATGAACAAACCGTGGGCGAAGGCGGCAATAACCCGGCCGACCAGCAACAGGGTGAAGCTCGGTGCAATGGCGGTGAGTCCATTACCAATGATGAAGGTGATCATCACGGCGAGCAGCAAGTGTTTGCGCCGCACACTGCCGGTGAGTGCCGTCAGCAGGGGCGCGCCGACTGTGATTCCGGCGGCATACAGGGACACAGTTAATCCGGCCGTGCTCAGTTTAATGCCGAAGGTCGTGACCAGCATGGGCATGACCCCGACGGCAATGAATTCAGTGATGCCAATTGCGAAGGCGGATAGAGCAAGGGCGAGCAGTGTGAGCTTGGCGCTAGTTGATGCTTGTGTGTTCGTTGTGCGTTCCATAATTGTTCCTCCAATTGATTTGGTTACGAATAGTAAGTATACTGGGTAGGAACAATTACACAACTACGCACTATTTAGTGCGATACGCACCTTTTAGTGCCTATGGGGGACTTATGCAAACATATAACATTGGCGTAGAAGCAACGATGGCGATTATTGGCGGCAAGTGGAAGGCAATTATTCTGTGCCACCTGCGGCATGACACCATGCGCACGGGCGAGTTGCGGCGGGCGATTCCCAAAATCACGCAGAAAATGCTCACGCAGCAATTGCGTGAGCTCGAAAGTGACGGCATCGTTAAGCGCCATGTTTATGAGCAGGTACCACCGCGCGTGGACTACTGCTTAACAGAGCGGGGCGAGAGTCTCAGCGCGATTCTGACCGCCATGTGCCAGTGGGGTGAACGGAATATCGACGAACGGCGCGCCTGTGGTGAGGAGATTGAACTCGTACACCGCGATGACGTGCGGCTAGAACCGAAAGCGGAGTAAATTGGTGCATGGCTTAGCAGAGTCAGGCAGTCCCGGCTGGTATTTGGATCAAGTTTACAGTATGGTTGAAAATGACGTTTTATTGACGGAAAAAAGTGGCTAGAGATGGTCACGGATGTTCGTGCGAGGTGGTAAAGCGCCGATTAATCATACAAGGAGGGACTCTGCATGTTTTTAGCGCCACTTTTTGAGAATGATGTGCCATTTTACTAGTCGTCGCTGATGACTAGTGAAATGGAGGAAAATTTTGAATCATCGTAAAATAATTGGTGCCTTGTTCCTAAGTGTTGCGGCCAGCATCTGGGGTGGCATGTTCGTTGTCGTCAAGTCGGTCGTTGGTGTGATTCCGCCAGTGGAATTGGTCTGGTTGCGCTATCTCGTTGCGGTCATCGTGCTGCTGGTGATGATGGTGGTGAAGCGGGTTCGCTGGCAGTGGGACTGGCGCAACGGGCGCTTGATGCTGCTGATTGGCCTGATTGGTTATGCCCTGTCGATTGTGACCCAGGAGACGGGGACGCTATTGTCGTCCGCGCAACTAGGTGCTGTGGTGACGTCTGCAACCCCAGCCTTTATGATCTTGTTTAGCTGGGCCTTGCTGCACGTCAGACCCACTCGGGGTGACTTGATTAGCCTGGTTCTGGCTAGCGCTGGTGTCATCTTGATTGTAGGTTTGCAGTTTACGGGTCGGCGCGTCTTACTCGGCGCGCTGTGTTTGGTTATTGCTGCACTGACTTGGGCATTGATGTCGGTGCTGGTACGGATGGTGGATGCCAAATATGATGGTCTGCAGGTCACCTTTGTGGGTACTTTGGTTGCGTTCGTCACGCTCACGCCAAGTACGATTGCAAATTGGGGCAGCATTGCCCACGTGAATTTTCTGCAACCGCATATCTGGCTCAGCATCCTCTATCTGGGGGCAATCTCGACGGCTTTGGCCTTTGTAATTCGGAATGCTGGCTTGCGCTTGCTGGCCAGCAACTTATCGGGTTTGTTCTTCTTGTTTCAACCCATCGTTGGGGCGCTACTCGGCTGGCTCTTCTTGGGGGAGACACTCACAATTGGTTTTGCGCTTGGCACCTTGCTGATTTTTGGTAGCATCTGGGTCGCATTGCGGTTGCGGTGAATATCAAGCTGACCAATGTATCATGAAAAAAAGAATCAATTCCGCTTGCGGGATTGATTCTTTTTTTGTGCGGTGAGTGCTTGGTGCAGCCTGGTAAAATGCAACAAAAAAGCACGCCCCGAAAGGCGTGCTCCATGAATCGATTACAGCATCTGGTGGTAACGGTGCGAATATTAGCAATTTGGTTCAATTCGAATCCAGGCATATCAAGGAATTCAAAGAGGATTTCTTAATGTAATGCTGTGAAACCCGGCATGAATTGATAACTTCTGCAACAGCGTGCAACATTTGAGCTGGCCCGTGAATACTTACTGACGAATCGTAAATTCAACTTGTGTACGATTTTGTTGACTTAATTATTCAACTTGGCAAAGTGAATTGTTTAGAATTGTGCTAAGGAACGACAGTAGCCTACGAATAATCATAGGCCTATGGTTCAGGAAATTGCGCATACTTGTGCGTCGGCTGTGTTCCGGTTGAAGTCGTAACGGGATGTTGAGATTATCAAGTAAAGTTATTACGGAGAATGGCGTGGGACAAGAGGAATAACAAGTTCCGTAAGGGGTTGTTTGTTTTTGTGTAAGTAACATTGTCTTACACAAAAATGACTCGTTAAAATTCAACGTTATTTCGAGATTCCTCCACTACAGCTGCCTTCAGTACCAAACGTACAGGAGAAACAGTTTGCAAATGATGCCCATGAGTTCTGATTATCTGATATCTCTGTGATGTGTTTTGAGTCTCTCGGCACACAAAGTGCGTTATGATATATTCTGAACGATGATCGAAGCAAAATGTTGATTCAGCTCCTGAATCAACATTTCGTATCAAGTGGGATATCTTTCGAAATTGATTGCGATTCGTTTTTTGCTGAATATTAAAGGAAAAAATTGGAGAAAATCATATTATGAATTTAGTTATCATTGGAAATGGTTTTGATTTGCATTTTGGGTTAAAGACTGGCATTAAAGATTTTCAAAATGTTTTAGCCAAACTTGATTCTGATTCTGTGTTTGAATCGTCATTGCAGTGGTGGAGCGGCTATGAAGAAGACTTGGGCAATATGGACTTTGAAGATCTTGAGACGAATGAGATAATCCCACCAGATTACATGTCCGACCATGAATCTGACCGAGATTCAGGAATTGCAGCTATGGATGAGAGAATGTCGCAATTAATGAACACTCGTCAAGAGGCCCTTGCACAGATGGCTAACCAAGCAAATGTGCAATTAGAGAAGAAATCAAACAGGTATGCCTTTGATTCTGATTGCGCTATTGTAAGCTTTAATTATACTTCCACTCTGGAAGTTTTGTTTCAATATGATAGTCATATTAACGGTATTCTGCACATACATGGTTTTGCAGAAGATGATGACCCAAGTGCGTTACTCTTTGGATATTCTGAACCCAACAGAGACATTCTACGAAAATTCTCTAGAATAGGTTTGGCTACGGGTGATGAAGCATTAGACTCACAATCTCGACGAGAATATGACGAAGCGAGAAAACATGGTGATGAAGATGTACCAGATTACTATATTACCCAGCAAGAAGAACGAATTCTTGCATTCTACAAGAAAAATCAAAAAAAGTTGGAATTAAAATCTTTGGATAAGTATCTCTCTGATAAGGTTGGCCAGATTGACGAGATTATTGTTGTTGGGCATTCTCTGGGCATTGTTGATAGACCATACTTTAACTTCATTGACAATAAATTGAATCAACCTATGTGGACGATATTCAGTTTTCATAAGCAATTAGGAGATTCGGACATTGCTCAATTGCCATTCAAAAACCGAGTTCGATGGTTCACTGAGATGGATCTTGTTATTCATCAAATGTAATACATGAATTCCGGGACATGAATTGGGAAAAGATCTAGGCCATACAAATCCAGACGCATCAAGTTATTCAAAGAAGATTCCTCGACGCAACACTGTGAAAATCGACATGAATCGATAACTTCTGCAACGGCGTGCAACATTTGAGCTGACCCGCAAATACTTACTGATGAATCGTACATTTGAATCGTACATTTAGCTTGTGTACGATTTTTTAGACGTTTTTGGGAGACTTAATTATTCAACTTGGCAAAGCGAATTGTTTAGAATTGTGCTAAGAAACGACAGTAGCCTACGAATAACCATATGCCTATGATCATTCAGGAACTTGCGCATACTTGTGCGCCGACTGTGTTCCGGTTGAAGTCGCAACGGTATGGTGAGATTATTAAGAAGTGGCTGGTGAATAATTTGTCCAAGCTATCTGTAACAGTTCCTTAACCCGTTATCGTTGTATAATAGATGCATAGG
>NZ_RHNR01000002.1 GCF_003946025.1 Lacticaseibacillus songhuajiangensis | reverse complement strand
CCTATGCATCTATTATACAACGATAACGGGTTAAGGAACTGTTACAGATAGCTTGGACAAATTATTCACCAGCCACTATTTAAGGGCTGTGCCAAAAGACGGTTAGCTCCCGATATACAAGCAAGCACCGGCCAGAATCCCGAACTTAGGATTCTGGCCGGTGCCTGTTTGTGTGTTAGGGGTGCCTGTGGTGGCCGCTGCGCTAACATCGCGAGTCATTTTGCCTGTGCGGCTATGCTGCCCTTAGCAAAATGGACAGCGTAGCAAGCGATGAGTGCAATTGGCTGTCTTTTGGCAGGCGATCACGAGCTAATGTTCGAGCACAAAAGGCTGATGTCACAACCCCTTTGTTTGTAATCTATTGTCAGTTGCACTGCCGACGTTTGACTGACGCTGATCGCAACAAAAAGACCGTCGCCACTCATTCCCAGAGGAATTGGTGGTGCCGGTCTTTTTACGAGAATAAATATAAGGAGAGTACGGGTTTAAAGAGTCCTTACGTGGCGCGGTTTTGTGGGCCGTCGTGCACACGGTGTGCACTAGAGTTCGGAGAGGGCCTTAAGGGTGTTTGTCTCTTGTTCTTTTTTGAAGGTGTCCAGAAGGTGACTGTATACCTTCAAGGTGATGGCAACATTGGCATGGCCGAGCCGCTTGGAAATGTAGTAAATGTCCACGCCTTTGGAAAGCAAATAGCTCACATGTGTGTGGCGGAGACCATGGAAAGTGATTTGTTTGTTCTCTGGTATTTTGCATTGTTCTTGGATTCTCTTGAGTGTCTTGCCACAGGATGTGGCGGTGATAACCTTTCCGAGATTTCCGAAGAAGATACATTGACGCTCATCGCGAACACCATTCTTTATCATCCACGCGGCTTGCTGACTGTGAACGGTACCCAGCACCTCGACCAGTGACTGAGGGATAGCAATAGTCCGGACACTGGAGGCGTTCTTTGTTGGCGCAAAGTCCTTGGTGTGAGAGTAGTCCCATGTGCGTTTTACAGCCAGTGTGAGCCGCTTTGCATCAATGTCCGGCCAAGTCAGCCCGAGCACCTCGGAAATCCGCAGACCGGTTTGCGTAGCTACGTAGACGGCAAGAGTGGACAGACTCGTAAAACGTGCATGGTCGTGGGCGTATTGGGTAACAGCTTTAAAATCGGGCAGCTCAAGATACTTAACTGATTCCTCAGTCGTGCGATCTTTGTGAAGCTCAACATCGAAAGTAAAATCCGTGTACAGTACCTGCTCATTGACTAGCCGTTTCACCATCGCCCTAACGTAGCCATTCAGCTTCTGCACAGTATCACGCGAGCGTGGGCGTACCGGGTCACGGTCTTTGCCCACGGAGAAGTCATTAATAAACTGCTGCCAGTATGTGGGGGTGATGTCGGACAGCGGGGCATCATGAAAGTAGGCATCTAGCTGACGCTCAATCAATCCATACCGCTCTTCGGTGATGGGGGCGTTGTGGCCTTGCTTGTACGTTGTCCACCAGCGGTGAAAGTGCCACACTAGTGGTCGGTCGGCTGATGCAATCTTTGCACCCCGTGAAAGGTTAACTTCCATCTCTTGGGCATAGGTAACCGCCTCCACCTTGGTACGAAAACCGGACTGTGACTTGGAGTGTCTGCCGGTTTCGTCCTGCCACGTTACTCGAGCTTGCCACACCGAACCGCGTTTTTTGATTGATGCCATGAGAATTACCTCCATTTTTTGCATCCACATTGTGTTGCGTAATTGTACAATTTTGTTCTAGTTGATACACTGTATATTGTGTTTCACGGCTTCGACACTGATGTTTCATGTGTTGACAATGTTCCGTTTGCCCTATATGATGTGGTTAATCGTACCCCACGTACCTCTGTTAACTGAGTTAATTCGGTTAATACGTATCCTCGGTTGGGGTCTTTTTTTATAGGTGGATATAATTATGTCGTACACACGAACTGCAACTAAGCTATCCGAACAGGTCGAAATTTTGAGGCAAAGAGGGCTCATCATAACCGACCATCATGCCGCCGAGCGGATACTTGATGAAGTCGGTTATTTCCGTTTCAAGGGATACCGTCTGCCATTTTATGGAAAGCAAAATGAAAAATTCAAGCCCGGCGTGCGGATTGAGGATATTTATCGCGTCTATCAATTCGATGCAGACATTCGTGCACTGACCATGAGCGCGTGCCAAAGGGTTGAAGTGAATTTCAAGTCAAAGATGGGAATGCAGTTGGCACTGAAATATGGGCCGGTGCTCCCTAACACCGCGTTCTATTTTCCCGATAATGCAGTCAAATGGGGAGATAATGCAAGTGTCGCTCACAGTCAGGGTTCATCGCGTAAGGAACCCTTTGTTGATCATTACACTAATAAATATGGTGAGTTTCCTATCTGGGTTGAGTTGGAACTTGCGTCATTGGGTAATGCTTCAAAATTGTACTCATGGTTGCAAAGACCTTGCAAGACAGTAATTGCTAAAGAGTATGGGGTTAGCTACTTCTATATCGAAAATTGGATTCACATTGTGACAGTTATTCGCAATACATGCGCGCATAACTCAAGACTTTACGGACGCAGGCTGCCACTTAATACACGTTTGCCGCGAAAGGTTCGCAACCAATTTAACAACAGTACCTATTACTCCATTGTCTACATTTTCTTTATGATGCTACCACGTGATGAGTTTGCTACCTTTGTTCATAAGCTCAAGTGCATTACGGACGAATACGGAACATCAGTGAAACCGTTCCGGCTAGGATTTACTAAAGATTGGTTCGCACTCATAATGAAAATGCTGTAAAATGGGTACACGAAAAGCGCGTACCTATGTACGAGTTTTTGAGAAGCTCACTCTGTTAGACTGGCCGGTCGGGGAGTGGGCTGTTTTTGTGCTATAATGCATATAGCTTATAAGGTGGTGAGACGCATGGAAACAATTATTCAAGCCCTATTTGTGTCAGGTGCATTAGGATATTACAGTTTGAACTGGTTACAAAATCTCGTCGCTTATTCGAGCATGATGCCCGCTGAGCACACAACCCCAGTGCGTGTTGCTTTTGGAGTAATCATCTACTTCGTTTTTCAACTTGCCCGTCGTTGGGGTTTACCAATTCAAATTAGTGCGGCACTGATTACATTTTTTGCCCTCGGTTACGCGGTACTAATTTGGATGAGGCATCGTAACCGACGTGGTAGGTCTGATTTCACAAGCTGGGAACAGGCATTCACGTTGTTTGACGCCGGTGGGTATTTGCAGGCAGACATTTTCACCTTTGAAGGCGTTCATGTGGCATCGGGCTTGGTAAATAATCACAATGCTTTAAATAGCGTTCCACGCGATATTGCATTAATGCCACTGCCAGCTGGATATCCGGAACACACAACTACTAAGGCCGCTTCGGCTGCAGCACAGGAGATTTTTTTGGATACAGAAAATCGACTGCAGTACTATTTCATTTTTTATGGCCCGAAGTAGGGTCAGGTCGTCTTGGCGGGGTGGGTGTTTTATGTCCAACGTTTGGTAGGCCCCGATTCTCATGCTTGATTTCAGGTTCAACAAAACGTTTGTTTTGCGAATTGCTTGTCATGTGCGTGTCTCCAATACAATTATTTTTAAAAGTGCTAACACTGCCCTGAATCGGGGGCGGTGTTTTTTGTTTTCCCAGCTTTTAACGTCGATCCGGTCTGGACGTAAAGCCCGTTGATCGGCTCGCACGACCATGCCGCTAGACGGGTTTTGCTGCGCAGGTGCTACTTATCTGTGTGGCGCCAGTGGAATATGAATAGCAACGAAGACACTATTAGCATGATTACCCCGTTGAATAGCTGCTGGTAGAGGTAGATATCGGGCTGTGCGGACTTGTCGAACCAGATCAGCGATGAAATACCAGATACAACGGTGTATAGCGAAATCAAAGCAACTACAAGACAGACCAAGCATGCTGCATACATATATAAATTTTTTACCTTCATGTCAATTCTCCTTTCAGGCCAATGCCAAGACAATTTGCAAAATGCCAACAACTAACTTTGTAACCTTCAAAATACAGCCTCCTAAGGCTATCAGCTTTTAACGTCATTCCGGTCTGGACGGACGGGGTGGGCTATTTTTGTGTTCTAAAGCAGATCAGAGAGCGCATCATCCGCCTCGGTTACGTGATCGGAATAATCGCTGTATGAACCTGTTGGGGATGTAGCCCATTCGTCAAGTTTCTGTGCTGCCTTGATAATCTTCTTCGCTTTCTTAATCTTAGTCTTTCGATTGTTGGTAAGGTTCTTGCTCATGATAGTGAGCTGGTCGGCCATATCGGATTCGGCGGCAGAGATGATGGTGGTCATAGCACTCTGGCTTTTAATCTCTGCAGGGATGGCGTCATTAAAATCGGTGTAAGTTTTACCACTGATAGTGACTGAGTCATCAAAGATTACATCCCCCCAGGTCTTCTGAACCTTAGAGCACAACTTCTCCGCGTTGCTACCAGCCATGAGAGCACTGGTGTGGAATTCATCATATGCCTTGTCGAACTTCTTATCCATCTTCTTATCAATAGCTACCTTCTGCTCGTACTGCTCCTGAGCCACTGCATCTTCATGCGCGTCCCATGCTGCCACATAAGCAAAGCTTAGCAAGAACATACCCACACTGACACCCAGAACAATGAGCGGCATCTTCAGCTTTTGCTTTGTGGCAAAGGCTACCGCTAGTAGCACAATACCCACGATTGCCCCAATTGCTGCAAGAATCCACAAAAACGCCATTACAACTTCCATAAAAAATTTCCCTCCAAATGAGTTTGTTATACCCAGATTTTCACGTCATTCCGGTCTGGACGTATGGTCACCGCTAAATGGCCTGCTCAAATCCATACTCATGCTTTAGGTCTTCGAGCGTCTCAGGCAGGCGCTCATACTGCTCCTGATAAAGTGCGACAAGTATTGCCAAAGAGAAGTTGTCTGCCTCGGCTTCGAGCTTGGAGTCAACGCCAGCTTGGTGATACCAGGTGGCCACTCCTCCGTGAAGAAGCACGTGGCCAAGCTCATGGGTCATTACTGCGTATCTCTGCGGACTCCATCTGATGTTTTGATTGAGCATGATGACGGGATCGCCGAGAATGTACGTCGTTCGGCCAGGGAGTTTGTCGGGCAAATTTTCCCATTCATACTCCAGGTCTATCATGTCGGCGACAGCAAACGGGTCTTCCGTACCATAGTGTAGCTTAAAAAATAATATGGTCTCTTTTATGGTCAGTCTTGGGAGCTGTCTCATGCATTACCGCCCCGGTCTTTCTCACGCTTCATGTGCTTCCAGAAGACGGAGGACATGGCACCGATGAGCTGTTGCTTTTCCTCTTCGGTGAGCTCGATACCCTTGTAATTCAGGTTGTTGGCTTGGTCTTCTTTAATAAAGTCAATCCACTCAGCTACGTCGGCGCTAGTTGCCCATGCTGGAATCTTGTCCGCTGCTGGTGCAGGGGATGGATTGTCTGTGTTACCGAGCAGGTAGTCAACCGAGACGTTGAGCACGTCGGCAACTGCTTTTATGGTTGGTGCGGTGGGCGCTTGGCTTTTCCACTTATATAGTGAATTTATCCCCAAGCCTGCTCGTGTAGCCACGTCTTGAAGACTTATGCCTCGTTTCTTTGATGTTTCTTTTAGACGGTCATATAACGTCATATCAGGGTTCCTCCGAACCTTGATGAATTATTTTATCCAAGTGGGGTAAAAAAGTCTTTACAAACCTATCCGACTGGATTATATTTAATTCATCAAGTAATCAAGCGAACAACTAACCAACCCCCTGCCGGTTCGGTCTTTGGCGAGAATGACCGGTGGGAGTGCAATGAAGTTCGGTTATTTGCTATGCCTAAATATTATCCCACTGGATTAAATTATGCAACTACTTGATTAACTTTTTATCTATTAAGTTTATAGGAGGTGAAATCATGCCAGAACAAGTATTACAGCGGGCCGCCAAGGACGTGAAGGTCAGCATCAAGAATAAGCTCAATGAGCGAGAGATTAGCCAGCGACAACTGGCCGAAATGCTCGGTGTAGGTGAGACGATTCTGACCAACGCGATTCGTGGCGACGTAAGCCCGCAAGCAATCCGGTTGCGGACCGACATTTATAAGATTCTCGGAATGAATGAACAGGAGGTGTAACACATGAAAGGTTTAGTAATCATGCACGACCAGCAGGCGGTCACATCCAGCCTGCAAGTAGCTGAGACGTTCGGCAAGAATCATAAGCACGTGCTCGACGCAATCTCAAATCTCGCAGCCGAAAAATCGGCCGCCAAATTTTTCGCAGAAGACACCTATGAGAACCGCGGTAAACAGTACCCGATGTACTACATGAACCGCGATGGTTTCACACTATTGGCAATGGGCTTCACTGGTGCTAAAGCACTCCAGTTCAAACTCGCCTACATCGATGCCTTCAACAAAATGGAGACTTCACTCCAGAAGCAGATTCCACAGTCACTTCCCGAAGCGCTCCGCTTGGCAGCTGACATTGCTGAGGAACGGGACAAAGAAAAATCTGGTCGCCTCATCGCTGAACAGCAAGTGGGTGAGCTTCAACCGAAGGCTTCCTACTACGACAAGGTGCTTGCCAATCCATCTCTAGTTACCATCTCGGTGATTGCCAAGGACTACGGCTTAAGCGCACGAGCAATGAACGCCAAATTGCACAGCCTGAAAGTTCAATACAAGCAAGGCAGCACCTGGTTGCTTTACTCCAAGTACCAGAAGACCGGCTGGACGCACTCCGACACCACGATGGTGACTCGCAAGGACGGCACCGAGAAGGCCGTCCTGAACACCAAGTGGACGCAGAAAGGCCGCTTAGGACTGTATGAATTGCTGAAAGACCACGGCGTACTGCCACTGATTGAACAGGAGGCGTAAAGCATGCCAACTCTGGCGAATGGGCAATACATTGACGATGAAGACCTGCTTACAGCACAAAAAGAAATCGTGCATGTACTCAGTCAGCACACACACGATTTGCAGATTGCGCGATTAATTATCTCAACGTTAAATCTGGATGATTACGCAATGCTAAAGCCTATTGAGAATTGATTCTTGTGAGGCTTCGCTAATAATTCGACCAACTTTGTTAACTTCCTTAGAAACATCTTTTCCCGAGGTAACCGGGCTTACAGAAATGTAGTACGTATTCATTGCAGATTTCAAGTCGAGACAAAAATTGGTTGACTCAAATTTTTTACCATCCAACGCCTTCCAGTCGAAGGACAGGTTAAAAACATCTGCATCCACTTTGAACACACCAGCATTTTTAGTTGTTAAACCTGCTTTGAGAGATTGATTTGGAGCAAGTAGTGTACCACTTAAATTCTCAAATGGGTTGTTTTTAAAGGATTTGCGTTGCGCATTTCCCAAGTCCTTATCGGATACAAAATTCTTAAGCACAGCTCCGGTTTTTCCATAGTTCTTGATAACTAGATAGATGATCGTGGTGCTGTGCAAACGAACGGGCTCCAATGTTGCTACTACGTACGGACGATTTGCGTCGCGTTGAATTTTTATCGACCACCAAAGAGAACCCGTGGCAATGATAACCGCGACAACGCTTGTTACTGTTTGAATCCAGCCAGAAATAGTCATTTTATTCACCTCCTCTCTGGAGGCGATTATCCCACAAAAGAAAGAGGGTGTAGCCATGTTTGTTCCATTATCGATTGTCATCAAGGAGACCGGTCGCAGTCGGCCATGGTTTGTCGGCAATGCGTCCCAGGGACGTGAGGGCGCATTGAACCACTATCGCGACGAACTGGAGACCACAGTTGTGCAGTACCCGCAATCAGAGCGTGGGCGCTGGTACGTCAATCTGGATCGGATGAAGCAGTGGATGGATATCCACGGGGGTGAACGATTTTGATGATTGCACTAGTTTTAGTTTTTGTAGGTCTGCTCTTGCTGGGCGCAGCCGGTCTTAGCGCCGCCATTGACAGTGGCATCATGCCCGAGACCTTACTGGACGCCCTGAACCGCTTTTGCGGCAACGAGGGAGATGACCGGTTTTGAGTGAGTATAGCAGACGTCTAGTAATCAGGATGCACCGACGCGGCATGACTTCGCGTGAGCTGGCACACCGGATGGGAGTACCAGAGACACGAGTAATAGCTTATATGTCCGGCATGGTCCGCCCACAATCTAATACTTTTCCGAAGATTGAGCGGGCACTCGGAACCTTTGACCATAAGGAGGCAGAGTAATGGACACGTTAAACAAGCTCCGCACCGTGCAAGCAATGGCTGTGGAAAATGGCTGGGATTGGCTAGCACGGCTGGCGGCAGAAAAGATTGACCAATGGTATCAGCACCGGCCAATCACAATTCGAGAGGGGGTGAGTGAATGATGCAAATTAGTAATAACTGGTATGGCGGCATGGAACTACGGGACTATCTGTGCGAAGAACGCAACCGTGCAGCATTTAGTATGCACACCGCACTTGTCAATGGCGATGACGGGCTTGAAGCCGCTGGCGCATGGGAAGTACTGGACGATGTCATCAAACAATTAGACACAAAAACGCCCGCTGCGGGCGCAACCGCAACGGACGAAAGTAAATAGCTCAGCAAGGCATTTACAGGAGGAATTATAGCACATGGCAACTCTTTATGAACTAACAGACAAGTATCAGCAACTGCTTAATCTTACGGAAGATGGCATTTTTGACCCCGAGATGCTACACGACACCATGGACTCCATTGATGATGCTATTGAGGATAAGGCGATTGGGTACGTTCAGGTGGTTAAACAACTCGAAGCGGATGCAGCTATTGCAGACGCCGAGGCTAAACGACTGCAGGACCGCAAGGCAAGCTACTTGAACAACGCAAAACTGCTCAAGAAGGTTCTGGCCGGTGCGATGAAAGAGACTGGCAACACCAAGTTTAAGACGCCACTCTTCACCATTTGGGTTCAGTCTAGCACTTCCGTGCAGATTGAAGCTGATGATCCGGCCAAGCTGCCAGTTGATTACGTCACCGTCAAAACAACGTACACTCCGAACAAGAAAGCGTTAGCGGCAGACCTGAAGGGCGGCAAGGACATTAAAGGGGCGAAGCTCGTGTACAACGATTCGTTACGGGTACGGTAATGGCTGATACGACAGTGTCAACGAAAAAACCGGTAACAAAGAAGCCGGTTGCCACGAAAGATGATCTTAAGGACATCAAAGAAAAGAAGGCCGTTCTAATGCCGGATGATACGTCGGAACCGTTGAATGATACGACGCCAAAACAGCGTCTACTGCTAAAACTGATTGCGGCCAGCAGGTCAATTAAGTCGGTCGACAAAGATGGCGAAAATAAATTCCAAAAGTATCATTTTCAATCCGAGGGTGCAATTAAAGCCGCTGTGAAACCGGCACTCGAGGCAAACGGCATTCAAATTATTCCAAGCTATGTAATTACCGACCAGCGACAGGCAGGCAAAAACTGGATTGTGGACGTGATGGGCTCATTTGTTATCACAGATGGAATTGAACACATAACTTGCACAATGCCTGCCAGCGGAGCCGATACGCTCGAAAAAGCGACTGTTAAGGCCTGCACAACTGCGCAAAAGTATTTGTACAAGCAGCTGTTTAACATCTCTGACAACGACACGGATCCAGACGCCGGCAATGGTGGGGATGGATACCAGCCGCGCGGTCAGCAACAGTACAATCAGCAACCACAGTACGACCAGCTACAGTCACAGATGCCACCACAGCCACAGGTACCATATGCGCTAATCAATGCTTTCCAGGCTTCCCTAGCTGATGCCGCTGCCAAGCACGGCGTGGATTTGCATGCTGCAGGTAATGCGGTTTTTGCAGCTGCGAATGTACCTGTACAGGCATACACCAAGCTCACACAGGAGCAATTCAATTCGCTGGACATGGCGCTGATGCAGTACACAAAGCAGGCGTAGCACATGCGACTTGAGGGCAAGCTGACAAGCGTCAAGGGTACCGAGGTAACGGTCCGCCTAGACGATGAGCCGAACGCATTGCGGCTCCGCCAGCTGGCAGCAGGCAAACAGCCGAGCGTCGGCATAGACGTGGAAGACGGTCGCACAATCTCACCAGAGCAAAGGAAAAAAACGTGGGCGATGATACGCGACTACGCCGACTACACGGGCTACACACCGCCAGAGATGGAGGAGTGGCTCAAAAGCTTCTACATGGCAGACCGCGGGGCGGAATATTTTTCACTGAGCGACGTGAGCATGGAACAGGCAGCCGACTTTCTGACCTTTATCATCGACTTCGGTTTTGCCCATGGTATTCCGTGGAAGACGCAGACGCTGGACGCGATTCCTAGCGCCTACCCGCTCATGCTGCGCTGCATGCAGTACAAGATCTGCGTCATTTGTGGCAAACATGTCGAGATCGACCACGAGCCGCCGATTGGGCGAGGCTATGACCGCAACCACATCGACAATAGGCGATTTAAGTTCTTCCCGTTGTGTCACACGCACCACATGATCAGGCACACGCGAGGCATCGACTGGTTTATGGACTTCTACCACATCAAGCCGGTCAGCCTGGACGAGGACACGATTGTCAGCCTGCACCTCAACAGCCGAAAGCAACTTCGAGACTTCGATGAGGAGGCAAACAATGAGCAATCTAAATAGGCCGAAACGCGGCTACACGGTGCTGCAGAACAAGCTGATACGCGATGAACGGCTCAGCTGGAAGGCGCGCGGCATCTTTACCTACCTGTGGTCACAGTCGGCAGACTGGAACTTCTATGTAACAGAGGTCGTAAATCACGCAACGGACGGCAAGGACTCACTGCTGAGCGGGCTTCGTGAGCTTGAGAAATACGGCTATCTGACCCGCCAACGGTTGCGTGATGACCAGGGGCAGTTGCGGGGAGCAGAGTGGAATATAAACGACAACCCTGCTGAGAGTTTACCTATTGAGGAAAATCCTCAGGAGGTAAAGCCTCCACTAAGAACTACTAATAATAAGAATTACCAACAACAAGAAGTACCAACTAAAGAAGAAGCCCATAGTACGGCTAGCGCCGCACCGCTCCCTTGGCGCCAGGTAGTTGACTATCTGAACGAAAAGGCCGGCAAGCATTACCGGCACACTGACGCCAACAAACGGTTGATTGAGCCGCGCTTGAAAGAGGGATTTAGCCTGGACGACTGCAAGCGTGTTATCGACAACAAGGTGAGCAGCTGGAGCAACGATCCACGTATGAGTGAGTACTTGC
This sequence comes from Lacticaseibacillus songhuajiangensis, assembly GCF_003946025.1. Classification (GTDB taxonomy): domain Bacteria; phylum Bacillota; class Bacilli; order Lactobacillales; family Lactobacillaceae; genus Lacticaseibacillus; species Lacticaseibacillus songhuajiangensis. Next base: position 107,920 of record NZ_RHNR01000002.1, on the reverse strand, counting down.
GCCCGAAGACACTATTCCAGGCCAGCAAATTTGACGGCTACCTAAACGAGACGGTGCCGGCACGAGAGGAGCACGACGGTTATGGCGGAGTTAACTTCTAAGCCTTTCATGGCTGACGCGTTCCCGGAGCTTAAAAAGCTGCGGCGCCTGCCTGAAACGTGCGACAAGCACCCCACAGAGCACTTGGTGGCTATGCCTGGACAGCAGCCGTTCTGCCAGCTGTGTGCCATTGAGGCCAAGCAGGCGGCAGACCTGGACTTCCAACGCCAATTTTTCGAGCGAAAGAAGCATCGGCTGACTTACGAGGTGCTGGACCGCGACTCCATCTTTGATGATGACGATGACCGGCAGCGCGACTTTACTAACTACGAGGCTAAGGACGGCAGTGAGGCAGCCAAAAACAAGCAGCTGGCGCGCCACATCGCCGGTAAGTACCTGCACGCCGACTACAAGGCTAACACGATACTGACAGGTAACGCCGGCACTGGTAAGACTCACCTCGCCGTAAGCATGCTGCGCGCGGTCAATGATCACATTAACCCGAGTGTTAGCTGCCTGTTCGTCAGCGTGACCAGCATGATGGAACTCATCAAAGACGTCTTCGGCTACCGCGCTGGCGACTACAAGTACACGGCCGAGTACTTCACGCGGTTACTGGGGGATGCAAACCTGCTGGTAATTGACGACCTGGGGTCCGAATCAACGTACAGAGCGGCGGCCGCCGAGGCCACGGACTTTGTGCAGAAGACTCTTTTCGGCATACTCAACCGGCGTCACGGCCGTACCATCATCACCACTAACCTGACGATGAGTGAGATGAAGCGGATATACAACACGAAAATACTCAGCCGCATGTTGCGCGGAGTACGCGCGGAAGGCAACGTCATCAAGTTTACGGATGCGACTGAGGACAAGAGAGGAGATCTATTTTAATGGACGCTGATATTCAGTGCCCAGTATGCGGCTCAACTGGCCACATCTGGGTAGCATTTGGCAGCACGATGGTTTGCGAGCCTTGCTTGGCCTGCGACACACCGATGCGGCGCGAACGTAAGCGAAAGGAACTAGACGAGCTGCAGGCCCGTCTGCACAAGCAAATGGAGGCGGTGCAACATGATTAACCAAGTAGTACTTACCGGGCGTTTAACGCGAGATGTTGACCTGCGGTATACGCAGAGCGGCACGGCAGTAGGCCAGTTCAATTTGGCGGTCTCTCGCCAGTTCACTAATCAGGCCGGCGAACGGGAGTCTGACTTCATCAACTGCGTCATTTGGCGCAAGAGTGCGGAGAACTTTAGCAACTTCACGCGCAAGGGATCGTTAGTCGGGATTGAAGGGCGTATCCAAACGCGGACTTATGACGACAAGAACGGACAGCGTGTATATGTGACTGAAGTGGTGGTTGATAACTTCGCACTGCTAGAGTCCAAGGAGGCCACGCAAGCCCGTCCTCGCGAGCAGGGCGGCCAGCGAACGGCGTCACAACCGCAACAGGGTAATTATGGCAGCCAGCGGCAAAACGCCGCACAGGGGCAGCAGAGCAGCTATGGCAATGACCCACTTGCTGGAAATGGTGGGCCCATCGATATCAAGGACGAGGACCTGCCATTTTAGGAGAAAGAAATGAAAGATAAAACGTATTACTGTGTAGTGCTTAAGACAGCTAACGTGACAATATACTGCGGAATTAACGCTCTGGAAGCCCAGAAGGTGGCAGACGCACACCCTGAGTGCATGCTGGTGGAGAAATGAAGACTGCTGAGTACGCGCTGTACAAGGGCGAAACATTTTTGGATATTGGAACAGCCAAGGAATTGGCCGACAAGTTCCACGTGTCAACCAACTTTATACAGTGGCTTGCCTATCCAACGGCGCTCAAGCGATACAACGAAAGCGGTGGTAATCGGATGATTGCTGTCAAGCTGGGAGAAAAGGACTGATGAAACTGTTTAACAAGAATAAGACTGACCGCAGCGTGGACGATGCTTTGAAATTGATTGAGAGGGAATAGATATGAGTTTGTATAAGAGCGGAGAGACGATCGCAACCGGCCGTCAAAAGTACTATCCAACCCCAGGCGCCATTGACGCCTATGTAGTACGCATTAATGGCCAGTCTTGGGTAGGCCGGTATGGCGGTGAACTGAGCTATACCCTTGCCGGTAACCCCGCACACGCCATGGTGTTTAACGAGGCTAAACATGCCTATAACGTCGCCCAGCAGTACGGCGGCACGGCTATCCGGCTGGTATTGGGACAGGCAGTCACGGAGGCAGATACTGATGAGGACGATTGAGGGCAATGCTGAAACGCTGACATCCGGCGAAACTGGTGTGTATCAGCATAAGCTGTCTGCGCGCCAGGTAACCACTGCACACGATATCCATAGCAGTACAGAGCTGATTCAGGCCGTAATTGATGTTGAGAATCGTTACGGCAGTCTGGTTAAGTGTCCAGATAGTGACCCCGAAATGCGGGCTATTCAACGGTACAGTGCAAAGAATCACCGTGAACCGATGAGTAAGAAACGGGCCGAAATCACCGAAACACAGTCGCATGCGACTGAAATCGTGACAAAACGGTATCTGGAGATGGTGCCGCTAGCCGATATTGCATCAGAAATTTACTATAGCCCATCACAAGTGGATGGCATAATCAAACGTGAAAAAGCGCTCGGCCATTTGCCACGGGGACAGCGCCGCCGCATGTATCTGGTAAAAATTAATGGCCGTTCGATTGTCGGCACTAGCAAGCAGATTATGGCGCGTACAGGACTGTCGTGGCCGACTATCCGGACACATCCGTTTGAGGCACTAAATAAAGCGGGGTTTAACGATGGCCAGACTAAGTAGCTACGGCTTCGTCGCCTGCATATGCCTGGCAATCGTCATGACAGCCCTAACCGTATGGATGATCGTCACACTGCATTTTAATCGGGCACTGGTGTTTGGCCTGTGTGCGGCCTGTGAGCTGTGCGGGTCGTCGCTGTTTGCGGAAGTTATGGAGGATGAAGGATGAACGACACAGAAACAGTAATCAACGATTTGCGCAGGGAGTACCAAAAAATGGTTAGCCGCACATGTGAGCTAAATAATGAAATCAATCGTCTTAATGTGAGCAAATTACAGAGAAAAATGATGCAGACTCAGGCCGCTGCAATGATGGCCTATGTTGATGCACTTGATGCTCGTATTGCAGATTTGGAGGCCACAGAATGACCCTATACGTAATTGAAAATGACAATGGCGAAGTGCTCGACCGCACATACTACGAATTCACCAATGATGTTGATCGCACCATGGTGTTTGACGAGCCGATTGCACCGGCAGAGTACGCAAAGAAATACGGTGGTCACGTAGTTGAACTAGTGGAAAAGCCAGAACCGGTCGAGGTGAGCGAGGAGGAAGCGAAGACGCTGAAAACACTTGACGGCGATTTAATGCCTATTGGAGAGCTGGCATACTTCATCCACCATGTAGAACAACTATCAGAAAAAGAGTCCATTAAACGTGAAGACCGCCTCATGCGCGCCTACGTCAACGGCTACACCGTGGCAAAGGAGCCGAAGTACTACGTCAAGGTGCCGGGTAAGTTTGCTGGTGGAGACCGATTCTATTGCAGGCTCCGGGAAGAGTTTAGTGAGACTGCACAACTGCTTGATGGTGATCCACGTTTCATGTTAACCATGGCCGAGATTGAGCAACTAGGGCTGACCAGATGCGAGCGCGTGGAGGTGACTGACGATGGCAATGATTAAGCTAGACAATGGAGACTATGTTAACACGGCATTGGTTGCTCAATTGGTTAAGCTAGTTGACGGTACTTGGGAAGCCTGGCTGGTAAACGATTCCGCTACAGCTACAATTACCGAGGCTGACTGTGACTATATTATTGCATCCATGAACGGGGAGGTGACTGACGATGAGCCTATTCGCAGTTAAAAATGATAAAGGTGAATGGCTATATTCGGACGAATACAATGACTGGGTTGACCAGATATCTCTAGCCTCGTTTTATGACACTTTTGAAGATGCAGATGATGACATCGAATGCTGGGGATTGTCGAACGCCTATGTCGTCGAGCTAACCGAGGCCCCGGCGAAGATCGTGGTGAGCGAAGAAGAAGCGAAGATGCTGAAAAAGGCTAAGGACACAACCATATGGCGCCCCGCAGCAGTCATTAGTAAGTATGCGTACAATGCCGCGAAAGATTACGGCCAAGAGGCATTACTCGAAGACCGCCTCATGCGCGCCTACGTGATCGGATGGACGGTCGATAAGCCGAAGCGGTGGAACGTCAAGGTGCCACATGTCAACAATGGCTACTACTACAAAGATAGTGACGGACTTGCAGTTTTCACGGCCACGCGTGGTCGTATGTTGAAGGAACGTTCGCGGTTCACCGAAGCAGAGATTGATCATTACGGCTTGCAAGACTGCGAGCGGATTCCGGTCGCCAACTAACCACCGTTACTAAATTCTTCGTGCTTACACTAGGAGGATTTAATGGAACGCGCTAAATATAATTACTTGATTCAGATTATCAAAGACTATCCAAAGACGCCCCAGTACATCCATGATCGGGAAGACGAAATCCTGCACCCGTGGCGAGAACAGGATGATAACATCGGTGGTGGTCGTCCTAGCCCGTCTAACGGACAGGAACGATTGCTTATCCGATTATCCGATGATCGGCGGCTGCACGCGATTCAGCAGCAGTACGATGCCGTGACGCGGTGTCTGGCTGGGAGTGACTCCGACACGGTGCAGATTATCCATGAGCTGTATCTCAAAGAACATCCTACCCTCACCGTGGACGGGGTAGCAGACAAACTGCACGAAGGGCTTACGACTATTAAGCGCAAACGGTCAGCGTTTATTGAGACGCTGGCTGATGAATTGGGCGTCTAAATATGATTGGGCCAAATGTGGGCCAAACGTCCGTAAAAAACGGCTATATTTGATAGAGTAAGCACGATACCAATCAGGTGCGATGAACGGCAAAAAAACGGTGGTTCGACTCCGCCGCATCGCATAGGCGGAAAATCTGTCCACCCGCCGAATATATTTTATGTGTATATCCACAATGTGCGCACAAATAATTTCAATGGATAGCCGGAGCGGATAGCCGGAGCTGCTACTCCGACGCAGGCCGCCCAAAGCGAGCCTGGCGGACTGACAGGACGAAAGCAGCAGACGTGCTCAAGATGGGGCTAGTAAGGATCTCGCCCATCAAATTTCACCCGTGAAGTTCTGGCGCAAGCCTATGTCACGATAAGCCTACCATGACGATGAGTAGCAGGGTGGAGTTGGTTGTTCGGAAGCATAGCGTTAAGCGCAATGTTTCAAGAGACAGCCAAAGGGTCCGTAGCTCAATGGTAGAGCAGTTCGCCAATCTTATGATGACGAGCAAAGGTGATCACTTGCAGGTTCAAATCCTGCCGGCCACATTGTCTAGTTTAGCGACCGGACACAGCTTGCGATGATCCCATCTGACACTGGGCGAGCGAGCAAATCGCTGTGGCGGAACAGGTAAACGCTATGGGTGATAGACGAAGGCTTGGTGTCAAGGCAACGTAAATGGCGGAACATAAATGGACTGAGTAGTTGCCAGCCTTAAAAAGTAGATGAATAGTAATTCGCCTGTGGAGTTAGTCAATTGTGACCATATCCGTTCCTAAGCCATCTACAATGTGTCATGTCGGGTGCAAATCCCGACCAGCGATATAACCGGTAAAGCCCGGCGTGTTTGCTAGTGCGTATAGTGGGCGAATATAAAGCGTGGTCACATGCCTTGCGCTTCAAGGTAATGTGGGAACCACCGCAACCGAGGGCTCAGAAACCATCGCCTCGGATAGCAGAAGCAGGAGCAACTGAAGGCCTAACGGCTCACACGGACAACTACCCAAGTGCACGGGCAAGTTTATCGGGTTCGAATCCCGGCGGTTGCGTTGCACGAGATGGCTGAGTGGTCTAAAACACAGCACCTGCCCTGAATGACGATTATGGAGGAATGCGGCCGCATTTAACTACGTCATTAACCGTTGGTTCGAATCCAACTCTCGTGCCTTAATTATCACCTCAATGTAGTATTCCAGTTCATGCTGGAGTACTATTTGTTGGGAGGTGATTTTTGTGACACATTATATTTTAACGATGGCGGATGGAGAAACAATTGAAATTAAGGAACGCCCAGAATACTTCGATCTCAATGTTGTTCCTAAGATTGAAAACGGGCAGGGATATATAGTTGACCACAACCAATTGGGGAAAAAATATTTCTTAAGAAATGTTGTATCACTGCTTACGCTTGACGAACCGGTATACCAGCAACAAGCGGAAAAGCAGCAATTGCCTAAGATGCGTCAAATAGGTTTTACAAAATAGGGAACACAGCAACACTTAATAGCACTCCGCCAAACGGTGAGGTGCTATTTTTGTGCAAACAAATAGCCGGCAAATGCCGGCCAAGAGATTAATCTTTATCGAACTTTTCTTTTACATCATCAACGGTATCTTTAACGGCATCTTTGGCATCGTCTAATTTTTCTTTTACTTTGCCAAGTACGCCTTCAGCCTTGCCTTGTGCTTCGCGGGCCTTATCACCAGTAACTTTACCTTCAACTTCTTTTGCTTTACCGGAGATTTTGTCCTTAGTGCTATCAATTTTACCATCTAAGCTCATAGATATCACCTCCCTTTACTAGGCATTATCTCACAGACTTATTAAATAATGCAAACAAATAGCCCTCGGTTGGGGGACCAAGGGCACACAATGAAATGGGTGTTAGGGGGTGAACAACATACAACTGTTGTTCAAATTCATTATATTTCAGCAGGTGAACAGATGCAATAGGCAGAATAAACGAATTGTCTATTTAAAGCACGTTGTCTCAATATTGGAGGAAGAATACGTGTATTACTTTTTATTGCTGTTGACGCTAGTCTTTGTGCTTCTCGAACTGCTGATTGGGGCGGATATATTTGTCCAGAAGAATTATATCGTGAAAAAAAGTAGAACCTAGGCGTCCAAGCATGTTTAGCTTGTGGTGCTATTTTTATGTGGGGGGCACCATGGCACAGACTAAGCTCGTATTCATTAATGGTCACCGCAAACTCGTACCACTTGATTACCGTCCGCGTCAGGATTCAGACCGCGCATATAACAGGCACCGGACGCAGACTAACGGCAAGTACGTGGCGTTCTATCGGTCAGCACAGTGGCTACATTTACGGCAACAAATACTGGAGCGTGACAATGGTATCTGCCAACGATGTGGTATGGAGGCAACGCTCGTGGATCACGTTGTTCCAAGCGAAGACGATTGGGATGACCGGCTGAATGCCGACAACCTGCAATCACTGTGCAAGGATTGCCACTATTACAAGACGCGGCGCGAGACGGCTAAGCGAAAGAAAGGTGTGAAGCGTTCGATGCGCATCAACGTAATTGCTGGTTATCCAGCAAGTGGCAAGACTACATACGTTGCCCACCACTGTGGAAGTCATGACTTAATCTTCGACTACGATGCTATCATGCACGCACTTACTGGGCTGCCTGAACACATCAAGAACATTGACGTTCATGATTATGTAACTCTCATTCGTGAGCTGATACTTCGCAAGCTCAAGACAGAACAAACCTTCGACAACGTTTGGATTATCACAACGTTTCCAGACGAGAAGCTCGATAGTCTGTTAGTCAGTCGAGACTTGCATCATCTCATGTTGAATACATCAAAAGAAGTTTGCATCGAACGAATGAACAAACAACACAGAAACGTTCCTGAACTCGTGAAGGTCATGTCGCGGATTGATGAGCAAAAATCGGAAGGAAAATTTTCCGGCTTCGAAATTATCGCGCAATAAAATCCCCATCCCACCCCCGTCTATTTTTTCGGGGGCTACATTTTCGGCTGCTCCTGAACGGACAGCCTCTTTTTCACATCCCAATTTCCATCAATTTTAAAGGTTGCTGTGGGGATAGCGTCCCATATTATTACTGTTTAGGAGGTTAAAGTGGGTTATGGCTAGAAAACAGAAGATATTATCCCAATCTCAAGGTCATTTGACCGTGCTTCAGCAGGAAGCGAAGATGCAGGCTGAGATTTTAGCCGCTGATGGATTACCAGAATTGCAGAAAACGCCGCCAGCACATCTTGAACCGATTGCTAAAGCCGAATACCGCCGAATCGTGGGCAGTATTGGTAAGCTGCCGCTGCGCAATTTTGATCGTACTGAACTCGAAGCTTATTGCACGTGGTATGCCAGTTACCGTCACATCGTGGACGTAATGAATAAAGCGCAGGCTGACGGCAGTACGGAAGAGTATTTAGGTTATTTGAGCCAACTGCGCAAGGCTACGGACGCAATCAAGGGTCTGGCGAGCGACTTAGGCTTAAACGTAAATTCACGTATGGCGATGAACATGCCAAAAGTGGAAAAAGAGAAGAAGTCGCTAACGGATATGTTTGGCTAGGGAGGTTATACGATGAAATTCACAGACCCGACCCCAAACTTCATTAAACGTGTGCTAGACGGGCGCTTGTTGACTTCCACAGCGGTATTACAGGCGGTTAAACGCCAAGAATCCGACTTAAAACGTACTGACTGGCGCTGGGTATGGGATTCGGAACTTGCTGGCAAAGCCGTGAAATTCATGGAGTTTTTGCCCGAACCAAAGTCTGGCCGACCGCAACCACTGGCACCATTCCAGAAGTTCATTATTGGTATCTTATATGGCTGGGTAGACAAGGACGACCACACAATCAGGCGATTCACGGACGCTTTTATTTCTATGTCACGCAAGAACGGTAAATCGCTTCTAGTGTCGGGGGTCTTGTTATATGAGTTCCTGTTCGGCAAGAACCCAGCCAACAAACGCCAACTCTACACCGCCGCCAACGACCGCAAGCAGGCCAGCATTGTGTTTAACATGGTCAAAGATAGGTTACGTGCACTATGCCGAAAAGACCCCGAAATCAAGCGTATGGTTAAAATTACGCGTGATGAGATGGTTAACCTCGACGATGGCAGTACGATTCGCAGTTTCTCACGTGATGCGGGACTAGTCGATGGTTACGAGCCTCACGTTGCCGTCGTGGATGAGTATGCGAATGCCAAAACAACTGATATGCTCGAAACGCTCGCTTCTGGGCAGGTGCTGTTACCAAGTTACCTGACGTTTATCATTTCCACCGCCGGGTTCGATATGAATGTGCCGATGTTCACGCAGAATTATCCATATGCCAAGAAAGTGCTCTCTGGTGAAGCTGACGGGGAGCGCTATTTTGCATTCATCGCTGAGCAAGAATCGGTGGAAGAGATTAATGATGAACGCCAGTGGATTAAGTCGAACCCGCTAATGGACGTGGACGTGCTGCACGACCAAATTCACGACTATCTAGCACAAAAGCTCGAACAAGCGCGTGAAGATGGTAGCTTAAACGCGAAACTCGTTAAAAACTTCAACATCTGGCGGCAAGCTACTGAAGACAGCTATCTTAATTTTGAAGACTGGAAGTCGGCCGAAACAGACGAAAAGCCTGATTTACGTGGTCAAAAAGTCTGGTTCGGCATTGACGTTGGTCGCACGAGTGACCTATTCGCCATTACGTGGCTGGTTTTGCAAGAAGGCCACTGGTTTGCGGACGGATACGCGTTCATCGCCAGCAAGGGTGGCATTGAAAACAAGATTAAAACCGACAAAATGGACTATCTAGCTGCTGAAAAACGCGGCGAGTGCGAAGTCACCACGCTCGAATCCGGCATTATTGACAACGACCGTGTTTATGAGTGGCTGGAAGACTTTATCGAACGCAATGACATTGACGTACAAGGAATCTGCTATGATCCGTACCAATTCGGACCAATGCTGACTACCATCGAAAAGAACCACCCCGAATGGCCGATGATTGCGGTACGTCAAGGAACACTCACGCTGTCGATGCCAACTAAGCAGTTTCGTGATGACATTATTGGCGGCAAGATTCAGCATAGTGGCAACCAGCTAATGCAGATGGCCGCGATGAATGCGGTTTTGATGAGCGACAACAACGGCGTACGGATTAATAAGAACAAATACGCTAATAAGATTGACATGATGGACGCACTACTGGACGCATATGCGATTGCATTTACTGAAGATGTTGACGCGTTTTTGAATGATGAAGATGTATTCAGTAACGATTTTGGATTTTAAGGTAGGCGATTATATGAATCAAAAAATATTAACCGCTATGTATTGGCTGGTGACCAATATTGCCCCTCTGCTTCTGCTTGCGGGTATGGCAATAATCACCATCGCCAGCTTTAGAGTTTCCACTACGATCGGTTTGTACACGCTTGGTGGATTAATAGTGCTAGTTGCCACTGTTTTACTGCTCCCCGATGAAAGGGGGTGATAAATAATGAAGCTATTTCGCAGTATTGATTATGCGACCAATGCCGACCCGCACTGGGCTGGCAGTTTGCTCGATGAGGGCATCTTGCCGTCCACACGCGGTGGCTACACTGGTATTGGTGCATTGCGCAACTCGGACGTGCTGACGGCTGTTTCGATTATCGCGGGTGATATTGGTCGGTTCCCATTAGTCGTGGAAGACCGCAAGAACGACAAAATTGTCTCACTGGAAAACGTCGAATACTTGATGAACACCAAGGCGAACAGCCGCCTGACTGCATACCAGTGGAAGTTCAGCATGGCGGTGAACGCAATCCTATCTGGTAACGCGTATTCGCGGATTGTGCGTGACCCGCTGAGCGGTGAACCAGCGATGTTTGAGTTTTACGCACCATCGCAGACACAGATTGATGACAACGACCCCGCACACATCGTGTACCGATTCACGCCATACAATTCAGGCGTGCAGAAGGTGTGCCAAGCCGCAGACGTGATTCACTGGAAGTTTTTCAGCTACGACACGATTCGTGGTCGGTCGCCGCTGCTGTCGCTAGGACAAGAAATTGGCTTGCAAGATTCCGGTGTATCCACGCTGCAAAAGTTTTTCTCTGACGGCCTGAAAGGGTCAATCCTGAAGGCAAAGGGTAAGCTCGGTGCTGATGCTCGCCGTAAAATGCGGCAAGACTTTGAGAAAGCACAGGCTGGTGCCTCCGCTGGTGCGCCGATTGTGGTCGATGACACTATGGACTACACACCGCTTGAAGTTGACACCAACGTACTAAACCTGATTACCAGTAACAACTACTCCACAGCGCAGATTGCTAAGGCTTTGCGCGTTCCGGCGTTCCGGTTGGCACAGAACAGCCCGAACCAGTCCGTCAAGCAGTTGTCTGACGACTACGTACAGAACGATTTGCCGTTTTACTTTATGCCGATTACGACTGAATTCGAGATGAAGCTACTTGATGACCAGCAACGCCATGACTACTCAATCAGTTTTGACACTAGTGCCGTTGCTGGGATGTCTGTCGATGACGTAGTTAAGCTCAAAAAGAACGGCGTTATTGTCGGTGATGAAAGTCGCAAGCGTTTGGGCATGAAGGCCACCGGCTTGCCAGATATGAATAAACTGGAAACTGACTTGAACACAATCTTCTTAGACCAGCGCAGTGTTTACCTCGCATCGAAGGGAGGTGATAAAAATGACAAAGGAAATTCGAACAACCACAACGCCAATGGAAATTCGGGAAGCAACTGACGACCAGCCGATGGTGATTGAAGGCTACGCGTTAAAGTTCAATCGTGCATCTAGTCCGATGGGATTTGGCGAATACACGTTCCGCGAACAGATTGATCCACACGCGCTCGACAACACCGACATGCGTAATGCCGTAGCACTTTTTAACCACGATCAGTCGCAAGTTCTCGGACGTAACGGCGTAAACCTTGAGCTTTCTGTGGACGAAACGGGATTGCGGTACAAGTTAACACCACCAAACACCCAACTAGGCCGCGATTTGGTTGAAAATGTGCGTGCAGGCATCATTTCACAGTCTAGTTTTGCATTCACCATTCCGGACAACACCGATGCCGAAAAGTGGACACGTGATGGAGACGCAGAAGCGCCATATAGCCGTTTGATTCGCTCCATCGACCATATTTACGATGTTTCTCCAGTAACCACGCCAGCTTACCCCGATACCGAAGTAAAAATCGGTGCACGGTCACTGGACGCAGTAAAAGCGCTCGATTTGCCGCCAAAGTGGCAGATTGAACGTCAAAAAATGATTTTGTTGCAAGGTCTCGACTAGTCGGGGCCTATTTTTATACCCAAAAACAGGAGGTCAATTATGACTTTAGACGAAAAACTAGCTGCCATTAAGAAGCAGCTTGACGAAAAGCGGGCTTCTGCGGAAGCTCACAAGGCAGAAGTTCGTTCTCTGCTCGAACAGGACACTGAAGACGCCACTGCAAAGGCTAAGGAAGCACGCGCAGCGTTTGACAAGGAATCCGCCGAAATCAAGGACTTGGAAGAAAAGCGCAGCCTTTATGAAGGCGCACTCGAAGGCAAGCAGAAACCCGCTAAGACTGTTGCCCACAAGCCAACCACAGACGAACGCCGCAAGGAAATCAACGCGTTCATCCGTAGCAAGGAACTGGGCAAGGAAATGAATATTCCAGCATACATGCTCCGTGACGGTGAAGCCTCTGCCGACCCTACCACCACCGGTGTTAAGTCCGCGGACAACCAGTCCCTGATTCCAGTTGACCAGTCTTACGTTCCACAGCGTGAATTGCAGACAGTCGTTGACCTCAAGCCGTTCACCCACGTAATCTCCGCCAAGCGGGCACAGGGCGTTTACCCAACGCTCAAGAACGTTACCGGCGTTCTTCACACTGTGGAAGAACTCGAAAAGAACCCAACCCTTGCTAAACCTGAATTTGACAAGGTTGAATGGAAGGTTGCAACGTACCGTGGCGCTATTCCTATCTCTCAAGAAGACATTGACGATTCCGAAGCCGACCTTGTGGGCATTGTTAACGAAAACGGTCAACAGCTCAAGCGAAACACTGCTAACACCGCGATTGCGGGTGAATTGAAGAAGTTCACCGCTAAGACTGTTTCCTCCATTGACGATCTCAAGGAAATCAACAACGTAGAGCTCGACCCTGCATACAACCGTGCAATCATCGCGTCTCAATCCTTCTACAACTTCCTTGACACAGTGAAGGATAGCAATGGCCGTTACCTGCTTCAAGACTCCATCATTAGCCCATCCGGTAAGACCGTTCTGGGCATGAGCGTAGTCGTTGTCGGTGACACCGTGCTTGGTGCCGCTGGTGAAGCGCACGCCTTCCTAGGCGACTTGCCACGTGCGATTATCTTTGCAGACCGTGCAGACCTGGACATTCAGTGGGTTGATAACGACATCTACGGCAAGTACCTGCGCGCGGGCATGCGGTTTGGCGTAGCTACTGCCGACACTAAGGCTGGGTTCTTCCTGACTTACACCGCACCTGCTGCAGGCCCAAAAGCGTAGAGCCGGCTACTCCGGCGGCTTTTGACCCAAGCGGTGACACTAAGCCAACCACCAGTAATACGGTTGACGAAATCAAAGCGTGGCTGACAGCACACAGCATTGACTTCACTGGCAAAACTGTGAAGGCTGACTTGCTAGCACTCGTTCCTGCTGAATAGAGGTGGTACAAATGGCTGACGAAGTAACACACACTGGCCTGACCGATGCGCAATTTGCGGTGCTGAAAATGTACTGCAAGATTGACCAAACTGTGGAAGATGACATGCTGGAGGCGCTAATCTCCAGCGTTTCAACACAGATTGCCAGCGCCGTGCAGACTGGTACTGCCCCTGAATCACTGCTCGCAAAACCTGAAACACGTGACCGATTTTTTACAGCCGTTATGAAGCAGGTCAAAGAAGAGTATGACTATCGGGGCGAAGGTGCAGACGTTATGCGCTATCCGCTGCTAGACCCAGTTTCAGCAATCGTTAATCAGCTCCGAACGGAGGTGTCTGACGATGCGAACGACTAACATGCGCGAACGCATTACATTCGTCTCGTACGGTCGAGGCATTGTGAACGGCGTGCCAACCAGCAACACCGAAACTAAGCATATGACGGTCTGGGCGGAAGTTCCCAAAACACCTTTGCGCGAGGCCAGCAATGACTTGGGCATTCGCACCGAAAAACCCACGTTCATCGTGCGGTTTTTAACCGATGAGGACATCGAACCAACGTGGCGAATTAAGTGGCGCGGCAGTGAATATGAAATCACTGGCCTAGATCCAGATTATCAACGCCGCGACATTACGACTATTACCGCGAAGAAGGTGGGGTCATGACTGTTACTGGTGATGGTGATTTGCTGGCGAAGATTCAGGCACTGGACAACGGCGTTCAACGTAACGCCCGCGCAGCAATTCGTGATGGTGCAGAGACATTCGCCGATGCTTTGAAGACTGACACGCCTGTCTGGTCGGGTGAAACCGATGACCCCACCCACATGCGTGACGACATTCGAGCAACGGGTGTGCTTGACCGTGGCGGGATTCTTGAATCTGACGTTGGCTATGGGAAAGACACCGGTTACCGTGTGCACTTCCCAAACAACGGTACTAGCAAGCAATCACCACAGCACTTCGTGGAAGAAGTCCAAGAACGCACGCGCGGCAAGGTATTAGAGACGTTTTTGTCGCATTTGAAGGTGGGGGGTTAGATGCTCGCATTAAATTTGGTTTATGATGCGCTTTTTGGTAGCGAACAATTAACGCAAAAACTCGAAGATGTGCGCGGAACCGCCGACCCGCTAGGTGGTATTTACATTGGTACGCCAGATTTTGACAATACGACCGATGCAGATATTGTCGCACTCTCTCCGTGGATTAGAATTACCGATTTGCCCGGGGATGAGACTACGGATGCGGACGATGACCGCTTCCTTGAATATCCACGCGTACAGATTGACTTCTGGTGTAAGAACGAGCTTTTACAGCAGACGTCAGAAATTGACACACTGATTCGCAAGGCGATGCATGGCGCAGGCTGGGAGCGGGTCTATCATCGTTCAGATGCTGACCACGATACCCCACAACTGCGCATGGTAACTGCATATTTTCAATCACAAGGGATTCCCGTTTAGGGGTCTCTTTTTTAATTAGGAGGAAAAATTATGACTGGAGCAACTCCAAAGAAGCAAGCCAAATTTGGTGCTTCTGGATTTGAATACGGGATTGTTGGCGACGATGAACTCGTAAAGACGACAATTAAGGTTCCTGGCCTTAGTTCTGTAAAGATGGATATCACAACCGAAACTAAGACTTTGGCCGCTGATGATGGCCCATACCTGATTCTTTCTGGTGGTATCACCGAAGCCACTGAAACTATCGAAAACTACGATGTTAACAGTCAGATGAAGCAGGACTTATACAACATCAAGGTGGTAAATGGTGTGGAAGTCTACCCAAAGAACCTCACGCCAAACTACGTGGCAACCTTGTTCCGCACAAAACTGTCCGGCGGCGGCTACGTATGGGTTGGGATGCTCAAGGGGATGTTCAAGCTGCCTTCCGTTGACACCAAGACGGTTGATGGCACGCCTGATCCAACGGCTGACTCCATTGAAGGTTCCTTCATTCCACGTGGCGATTCTGACAACGGGAACGTTGTGCTGATTGGTCGAGAAGACAACGAAGGATTTAACTTCGAACAGTTCCACAAGTGGGTATTCCCTGCCGAAGCTGCCGACGCAACGATTACTGAAATCCCAAAAGCGTAGCGGTGACTGGGGTTACAGTAGCCCCGGCCACCGTCTCCGTTGAAACTGGTAAGACAGCGAAGCTCACAGTAGCCGTTGCGCCAGATAGCGCTACCGATAAGTCTGGTAAGTGGTCAGTAGATGACGCCACCAAGGCAACCATCGCTGATGACGGCACCGTAACCGGTGTCACTGCTGGTACAGCTAAGGCAACATATACCACCACTGATGGTGCGAAGACCGGTACGTCCACAATCACAGTAACCGCAGCTACCGGAGCTTAGTAGTATTTTGTTTTGTCGCCTAGAAATGCACAGTACGCGAACCATGCGGGCGGCAGTTAGGAGGAATCATGTACGAAATCAGTTTGAACATTAACGGTCAGGTGAATAAGTTTGTGCGCAACGGTGAACCCGGACTGGGTGACACCACTGCTGCGCTAAAGGTTCAGCAACAACAATTACGCATGTATGCCCGTGAAGACGGCCCAACGAATGCCGACTTTGACGCAAACGAAGCCAACCTTGCCAACTTTGCGGTTAACTTCTGGAACGGTCAATTCAGCCGCGTTGACGTAATTGCTGGTGCTACTAAGAGTTTGAAATCCCTTGATTCAATTAATAAAGCTATTGCAGATGCACTAGATGACGGCGAGGAACCGGAAGAACCAGCAAAAAAATCACGGACACGGACGTCCAAGAAGCGCTCAACAACATCTACGACTTCTACAAAGCCAGACTTGCAGACGGTTACAAACTAGCCGACATCGACAAGATGACGTTCCGTGATTTGAAGACCTTGAATGATATTTACGAAGAAAAGGAAACGACTATCGACAAGGCGTTCCCATTCTTATTTATGTAGAAAGGAGGTAAATTATGGCAGGAAGTTTAGGTCATTTGGCCGCCACTGTCTCACTGAACATTGACCCATTCCGCGCATCTGCGCGCACGTTGTCCTCCACGATCAAAGCAACGACTGCTGAACTAAAAGCGCAGGACATCGCGTTCAAGGGTTCCGAAAAGTCCGTAAACGGCATGAAGACCGTCTACGGAACACTTAGTAGGCAATCAAAGGAACTCGAAGCACAACTTGCTAGCGAGAAGAAGACACTCGAAGAACGTTCCGCCGCCGTTGCTAAGGGCGGAGACGACATGGAGAAGCTGACTACCCGTGAAGCTAATGCGGCCGCACAGGTTAATAAGACTGCCGCACAAATTGCGAACAACAAGAACCGCATGGCCGCACTGAATAAAGAAATTCTGCTCCAATCTTCATCGTGGACGAAGGTTTCGCAGAAGGCGATGGCGTTCTCGAAAGTCACTGGTAAGATTGGCGGCGCACTGACTAGCTTTGGTTCTAAATTAACAATGGCCGTTACAGCACCACTGGCCGTTGGTTTTACTGCCGCCGCTAAGTCAGCGATTGATTTTAACAGTCAAATTAGCAGTATTGGCCCGCTACTGACCAACGGTGGCACGGTTACTGCGAAGTACCGTGCGCAACTCGACAAGATGGCCGAATCCTCCAAGAAGTGGGCGGTTCAGTACGGCACGTCCACAAAATCAATCAACGATGGTATGTCCGAGATGGTTAAGCGCGGTTATTCGGCCGAACAGACCATGGGCGCTATGCCGTCAATTCTGGACGCAACCAAGGCTTCTGGCGATGACTTCAACGATGTTATGCACGTGTCAACCTCCGTACTCGAACAGTTCGGGTTGAAGTCTAATTCTACCGCCGGGATGCTCAAGAACACGCAACGCGTAACCGACAGCCTGACGCTGGTCGCAAACAAAACCGCCGCCGGTTTCCAAGACATGGGCGAAGCCATGACTTATGTTGGGCCAGTGGCTAATTCCGCTGGTATCTCATTGGAACAAACAGCGGCCGCAATCGGTCTCATGTCTAACCAAGGGATTGAAGGTTCGGTTGCTGGTACCGCGTTGCGTGGTGCATTAACCCGATTGATGAAGCCGTCCAAACAGAACGCGCAAGGGTTCAAGGAATTGGGTATTAACGTGGCTGACTTCAAGAAGGGCACGCTGACCTTGCCGGATATGCTGGACAAGATCAAGAAGAACACCGCCGGTTGGACGAAAGAACAGAAATCTGCCGCTATTGCTACGGCGTTCGGTACCAACGCGCAAGCTGGTATGAATGTGCTGATTAGCGAAGGTGGTGACGCACTCCGCAAGATGACTTCTGACGCGAAGAACGCTAGTGGGACAACCGCGAAGATTGCTGAATCCATGAATAACACGCAAGCTGCCAAGGTTGCGAAGTTCAAAGAATCAATCAACGTTTTAGGCATTACGATTGGTCAGAAATTACTGCCGACATTGACTCCGCTAATTGACAAAGCAACACAGGTGATTAAGTCATTCTCCGAAATGGACAGCCACACGCAACAGTCAATCATTAAGTGGGGACTATTTGCCGCCGCAGTTGGGCCAGTCGCAAGAACGCTAGGTTCCGTGTTCAACGTGATGCATGGCACCGGTTCAGCTATTGGTGCTGTTACTGCCGGTTTGGGTCGTGCTTCCACTGCTTCAAAAATGGGTGCAACGGGCATGACACTGGTTAAGACGGCGTTCAGCAAGACAGCGTTTGAAGCGTTAAAGATTGCGCCTGCCGCCGAAACTGCCGCCGCTGGATTGAGTACAACTGCCGGTGCTGGTACGGGATTACTAGCTGCGCTCGCACCGATTGCACCCGCCATTTTAGGTGTGGCCGCTGTCGCCGGTACGGGTTACGCCGTGTGGAAACTCTGGGGCGAGGGCGCTGTTGAATCAGCCAACCGCACTAAAGAGTGGGGTAGCGATATTGGTGCTTCTGCTGACAAGTCTGCTGGTGCGATGAAGAAGGCTTCCGGCGAAATCTCGGGTGCACTCGACAACACCAATCAGTCCACCAAGACTAACGCAAAGCAGATTGCAGAAGGTTTTAATTCGATGACTAAGGCGGCACAGAAAGCCGCCACTGAATCCGATAAAGCCGCTAAAAAACTGGCGAAGTCACTCGGCGGCTCCGCTGGTGATGAATTGCTGAAAGCCGCCGCCAAGGAAAAGGCCGCCGATGATAAACGTATTGCCCAGATGAAAGCGAGCGCTAAACAGGCTGAAGCCATCACGCGCTCTGCTAATAAGACTGGCGAATCGCTGACTGCTGACCAGATTCAAATTCTGGATAATCTCCGCAAAGACAATGCAGAAAAAGCGGTTAAAACGTTGAAGCTATCAGGCTCCGAACAGAACAACGTTCTGAAGGCCATTCTCGGCGAAAAAACCAAGATGACTAAAGAACAAGCCGACAAACAGTTGCAGGATTCAATTCTGGCTTGGAACGATGAAGCGATTCAGAACAACAAAGCACAGCAGAAGATTAAGAAAGACACGCAACTGACCACCGCCGAAAAGAACGCCACGCTGGAGGGTCTGGAAAAAGACCACCAGTCAAAACTGAACACGATTTATCAGGGCGCAATTCAGGCGATGAAGGCGCAAGGCTTGTCTAACCATGAAGTTCAAGAACAATTGCAGACTGACTTTGGCATCACCGCCACGCAAGCGTCCAAGGCAATGACGACCTACACCACCGCGATGAACAAGGGCGTTAATAGTAGTAAGCAGTTTGCGGCCGCTGTCTCTGACGGCATGACTAAGAACGTACAGAAAGCTGGTAATGCGTGGAACGCACTGGTACTTGACCCGAAAACGGGGAAGGTGAAAACGAACCTCAAAGAAGTTTTAGCGGACACCGCAAGTACCAAAGAAGGCTGGAAGCAGTTAATCTTTGAACTTAAATACGCAAAGATTAGTAGCAACGCCAAGCAAACGATCATAGACGCATTAGCAGCTTCCGACCGGTGGAAGTCAATGCCAACTTGGGATAAGACTGCCATTATCAAGACACAAGGCCGCGACCAGTTAGCACAGATTATGACTGATTTCGCTAATTGGGACAGTTTCTCGCTCAAACAGCAACAGGCAATTGTCCACGGTGATTACACTGCCTTGGTTAATGCACTTATTAAAAGTGGCGACTGGCAGAACCTGTCACTGAGGGAAAAGAACGCGATTGTAAAGGATAAGGCCACAGTTCCATTGATTAGCGCACTGGATAAGATGGGCACTTGGGACAGTCTTCCAGATTCTGCAAAGAATGCGGTCGTGAATGCCAAGGGTCTTCCACAGATCGCCGATTTGGCCATCAAGTACAAAGCATATGACAAGCTTCCTGATTCGACCAAGAAGGCAATGCTGAATGACAAGGACATTCGGGAAAAGCTGATTAAGGCTGGAATTTTAATCGACAAGTATAACCTAAATAAGCCAAAAAAGAAGGTTGCGAATGCTGATACCAAGAACGCACAGAACAACTTTGGATTAGGGACAAAAGCTGTTGAGAAGTACAAGAAGACAAGCCCTGGTTCAACGAAAGTGGCTAAAGGTAAGGACAACACGTCAAAGGTTATTAATGCGGCCACCAAGAGCACGAAGACGTTCGCTGGTACATCCGTGGGCGGTACTAAGATTGCTCGTGGCGCTGATTATGCTAGTCCTAGTCTCAAGAAAGCCAAAAGTAGCGCCGATAATTGGAGAATGTCTTCAACCGGTTCTACTAAGACCGCTAAAGGTCAGGATAACGCCAGTGTGCCACTCGGTAGAGCACATGCTTCGTGGAAACGCATGGGCGGCAATCAGACAATCAACAAGGTTGTAAATTTCATTGCTAAAGGCGCTAATGCCGTCAAAAAGATATTCGGGTTCAAGAACGGTACAACTGACCTTCAGCAATCCCTTGCTATGGTTAACGATGCCACCGGTAGTATTTTTCGCGAAGCCATCACACTTCCGTCCGGTGAAAAGTTTATCCTACGCGAACGTAATGCCGTTCTAGCGCTGCCACGCCACACGCGTATTGAGACTGCAACTGCCACCGCTCGTAAGTACGGTATTCCACGGTTTGCTAATGGAACAACGGACTTCACCGGTGCCACCAGCACATTGCAGAACCTTCACAGTCAAACAGTACAATCTATTAACGTGCAGCCTGCATCTACCGACAGCGGTATATCAAAAGCACTAAAGACACTCAATGCGTTGGTCGCAGAACTGCTGGACTACACTCCTTCAATAGAGGGAACTGTTCAACTAGATAACGGCCGCGAGGTCGGAAGGTGGGCGGCAAAAGGTGTTAGCGAAGAGCAAGCACGCACAAGTCGCATGTATAACCGTAATAGAGGGGTGATTAACTAATGACGATCATGTATTTTAATGGTAATCAAATTGGTGACCGGTTTTTACAGTTCAATCCGAAACGCGAAATTCTCCCCGAAATAGAAAATGCGATGGTCACAGTTGGACGCTCCAATGGTGGACGATTTCAATACGGACGGTTTAAGCCACGCGTAATTACTGTGGATTATGATGTGTCAACAATCTCACAGCGCGAGTTTGAAAAGCGTATGGCACCGCTACTGTACACAACCGAACCCGCAAAATTGGTATTTTCTGATGCACCAAACGAATACTGGATGGCTAAAGTCGATGGTTCAATCAGTTTGGAACGGGCTTATTATCTTGGTTCAGGTACGATCGATTTCATCGTTCCCGATGGTCTCGCCCACGCTACCACGCCGACAGTAGTTTCGGGCGTCTCTCCGCTCAAGCTGCCGAACGTAGGCACTGCGCCCGCGTGGCCGATTTACAAGGTCACGATGAAGTCGGAAAACGGCTACGTGCGGATTGCGACCCCGCAAGGGTATGTGGAGTTTGGTGACCCCGAGCAGGTGGATACGACGGAGCAGAGCAAGGCCAGCAAGGTAGTCAATATCGACTACGTGAGCGAACCGACTGCTGAAGGCTATGCGATGAACGCTAACTGTGTGACGGCCTATCCGCAGCGGTTGTTTAAAGACGGCGACGAGTACACCAATCACATGGTGGGTACGTTGCAGTATGGCCAGGGGCCATATAAGCAGACGGCTACCAGCGCGTTTGACGATGGCACGGCGGCCGCTGGTAGGGATATACCTAACTGGCATGGGCCAGCGGTGCACTTCGATGTACCCGAACCGACCGAAGACCCAGATTCATCGGACTTCAGCTACAAGGCCCGGGCGGAGTTTCAGGCCGGTGACGGTATGGGCCGTGAGGAGTTCACGCTCGAAAGTGGCGGCCTACCAGCATTCTCAATCGTAATTCGCGACTCCAGCAATTTTGGAAAGACGAAGATTATGGAGTGCTGGCAAGGGAGGACAATCATCGACACGCACACGCTGCCGGTTAAGTCAGGCACGTTCTTTGAGGCGTCAATCACGCGGCAAGGCGACAGCGTGCTGTACAAATTCGCGCAGATTACGGAGCTGATTAGCGATACGTCATATAAGGCGGGTTACACGTACAATTACCCGCTGAATGTCGATGGCTTGGCTGATGTGCCGATTGATGGCATCACCCAGTGGATGATGGCTTACGGTGATACTATGCCGGTTGAGATGTACTGGACGGACACGAAGTTCACCTGGACGAACGTCACCTGGATACAGAACGAACCAAACTTCTTCAATGAAGGCGATGAATTCATCGTTGACCCCGCACACCGCAAGACTTATCTAAACGGCGTGGAGTCTGGGCTGTACACGGTCGGCAATAATTGGAACGCACTGAAAGTCGTTGACCCGTATGGTGAGATTACCGTTACTCCGTCATCGTGGGCCGAACCGCCCGAGGTTGAAATAACGCTTGAGGAGGCGTATCTATAATGGATTTTACTTTTACAGATAGAATGCGCCGCCTGATTGCGACGGTACCGACTGATACCACAGGCGGGCTAATTATCAGTGAAGACAAGGAAGTTGCCACCGTTGAAGGCTCACGCACGCTAACACTCACCCTGAAGTATGGCCCCGGGCTGGTAAATGACGCGGCACATGCTACGGAAATCGGTAACCTAGTGATGTACGTGGACGAGGATAAGAAGCCAGTCATCATGGAGATTGTGCAGTCCGTGCGCGACCCGCTGAACTACACGTCCACGATTGTTGCTGATACTGCAGGAGCTGACTTGATTGATGAGACGGTTGACACATACGAGGCCGATGATACGTACCCGATTGATTACTATGTAGATAAGTTCACATGGGATTCGGGCTGGGAAATCCGCGATAACCAGATTCCTGAAAAGGAGATGCAGCTCAAGTTCGATAACGACGACGAGACGGCGCTCGCCAGAGTGCTATCTGTGGCATCGCAGTTTGGTGCCGAGCTGGACTTTGCCTTTACCGTTGACACCGACCACACGGTGCACAAGTACATCGACATTCTATCCGCCCACGGTGCACAGACGAACATTGAGCTTGTCAGGGACATCAATGTTAATAACGTGACGACTACCACTGACATCTATGACCTGTTTACTTCGGTCAAGGCTAAGTCCGACGTTAATGACGCAGACGGCAATCCAATCACGCTTAAGGGTATGACTTGGCAGAGCGATGATGGCCGCTACGTCCTGGGGTCTGACGGCATTCTCCGGGACACCGTGGCCGTGCAGAAGTGGAGTCGGATTCTGTCAGAGGATAACCCCGACCCGTCCACGCACCACCTCCAGCGGGTTAAGAAGTATACAACCGGACTGGACACGGCTTCAGACGATAATCCGAAGTACAAGCAGTACCCGGATAAAGTCGAAGCTAAGAACAAGGACATTGCGTCCCAGAAGAAAAAGATTACCGCGACCGACGCATATATCAAATCGCAGAACGGTTACATTGCGAAGAAACAGAATTACATTGCTGAGTGCAACACACGCATCGCAGCGTATGAGAAGAAGCAGAAGTCCACATATCCGGCCAAGAAGGCCGCCTATCTGGCGAAAGTCAAGTCCTTGCAGGCTGAACTTGCTAAGGGTGGGACAGCAAGCCATGTAAAATCGCTGGCGAACCAGATTGCTACTCAGCAACGGCTGGCGGCAAATCAGGACAAGTATGCGGCAAAACAGAGCAAGTATATAGCTAAGCAGCAGGCTTACATTAAGGCTGCCAATGCAGCGATTAAAGGCTACAAGAAGAAGATTGCTGATTACAACGCCAAGATTAAGGGCTACAACGCGACTATCGACAAGGACAAGAAGGCCATTGCCGACCTCAACGCTGGGAAGGTGGCACTCTACAACGATGTGCAGTCTAAGACGCTAGATCTAGCGCTCGCAGACCTCAAGGCGCATAACGAGCCGGCGGTTAACTACGAGACCGACATCGCGCTACTGCCTGACGCGGTGCGGCTGGGCGACACAGTACACATCGTGGACGATGAAGAAGGCACGTACCTTAGTAGTCGGGTGCTGCAGATTGAGACCTCACGCGTGGCCGGTACCCGAGTGGCTACTATGGGTAACTATCTGGTTGAGCAGCGGCAAGCAGATAACTCTGCCGGGCCTGCGGGCGCAGATGGTCGTACCCCTTATTCGCATACCGCATGGTCGCAGAGTGCTGATGGCAAGACAGGATTCAGCACGACTTCAGCGGATGGCGCTACCTATCTGGGCACGTGCTCCGACTTTACCGCGGACGACCCCACAGACCCAAGCAAGTACACCTGGGCTAAGTTTGTCGGCCCACAAGGCCCAGCCGGTAAGGATGGGGCTATTGGTGTTGCCGGTAAAGCTGGTGCAGATGGCAAAACACCATATATCCACTACGCATATGCCACAAGTGCAGACGGCAAGACTGATTTCAGTGTAAACAGTTTTGCTACTGCTACTTATATTGGTGTCTACACTGATTATACCGAGGCCGATTCCACAAATTATACCAACTATACTTGGAATAAGTTCGTAGGCCCAACTGGTGCTACTGGTCCTCAAGGTGCTACCGGTCCTAAAGGGGATACGGGGCCTCAAGGACCTAAAGGTAATGATATTACTAGCTATGATAGTGGACTGACGCTGCCATCGGTAGTAGCCCCAGCTAACTCTCAGTTTTGGCTCGTAGACACTAATAATATTGCAATCAAATTTTACAAATCCACTGGATCAGCATGGGTCGAGCAACAGATCTCTGCTTCGGCAATCAATGCCGCAACGTTCAACGGGCTCAGCTTCAATGGTGTCACGTTTAATGGGTCCACGTTCAACAGTACCTTTGAAAAGGTTCGGCCAGACGGGGCAGCATTCACAGTACATGGGACTTCGACACTCGAAAATGGGGCCTTGGCTACGACTACGTATAGAGATAGTGATAACTCTCTGTATACAACTACTCAGGTTACCCCCGTGGACATTGGCTCAGCTTCATATTATGGTGGCACTAAGGTAGATGAGGTTTTGCTAAAAGAGGGGCAACTTTACTTAGGCGGTCTGTACAAAGATTCTGCCAGTTCTGACCCATATTGGGAGGCGGGTACGATTGCTGCGGATCAATTGCTAATGATGCAACGCTGTGGGTCTGTCTTGTGGACAGGGGTTAACTCTATGAATAGTAAACAAACCATCACACCCAATGTTTCAATTAACAAATGCTTAACCGGATGGCTGCTGACATGGCAAGAATATAGAAACGGCGCAGTGACAGGGACAGGCATTGTCAATACTCCACTTTATAAAAATGACGTCATAGCCCACTCAGGTGCAGGGTTCCCGCTCGGCTTTGTAAACTACGATCAAAACGCAGTTGTAAAATATGTTTATCCAACTACTACACAGATTAAAGGTAATGACCGTAATGGTTCGTTGGATTACTCAAAAGGCTTTGTTCTGACAAAAGTTACGGCATTTTAGGAGGATGGATATGGCAGAAAAAGATAAGGTTCGAGTGCTTTTTGGCTTTGATGCTGATGGATACATTATAGGCTGGCAACAGGAGTTTTACGATGGCGAGCAATGGCAAGCACCGTTTGATACGACCGGTGCAGTTGAAGTAGCCGCCCCTGACTTAGCAACCATTGTGCTAGGTGCAACCAAGTGGGTTAACGGCAAGTTAGTAATAAACCCTGATAAGCAGGCAGAACTCGAAGCCGAAGCTAATAAGGTGACCCCCACAGCTGAACAGAAGATGATTGCCTCGCTGATGCTAAGAATGATGGCGATTGAGAAGGGAGATACTAGTGAGTAATTACGATATGTGCAAACAACTGTATGAGTGGGGAATTGATTTAATGCCTTATGTGCCGTTAATGATCACGCCTGACGAGTTTAAACAGATTACCGGTAAAGACTACGCCGCTGGGGCAAATGCCTAGCGGTATTTTTGTGGAAGGAAGTATGAAGATGTGGATTTTAATAGTTGGTTAGACATTTTTGTAAAGTTGGGCGGTTGGGCTTTGTTTGGTTGGTTTTTTAGCCAGTGGCAGACGCATCGAAAGCACGGAAAGGCGATTGATGCGGGACTTGTCGGATTGCTTCATCATGAGGTTTATATGCTGTGCAACCACCATATCGAAGCTGGTTATATCAGCACGGATGACTTGGACGATCTTAATTATCTGTTCCGAAGCTATAAAGCGCTAGGAGGAAACGGGACAGGTGAAGCCTTGTATAACAAAGTTTTGCAGTTAAGAATTAAAAATTGAAAGGGAGCAATTAACATGAAGATTAACTGGAAAGTACGAGTATTGAGTGTCAAATTCTGGCTGGCCTTAGTGCCAGCTATTTTATTGGTCGGCCAAGCGGTGGCGGCGGCCTTTGGCTACAATTGGGACTTCGCCAATTTAGGTCAACAGCTCACTGGTGTAATCAACGCGGTGTTTGCAGTACTGACTATCTTAGGGGTAGCAGTTGACCCAACCACCCAAGGGATTGGGGACAGCGAAAAGGCACTAGAATACCCTCCGCTGATCACTACAAAGGCGGCTCAGCTAGCAGCCTTGCAGGAACAACTTGACGAACTAAAAGATGACAAAACAGATGACCAGCCAACAACCACTGAGGAGGAAAAATAATGACGTTAAATGGCATTGATGTCGCCAACTACCAAGCTGGCATTGGCAAGGTAGCGGGCGATTTTCGTATCATCAAAGCAACTGAATCCAGAACCTACACCAACCCGGCGATGGCCGCGCAAGTCAAGACCGCGCCTTCGCTCAAGGGCTTCTATCACTTTGCTAGCAACGGCTCTGTCCAAGGCGAAGCTGACCACTTCATCAGTAAGATCAAGCAATATATTGGCAAGGCTGTGCTGGTCTTAGACTACGAGCCAGCGCGTCCGTCTGTCACCTGGGCTAAGTCGTGGTTGGACTACGTCTATGCCAAGACCGGGGTCCGGCCGCTAATCTACATGAGTCTCGCCGTCGAGAACACTTATGACTGGTCTTCAGTCGTCAAGGCGGGCTACGGCGTGTGGATTGCGCAGTACAACAACTACAACGCCGTCAACGGCTACACGCCGCGGAATTTGCATGGTTCGCTCAAGCACTGGAAGACAATGGCAATGTTTCAGTATACGTCGTCTGGCCGCTTGGCTGGCTGGGGTGCACCACTGGACTTCGACGTGTTTTACGGTGACGCGAAGGCGTGGGGGAAGTACGCGGCCGTGTCTGGCAAGGTGGTGGCGTCTAAGCATGCACCCACCAAGCCCGCAGTTAAGTCTAAGCCGGCCGTCAAGGACAAGACGTGGAAGGACGCGCTGGGCGTCACATGGACGGCTGAGTTTGGTAAGGCGACACTCAAGTCAGCCATCAACTTGCGGTGGGGTGCGACTACGAAGTCTAGCATCATAGCGACCCTGCCAGCGGGGTCGGTTGTCACCTATGACGCCAAGTGCGCTAGCGGCGGCTATATCTGGGTGCGCCAGCCACGGTCTGGTGGCTACGGGTATCTAGCCGTCGGTCGAGCCAATGGTGCTGGACGTAATGTGGACCCGTACGCGACATTCAAGTAGCGTGCCAAAGTAGTATAGTAGATGGTCAATTGCTAGGTTCTGATAATTGCCTTCCTCGCAGTCGCGGGGAGGGCTTTTTTTATTGACATTGGCTATCACGTAGCGCATTCTGGATTTAACCCAAATACGATAAATTGGAGAGATGCGGTATGGCAAAGTTGGACTTTACTGTACATTACACTGGTTCTGCTCTCGATGAAGGGAGAATGCCCATTAGGGATTTAGCCCCTGCCCTCTTGGCGCTTTCTGAAACTTTTCAAGCAATTCAAGAAATGGAAAATCCTGATGAACCTGCGATATCTGCGGATATTCAGGCCACAAGCAAAGGCTCTTTTATTGTCAACATCATATTGGCGAACGGACAGGATATTTTTCAGGGGGCCGTTGATTTATTAAGTGGGAAGGGTTCATCTGCCCTTATAAACCTAATAACGTATATTGAAATATTTAAAGGGGCAATCGGTTTAGTCATTGCTCTTCATAACCATAAGATCAAAAAAGTTGATGATTCTTCCGATGGAAATGTCACAATTAAAATTGATGACGATACCACGATTACAATACCCGCATCACAATTACGTGCATACAGAAACATTGAAGTTCGCAAATCAATTGAGAATGTGGTTAAGCCTTTGAAACAGCCTGGAATTGATGGAGTTAGTTTTTCTTCTACCAAGGTAGAAGAAGTGTCCATATCCTCTGACGAGGTGCAAATGTTCGACGCTCCGGAAGCAAAGGACGAATCCTTAACTCCAACTGTTGCGGAACTATATTTACAGCTCGTAAGTGTTGCGTTTGAACATGGTAAGTGGAAATTCTCAGATGGCAGCAATCAGTTTTACGCTAAGATTGAGGACGAACCCTTTCTAAAAAATGTCGAGAAAAATGAAGTTCAATTCGGCTCGACTGATAGTTTAAAAGTAAGACTCAGAACTGAGCAGAAGATTACTGATTCAGGTTTACGCGCCGAGTATTTTATTGAAAAAGTTTTAGAACACAGAAAAGGTGCAAGACAGTTAGAACTTGATTTTGAAAATGATGATAAAGAATAAGCCTTCGGGCTTATTTTTTTGTGCGGAATCCTTGACTATACACGTTGAAACGTGTACTACAATAGATGTAGTCAAGGAGGTGATGCAATGAGAAGCGACAAACCACGACACAAAAAAGCGCCGTCCTCAAAAGAGGAACGACGCGATGCCATTAAGGAATGGCTCGAGATAGCAACACTGCTTGCAGGCCTTGCGAAGCTACTCGGAATCATTAAGTAATGGACATGAGCGAGGGGCACTGCCCCTTGTTCGTGTACCTCAAGTATATCATGGAGGGAAACAACTATGGACAAAAAGGCAGTTCGAGACTGGATTATTATTGTGCTGTGCGCGGCAATACTTTTGACGATTCTGATTCAGCAGTTTGTATAGGAGGGCGGAGACATGGCAGAACTGACCGACGCGCGGCGACGTGCTAACAAAAAATGGGATGATGCCAACAAAGATCGTAAACGATATATTCAAAAACGATCGGTAGCCAAGTCATTCATTAAGAATGATTCGACTGCTGAAGACATCGACGATCTGCAAAGCTTGCTCGATGAGCGTCGTGCTGAATTGAAATATTAGTCGCCTCCGGGCGGCTTTTTGTGTGCACTGCGGTCTGTGGCAAGCCCGGAGAGGCGGCCGTCCGGCAGTGATTTTCTGGCGTTTACTGTTATCAAAAGTGTGCACATAGTGTGCACACACTTCGTTGAAAACCGTTGAACTGGGTGGAATAAAAAAAGCAGAAACGCCGTTAAATCAACGTTTCTGCTATTCTTGTTGAACCCCATTTAACTCAAAAAAGGAGAGTACGAGATTCGAACTCGTGCGCCGGTATTAGCCGGTTCGACGGATTTCGAGTTGTACTCTGACGGTTTGAATGGCGTCGGATTGCTGATTTAACGGCATTCTTGGTGCGATTGGAACGATTGAAATCGGCTGAATTTGGATGAAGTGGTACTGAATTGGCACGCAAATATACTTGGTTGGTCGTCACTGGTTGGCGGCCTTTTTGTTATAAAGAAATATCATACTTTACCAATTTGACAGAGTCACTTATATAAGTGGTAGTACTGAACTGATGTTGCTGGATCTATTTGTACTGCCTTATTTTCGTTTCCAGACTCATCGGTGACAATTAAGGCAGCCGGTTGATCTACGTAATGATAGTGCGCATGCATTGCTAGTCCGTCCATATTAAAGTCAATACCATCGTTGAAGTTGCCAGTGTACTGACTTGTTGATACATGTTCGGGTTCATCGGAAGTGGTCATCGCAATGGTTTTGGTTTTTTCGTTAATTAAGTAAATAACCGTGTAGTCTTGAAATTTAACCTGATATGACGTGGTATAATTCTTGGCCACTGCTTCAATTTTCGCCTGATCTGCTTGTGATGATGCACTTGCAGAAGATTCTGATGCTTTCGCTGCACTTTCACTAGAAGATGATGCAGCCTTCTGACTAGACATTTTAGCAGCGTTCGGTTTTACCGTAACTGATTTTGTTTTTTTATCGTCATCGCTTTTAGCTGTAATCTTAATCGTCGAAGATTCGTCCTCCGATGACAGCTCGTATTTTAGTGAAAAATTCCCTTTTTCATCTGATGTCGTGCTGTCCCCAATAATTCCTAGGCCAATCTTTACGTCTGTATCAGGCAATGTCTTTCCTTTAATCGTAACATTCCCACTAGTGTCAGCTTCGATAGATGTCGGAACATCTAAAAATAATGCTTTTTCCTCACTACAGCCGGTCAGCATAAACAAACTGCCCACTAACAAGAGCCCACCCAAAATTCCCAAAAACTTCTTCAAATGTCTCAACCCACTTTCTTTTTTGCCTCTATTTGTCACTATTATACCAGCTGAACTTACGGAGCAAAATAGATGTCCCACTATAAACAAGTTAAACGTACAAGAATCTAACGATTAGCATCATTCATCATTGCGTCACGAGTTTCCTTTTCCATCTTGTCGAGGTAGTCGGTCACGTAACGCCGGTCCAGTAGGTGCGCAACTTCACGAAAATGGTCGTTAGTCCACATGTACATCTGAATGATTTGATCTAGAGTAGCACGCTCCAGCTTCTCATCTCCGGCTTTGCGGGCGAGTTCTGCTTCTGCAAACATCTTCTGAACCATTTCGACGTGATCGACCAAACCGTTAACGGAATGGTCTTGGTGTTCGAGCTTCTCTGACTGCCAGCTGCGCCAGTCCGCATCATTGAGATACAAGTCGTTGGGCGTCACTTGCAACGCCTCACATAACTGCATAATCGCTTTAGCGGACGGTGCAGAGATCGCCCGCTCAAACTTAGACACACTTTGCTCGATGCTGCCCATCGCATCAGCAAGGTCTTTTTGCGTCATGCCGCGTTCCATACGAATACGCTTAATATTTCTAGCGAGCTTCTTGTCGATACCTTCTTCGCTTTTTCCAAACATGGGTTGATTTCTCCTTTGTGTGGCCTTACTTGAAGCTTAATGAAACCTATTGAAAGTGTCAAGAAATAATTAAACGAAACCTGTTTGTAATTTACCTAAAGAGGTTGATAAGTCTCTCGAAGGATGATATGATTCAGCCATAGCAGATTATAAACCCATACCTGTTAAATACAAACCAAAAGAGGTGATTACATGTTAGTCGACAAGAAGATGCTTATGCAGCTTGGCTTTTCCGGTTACAAAGCCGGACAGATTATCCATCAATGCAAACTAAACTTAGTCGCAGACGGTCACTGCTTCTATGCAAACCGCAAGTGCGGTCAAGTTCCACTCCACGCTATCGTCAGTCTGTTAGGCTTCAATCCATTTGAAGATCTGGCAATGGTCACGTAACACCACGCCGCCGCGCGCGGCGTGCAGCGCGAAAGCCGCTAGCGCGAGCGGCGGCGGTCGGCGTTAGCCGGCCGCCCAAGCCCCCGTATTCTAACAGGGGGGCACAAAATGACAAGAACAATCCGAAACGAGGCAGAAAACACAAGTGATTCGCCACTATGCACGGCAATCCGCTGTTCGCAGACGGCGAAATCAGAGCACACGAGGTGAGCAATGGATAAGACAATGATGAATGGCCGTGATCATACTGGACACGGCTGGTTGGCGGAATTTCGCCAACGGATAACTGATGCCGGTATTAGTCAAGCACAACTTGCGGCACAATTAGGTATGACGCGCTCCTATGTCAACCGGCTGTTAAATGGACGCGCTGCGTTAACCGAAGAAATGCAACGGCGCCTGGGCCACGCGCTTCTTGGCCTGACCAATCGTGATTCGATGTTTATCTTAGTCGATTACGTGCGGGTGCGGTTCAATACACAAGACGCCGAGTATGTGTTCAAAAAGCTGTTTCCAATGAACAGGGATTTCTTCTCCTTAACTGAAAAGGCCTTTTATGGGTTCGACTACACGATTCAGCGTGGCGATATTTCAATCATGAGTACCCGCGTAGGTGGCCCGAATGCCTATCTGGGAACAATGATTGAGATGCACGGCTCTGGTTGCCGTCAACTAGAAGCAGTGCTTGTCCGAGATGGGCTGACTTGGTTCGACTTTTTTCAGGCCTGCGATGATCTAACTGGGATCTACAAACGGGTTGACTTCGCAATCAATGATACCGTCGGGATTATCGACATTCCCCACCTGATTCAAAAAGTCGAAAAAGAAGAACTAGTGAGCTTGTTCAAGAGTAAATGCGCAATCGAAACCATTAAGAAAGGCCGTGTCGGGAAAACCGTTCAATTCGGTTCACCACAAAGTTTGGTGCAAATGATTGGCTATCAGAAGGACATCGAACAATATTTCAAAAACAAAATCGACTACCCAGAAGATTCTCCAATTCTCAACCGGTTTGAAGTCCGCCTTCGCGACCAGCGTGCTCAAAAGGCTATGAAGGAACTGCTGGCCTGCCAAGACGCCGAAACGGTTGTCTTCGGGATCATTAACCATTACTTGCGGATCGTAACACCACAAGGCTCAAAGAAATTGGCCGATTGTCCACTAGATCCAGACTGGCAAACGTTTATCGGCGATAACCGTAATCGCTTGAAACTAGCAATGCGGCCTGAACCAATCACGATGGACAGCGTGCTGAACTGGCTGACCAAGCAAGTCGCGCCCAGTCTGAAAATGGTTCAGCAAGTCGATTCACTCAATGGGACTGACATGATCGCGGATATGATTAACGAGGCTGAATTATCGCCGCAACAGAAGACGTTACTCAAGGAGGTATTTGAACAAGCGCAACATGAAGACGAAAAAAAACAAAGCAACGAATGAACGTGATTGCACGCACCCGATACTTTGCCCTAGACAAGCCAAGTATATCATGGTCAACGACCAAAGCAAGCGTGCCTTCGATTATTTGGAGGTATGAAATGAGTATTACCCAAGCACCTAATGGTACCTATGTTGTCAGTGTCTCCTTTGGCACTGATCCCGTCACCGGCAAGCGACGCCGCAAGAAGAAACAAGGCATTCATTCAATGGCAGCTGCCCGCGAAGTTGAAAAGGAGATGATGCGTACTAGCGTCGATCGGCTGTTCAATCAAGAAACCGTCACCTTCGATGAATTGTTCGAGCGGTACGTGAACCGCGTGAAGATCCATATCAAGCCGTCCTACTTGCAGTCCCAACGTGCCGTGTACAAGCGCTATATCCAGACGTTCTTCGTCAATGCCGATATTAAGCGCCTGACCAGCGAGCACATCCGCGACTTTCAAGAATGGCTCACCGAGGAACGTGATTTGAGCAATAACACCAACAACAAGACCTTGATTGAGTTAAAGCTGATTCTCGATGTCGCCGTTGAGGAGAAAGTGATCGTCGAAAATCCTTGTATTGGCGTGAAGAAGCTCAAAATCGAACGCAAGAAAATGGAGTTCTACACGCCAGATGAATTTCACGCGTTTACCACGCTGATTCATCTGCCAGAGGAATTCGACTGGTACGTGTTGTTCTCACTGCTGTTCTTCTCCGGCCTGCGGGTTGGCGAACTATGCGCGCTGGACTGGTCGGATCTCGATTTCAAACGCAAGGAACTTACTGTCAGCAAGTCTGTGTTCCGGCGCGGCGGCGTGGATGTCATTACCCCGCCGAAGTCTAAGGCTAGTAATCGCCGTATTAGTCTCAACCAAGGCATGATCGCCTTGCTTCTGCAATGGCGTGAACAGCAACAGAAACTCTTTAAGCACGACTTAGCCCTCGACTGGAGCGAAGATACGCCAATGTTCCAAGCAACGCTGATACGCCGCAATAAGCATACGATCCGCATGCGCTACAAACGTATCTGCAAGCGTGATCCCACGATGAAGCAGATTCGCATTCACGATTTCAGGCACTCACACGTCGCCTTGTTGATCGACCAAGAAACAGAGTACACGATCATCAAGGAACGACTGGGGCATGCGAGCATCGTCACAACGATTGACACTTACGGGCATCTTTTCCCCAACAAGCAACGCGAAACCGCCGATGCCCTCGACAAATTCTTCTAAAAAGAAAGGTCTGATCACATGAAATTCCGGACACGTTTGCCGCCAAAAACGGCGGTCTGATTTTTCGAACTGGTACTGCATTGGTACTGGAAGGCCGATTTCGACCCAAACAGGTGTTTGAAAGCAACAAAAAACCGCAACCCCGAAAGGCTGCGGGACGCTGATATATCAACGTTTATTCAGGAGAGTACGAGATTCGAACTCGTGCGCCGGTATTAGCCGGTTCGACGGATTTCGAGTCCGTTGCATTACCACTCTGCCAACTCTCCATAACAACGAAAGTTATTATATCAAGCTTGTCCACATCTGTAAAGAATTCACATGTGAAAAGAGCGCTGCACTGGCATGGCGGGTTGGTTTGTCTACCAGAAAATACTGAATTTTGTTGGCTGCTCGTAACTGGCAATCACCATGTCCAGGCACTCATGCCAAAGCCGGGCGGTATGCATTAAACCAATTTCTTTGAGCAGCGCGATTAGCCGCTCGCATTGCTGTTTGCCCGTCTGCACCTGGCCTTCATGAATCAGCAGCCAGCCGCCCATGAAGCGATTTAAGAGCCCATAGTAAGTGTCTTCATTAATATTAAGTTCATGGTGCCACTCAATGCATTGCGCCGCATCTTGAAACGCGCGCGCGGCCACGAAGCGGGTGAAGGCACCCTGCAGAATGCCATAGAGCAGTTCGTGGTTGGCATCAAAGTCGGTGCCTGCTGCGCGCCGAACGGCGAGTTTGGTGAAGCGCCGGAGTGCGTCCAGCGTCATCGAAGTTTGAAATTGGCGCAGCATGAAGAATTCAAAAGTGCCCCAACGGTCCACGCCGTATAGATAAGCGGTAACCGGCCGACTCCACTCCGCAAAGCTGTGCTGCATGTCGTCCAGCGAGGCAAAATCACTGTGCTCATAATCACCTTGCAAATTGGTTTTCGCCACCGCAATCAGAATTCGCCGGTAAATACGGTAGAAGCGCTGCCAGCGTGAATTGCCA
Organism: Lacticaseibacillus songhuajiangensis; assembly: GCF_003946025.1. Taxonomy (GTDB): domain Bacteria; phylum Bacillota; class Bacilli; order Lactobacillales; family Lactobacillaceae; genus Lacticaseibacillus; species Lacticaseibacillus songhuajiangensis. The sequence goes on along the minus strand of NZ_RHNR01000002.1, from coordinate 72,850 downwards.
TCGCCAAGCATTAGCACATCATCCCCAGCATGCGTCAACTCCTGCACGTCCTGCTCAGTTAGCTGGAAGGCATTTTGCTGCGCGTTCAGTTGTACGAGTTTTAGAAAGGGTTGAAAGTACGCGGCACTTAGGTGAATGTGGCGGAGTTCGACATTCATTGAGAACAACTGACCTCGGGGGATTGCCTCCTGCGACTGTGCGTTCAACTGAAACATGAACTCCTCGACAGACACGTTAATGCGGTCGAGCAGGTGCCGCATGCGGGTGAAACTGATGTCCCGCTCGCCGCGTTCAAACTTGCTGATGAAGGCCGCACTGCATTGCGCGTCCGCAATCTGCTGCAGGGTGGTGTTGCGTTCTTGTCTTAGTTGCCGGAACAAAGCGCCAGCCGCCTGCGTGGAAGAATTTGCTGCCATCTTTTTTCTCCTATTGGATAATTATGACCACATTATAACCTGCTGCGATTATTCTGTGAATATCAAAAGGAGTGATCAGGATGCACGAACTCAAAACTAACGCCGCTTACCGAACGCTTTTAGCGGCAGGAGCCATTGATGGCATTGGCAATAGCCTTTACAATATTGTGTTCATTATTTACGCGGCAACCATGCCGTTTAAGGCTTTGGCTGTCTCCCTAGCCAGTATGGCGGGCTTATTACCGGCACTTTTTGCCATACTCACGGGCTATTGGGCGGATAAGACGCGCCGCAAAAGTCGCGGTCTCATCCGCACCTACCTCGTGCAGGCAGGACTGTTCCTCGTGCTCACGGCCTTGATTATGCAGCGCGGCAACCTCATCATCTTCTGCATGCTGCTGCTCATCAACATTGTCTCGGATATTTGGGGTGAGTACGCCAATGGTTTGGGCATGCCAATCTTGAAAGCCACCGTACCCACAGTTGAACTCAACAGTGCTTTGTCTCTGCAAACAGCCAGTAATACCACAATTCAGCTCGTGTTTGGGGCAGTGGGGGCCAGCGTGATTATCCTTTTGAACCATAATTACGCACTGTTTGGTCTCCTCAACGCGGTTTCGTTCGCGCTGGCAGCGGGTCTCATCATGTTGCGGCGCCGGCAACTGGCAGTGGCGGACAAGACGACTCCCAGCCCGCAATCCGCACCGGCAGTCCAGCAGGAGAGTTTTATTCGTAGCGCTGGACAAACCATTCGCTATTTAGCGCGCAATCGCTTCATCGCCGTCGTCATGGTGGTCGCCGTGTTCATCAATATTCTCGGCACCAGCATGGACTGGCTGATGAGCGTTAGCCTGCTGAGCATGCACCAACTTTGGTTGGGTGACTACGGCTTCACCGTGGCCATCATGAATGCGCTGTTCGGAATCGGCATGGTCGCGGGGGCGTTGTTTGCTAATGATGGTCTGCAAAAGTTGCCCATCCTGACCCTAACCATCGGCATTACCGCGAGCATGGGGCTCTTGGCACTAGCCTTCATCTACGGGCGCAGTCAGCTGCTCGTAGCGCTTGCAATTCTGCTCACCACTTACCTGACCGCGAAGGTGAATCCGCGCATCAGTGCCATTTTGATGACCGAAATTGATAATGACCACCTGGCGCAGTCGCAGGGCGTGATTAGCATGGTTGCCTTGATTGCTGCACCCATCGGCCAAGCCGTTTTCTTAGCTCTCATTAACGCCTTCGGGGCAGTACCCGCTTGGAGCATTTATGGCGGCAGTAGTGTGGCACTTATCGTTGGGATTGTGATCGTGGCACGTCGGGTGCACGAGCCAGATTTAGCAGATGCAACTAAGTGAACGCAAAAGGAGCGCCGACTGTTAATTCCTCAGTCGGTGCTCCTTTTGCGTTTACGCCCACATATTTAGTTAAGCTTAATCATTATCTGTATCATCTTTTGCCAGCAATACCCGCACCAATAATTCTTCCGTAAATTCACGTGCCTCACTCATACTAAAAGCGTGTTCTTCAGCCGCAGTGGGAGCCTCTATGCTACCGCGGCGCCACTCATCATAACGTTTCTCGACTTGATCTTCCGTGTAACGTTCACTCATTAGTTGGTCGCTAATCGTGGCAATTTGCATGCGCAGCTGGCGTTCTTTTTCGTCCATAGTTGGTCACTTCCTTAAATAATAGTATAGCGGTAACGTTTTCGCCTGGCTACTGGACTTTTGCCGCCGCCAATTTTGCGTTAATATTAGCCAATGACAACCGTCCACTGGGCGGATTACAGAAGCGGAAGGATAACCTTATGGCTACAGACACAACGAACATGCTTGACTATATCGGCGACAAAATGGACGCGCTTGACTTCGACGGCGACGTCAACCTCAATTGGGACAAAGAAGCCCACGCTATTGAACTGGAATACATTATCACCGTTGCCACCGACCAGGATTTCCAGATTGAAGACCAGGAAGGCGAGACGGCCGAGGACGGTAGCGTTTCTTACGAAGATGCGGTGCTGTTTTACGACAAAACGCGAATGGACGGCAATGAGTACGCAGACCAGTACCTGAAGGTGATTCCGTTCAACGGCAAGAAGGGGATTGACCAGGCAACGGTTGACGCCTTCTTTGACACTTTCCAGCAGGTGCTGGACGATGGTGAAAGTGACATGCTCGATTTTGTTGACGGCACGAGTGAGGACGATAACTTCCAAGTGCAATTCAACGAAGAAGCATATGACGAAGCGCTCGCAGCACAACCCGCCGCCAAGGCTGCGCAGTTCTTCCCATACCCCAAGTACTAGGAGGCACGTTTTATGGAATGGCTTAAACTAACTGTCACGACTGCCGCGGCCGCCGAAGAAATGGTCAGCAACGTGCTAATTGAAGCCGGTGCGCAGGGCATTCAGGTTGATGACGCGACCACCGGTGCACAGCTTCCGGCTGATCAAGCAGCGGTGACGGGCTTCTTCGCTGAAGCCACAGCGCTGACTGAAGTTGCCCCGCAAGTTTTGCAAAATGTGCGCGATTTGGCCGAATATGGTTTTGCCACTGAAGATGCCGCCATTAGTGACGGCAGCGTTGACGACAGCGCTTGGTCATCCGCCTGGGAGAAGTACTACCACCCGGTGCGCATTACCCGTTACCTCAGTGTTGTACCGCGCTGGGAAAAACAACCCGCAGCCGCACCCGGTGAAATCCAGCTCATTATGGATCCAGGCCGCGCATTTGGCACGGGAACGCACCCGAGTACGCGCCTGACCCTTGGGCTGCTCGAAGGCTGCATCCGCGGCGACGAAAGCGTCCTTGACGTTGGCACCGGCTCCGGCATTTTGGCCATCGCGGCGATGCGCATGGGCGCTAAGTCGGTACTCGCAACTGATTTGGAAGATGACGCGGTTGCCAGTGCGCAGCAGAACATTGCGCTGAATCCTGTTGACCACATCGAAGTGATTAGTTCCGACTTGCTGACGAACGTGCCAGCAGATGCCAAGTACAAGCTAGTGCTCGCTAACATGTTGCCAGTTGTGCTTGTGCCGCTGATTCCGCAGGTGCCAGCACACCTGCTGCCGGGGGCCAACTTACTGCTGGCTGGTATCATTAGCGAAAAAGCACCGCTCATTAAGGAAACGTTGCTCGCCAACGGTTTTGAGATTGCCGAAGAGCATCGTCTCGGCGACTGGGTGGCTTTCCGCGCCCAACTGGCGGAGGCAGACTAATGCAGCGTTACTTCTACAATCAGCCGCTGACGTCAGGCATGACGGTTGAACTGGATGCCGCTGTGCAAAAGCACGCCGTTCAGGTGCTGCGGATGCAGGCTGGCGCCCAGTTTGAGTTAGCCGACAGTACCGCGCATGCTTACGTGGTGACCATTGCCGACCTCAAGCCACTCACGGTCACAGTTGGCGCAGACATTACCAAAGCGGTGGAATTACCGCTAGCCGTGACCATCGTTTGCGGCATCGCCAAGGCGCAAAAAGCCGAGCTCGTCACACAAAAAGCTACGGAACTGGGGGTCAGCCGGATTATTTTTGCCAACTCCCAGTGGGGCACCGCCCGCTGGCAAGCAAGCAAGGCTGACCGCAAACTTGAGCGACTACAACTCATTGCACGGGGGGCGGCTGAACAGAGCCACCGCAACCTCGTACCAACCGTTGAGTTCATGGCGAACCTGACGGACGCGGCCCAATTGCAAGCCGACCAGCGTTTAGTCGCTTATGAAGAAAGTGCCAAGGAGGGCGAGGCCGCGCAACTTTTGCAAAGCGTCCGCGCTGCTTCGCATGATCTGGTCGTTGTGTTTGGCCCCGAGGGGGGAATCGCGCCGGAAGAGTTGACGCAACTGACCGCAGCCGGTTACAAGGCCGCAGGACTCGGGCCACGCATTCTGCGCACGGAAACCGCACCGCTATACTTACTCAGTGCGGTGTCTGCACTAACGGAATTAGGGAAGGATGAATAATATTGCTTCAAAAAATTAATGCCTGGTGGCAAAAGCCGCTCAGTTTGCTTCTCATTACCAACGTCGTCATGGCGGTGCTGATGCCCTTTATCTTCAAACTAGTGCACTTGTCCATCGCTTGGCGCGTTGGGCTGCTGTTTCTGATTATGGATGGCGCTTATGCCTGGTGGATTGGCCGCTCAATCAAAAAGAACGGTCTCGGTTGGTGGTGGCTCCTCGTCTTCCCAATTTTGTTCGCCGGAATGGTTTTCCTGCGTTTTGCTAAGTATGACTACTGGTTCGTGCCCATTTACGTCGTGATGAACCTGCTGGCACTACTGAAAGACTAGCTTTTTCCGCACACGCTTGTATAATAAATAAATAGATAGCAAACAGAAAGCACGTACTTTTGAGGACGTGCTTTTATTGTATGAGGACGGCGATAATAATGGCAGAACAACCAGAACTGACGCAGCAGGATGTTATGGCCCTGTGTGCGAAGTACATGAATGAAGAACATCTGAAGTTCGTGCAGCGCGCCTATGACTTCGCGGCGTACGTGCACAAGGACCAGTACCGCAAGAGTGGGGAGCCCTACATTATTCACCCCATTCAAGTTGCGGGTATTTTGGCGAACCTCAAAATGGATCCCGAAACCGTGGCTTCAGGCTACCTGCACGATGTTGTCGAGGATACCAACATCACGCTCGGCGACATTAACGAGCTCTTCGGCCACGATGTTGCGGTCATTGTAGACGGCCTGACCAAACTCAGCAAGGTCACTTACGTTGCGCACAAGGATGAACTCGCCGAAAACCACCGCAAGATGCTCATTGCGATGGCCAAAGACCTGCGTGTCATCATGGTGAAACTCGCTGACCGCTTGCACAACATGCGCACCCTGATGCACTTGCGCCCTGACAAACAGCGCCGCATCGCCACCGAAACCCTGGATATTTTTGCGCCACTAGCGGACCGCTTGGGGATTAGCACCATCAAGTGGGAGCTAGAAGACTTGTCGCTGCGTTATCTCAACCCGCAGCAATACCACCGAATTGCCAGCCTGATGAACTCCAAGCGTGCTGAACGTGAGGGCTATATTCAGTCTGCCATCAAGGAAATCAACGCGGCCTTAGCGGGCACCGACATTCAGTACGAAATCTACGGCCGGCCAAAGCACATCTACTCCATTTACAAGAAGATGCGTGACAAGCACAAGCAGTTCAGTGAACTTTATGACCTGCTTGCCGTGCGGGTGATTACCCAGTCCATCAAGGATTGTTACGCCGTGCTCGGGGTGATTCACACCAAGTGGAAGCCAATGCCAGGGCGGTTTAAGGACTACATTGCCATGCCTAAGGCCAACCTCTATCAGAGTATTCACACGACGGTCATCGGCCCCGCCGGTAAGCCGCTCGAAGTCCAAATCCGGACGGAAGAAATGCACCACGTCGCTGAATACGGGGTTGCGGCCCACTGGGCGTACAAGGAAGGCCAGACGAGCGAAGTGCAATACGACGCCGCTGGCAAGAAGCTGGATATGTTCCGCGAAATTTTGGAACTCAAGGACGAAACCGATGACGCGCATGAGTTTGTCGATAGCGTTAAGGGCGACATCTTCTCGGACCGCGTCTATGTCTTCACCCCGCGCGGCGACGTGTTTGAACTGCCCAAGGGCAGTAACACGCTTGATTTTGCCTACCTCGTGCACACTGAAGTCGGGAACCACACCGTCGGCGCCAAGGTCAACGGCAAAATTGTGCCGCTGAATTACCAGCTCAAGAATGGGGACATCGTCGAAATGCTGACGAGTTCTTCCAGTGTGCCGAGCCGCGATTGGGTCACCGTTGTCTTCACTTCCCGCGCGCGGAACAAGATCCGTCGTTACTTCAAGCAGGAAGATAAGGAAGACAACACGGTTAAGGGCCGCGACATGCTTGAGCACCAGCTCAAGGAAATGGACCTGCAGCCCGGCGACTTCATGGATAAGCAGCCGATGCAAGAACTTCTGAAGCGCCTCAACTACGCGACCGAGGACGAACTGCTCGCTGCCATCGGTTATGGCGAACTGACACCACTAGTAGTTGCCAACCGCCTAACTGAGAAGTACCGCCGCGAGAAGGAGGAAGCCGAGCAGCGTCAGCGCGAACAGGAAATCCTGGACCAGAACAAGAAGGTCACGACAGTTTCCAAGGAGCGCAAGCAGAAGAATAACGGCAAGAAGAAGGCCGGCGATAACGAGGGCGTCATCATCGAAGGCGTTGACAACATGCTGGTGCACCTGGCCAAATGCTGCCTGCCCGTTCCGGGTGACGACATTGTCGGTTACGTGACCAAGGGGCGTGGGGTCACGATTCACCGTGCTGATTGCCCGAACGTCGCGGCAGAAGGCGAGGAGTCCTCACGGCTGATTGAAGTGAAGTGGCGTCAGAAGTTCGACAACACGCAATCCTTCAATGCTGACCTGGAAATCTACGGCTACAACCGCAGCGGCTTGCTCAACGACGTGCTACAGACGCTGAATGCCCAGACTAAGAACCTCAACAACATTAATGGTCGAGTGGACCACGACAAAATGGCGGACATTCACGTGACGGTTGGCATTAACAATCTGGCGCAGCTCGAACGCATGATTGACGCTATTAAGAACATTCCCGATATTTACGAAGTCAAGCGAACTAACGGTTAGGAGGCTGTCATGCGAGTAGTAGCACAACGCGTCACGAGTGCGTCGGTGACCATCGATAACACAGTGCGCGGCGCCATCGAAGGCGGGTTCATGCTCCTGGTGGGCATCGGCCCAGATGATAATGAGCAGACTGTTGCCAAAATGGCGGCCAAAATCGCCAAGTTGCGCGTCTTCAGTGATGATGCGGGCAAAATGAACCAGAACATCAGTGCTGCGGGCGGCGAGGTTTTGTCCATTTCCCAGTTCACCTTGTATGCCGATGCACGCAAAGGCAACCGTCCCGGTTTTACCGATGCCGCTAAACCGGAGTTGGGTACCCGTTTGTACGATCAGTTCAACGCTGATTTGCGGACACTAGGCCTCACAGTTGCGACTGGTGAGTTCGGTGCAGACATGCAGGTGGCACTGGTGAACGATGGTCCAGTGACGATGATTTTGGATTCGGAGGTGCTCGGTTTTTGAAAGCTGTAATTTGGGATTTTGATGGTACACTTTTTGATACCTACCCAGGCATGGTGCGTGCACTGATGGCCACACTTGATGATTATGGCATCAGTGGGGATGCTGATGAGTTATTGATTGCCATCAAACGTGACTCAATGAAGAAGGTTTTCGACGACATCGCTGCGGCGCACCACATTGACCGCCAAGCCATTCAGGAAACTTACAATGCACATGAAGTGGTTCTCAACGCAGATCCACTTGCATACCCCGGGGCTGCAACAGTAATTAGAGCCGTGCAGGAGCGGGGAGACATGAACTTGTTGTGGACGCACCGCGACCAGAAGGCCTGGCGCTTGTTGAAGCGTGACGGCCTGGATGATGCTTTCGCCGGTGGGACGACGATCGACATGCACTTTAAGCGTAAGCCGGATCCCGAGTCGATTAACTACCTACTGGCCAAGTTCAGTCTTGATCCACAGCAGACGCTAGTTGTGGGAGATCGACGTCTGGACTCTGAAGCTGCAGTTGCCGCTGGTTGCCACAGTCTCTACATCGACATCGATGGGCTACATGACGCGCCGCACGCCGAATTCACCGCGCCAACGCTGCGTGAAGCGTTGCCGATTATCGTCGATTTTCTCGAAGCTTGATGTTGTCGCCGTCCGCCAGCGTAAGTTATGAAACTTTCAATCAAATCATCCGCAAGGATGAAAATAGTGCTTAGACTGAAGGTCGGAACTGGGCCGGATTAGCTTCGCTCCTGGGAAGGGTGTGCGTGGGACCGTTTCAGCCAGCTGTGCTGTCTTCCACTGGCGATTTTGCCGCAAACCCGGCGGCAAAATCCCGCTCCTAACGAAAATGGCGGTGTACATTTCGCACAAAGTTCGTGTGCGAAACATACACCGCCATTTTCGTGGGCACGCACCCCCTTCCCGTCCGCTGCCGCTAATCCGGCCCAGTTCCGACGTGCATTCATGTGACTGTGGTGGTGAAAGTTTCAGGTTACGCTGGTGGATGTGCCAAACAAAGTTGGACACGTACTGAGCAATGTTGATGCAGGCATCAGTGTATATGTCTGCATCGAACTTGCTGAACATTGTTACCACGGCCTTTACCAGCTCCTGAGATAGTCATCGTCCAGTATCACAAACCATGTGTAGCAGACTTCAACCTGGCGTTTCATTACGTTGTCACCAGGCCTTCGTGGTGTTTTCTACTCAGTAACGTGTCGGCCACGGAGGCGTGAGTGTGCTTGGGCGGAGCGAAGGGAACGGAGTCGGGCGAAAAGATGATTGTTTGGAGACAGGACGGCTGGTCTTGCCGTCGTGGCTTCACACAATCATCTCAGGAGCGTAGATTTGACGCTGGTTTTGCGGCAAATCTGCCAGCGGAAGACGGCGAAGCCGCCTGAAGCGGTCCCGCCCGACGTAGTTCACCGGAACGCAGCCCAAGCGCACTCACGCCGGAGTTGCCGACCCCACCACCTAACGGTGGTCTGACAACGCCGCAGAGGCCCGGCGTGACCTCGTCACTGAAATGCTATCGCTGACGGACAGCGTTACAATTTACTACAGAAGATTGACAATATCAGCAGTATCGTGTACTGTTATTGCAACAGAAAAGTCCTTTAACATCAGTCCCGTGAGGCTGAGAAGGAAACAGAGCCCTTTAAGGGTAAATGTAGCCTCTCGCCTGCGGACGGGAGGCTTTTTTTCGGAAATGGTCAGGGAGGGAACATTTTGAGTAAGGAACTAGTTGACGCAGTTGGCATGCAGCGTGTGCTGACCCGCATCACTTACGAAATTATCGAAAAGAACAAGGGGCTTGGCGACATCGTGATTGTCGGCATCAAGACGCGCGGGATTTACATCGCGCAGCGGATTGCTAAGCGTATCGAACAGCTTGAAGGCGCCAAGGTGCCCGTTGGTGAACTCGACATCACGCTTTACCGTGATGACTACCACCGCGCCGGAACCGATGAGGCGCAAGTGCACGGCTCTGAAATCCCAGTTGACATCAACGGCAAGAATGTGGTTTTGGTTGACGATGTTCTATTCACCGGCCGCACCACGCGTGCCGCCATGGATGCCATTATGAACATTGGCCGTCCCGAAAAAATTACCCTTGCCGTGCTCGTTGATCGCGGGCACCGCGAGTTGCCGATTCGCGCTGATTTTGTCGGCAAGAACATTCCAACTTCGCTTGACGAACAGATTCGCGTCTCCGTTAAGGAAGTGGATGGCAGCGACGGCATCGCTATTGAGAATATCTAACTAAATAATTTATCCGATACGATTTAATTGTCTCCAGAGAGAGCAAAATGGTGGTTGGCTTAAACGCGGTTTAACTGCGTCTAAAAGGGACCGGACTACTCTCAGAGCAGCCCGGTTTTTTTGTGCCAACAAGGAGGAAAATATGATTGCCCACCCAATGCAGAATATGCAAAATATTGTTTCCATGCGCGACTTTGATCTTGAAACTATCGGCGAATTGATTACCCGCGCCGAGGCGTTCAAAGCTGGTGCACAAGTTCATTTGAGCAAACCGGTTTACGCGGCGAACCTCTTTTTTGAAAACAGCACTCGGACGCACACCAGCTTCGAAATGGCTGAACGCAAGCTGGGAATGACGGTTGTGAACTTTGATCCGCAGCACTCATCCGTTGCCAAGGGGGAGACCCTGCACGATACGTTGCTCACACTTGATGCGATTGGAATCAACTTAGCGGTGATGCGGCATAGTCAGGACGGCTACTACCGCAACCTGATTAGCAGTCCAGACCTGGATTTAGGCATCATCAACGCCGGCGATGGGGCGGGGGAACACCCCTCACAATGTTTGCTGGATCTCATGACCATCAAGGAAACTTTTGGGCATTTTGCGGGCTTACGGGTTCTGATTTGCGGCGACATTAGTCATTCACGGGTTGCCCGTTCCAATGCGGAAGTGCTGGGTAAACTCGGTGCAACTGTCTTGTTTGCGGGCCCAGAAGAATGGTATGACCATAGCTTTGACCAATTTGGACAGCTGGTCAAAATCGATGATGTTTTGGACACAGTTGATGTCTGCATGATGCTCCGGGTGCAGCATGAGCGGCACGCCAGTGAGAGCGGCTTTAGTAAGGCCGCATACCGCGAGCAATACGGCTTGACTGTGACCCGCGCGGCGCGGCTCAAGGCTAGTACCATCATCATGCATCCGGGGCCAATCAACCGCGACGTGGAACTAGACGGCGCGCTTGTAGCCACGAAGCGCTGCAAGTTTGCGCTGCAAATGCGCAACGGGGTATTCATGCGCATGGCGATGATTGAACGGGTTCTGAAAGCGCGGCATCTTGGAGGACTTAATTAATGGACTATTTGCTGAAAAACGGTCACATCTATGTGAATGGTGAATTCTTTGACGGTGACATTCTGCTGCAAAATGGCCGCATTAGCGCGTTGGGGGTAGACCTGAGTGCAGACAATGCAACCGTGCTGGATTTGCAAGGCAAACTTGTGACACCCGGTTTGGTCGACCTCCACGTCCATTTTCGCGACCCAGGGCAGACGGCCAAAGAAACGATTGCGACCGGCAGTCGCGCGGCAGCGCGCGGCGGGTTCACCACTGTTGCGGCCATGCCGAACGTTGAACCAGTGCCCGATAATGCGGCACGAATCAAGCACATGCTTGACCGCAACGCACAAGAGGCGGTCGTCCATGTGAAGCAGTATTCTAGCATCACCATTAATCGCGCAGCGGGCGATTGTGTTGATTTCGCCGCGGTGAAAGCGGCCGGTGCTGTGGCTGTGTCTAATGACGGTAATGGTATTCAAAGTGCCAAAACCATGTGGGAGGCGCTACTTGGCTGCAAGGCGGCAGGCTTGCCACTGGCTGAGCACATTGAAGAAGATAGCTTGAAGTATGGCGGCGTCATGACTGCTGGTAAGCGCGCCCAGGAACTCGGTTTACCTGGTGCACCAACAGTAGTTGAGACCAGTCAACTGGGCCGTGACCTCGCCCTAGCGAAGGCGGCCGGTGCTCATTACCATGCCTGCCATATTTCAACGGCTGATTCAATCAAAATGGTGCGCGCTGCCAAAGCCGACGGTGTACAGGTAACCGCTGAGGCAACCCCGCACCACCTGCTACTGGCGGATAGCGACATTCCCGACAATCAAGATACGAACTTCAAAATGAACCCGCCGCTGCGCAGCGCCGCGGATCGTGACGCGCTCGTACGGGCGCTGGCAGATGGCACGATTGATATTGTGGCCACTGACCACGCGCCGCACACGGCAGACGAAAAGGCCGCCGGGTTCTGCGGCGCACCCAATGGCATCACTGGTAGTGAAACTTGCTTTGCGGCCCTGTACACGGACCTTGTGCTCACTGGCAAATTGCCTCTGACCCGTTTACTGGACGTGTTAACGAGTGCACCAGCACGCATTTTTGAACTTGATTGCGGGCACATTTTGCCAGGCGGGGCTGCGGACATCGCGGTGTTTGACCTGGCGCATGCGGAAACGGTGTGCGCGGCGGACTTTGCCTCCAAGGGTAAGAATTCACCTTGGGTGGGTCGCGAACTGCGGGGCAACTGCTACTGCACCTTCGTTGACGGCAAACTGGTTTACAAGCAGGAGGAGAAGGCATGAAGCGCTACTTAGTTCTGGAAGACGGCACGGTGTTTAGCGGCACCGCATTTGGGGCCAATATTGAAACCAGCGGGGAGGTCGTGTTCAACACCGGCATGAGCGGCTACCAGGAGACGATTACGGACTCGTCCTACTGCGACCAAATCATTACCTTCACGTACCCGCTGATTGGCAATTACGGCATTTCCGCCGACGCGGTGGAGTCTGTCGCACCGAGTTGTACGGGTGTCGTCGTGCACGAACTGGCTCGTCGCGCCAGCAACTGGCGCAATGAGATGTCCCTAGACGACTACCTGCGCGAGCAAAATGTGCCCGGCATTAGCGGCGTTGACACCCGCAAGCTCACCCGAATTATTCGTGAGCACGGGGTGCTACGCGGAGCACTGCTGAACGAACTGCCCGCCCAAACGCCAGAAAAGCGGGCGCAATACACGCCGCGGCATGACCAGATTGCCCGTGTCTCCACCCAGAACTTCTATCCGAGTCCCAGCAGCGGTCTGCGCGTTGTGCTGATCGATTTTGGCCTCAAGTACAGCATTTTACGGGAACTGGCCAAACGCAATTGCAACGTCACGGTGGTGCCACATGACACACCCGCCAGCAAGATTGAAGAACTACATCCTGATGGTATTCTCCTCAGCAATGGCCCTGGCAACCCCGAAGACGAGGCGGGCGCACTGCCCGTCATCCGGGAACTGCAAAGCAAGTACCCACTAATGGGTATCTGCATGGGCCACCAACTGTTTGCACTCGCGAATGGCGCCCGTGCGGGCAAGATGCGTTTTGGCCACCGCGGCTTTAACCACCCAGTTCGGGAAATCGCGACCGGTAAGACCTTCTTCACCTCGCAAAATCACGGTTACGCGATTGAAGCGGACTCTCTTGTAGGTACCGAGCTCATCGCTACCTACACCGAGATTAATGATGACACCATTGAAGGCTTGCGCCACCGCAGCTTACCGGCGTTTTCCGTGCAGTTTCACCCGGACGCAACACCTGGTCCGCATGACGCGGCATTCTTATTCGATGAATTCATCACGCTGATGAACGACCGTAAACACTAAGCTGAGTAAATAGGGGGCAAACATCGTGCCAAAACGTACAGATATTCACAAAATTATGGTGATTGGTTCTGGTCCAATTATCATTGGTCAAGCCGCAGAATTTGACTATTCCGGAACGCAGGCTTGTCTTTCATTGCGTGAAGAAGGTTATGAAACGGTTCTGGTCAATTCCAACCCGGCAACCATTATGACCGACAAAGAAGTAGCGGATCACGTCTACATCGAACCGCTCACCCTTGAATTTGTCAGTCAGATCATTCGCAAGGAATTACCAGATGCCATTTTGCCAACACTTGGTGGTCAGCAGGGTCTCAACATGGCCATGGAGTTGTCTAAATCAGGCATTCTGAAGGAACTCGGTGTAGAACTACTCGGGACTAAACTGGCCGCAATTGACCAAGCGGAAGATCGCGAGCTGTTCAAGGAACTCATGAAGAAACTCGGTGAACCCATTCCGGCGTCGCAAAGTGTCGAGACCGTTGCGGCGGCCGTGCAGTTCGCCAGCGAAATTGGTTACCCCGTGATTGTGCGGCCGGCCTTCACCATGGGCGGCACCGGTGGCGGGATGTGCGATAACGAAGCTGAATTACGGCGGATTTGTGGCGGGGCCCTCAAGTTGTCGCCAATTACGCAGGCACTCATTGAGCAGAGCATTGCCGGTTACAAGGAAATCGAATACGAGGTTATGCGCGACCACAGCGGCAACTCCATGGTAGTCTGCAACATGGAAAACATCGACCCTGTCGGCATTCACACGGGGGACTCCATCGTGACCGCACCGGTGCAAACTTTAGCCGATCATGAGGTGCAGATGCTGCGGGACGCGTCACTGCGCATCATCAACGCACTGAAGATTGAAGGCGGCTGCAATGTGCAGCTGGCCCTGGACCCCAAGTCCTACCAGTACTACATCATCGAAGTAAACCCGCGCGTGTCCCGTTCTTCAGCGCTTGCCAGCAAAGCAACGGGTTATCCAATCGCCAAAATTGCGGCCAAAATCGCGGTGGGTTTGAACCTCGACGAAATTTTGAACCCAGTAACGAAGACCACTTACGCCCAGTTTGAACCCGCACTGGATTACGTGGTGACCAAAATTCCGCGCTGGCCTTTCGACAAGTTTGAACGCGGCGACCGCTCCCTTGGCACCCAGATGAAGGCGACCGGGGAAGTCATGGCCATCGGTCGGAACTTCGAGGAGTCGATTCTGAAGGCTTGTCGCTCGCTGGAAATAGGCGCCATTCACCCCGAAACAGCGGAAGCAGAGGCAGCCGATGACGATTTGCTCAGTGAACGAATCATACATGCCCGTGACGACCGCTTCTTCTACGTGATGGCGGCGCTACGCCGCGGCTATAAACCGGCAGAAGTCTGCGAACTCAGCGGCATTGATCCATTCTTCATGGACAAGTTCGTCCACATCGTGGAAATTGAGCAGCAATTGCGCGCCAGCAAGGGCGATCTGGCTAGCTTGAAGCTCGCCAAGCGCAATGGCTTCAGTGATTTCGAAATTGCCAAACTCTGGGCTAGTGACGCCACCAGCGTGCGCCAATTGCGCGGGGCAAATGGGATTACACCAGTCTACAAGATGGTGGATACCTGTGCAGCCGAGTTTACTTCCAGCACGCCATACTTCTACGCCACTTACGATGAAGAAAACGAAAGCAATAAGTCTGGGCGGCCATCCGTGTTGGTGCTTGGTTCTGGTCCCATTCGGATCGGCCAAGGCGTGGAGTTTGACTACGCAACGGTACATTGTGTCAAAGCATTGCAGCGGGCGGGCTACGAAGCCATCATCATGAACAACAATCCAGAGACGGTCTCGACCGATTTTTCCATCTCCGATAAGCTCTACTTCGAGCCCCTCACCATCGAAGACGTCATGAACGTGATTGACCTGGAACAACCAGAAGGCGTGATTGTTCAGTTTGGCGGGCAGACCGCCATTAACCTAGCCGCGCCACTGGCAGCACGGGGCGTTACCATTCTTGGGACAACGGTTGCTGACTTGGATCGCGCTGAAGACCGGGACGAGTTCGATCAGGTGGTTAATAAGCTGCACATCCCGCAACCAACTGGGGCCACCGCCACCACGACCGAGCAGGCCAGTGTCATTGCGACGCAGGTGGGTTACCCCGTCTTGATTCGGCCAAGTTACGTCCTCGGCGGCCGCGCTATGGAAATTGTCTACAACGATGCCGAGCTGCGGCACTACATGGCGACGGCAGTCTCGGTTTCGCAAAATCACCCCGTGCTGATTGACCATTACCTAGCTGGACGTGAGTGTGAGGTCGACGTCATCGCCGACGGCACGGATGTACTGCTGCCCGGTATTATGGAACACATTGAGCGTTCCGGGGTGCACTCCGGTGACTCGATGGCTATGTACCCACCACAGGATTTCGCACCCGAAATTGTTAGTGAAATCGTGCGGCAGGCCGACAGTCTGGCCCGTGAGCTGAAGACCGTAGGCATGATGAACATCCAGTTTATCGTCAGCGAAGGGAAGGTCTACGTGATTGAAGTGAATCCGCGGGCCAGCCGCACCGTGCCTTTTCTCAGTAAGGTAACCGGCATTCCGATGGCACAAGTGGCAACGCGTGTCATCATGGGTGAGAAACTCGCGGACATGCCGTACGGCACTGGCCTGCACACACCAGGTGACATGGTGCACGTCAAGGCACCCGTGTTTTCCTTCTCCAAATTGGCCGACGTGGACAGCCTGCTCGGACCGGAGATGAAGTCGACCGGCGAAGTAATGGGCAGCGACACCACGCTAGCAAAGGCCTTGTACAAGGCTTTTGCGGCGACAAAAGTGAAGGTGCCTGAACACGGCAACGTGTTGTTCACCATCGCCGGCAAGCAGAAGCCAGAAGCGCTCGCACTCGCACGGCGGTTCCGGGCGCTTGGTTACTGTGTGCTGGCCACGAGCGGCACTTCTGATTACTTCAAGGAACACGGCCTCGCGAACACCCCCGTTGCCAAAATTGGTGCGCCGGGTGAAACCGTTGTTGACCAAATTCGCGGTGGGAAAGTGCAGCTGGCTATCAACACGGTCGAAACCGATCAGGATGCTCACGCCGATGCTGCAACCATTCGCGAAACTGCCACGATGACCGGCGTGCCACTGTTTACCGCCATCGATACGGCGGCGGCCATTTTGCAGGTGCTGGAATCACGGGCATTCACAACTCAGGCATTGTAGGAGTGACAGCATGAAAATTAACGAACCGATTATTGCACTCGATTTTCCCAACTGGGCAGACGCACAGGCATTCTTAGACCGCTTTTCGCAAGATGCACACTTGTTTGTCAAAGTTGGCATGGAGCTCTTCTACGCTGCCGGTTCTGGCATTTTGCAGGAACTCAAACGGCGCGGGTGTAAAGTCTTTCTCGATTTGAAACTGCACGACATTCCTAACACAGTTGAGGCCAGTGCGCGGGTGCTTGCCAAGCTCGGTGCGGACATGATCACCATTCATGCCGCGGGGGGGAGCAAAATGATTGCCGCCGCGCGGCGGGGATTAGACGAAGGCGCTACTGGCGAACCGCCATTACTACTGGCAGTGACGGAGTTGACCTCAACGAGTGCCACGCAATTACATGAGGAACTCATGGTTAACCAAGACATGACGGCGGCGGTTTTGCATTTAGCACAACTGGCCAAGGCGAACGGCGCCGACGGGGCAATCTGTTCCGCGTTTGAAGCGGACACAATTCGGCAGCAACTTGGCGACGATTTTTTGCGCGTGACTCCGGGCATCCGTCCCGTTGGCGGCCGCAAAGGCGATCAGCAGCGCGTCGCCACCCCAGGAACTGCGCATGCCATGGGCAGCTCAGCATTAGTAGTGGGCCGGCCAATCACGCAGACAGCAGATCCGGTTACGGCATACGTACAAATTAAGAAGGCTTGGGAGGAAAATCATGACTAATTACAATGAAATCATCGCCCGTGACTTACTCAGCATCGGGGCGGTCACCTTATCACCGAACAAACCGTTCACCTGGGCCAGCGGGATGATTAGTCCCATCTACACGGATAACCGTTTGACCATTGCGTACCCCATTGTGCGCAAAAATATTGCGGACGGCTTAGCAGAATTAATTGCCCGTGAATATCCGCAAGTGGACATCATCGCGGGGACGGCCACGGCTGGTATTCCGCACGCAGCCTGGGTTGCAGAACGCCTAAACTTGCCAATGGTTTATGTGCGCTCCAAGCCCAAGGACCATGGCCAGGGGCGGCAGATTGAGGGCCGCATTCTCAAGGGTGCCAACACTGTTGTCATTGATGATCTGATTTCAACTGGCGGTAGCGTTTTGAACGCGTGCGCGGCAGCTGCAAAAGAAGGTGCTAACGTCATCGGCGTTGCAGGTATTTTCAGCTATGAGCTGGCTGCTGCAACCAAGAACTTCGCGGATGCGGGGATTAAGTTGCGCACGCTGACTGGCTACAGCAGCTTAATTGCAACGGCGCGCAAGTTGGGCGACATCGATGACGCTGAACTCGCTTTGCTCGCCAAGTGGCGCGACAATCCGAACGACTGGCAAAACTAAATTTTGCATGCAAATAGCCCCGCCAGATTATTCTGGTGGGGCTATTACTGTTTGTCAGCGTAAGTGTTTTGGTGACGAAGTCACGCCAGGCTTCTGCAGTGTTTTCACGCCGCTAGGCGGGTAGTCGGCAACTCCGGCGCGCGTGCGTTTGGGTTCCACGATTGAGGACTGCGCGGCGGGGACCGTTCAAGCCCTTTGGGCTTTCACTGGCGATTTTGCCGCAAACCCAGCGTCAAAATGCGCGCTCCCGCGAATCATGTACGAAGCTCCGGCAAAGAACGCCGAATCTCCAAACATGATTCGTTTCGCCGCTCCGTCCTCAATCGTTCCACCCAAGCGCCCCCTCACCTCCGTGGCCGACACGTTACTGAGTAGAACGCACCACAGAAACCTGATAACAACGTTCTAAAAAAATTGAGTCTGAGATCCAACAATACACGGAATTATGGAACTATACGAGAACGAGTTCTGTGTTCACAATGTTCAAGACGTTCGAGAAACCTGAAGAACCACTCGCTGTGCCAGCATTTCTCAATTAAATGTCCATCAAATCTGTCTGGTGCTTCTGCCAGCGTAGTTTGAAACTTTCCCCACCAGAGTATTGTGAGAGTATTGTGGTAGCACTTAGGGACTGGGGCGACTTGGTGGAGTGAACACAGATAGGTGGCGCGCAAAGAACATGAATAGCCGATACAACCGGCGTGAGCCGTATTGTATCGGCTATTCATGTTCGGGGTAAAACTTTGTGCCAAGGGCTTCGGCAAAAAGTTTAGCGGTAGCCGAGCTTGCTCGGCGTGAGCCAGTGGCACTTGGCGCTTCAGCGCTTAGTGCCACGGCCGCGTAGCTCGACCCCGCGCCACCTACCTGCGGGCACGTAACCAAGTCGCCCCAGGCCCGACCTTGCGGTCGAAGCCCTATTTTCAAATCCAGCATACTTGCGGATAGAATTTCCAACGCTATCGCTGCCGGACGGCGCTACTGGTGATTGCCAGCTGCGAAGTACTGGTTAAGACCAGCGCGGACATCGGCAGCAACCTTTTCTTGGTACGAACTGCTGCTGATGTGGGTGAAGTCGGTCTTCGAATTAATGTAGCCTAGTTCCAGCAGCACGGAAGGTTGCGTATTGTCGCGCAGCACTTCGTAATTCCCAAACGCCACGCCGCGGCTGGACACCGGCAAACTACTTGTGGCCTTGCTCAGGGCGTTGGCCAAAGCTAGGTCCTTAGTCTTGCTGTAGTAGTAGGTCGTGTGGCCGCTAGCGCTGTTCGCTGAAGACGTGGAATCGAAGTGAATACTAATGAATGCGTCGGCGTGCAACTTGGCTGCCAGTGTTGGCCGCGGGGAGAGATCCACGAAGGTGTCAGTCGTCCGCGTCATTACCACGTTGGCACCAGCCGCACGCAGCTGACTGGCAATTTTATCGGCCGTTTCCAGCGTGTACGTCTTTTCGTACTTACCGCTAGTCGAACTGGCCCCGACGTCGCTGCCGCCATGACCAGGATCAATGACAATGGTCGCTTCTGCAAGTGATGTCGCCGCCTTGTTTGTGCTACCGTTGCTTGGCGTGCTCACGACCCAGCTAGCAACAAAGCCCGTTTTGCCTGTGCTGGTCCGCACGCGGTACCAATCGCCATCTTGCGAAAGGACGGTGAGCTCGGTGTTGTTAGCCAACTTGGCAACGATGCTGGCGTTGATACCGCCAGTATCGCGCAGGTTCGTTGCCGTATTGGTGCGGACCTTGAGGTTGGCGCTGGCAGTCGCACTGCTCAGTTGTGATTGGCTCGTGGTGACAGCTGCGGTTTGGCCCGTTTTGGTCAGGTAATTGCTGTGCACCCAACCGGCGCCGCCTTTGTACTCAATCTGACTCCAATTACCTTGCGTATACAAAATTTTGACGCTGCTGCCGGCAGCGAGTGTGCCTAACTGTTTGGCTGTGCTCGAACCGTATTGGCGCACGGTCAGACTGGTGCTGGCAAGGGCGACTGATGCGTTGGTAGTGGTTGCCGCGTTGTGCTCGACTAACCAGCTGGCAACCCAGCCAATCTTATTGCCCGCTAAGCGTACTTGGTACCAGGAATTCTTCTGGCCAATGACGGTGAGCGTGCTGCCTTTTTGCATTTGGCCCATCACGTTGTACGACAAACCAGGGCCAAGTCGAACGTTAAGCACGTCCGCTTTGACGCCAATTGTATCGGTATTCGCAAGGACAGTAGTTGATAAAACGCTGATACCAAGCAGGGCGGCGGTAATGCCGACCAAGGCCCAGCGGTTAAGGCGTAGTGTTTTCTTCATAATATATGCACCCCGAAAGTTCCATTAGCAGTATTATAACAAAAAACAGGGGGATTTTGGACGCTTTTTGCCGCTAGAGACGCGTTCTTAAGCATCTTAAAGAAATTACCCGTTACACGGTGAAAACGTTCACCTGATTTTATGCATCTACTAACGGCCATTAATGCGTGCGCAAAGGCCGGTATCAATTGACACCAGCGGGAATAGTGGGTAAGATAGCAATGAATAAATTCCAGCGCCAGTGAAGAAGATTGAGTAGGTCGCATTTAAGCGAGTGGGGACGGTGTGAGCCCACAAAAGACCGAAGGACACTTTGGAGGCGGACAAGCTCCGGTAAGCCACCGTTATGGCGTGAGTAAAATTAGTAAGGTGGTACCGTGCTTGCACCCTTCGTCGATGAGGCGAGGGGTGTTTTTTTCTGGAAGAGAGGGGACTAGTATGACTTATCAGCGGCCAAAAGGCACTGCAGATATTTTGCCCGGAGACAGTGATCTCTGGCAGTATGTAGAATCGACCGCGCGCAACGTCTTTGCGCGCTACCGTTACCAGGAGGTACGGACGCCGATTTTTGAAAGTGCGGATGTCTTTTCACGCACGAGCGGCGAAACCAGTGACGTTGTTTCCAAGGAAATGTACGTCTTCGAAGATAAGGGTGGCCGCCAAATGGCGTTGCGCCCTGAAGGGACCGCGGGCGTAGTGCGGGCCTACATCGAAAACAAGTTGTACGGACCCGAGTACGGTAAGCCTTACAAGGTTTACTACATGGGACCAATGTTCCGCTACGAACGGCCACAATCTGGTCGCCAGCGGCAGTTCCACCAGATCGGGGTGGAAGCATTCGGCAGTGATTCACCACTACTGGATGCCGAGACCATCGCGCTGGCACGGGAACTGCTGACATCTTTTGGTGCTAAGAACCTGCGTTTTGAAATCAACAGTCTGGGCGACCCTGAGAGCCGCAAGAACTTCCACAAGGCCCTCGTCGACTACCTGACGCCATTCAAGGACGAACTTTCTGAAGATTCCAAAATCCGGCTGGAAAAGAACCCCCTACGGATTCTCGACAGTAAGGACAAGCACGATCAGGAAATTGTCAAAGATGCCCCATCAATTCTGGATTACTTAACACCAGAAGCACAGGCGCATTTCGACCAGGCAAAACAAGCTCTGGATGCCATTGGCATTGATTACGTCGTGAACTCAACCATGGTACGTGGCCTGGATTACTACAACCACACCATCTTCGAAGTGATGAGTGATGACCCTGCATTTGGCGGTGGTTACACCACCATTCTTGCCGGCGGGCGTTACAACGGTCTTGCCGAAGAACTTGGCGGACCCGCAACCCCTGGTGTCGGCTTCGGGATGGGTGTTGAGCGTCTGCTCCTGCTGCTGGCGGGTAAAGAAGTCAGCCACCCACTTGATAGCTACATCGTGGCCATTGGCAGTGACGCACAGACGGCCGCACTGCAACTGGCAACGGACATCCGTAAGCAGGGCGGCAGTGTCGATCTGGACTTCATGGATCGCAAGGCCAAAGCGCAGTTCAAGTCTGCTAACAAGGAAAATGCGCAGCTGGTCATTACGCTGGGCGAAAAGGAGCTGGCGGCTGGCACTGCCAACGTCAAGAACATGACGAGCGGCGAACAGACCGAGGTTCAGCAATCCGCGTTGCGCACTGATTTTGCGGGCGTGCAAAAGCGCATGCTTAATGATTAAGGAGATTTAATTTCACATGGCAAAAAGAAGTATGTACGCCGGCGACGTAACCGCCGCTGACGTTGATAAGACCCTGACCCTCAAGGGCTGGGTAAAAAAGAGTCGCCGACTGGGCAACCTGATTTTCGTCGACCTGCGTGACCGCGCTGGCATCGTCCAGCTCGTTTTCTCTGCCGAATTTGATGCTGCAGCACTTGAGCAGGCCAACACTCTGCGCAGCGAATTCGTCATTGAAGCCACCGGGACCGTTAAGGCGCGCAAGCCCGAAGCCGTGAACCCTAACATGAAGACCGGGGAAGTCGAAGTTGAAGTACACAAGCTCACCATTTTGAACAAGGCCAAGACTGCGCCGTTCGATATTGATGATAATGTCACGGCAACCGAAGACACCAAGCTCAAGTACCGTTACCTGGACTTGCGCCGGCCAGAGATGCAAAAGGCCCTGATGCTCCGGTCCAAGATTACGATGTCCACGAACCACTACTTCGACGAGAATGGCTTTGTCTACATTGAAACGCCTGATTTGACCAAGAGTACGCCTGAAGGGGCACGTGACTACCTGGTGCCATCACGGGTTTACCCAGGTAGCTTCTACGCTTTGCCGCAATCCCCACAGCTGTTTAAGCAGCTGCTCATGGGCGCCGGCTTTGACCGTTACTTCCAGATTGCCCGCTGTTTCCGTGATGAAGACCTGCGTGGCGACCGCCAGCCTGAATTCACCCAAATTGACATGGAAACGAGTTTCCTGTCTGCTGAAGAAATTCAGGATATTACCGAAGGTCTGCTCAAGCGCGTCATGAAGGACGTGAAGGGCATCGACATCGACACCCCAATTCAGAAGATGGACTGGCAGGAAGCCATGGACCGTTTCGGTAGCGACAAGCCAGACCTGCGTTTTGGCATGGAACTGCAAGACGTTTCTGACATCGTCAAAGACTCTGATTTCAAAGTCTTCGCCGGTGCGGTCGCAGACGGCGGCCAGGTGAAGGCCATCGTGCTGCCGGGTGGTGCTGACAAGTACTCCCGCAAGATGATTGACAAGCAGCAGGAATACATCAAGCGCTTTGGTGCCAAGGGTCTCGCCTGGCTCAAAGTCACTGACGACGGCATCTCTGGTCCTATCTCCAAGTTCTTTGGCGACGGCAAGCAGCTGACTGAACCACTGGGCGCCAAGTCCGGTGACATGATCCTCTTCGTTGCCTCCAGTGCAAAGGTTGTCCGCGACACGCTGGGTTACCTGCGCAGCTACTACGGTAAGGACCTCGGCCTCATTAACGAAGATGAATTCAAGTTTGTCTGGATTGTTAACTGGCCACTGTTTGAATTCGATGAAGGGGACCAGCGCTGGGTTCCTGCGCACCACCCATTCACGATGCCAAACGAAGAAGACGTGCACCTGCTCGACTCCGAGCCATACAAGGCTCACGCCCAGTCTTACGACATTGTGCTGAACGGTTACGAAATCGGGGGTGGTTCCATCCGTATTCACACCCGTGAGATTCAGGAGAAGATGCTCAAGGCACTGGACTTCACGCCAGAACGGGCGCGGCAGCAGTTCGGCTTCCTCCTGGATGCCCTTGACTACGGTTTTCCACCTCATGGTGGTCTGGCAATCGGACTCGACCGTTTTGCCATGCTGCTGGCCGGTAAGGACAACATTCGCGACGTCATTGCGTTCCCTAAGAACAGCAATGCCAGCGAGCCAATGACCCGTGCGCCACAGCCGGTTGCTGAAGACCAGCTGGTGCCACTCGGCATTGACGTGACGGACAAAGCAAAGGCGGAAGAAGACGACAAGTAAGCCGTCTGCCGCTGATGCCACATAATACAAGCCGCCCCAGGTGAAATTGCGCATGGCATTTTGCCTGGGGCGGCTTGTTTATACATAAAATTATCGAACGGCCTGACCGTTTGCAGTCTATTTTCAAAAACCGGCGGGCAACGTGTTATACTGATGCAAGTAAAAGCGAGTAATAGTGGGGGATTAAAGCTAATGAACGAACTGGACAAGATTATCAGGCGGCATCAAAATGTCAGCCGCTTATCGGCCGCTTTCTTCTACGGCATCTGTGTCACGCTGGCCCTGAACCTTTTCTGGGAACCGGGTGGTGTCTACGCATCTGGGATTACCGGTGCTGCGCAACTGATTTCGACAGTGGTCGGCCGCTGGTTTGATGTCCCGCTCTTCGGTGGACTGATGCGCTCCACTGATGTTTTCTCAACCGGGATTATGCTCTTCGTACTGAACGTGCCGCTCTTTATTCTGGGCTGGCGCAAAATTGGCCACCGCTTCACCTTCTTCACCTTCCTGGCCGTGCTCTTTTCAACCATCATGCTGCGGACGATGCACTTTCCGCCGCTCACTAAAGATCCCATCATTTGTGGGATTTTCGGGGCAGTGGTTAACGGGCTCGGGACGGGGATGGCATTGCGGAACAATATCTCAACCGGGGGTCTGGACATCCTGGGCATCGTCATTCGCAAACGGACCGGTAAGTCAATTGGCCAAATCAACATTGCATTTAACTTAGTCATTATTCTGATTGCGGGCTTCATTTACAGCTGGCCACACGCGCTGATTTCTGCGCTCTCTATCTTCATCAACGGACGCATGATTGATTCCCTGTACACGCGCCAGCAGCGTCTGCAGGTTATGATTGTGACCGCGCACCCCAAGAAGGTTATTAGTGAAATTCAAAACGGTCTGCGCCGCGGGATTACCATTGTGCACGACGTTGAGGGGGCGTTCCGCCACCAGGAAATGACCATTCTGTTTACCGTCATTTCCCGTGCCGAAATGTATGATTTGGAAGTCGCCATGAAGAACTCCGATCCGTATGCGTTCGTTTCGATTACGGATTCTGCCAAAATCATGGGGAGATTCTACGAACCGCAAATTCGCTAATTATCGATATTCTGTGACATCTAGGAGTGCAGGCCCGAGCGACTGTGCTCCTTTTCCTTTACCTGAAAACAGGCTTAAAATAGAGCCGAGAGACTTTGGAGGATGATAATCATGGCAAACGCTGCATTGCGTGGTAACGAGGTTCAGTTGTTGTTGCTTGATTTGATGACGGAACAAACTGACACGGCACTCGGTTTAAGCAAACGTTTGAATCGTTTGAGTCAGGGCGCCGTGCACCTGAGCTGGACTGCAGTGCTCGCCAACTTACAGGCAATGCGCCAGAATGAGTTGGTGGTCGCAAATACGATTCGCCAACGCTGTGTCTATGTTCTGACGGCTAGCGGCGACCACCGCTTGCAACAAGCTGGTCAGCAGCTGCGAAAGTTGCACGCACAGTTAGCGACGCAGGCAAGAACGCGTGATGAACTGATCCAGCAGGCCCTCAAGCAGACACTGCAGCAGCAACTGCAAGATTTTGGTCAGGACGACGCGCTAAATCGCTGCGTCGACAACTTGACGGGCGAACTGCTACCAGGTGCCTTAAAGCGCGCAGCTACTGGTGCGACCGCCGCCAGTATCGCCCAACAAACCATTGCCGCGGCTGGCGACGTGCGCGCAGTTGCCGCGTTGCTGCTGAACCGCGCACCAGTACGCGCTGCAACTGAGCAGAGTGAACAAACAGATGCGACTGCACCTGCTCTAGTTGCCGCGAGCGGTGAATTAGCCCGTGCCCACGCGCAAAACGAATTGACCCACAGCCTGATTGGTGTTCGCACGATTTTGATTGAAAGCCGGGGTGCGGACGTGCGCGTATTTCCAACCAACGGCAACGAGTTGCGGCTGCGTGAGCACTTTACCCATTACCTGGACGAATACGCTGGCAGTCTTGTGCAGGAGGGCGAAGTGCTACACGTGTTGCCGGGCGCACGACCGACAAACAGTGCTGGTGAGGCGCCGATGTGGGGCAGTGCACTGGTGACGCTGGGGATTCCTGCGCGTTTCAAAGGTGACGTCCAAATTCATAATAAAGCGGGCAACGTGGGGGTACTCAATTTGCGCAGTCTGGACAATTTGGGCATCACGACTGATGGCGGCAACGTCGAATTGATTTACCTGGCCGCACGGCAGTTGGCTGTGGCCAGCACCCGCGGTGACGTGACCCTCCGCGGAAGCAATCTGCATGCTGCGCAACTGGATTTAACGTCCGGCAGTCCGCTAGTTGAGCAATCTGTGTTTGGGCGGCTCCAGCTGCACTGCGGTGAGGGCGAGGCGCAGCTGCGAAAGCTGAATGTCGAAGGCGGCATTGTCATTAATGGCGGCCATGTCACTGCTCGGCTGCAAGACTTGCGCGCGGCACACATTCAGGTGCAGCTGACGACTGGCTATCTGGCGGCCAGCCAATTGCATGCGCCGACTGTGACCGCGTCCCTAAAGCAGGGAGATATTATGTATCAGCAGGCCGTAGAAGCAGCGCAGTATATACTCACCGCCGCCGATGCCATTGCGACACCGGAGAATTTTACCACCATCGCCACAACCGGTGATCATCAAAAAAGCGGTCATATTGGCGCAAACCCAAAGGCAGAAATTGCCTTGTCTGCAGAGGATGGTAGTGTGCACTTGGAAGCTGAATAAAAGAAGAAGCCTGTCCAGCTGGACAAGCTTCTTCTTTTTGACTTACTTATCAAAAACGTCCAGCCCCATGTGTTCCATAATGAGCGTGGCGGTTTCTTCAATCGAGCGGTGCGCAGTGTTGATGACCATGCAGCCGAGTTTCGCGTACAACTTGCTGGCAAAATCGAGTTCCTCCAGCACTTGCGTCCGGGCGGAGTAGGTTGTGTCGGGGTTAAGCCCGTATGCAATCATCCGCTGACGCCGGAATTCCATCAGGACTTGCGGATCAGTGGTTAACCCAATGATTTTGCTTGGGTCCACTTCGTAGATTTCATCTGGAATTTTGGCCTTGGGCACCAGTGGCAAGTTGGCCACCTTGAGGTTCTTGTTCGCGAGGAAGAGGGAAAGCGGGGTCTTACTTGTCCGCGAAACACCCAGCAGCACGATGTCCGCTTTGAGAAAGCCTTTAGGATCCTTGCCGTCATCATAGGTTACGGCGAATTCAATGGCACTAATGCGGTCAAAGTAATCGTCGTTCAGGTCGTGGACCGAACCAGCAACGCCGGATGGTGCTTCCTGGTGCTGCTCACTAATCGCGTCAACAATTGGTGAGAAGACATCAAAGCAGGCAATGCCGTGTGCCTGCGCGTACTCTGTGGCGTCCTTACCCAGGTTGCCAGTCGCAAAAGTATTAATCACAATACCGTCGTTTTCCTTGGCGGCATCAAGCGCCTCGTACAATTTGGCCTGTGTTTGGATGAATGGGTAGCGCAGGTAGCGGGGCGTCAGGCGCGGAAACTGCGCGGCGACGGCTTCGGCGAGCTGGTTGGCGGTGTCACCGACAGAATCGGATACAATGTAGAAGTTAATTTTATTATCCATGGGAATACGCCTCATTTCTATTTGTTAACGCTGTCATTGACATTATGATACCACAAAGTAAAATAACGGTCAGGGAAACCAAGTAAACATGGCGAATTTCTCTTCAGAATCCGATTTTGGCACCACCAGCGCGGGGCTGGCTACTTTTAGGCCCAATTTGGCCCAATAATTCACAAATGCGGCCGTCTTTCGGTGCGGGACACGGCGAGCAAATCTGTTCGGACGTCTTTAATGTCTCGCCGGGGTCAAAAACTATCCGGCGGTCATTGCACAAAGTTTGAAAAATTGTCGCCATTTTCATTGACGCATGGGGTCAGCTTAGCTATAATATTTAAGAATTGCTGACCGGATACTGATCAGTGGTTACATCGTTTTGGAGGGAGGGAAATAACACATGGCTAAGACAGTTGTTAAGAAAAGCGAATCTCTCGACGATGCACTGCGCCGTTTCAAGCGGACCGTATCCAAGGCAGGCACATTGGCAGAATACCGTAAGCGCGAATTCTACGAAAAGCCTAGCGTAAAGCGTAAGCTCAAGTCTGAGGCGGCTCGTAAGCGTAAGAAGTACTAATCTAAGGACTGATTGAATATGGCATTAACCGATGCTTTGAATCAGGATTTGAAGAGTGCAATGAAGGAGCACGACAAGGTTTCATTGAACGTTATCCGTGCGATTAAGACTGCGCTAACAAACGCCAAGATTGCCTCCGGACACGATCTCAGTGAAGACGAGGAACGTTCCGTACTTGCAACAGAGCTCAAGCAGCGGAAGGATTCACTTGAACAATTCGAAGCTGGTAACCGTGAGGACTTAGCCGAAGAGATTAAGGCCGAGATTCCAGTTGTCGAAAAGTACTTACCGGCGCAACTTGATGAAGATGCCGTCGCCAAACTCGTTGACGAAGCAATTGCTTCTGTCGGCGCGACAAGTCCAAAGCAATTTGGTCTCGTTATGAAGGCCCTTATGCCTAAGGTAAAGGGTCAGGCGGATGGTGCCCTCGTAAGTAGCATCGTTAAGGCAAAGCTGAATGCCTAACGGAAAGGACCTGGATGAGAATCCGGGTCTTTTTTTGTGCTGGGAGAATAGCGGCTCAGCACATACTCGCCCACATCCGTAGCGGAGCGAGCGCCTATTTAATGACCCCAATTATGCACATAACGGACACGTGCGGGTTTCTGTATCCACCAGATTCATGGCGACAGCTGTATAATTACGTCACAAACCGCGCGGTTGTTGCATTATATGCTAAAATATAACCACGGACAAGGAGGACTGTCGTTGGCAGAAGAAACTGTTTCCAAACGCTTTATTTTGAGTAACACCGACCAGATGATTAGCTTGATTGGTGTGAATAATCAAAACCTGGACACGATTGCGCAGGAACTCGGCGTCACGCTCAGCCAGATAGGCGATGAGGTGCGCATCGAAGGTGATCCGCATGCCGGGAGCTTGGCTTATCAAGTACTCAGCAAGTTGAGTGAGTTGTTGCAGCGCGGCATCGGAATTGCCCAGCCTGACGTCATCAGCGCCAGCAAAATGGCTAAGAAGGGCACACTGGATTATTTCTTAGATCTATACAGTGAGAGCCTCATCAAGGATGCTAAGGGTGCGCCGATCCGCGTCAAGAACTTTGGCCAGCGTCAGTACGTGAATGCGATTAAGCACAATGCGATTACCTTCGGGATTGGCCCCGCGGGTACCGGTAAAACTTACCTCGCCGTTGTCATGGCGGTTGCCGCACTCAAGGCAGGCGAAGTTGAACGCATCATTTTGACGCGACCAGCGGTTGAGGCCGGTGAAAGTCTCGGGTTTCTGCCGGGTGACATGAAGGAAAAGGTTGACCCATACTTGCGACCTATTTATGACGCTTTGCACGCGGTTCTGGGGACGGAGCACACCGCGCGGCTCATGGAACGCGGTGTCATTGAAATCGCGCCGCTGGCCTACATGCGTGGGCGGACGCTTGACACTGCCTTCGCAATTCTCGACGAGGCGCAGAACACGACGCCGGCCCAAATGAAGATGTTCCTGACTCGTCTGGGGTTCAACTCCAAGATGATTGTGAATGGGGACATCTCGCAAATCGATTTGCCGAACAAGAACAAGAGTGGCTTGATTCAGGTGCAACACATCTTGAAGCACGTTGACCGGGTCAAGTTCGCCTACTTCAGCGCCGATGACGTTGTGCGCAACCCAGTCGTGGCGAACATCATTGCCGCCTACGATGAAGCGGACAACGCGCAGCAAGTTCGGCAGGCGCAGCACACAAAGGAGCAAAAGTAATGGACCTGACACTATTTGACGATGACAAGTTACTCGATGAGGCGCACGAACAACTCGTGCGTAAATTGGTCGACTTCGCAGCTCAAGAGCTGCAGTCAGCAGACGACACTGAGATGTCGATTACCATCGTCAGTGACGATGAAATTCGCCGGATAAATCGTGAGTACCGTAATACCGATCGCGTGACCGACGTCATCAGTTTCGCCATTGAAGATGGGGAAGACGAGGATCTCAGTGGGTTCGACGGCATTCCGGAAAATATCGGCGACCTCTTCATCGCACCGGGCAAGGTGCGCGAACAGGCGCAAGATTATGACCACAGTTTTGAACGCGAACTCGGATACACCGTTGTCCATGGTTTCTTGCACCTGAACGGTTACGATCACATTCAACCTGAAGATGAGCAAGTGATGATTCCGCTTCAGGAGAAAATTTTGTCTGCCTATGGCCTCGAACGGTAAACAGGTCGGCAAGAACAAAACCTGGCCCCAGTCATTCCGGCATGCACTTGCTGGGGTGGCTTTGTTGCGCCATGAACGTAATGCTCGGCTTGACCTGGTCTGGGCATTGCTCAGCATGGCTGCGGCCACACTGCTGCGTTTGCCGTGGCAACGCTGGATAGTTTTGCTACTGGTCATTGTGAGTATGTTTGCAGCCGAAGCACTCAATACAGCAGTCGAGCGGACAGTTGACGCGGCAGTCGGGCCACACTTCAACAAACTAGCCGGCCAAGCCAAAGATTTGGCGGCAGGGTTTGTGTTGCTGGTCGCACTGGGCGCGGTCATCAGCGGCCTGTGGATCTTCGGTCCGGCATTGTTGCAGTTACTCTAAGCAAATGGAGATTGATAGTATGACTAAAGAAAAACTGATGCAGGCGGCCATCGCTGCCCGCAAGAACGCGTACATTCCGTACTCGCATTTTGGCGTGGGGGCGGCCGCTTTGACCAGCGATGGCAGAGTGTTCACGGGTGCCAACATTGAGAATGCCTCCTACGGCCTCACCATGTGTGCCGAGCGCAACGCCTTATTTGCCGCAGCGAGTGCCGGTTATTACGAAATCAGCGAACTCGCTGTGGTCGCCGACACCGATGCCGGCGTTGCCCCTTGTGGTGCCTGCCGGCAGGTAATGACCGAATTCATGGCGCAGGACGCCCCAGTTTACCTCGGCAACCTGCATGGCGAAATTGACGACACGACCGTCGCTGCCTTGTTGCCCGGATCATTTGTCAAAGGAGATATGCACAATGCCTAACGAACCAAAACACCGTTCCGGCTTCGTCGCCATCATCGGCCGGCCTAACGTCGGCAAGTCAACCTTCATGAACCGCATCCTGGGTGAGAAGGTCGCCATCATGTCGCCAAAGGCACAGACCACCCGTAACAAGATTAACGGGATTTACACCCAGCCAGACGCCCAGATTGTGTTTGTGGATACACCTGGTATTCACAAGCCACAAAATGAGCTCGACGAATACATGGACCAGGCGGCACTGTCGACTTTGAACCAGGTGGACGCCGTGCTCTTCATGGTTGCAGCTGATGAAGAACCTGGTCGCGGGGACAAGTGGATCCTCAACGAACTGGAAAAAGTCAAGAGTCCGGTCTACCTGCTGATTAACAAAATTGACCTGGTGCACCCTGACGACTTGTTGCCCCTCATCACGGAGTACAGCAAGATGCGCGACTTCAATGAAATCTTCCCAATCTCTGCAACGATGGGTAACAACGTGGACGACTTGCTCGCTAAACTGATTGCAGACCTGCCAGAAGGTCCGCAATACTATCCAGATGACGAACTGACCGATCACCCGGAATACTTCGTTGTTGGCGAACTGATTCGTGAAAAAATTCTGGAACTCAGCCACGATGAAGTGCCCCATGCCGTTGCTGTCGTGGTTGAACGGATGAAGGATTACGTTGGTGGCAAACTCCAGATTGAAGCCAATATCTTCGTTGAGCGTCCTGGACAAAAGGCCATCATCATCGGCAAGGGCGGCTCCATGCTGAAGCAAATCGGGATTAAGGCCCGCCGTGATATTGAAACACTGCTCGGTGAGAAGGTGAACCTGAAGCTCTGGGTGAAGGTACAAAAGAACTGGCGGGATAACAACGCCTACCTGCGTACCCTTGGTTACAACAAGAAGGACCTGCGCTAATGAGTCGGGCACCAGAAGACTTTCGGGGGCTGATTATTGCCCGCTATAACTATCGCGAGAGCGACATGCTGGTCAAAATGCTGACAGACCGCTTCGGTAAGCGCATGTTTTTGTTCCGACGGGCCCGTAAACCTGGCTTCAGGATGGCGGCGGCCATTTTACCGTTTACGGTGAGCGATTTCGTGGGGACCATTGCGTCCGGCTCTGGTCTGTCCTACGTCAACACGGTGCGGGGCACAGTGCAATTTAAGCAGATTAGTAGCGACTTGGAACTGAATGCCTATACCAGTTACATCTTGGCCCTAGTTGACCTCGCGTTTGATGAAGACCAGGCCTTGCCGCAGTGGTTTGCCTTCACCGAACAGGCCCTCAAACTCATCGACAGTGGCACTGACCCGCAGATAGTTACCAACATTGCTGAGATTCAATTGCTGCCGAGTTTTGGGGTTGGTCCCAATTGGCGCGGTTGCAGTGTTTGTGGACGCAGCGACTTACCACTTGATTTCTCGGACAAATACGGTGGTTTGCTTTGCAGCAATCACTGGGAGCTTGACCCGCGGCGTTACCATGCCAGTCAGCGCTGTGTATATTACTTACGGTTATTTTCACAAACAGACTTGTTGCAACTCGGCAAAGTCGCCGTTCGCGAAGACACGCGGCGTGAACTGCGGAATGTCATTGACCGGATTTACGACGGTTTGGTCGGCATTCAGCCTAAGGCCAAGCGTTTTCTTGATGAACTGAACGGCGCGGGCAGTCATATTCAAGCGTTGAAGCCGCGCCGACGCGACGAAAATCACCCAGACACTAGCAATTAATTTTATCTGTGCTAGAATGGATAACAGTTTAACAGGCGATGAGAAAAAGGGTTGCTGCGCGCGTAACCAGCGAGTTCGGGAGAGTGTGAGCCGAGCGGATCCGCGTAGTAATTGGCGTTTTTGAGCCACTTCCGAAAGAGCGTGTGGTTTTGTGATGAACCGCACGAAATAGGGTGGAACCGCGCTGATGAAGCGTCCCTATGCCAGTTTTGGCATAGGGGCGTTTTTTATTTTCTCATCGGTACCAGAGTAACTGTCCACAGGGGTACTTGGCGTGATGCCTGGCCTGTCCCGTGAACCAAACAAAAAGGAGACTGAGCATTGGTTAAGAAAATGAATGTTCAAACGATGATCCAGACACTGCAACAGTTCTGGGGCAGCAAGGGCTGCATGTTGATGCAGTCCTACGACACGGAAAAGGGTGCGGGGACGATGAGCCCGTACACCTTCCTGCGCGCCATTGGTCCTGAACCTTGGAACGCCGCTTACGTGGAACCTTCCCGCCGGCCAGCCGATGGCCGTTACGGGGAAAACCCGAACCGCTTGTACCAACACCACCAGTTCCAAGTGGTCATGAAGCCATCACCAAAGAACATCCAGGAATACTACCTGGATTCGCTGCGTGCCCTGGGCATCGAACCACTTGAACACGATATTCGTTTCGTTGAAGACAACTGGGAAAACCCATCCATGGGTTGTGCCGGTGTTGGTTGGGAAGTTTGGCTGGACGGGATGGAAGTTACCCAGTTCACGTACTTCCAAGTTGTCGGTGGCCTTGAAGTTTCGCCTGTTACGAGTGAAATCACGTACGGTGTGGAGCGCTTGGCGTCCTACATCCAGGATGTGAACTCCGTCTACGACCTCGAATGGGGCGACGGTGTCCTTTACGGCGATATTTTCAAGGAACCAGAATACGAACACTCCAAGTACTCCTTTGAAGAAAGTGACCAGGACATGTTGCTGCGCTTCTTCAACGACTATGAAAAGGAAGCTTGGCGCCTGATGGACCTTGGTCTGGTGCACCCAGCCTACGATTACATCCTCAAGTGCAGCCACACCTTTAACTTGCTCGATGCCCGTGGTGCGGTCTCCGTTACCGAACGTGCTGGTTACCTGAGTCGCATCCGTAAGATGGCGCACAAGGTTGCCCGTGCGTTCGTTGAAGAACGCAAGAAGCTTGGGTTCCCACTGCTCAAGCACGAAGAAGCAAAGGAGGACAAGTAACATGGATTACTTACTTGAAATCGGCCTCGAGGACATGCCTGCCCATGTCGTAACCCCAAGTTTGAACCAGCTCGCCCAGAAGACGGCCAAGTACCTCAAGGAAAACGGCCTGGCTTTTGGCGAAATCAAAAAGTACGCAACGCCGCGCCGCCTGACGCTCCTGATCTCCGGCCTTGCTGCCAAGCAGGACGACGTCAGTGAAGACGTGAAGGGTCCAGCCAAGAAAATTGCCCAAGATGCTGACGGCAACTGGACGAAGGCAGCAATTGGTTTCAGCCGCGGTCAAGGCATGACGCCTGACGACATCATTTTCAAGGAAATCAAAGGTACCGAATACGTTTACCTGCACAAGGAAATCGCCGGCAAGCCTGCCGCCGACATTCTGGCTGGTCTCATCGATGTTGTGAAAAGTTTGACTTTCCCAACCCGGATGCACTGGGGTCAGTACGACTTTGAGTTCATTCGTCCTGTGCACTGGATTGTCAGCCTGCTCGATGATCAGGTGGTGCCAATGCAGTTGCTAGATGTTGCAGCAGGGCGGACCACGCAGGGCCACCGCTTCCTCGGCCACGCTGTTGACATCAAGAAGCCTGCGGACTACGTCGAAGCACTGCGCGGCCAGAAGGTCATTGTTGACCCGAACGAACGCAAGCAGCTCATTGCCGACCAGATTAACGCCATCGCTGACCAGAACAACTGGACCATCGATTTGGACGCGGATTTGCTCGAAGAAGTCAACAACCTGGTGGAATTCCCAACGGCTTTTGCCGGCAAGTTCGACGCCAAGTACCTGCAGATTCCGGAAGCCGTTCTGATTACGTCTATGAAGGACAATCAACGTTACTTCTACGCTCGCGACAACTCTGGCAAGATGGTTAACGTGTTTATCGGGGTGCGCAACGGGAACGCTGAACACCTGGACAACGTCATCCGCGGTAACGAGAAGGTACTGACTGCACGTCTTGAGGACGCTGCCTTCTTCTACGCTGAAGACCAGAAGAAGACGATTGCAGATTACGTTGCGCGGTTGCAGAACGTGTCCTTCCACGAAAAGCTCGGTTCACTGGCTGCCAAAATGCAGCGCGTACAAGTGATTGCCGGTATTCTGGCCACCAAGTTTGGGCTGACTGACACCGAGGCTGCCAATCTGCAGCGCGCTGCAAGCATCTACAAGTTCGACCTCGTAACCGGGATGGTCGGCGAATTCGCTGAACTGCAGGGCACCATGGCTGCGCACTACGCTAAACTGAACGGTGAAAATGCCGTTGTCAGCCAGGCACTGGGTGAGCAGTACATGCCAATTGCCGCTGAAAGCGACTTGCCGCAAAGCAAGGTGGGCACGATGCTCGCCATGGCGGACAAGCTGGACACACTGCTCAGTTTCTTCGCCGTTGACATGATTCCAAGCGGGAGCAACGACCCGTACGCACTGCGGCGTCAGGCATACGGGATTGTCCGGATGCTCGCTGCCCACGGCACGTCACTGCCACTGCTGGACCTGCAAAAGGAAATCAGCTCGGCACTGGCTGCCAAGAACCTGAGTGCTAACTTGGATTACGACAAGAACGCTACTGCAGTTGTTGACTTCTTCCAGGATCGTGTCCGCCAGCTTTTGCAGCTGGGCAAAACACGCCACGACATCATGGACGCCGTCACCGCTCGGCCGGTTGCTGACGTGACCGAGGAACTGCAAGCCGCTGAAATTCTCAGTGCTGCTGCCAAGCAGGATGACTTCAAGGGGAACGTTGAGGCGCTGACCCGGGTTGTGCGGATTGCCGCAAAGAATCCAAGCACCGGCAATGTCGAGGCTAAGCTGTTTGAAAATGACAGTGAAGGCGCTCTGAACACCGCGGTTAACGCCTACGCCCAGCAGGCCACCACGATGGTTTCGACCGCTGATTTTGCTGCGCTGCGCGCCTTAGCGCCAGCCATCAACGCGTACTTTGACGCCACCATGATTATGGCTGACGATGAAGCCGTGCGGGCCAACCGTTTGGCACAAATGAGCCAGCTGGCACAACTGGTCGCGCGTTACGGTGATTTGACCGCAATTCTGACCAAGTAAACATTTGAAATCTAGTTGCATTAGCGCTATACTTTAGTTTGCGCTTTTATGCAGTTGTTGCAAAAAGTCGCACCCTCGTGGAGCGACTTTTTGCGTGGTAAACACTGATTGTGAGGTGACGGTTGTGGCTCGAATCCCCGAGGATAAAATCACGGAGATCAAAAACGCGGTTAACATTGCGGATTACGTCGGGCAAACGGTGCAACTGAAAAAACAGGGTAAAAACCTGTTTGGCTTGTGTCCGTTCCACGACGAAAACACACCTTCCTTTACCGTCAACGAAGAAAAGCAGATTTTCAGTTGTTTCTCCTGTCATCGCGCTGGGAACGTGTTTAAGTTTGTTGAAGAACTCGACAAACTCAATTTTCCCGAAGCGGTGAAGAAGGTTGCGGATTACGCCGGAATTCAGCTCGATGTTCAGAGCAACACATACAGCCGGCCAGAAAATCCCCGCCTGCAGCGGCAGAAGCAGATTCTGAAGATGTGCGAAGATTTTATGCACCACCTGCTCCTCAACACCGAGAGTGGCAGTGCTGCCCTCAAATACGTTGAGGGTCGCGGGATGTCGGCTGCAGTCATTGATCATTTTGGCATTGGCTATGCGCCCGATGACGCCAAGCTGATGGGTACCTTTTTGCGCCAGCAGCAAGTCACGGACGATGAGATGCGTGCCAGTGGCATGTTCTCAGAACGTGATAACGGGCAGCTGAACGGCCGCTTTGTGAACCGGGTGATGTTTCCGCTACGTAATGAGCGCGGCGAGACAGTCGGTTTTTCCGGCCGCCGGATGAGTGACCAGCAGAATGCTAAGTACCTGAACAGCCCAGAAACGGAGTTGTTCAACAAGAGTCAGCTGCTATTTAACCTCGACGAAGCCCGCAGTCATGCGCGTAGTGGTGAGCCCGTTTACCTATTTGAGGGGTTCATGGACGTCATCAGCGCCTACAGTGCCGGCGTGCACAGCGGTGTTGCCTCCATGGGGACGGCGCTGACCAGTCAGCAAATTCAGATTATTGAACGTACTGGCAAGCAGTTGGTGGTTTGTTACGATGGTGATCAGCCTGGGCAAGACGCCACACAGCGGGCACTAACTTTACTCCGCGGCAGCTCATTGACAGTTTCTGCCGTCATTTTGCCTGGTGGCGTGGATCCGGACGAATTCATTAAGCAAAAGGGCGCCGAAGCGTTCCAAAAGCAGCTGCAATCCGTCCTGACGCCCACCGCTTTCTCGTTGCGCTACCTCGCAGCGGGCGTGGACATGGCCAACGACCACGCGAAGCTGACCTATATCAATAGCGCATTGCAGCAGATTCAATCTGTGACCGACGGTGTTGAGCGGGCGCTGTACATGCAGCAATTGGCCGATCAAACGGGCATGCCGCAAGACGTGCTCCAAGCAGAGCTCGACAAAATGCCGCAGCAAACACAGTCCGCATCCACCAGTAGCACTGGCGGCGACCAATACTTCCCGCCAGAACCGCCGGCTGACGCATATGCGCAAGATTACGGCGCCGCGCAATATGGCCCTGAGCCAGCATGGCCTGAGCAGGATACCCAGGCACCGTCAGATTATGCCACAGGCGTTAGTCCCAGCGGTAGAGTCGACCGCCGCTTAAGTCGCTTGCAGCTTGCAGAACGTGACTTGCTGGCGTACATGCTGACAGATGCGGAAACCACCCTGGCAGTTGCGGCTGAGCCGCACGAATGGGGCGATGATGATTTGGGCGCGCTCATCAGCGAGTGGCTTCAATATGCGCAGGCACACGAGCCGGTTATCGGCACAGAGCCAGATTATGAAGATTTTCTGGCGCGACAAACTGGTGATCAGGCAACACTGATTAGCACCTGCCTCAGTGTGACCTTGCCGCCAGTCGAGACCGAAACGGTGCAGAATCTGCTCGCGGTCATCGACGAAGGCTTGCTCAAGGAGCAGTTAACTAAGATTAAAATGGCGCTGAAGGATGCCAAACGTCTCGGCGACGGGCAGCGGCAGCTAGAACTCAGCACCAAGTACTTCAATTTAATGCGGCGTGTGCAAGCACAACGCTAACAAAAATGGAGGAATTTGAATGGCAAGCAAGGAAAACGAGTACAAAATGGCGCTCACCGCGGTCATTAAAGACCACAAGGCTAAGCATCAGGTTTCCACTGATGAATTGGCTGACAAATTGGTCAAACCCTTCGAGCTGAAGAGTGACGCGGTTGATGACATGATGCAGCGGGTCGAAGACGCCGGCATCAGCATCGTTGACGCTAGCGGTGAACCTGCTACCGCAGCGCTCAAGGCGCAAAAGAAGGTCAGCAAGAAGGAACTGAATGATACCTCCGCACCAAGCGGTGTGAAGATCAACGACCCAGTCCGGATGTACCTGAAGGAAATCGGTCGTGTTCAGCTGCTGACGGCGGACGAAGAAGTTGCCCTTGCACTCAAGATCGAACAGGGCGACGAGGAAGCCAAGCAGCGCCTGGCCGAAGCCAACCTCCGTCTGGTTGTCTCCATTGCTAAGCGTTACGTTGGGCGGGGAATGCAGTTCCTGGACTTGATTCAGGAAGGGAACATGGGTCTGATGAAGGCCGTTGAGAAGTTTGATTACCGGAAAGGGTTCAAGTTCTCTACCTACGCAACCTGGTGGATTCGTCAGGCAATTACCCGTGCGATTGCGGACCAGGCCCGGACAATCCGGATTCCAGTCCACATGGTTGAAACTATCAACAAGTTGATTCGGATTCAGCGGCAGTTGCTCCAGGACCTTGGTCGTGAACCAGTTCCTGAAGAAATTGGTGCCGAAATGGACATCCCAACGGAAAAGGTTCGCGAAATCTTGAAGATTGCGCAAGAACCTGTTTCTCTTGAAACCCCAATCGGTGAAGAGGACGATTCCCACCTGGGTGACTTCATTGAAGATGCGGACGCTACCAGTCCTGAAGACCACGCAAGCTACCAGTTGCTCAAGGAGCAGTTGGAATCCGTTCTCGATACACTGACTGATCGTGAAGAGAACGTGCTCCGCCTGCGCTTTGGCCTTGATGACGGCCGCACCCGGACACTTGAAGAAGTTGGTAAGGTCTTCGGCGTTACGCGTGAACGTATTCGCCAGATTGAAGCCAAGGCGCTGCGGAAGCTGCGCCACCCAAGCCGTTCCAAGCAGCTCAAGGACTTCCTCGAATAGCAAATTAGATGGCCCCCGTGCACAGACGTGTACGGGGGCTTTTTGCTGTCCGTCAGCGTAAGTGTTGAAACTTTCAATCAAATCATCCGCAAGGATGAAAATAGTGGTTAGACCGAAGGTCGGAACTGGGCCGGATTAGCTTTGCTCCCGGGAAGGGCGTGCGTGGGACCGTTCCAGCCAGCTGCGCTGTCTTCCACTGGCGATTTTGCCGCAAACCCGCCGGCAAAATCCCGCTCCTAACGAAAATGGCAGTGTACATTTCGCACGAAGTTCATGTGCGAAACATACACTGCCATTTTCGTGGGCACGCACACCCTTCCCGTCCGCTGCCACCAATCCGGCCCAGTTCCGACGAGCATTCACACGACTGTGGCGACGAAAGTTTCAGGTTACACTAGCGGAATCACCAAACGAAGATGGACAAGCACTGGAAACAGTGGTGCAGCAATCTGTACACTGCGCTCTCGAGCGTGTTGGATACCGCTACCGTGACCTTACAAGTACTGGGGATAGTTAATCGCT
Organism: Lacticaseibacillus songhuajiangensis; assembly: GCF_003946025.1. Taxonomy (GTDB): domain Bacteria; phylum Bacillota; class Bacilli; order Lactobacillales; family Lactobacillaceae; genus Lacticaseibacillus; species Lacticaseibacillus songhuajiangensis. The sequence continues at coordinate 33,456 of NZ_RHNR01000002.1, read as the reverse complement.
CATTTTCTAGCCGGACGTCTATCCGACGTTTCGGTACGTTGTCACTCGGCCATGGGGTGTTTCCAACACAGTAACATGTTGGCCACGGAGGTGGTGGTGTGCTTGGGCGAAGCGCAGGGAACGGAGTCGGGCGAAAAGATGATTGTTTGGAGACAGGACGGCCGTATTTGCCGTCGTGGCTGCACACAATCATCTCGGGAGCGCGGAGTTGACGCTGTTCTTGCGGCAACTCCGCCAGCGAAAGACCGCGACAGCGGCCTGAAGCGGTCCCCGCCCGACGTAGTTCCCGGAGCGTAGCCCAAGCGCACCACCGCCGGAATTGCCGACTCCACCGCCTTGCGGCGGTATGAAAACAGCTTAAAGTGCAGGTCGCGCCCTTGCGGGCACGGACTTACGCTGACGGACATCGACAGGAATTTCGCATGGGTGACAGTTGATGCGGGCATTGCGGGGAGATTGTATGTATAATAAAGCTTATAAACACTACAGGAGGTCGCTGCATCCATGAGCATTGAAATCGAGTTAAAACCGCTGCGTCACGACCAGCTAGGCGAATTTTGGCAGCTTGCTTACAGCAATCCACACGCGGAGTGGGCGAAGTGGAATGGCCCATACTTCCGGGACGAAATGCCGACCCGGCGTGAGTTCGTTGAAGACATTGGCATTAACGAATTCGAAGATAACCCGAACCGCCAAATTATCTGGGCGAATGGCCGGATGGTCGGAATGGTTTCTGCTTATTTTGATGACGGCGCGCTTTTGCGCTGGCTCGATGTGGGCATCACCATCTATGACGACAGTATGTGGGGAAAAGGTATCGGGACAGCTAGCCTGGAATTGTGGATTACCCACCTGTTTACCCGCATTGACCTACCACACATCGGGCTGACAACGTGGTCCGGCAATAAGCGCATGATGACGCTCGCTGAAAACCTGGGCATGACGCTGGAAGCACGGGTACGCCAAGTGCGTTACTGGCAGGGCAAGTACTGGGATTCGGTCAAGTATGGCGTTTTGCGCGATGAATGGTTCGCTAAACACGGTCAAAATTAAAGAGGTTGAGGTAAATAAATGGTTCACTTGAGTAAGAGATTACAAGCTATCGCTGATTTTGTTGAGGATGGAGACCGCATTGCCGATATTGGCACTGATCACGCCTTTTTGCCCATCGCACTGGTGGAAGCGGGCCGAGTGCCTTTTGCCATCGCAAGTGACGTTGGCGCCGGTCCTGTTGCCATCGCAAAGCAGAACATTGCGGATGCCGGTCTGAACGCCAAAATTGACGTGCGTCTCGCCGACGGGCTGCAGGGCATTAGCGAAAACGACAACCTGGACACCGTTGTCATTGCCGGAATGGGTGGTGAGCTGATTGTCAAAATTCTCGCTGCTGGCATCAGCCACCTCGATGGTACCGAAAATCTCGTTCTCAGTCCGCACCGTGATACCGACCAGGTGCGGCAGTGGCTGTCGGACAATGAATTCGGCATTCTTGACGAAAAGATTCTGGAGGACGAAGGTCACGTGTACGAAGTCATGTTGGTTGGCCACACCGTGCCAGACGTTCCTTACAACGCGGCGGATCTTGCCTTTGGCCCTGTACTTCGTAAAAAACGCAGTCCACTGTTTCTCAGCAACCTCCAGCGCCGTGAAGAAGCGCTACGCCGCGTTCTCAATGGCCTGCAGGATGCCGCTGATAGCGACGAAATTGAACTCAAACGGGCAGACGTTGAAGCCGAACTGGATTTAGTTGAGGGCGAACTCAATGACTAGCGCACAACAGATTGTCGATCGTTTCGAACAATACGCACCGCGCAGTTTGGCCGTTCCTGGCGACCCAATCGGGTGGCAACTGGGGAACCCGGAAGCCGAAGTCAAAAAGGTACTCGTGACGCTCGATGTCCGGCCAGAGGTTGTCGCCGAAGCCGTTGCGGGACATTTTGACTTTATCTTCGCGCATCATCCCGCGATGTTCGTCCCTGCACATAACCTGGACGAACGGGTACCGCAAAATCACATGTACGCCGAACTTTTGCGCCACAACATCACAGTGTACGGCGCGCACACGAATCTTGATAATGCGCGACCCGGGATGAACGACTGGCTTGCCGACGCGCTGGGTTTGACTCATGTTGAGCCCTTCATCGATGCCGGCGAACTCAGCGGCATGGGCCGAATTGGTGAGCTTGAAGCGGCCATGCCTTTGGCGGATTTAGTAGAGCTGGTTAAGCAGCGTTACCAGTTGCCAGCACTGCGCATTGTTGCGCGCGACACCACGCGCTTGGTCCAAAAAGTCGCCATCCTTGGCGGCTCCGGTGCCAAGACGTTTACCGACGCCCAGACAGCGGGAGCTGATGTGCTGATTACCGGCGACATTACTTACCACACCGGGCATGACATGCTGGCGGCAGACATGCCCGTGATCGACGCTGGTCACCACATTGAGCAAATTATGAAGACACACGTGGCCAACCTGCTGACGCAGTGGGCAGCCGAAAATGAGTGGGCGATTACGGTCGCGTACTCGCAACTGAACACCGATCCGTTCACGTTCATGTAAACCAATACCCCGTCAACCGAACAGCGATAATTCTGCGTTTCAATGAATTATCGCTGTTTTTGTCGGATGCGAAAGGATAAGCAAGATGACCACTGAACAAGCGCTATACGATTTTACGAAGAAAGAATTACTGCGCCGCTATCCCAGCGGCTGGGGCGGTGTTGCCGGAATGCGCCTAAGTGACGGCACTTTTATTAGCAGCATTTCACCCGATTTTCCGAATGCGGGTTCCAGTGTGTGCATGGAGCTCGGCGCGATGCTCGAGGCCGCGAACCGTGACTTAGCGGTGACACACACGCTTTGTCTGGTGCGCGAGGATGAACACGCACCCATCAAAATTCTGACGCCTTGTGGCATCTGCCAGGAGCGTTTAAGTCTGTGGGGAAGTGCAGTGCGTTGCGGTATCACGACAGCTGACCCCACAAGCTTGCACTTTGCCAGCCTGCAGGAACTCCAGCCGCACCACTGGTTGCAAGTTTATGCAGATGAGAGCAAGTAAGCGCGGCAGCGTGAATGCAGGAGGGGCACTATGCAGATAATAATTGCGCCTGCCAAAAAGATGCGGGTGGCCACGGATGACTTTGCGCCAACTGCCAAGCCAGAATTTTTGGCACAGGCCACAACTTTACTCGACTGTATGCAAAATTTACCACTGCCTGAAATGCAGGCCATTTGGCAATGCAGTGACAAACTCGCGCGGACGGCTTATGCCACACTGCAGGACACTAAACTTACTGGGCCATTAACCCCCGCAATCATGGCCTACGTGGGTATTCAGTACCAAAGCATGGCGCCCGAACTGTTTACTGAACCAGCGTTAGCTTACGTCCAAAAACACTTGCGGATTCTGTCTGGTTTCTATGGCGTCTTGCGACCATTCGACGGCATCGTGCCTTACCGCCTTGAGTTGCAGAGCAAACTGCCCGTGAATTCTGCCGCGGATCTGTATCGCTTCTGGGGCAGTCGCCTGCACGATGCCCTCAATTTTGCCAATGGCCCCGTGCTCAATCTGGCCTCCAAGGAGTACAGTCGCGCAATTGCGACGCACCTGCGGCCAGGCGAACAGCTCATTGATATTGTTTTTGGCCGTCTGGAGCGAGGCCGCGTCAAAATGCGGGCAACGCGGGCGAAGCAAGCTCGTGGCGCGATGGTGCGGTTCATGGCGGAAAACAACGTTCAGGACCTCGCGAGTCTTGAGCAATTTGATGATCCGCAGTATCGTTTTGCGCCACAACTATCTTCGGACAAGCAGTTGGTATTTTTGGAAAACGCATAATCAGCATGCCAAAAGAAAAGCCGCAAGCCATCTCGATTGGGGATGACCTGCAGCTTTTACTTTTTGAACAATGGCAACATGATTAGTGCAGGAGTGGTGCAATCCAGTTCGTCCACGCCCACGAAACCGGCATGACGAGAATCATCGCGGGGATCATGTCCGCGGTTGGGAACATCTTGACCTTAACCATGCGGAACCCAGTGGCAAGCATCAGAAAGCCACCAGCCGCCTTGAAGTCCAGAATCATGTCCGGTGTGGTCAGTGGGAAAATCAGCTTAGCCGCCAGGAAGAGGATAAACAGGATAATGAACTGCGGAATCGCAATGACGGAAACCACGTAACCGAGGTTCGTGGCAAAGATGGCTGCGGTGAAGAAGTCGAGAATCGACTTACTAATAAGAATGGTCGCATCCCCGGTCATCCCGTTGGTCAGCGCCCCGTAAATCCCCGTTCCGCTAGCACAGAAGAGCACGATGATGGTGGTGAGGGTGGCGATGAAGTCGCTCTCGCTCATGTCCGGCTTAGTCGGGATAATTTTGCTAATTCCCTTTTGCATCAGTGCAGCACCCTTGTCGATGCCCTGACCAAAATGCAGGATGAGGCCGAACGCCGTCCCGATAATGACGGCAAAAATGACGGCGGGCATGTTCTTCATTGGGGCGATGGCGTAAATCCCCATCCCCATGGAGCACGCACCGAAGATCATGTTGATCTGTTCCTTAAAGTTTGCGGACATGTAATGACCCGCAAAAGCGCCACAAATCCCACCAATCAAGGTGGAGAGGGCGTTAATAATGACACCAGTTGGCATAGTGATTCCTCCCAGATTATTTTGACGGGCAATGCCCTGTCAGTGCAATAATGTCGCTTATATGCAACGTTCATGCTTAAGTCTAGCAAGGACCTTGAGGGGATACTATTCAAAAAGGTATATTATTAATTCCAAAGAGGAATGGTAGAATACAAGTAAACTTATAACCGACAAGGACGGCGGGTACATGGACATCAACAAACTGATTACCTTCACCACTCTGGCAGCGACTGGTAGTTACACCGAAACGGCGGGGGATTTATTTCTGACACAGTCAACGGTCTCCAAGCACATTTTGGCCCTGGAAAAAGAACTGGACACCATTTTGTTTAACCGGAGCAATCGGCAAGTGACTTTAACGCCCGCCGGTGAACTGCTTTTGCCGCACGCCCAGCAGTTGGTGGGGGACTACCGCCAGATGCTGACGGCGGTGCGCGAATTCAAGGAACACAAAGCTCTTGAACTCAATGTGGGCACAATTCCAACACTGAGTCACTACGAAGGTTTCGTTCTACTAAGTAAGTTCCACGCGTTGCACCCAGAAATTGCGCTGCACATTCAGGAATACGAAGCCAAGCCGCTGTTAACCGCGTTGCGCGCCGGCAGTGCCGACGTCATCTTCCTGCGCGCCTTCCCGGATGAGAATTTAGACCTGGAATCCACTGCATCAGAAAGTGATTCCTCCGTGATTGTGCTGCCAAAGACGCACCCGCTGGCAGCAAAAGAAGTGCTCACACTCCAGAATATTAAGGATGAACAGCTTTTGGTGCTTGGTAATTCCAGCCGCTTATTCGAGCCCATCATGCGCCGCTTCACAGCCGCCGGCATCAAACCGCAACTGGCCTACCAAGGTAAGCGCATCGACATGATTATGGACATGATGGTCAGTGGCATGGGCATCGCCATCATGATGCAAAAAAGCGTCAATCTCGACGACTATCCCAGCTTGGTCGTTCGCCAGATGGCGCAGCCAATTATGAGTAAGGTGTGCTTTGCACGCCGTTCCAGTGTGGGTAATCCGGCCATGGAACTGTTCTGGCGGTTCTTGCAAGATCAAGACACGCCGCTGCGGCCATAAATTACCGAAAACCATCAATCCGTCATGAGAAGGGTTGATGGTTTTTGCGGACACTGGGTTTTGAATTCCATTTTGGAATCACAGCGACTGCAAAGTGAATTGCTACCGCCCGCTATCCGCCAGATAATGAACCTCGTAAGCTACGGAAACGGAGGAAACAATATGACTACTGAACATTATGACCTGCGTAAGGTCATTGAAGAATTAAAGCAGCTCCCTGGTCAGTACCATGAAACCGACCTCGAAGTTGATCCTGACGCCGAACTCTCCGGTGTGTACCGTTACATCGGTGCCGGGGGCACGGTTAAGCGGCCAACTCAGGAAGGTCCCGCAATGATGTTTAACAACGTCAAGGGCTTCCCCAACAGTCGTGTGCTCATCGGGGCGCTCGCGAGCCGCAAGCGTGTCGGGGCCATCATGCACCACGACTACCACACACTTGGCCAGTACCTGAATGAAGCCGTCAGCAACCCAGTTTCACCTGTGATTGTCGGCAAAGACGAGGCGCCAGCACAGGAAGTTGTGCACATGGCAACGGATGCGGACTTTGATATTCGCACCTTGCTCGCTGCACCAACCAACACACCACAGGATGCCGGTCCATACATCACGATGGGGGTTGTACGCGGCTCTTCGCCAGACGGCAAGCAACACGACGTCACCATTCACCGGATGGTGCTGGAAGATAAAGACACCATCGGCATGTACATCATGCCCGGTGGTCGCCACATTGGCGCCTTCCTGAAGGAATACGAGGCCCAGGACAAGCCAATGCCAATTACCATTAGTATCGGTCTGGACCCAGTGATTCCCGTTGGGGTCACCTTCGAGCCACCTACAACACCACTTGGCTACGACGAACTCGCAGTTGCAGGTTCAATTCGTCAAGACCCTGTGCAGCTTGTTCAAGGTGTGGCCGTGAACGAAACCGGGATTGCGCGTGCAGAGTGGATTATTGAAGCCGAGATTCTCCCGAACACGTCTATGCAAGAAGACATTAACACCAACACCGGTTTTGCGATGCCTGAATTTCCTGGCTACAACGGGACTGCCAACCCAGCCGTGCACGTGGTCAAAATTAAGGCGGTTACGCACCGTAAGGACAACCCAATTGTACAGACCACAATCGGCCCTTCCGAAGAACACGTCTCAATGGCCGGCATTCCAACCGAGGCTTCCATCCTCAGTCTGACCGAACGGGCGATTCCGGGTAAGGTTGTAAACGTCTACAACCCACCAGCCGGTGGTGGTAAGCTCATGACCATCATGCAGATTCACAAGGACGACGAAGCCGATGAAGGGATTCAGCGGCAGGCGGCATTGCTCGCATTCTCCGCGTTCAAGGAACTGAAGACTGTCATCCTGGTTGATGAAGACGTTGATATTTTCGACATGAACGACGTCATCTGGACACTCAACACGCGTTTCCAGGCCGACAAGGACATCATGGTACTCGAGGGGATGCGTAACCACCCACTCGACCCATCCGAACGGCCTGAATACGACCCAGCGCGCATCCGCGTTCGGGGAATGAGTTCCAAACTCGTGCTCGATGGCACCGTGCCATTTGACATGAAGGACCAGTTCGTCCGCGCACCATTCAAGGAAGTCAAGAACTGGCAGGACTACTTGAAGTAACATTTTGCCGGCCGCGTGCCGGTATACATATCATGGTAAGAGCAGCCGCGCAGGTGGCTGCTCTTGCTAGCAAAAGGGGTAATGCAAGATGAAAAAAATTGTGATTGGGATTACAGGGGCATCAGGCACCATTTACGCGCTGGATTTGCTGCAGCGCTTAGCGACGAATCCAGACGTGGAAACACATCTGGTGATGAGCAAGTGGGCCAAGGAAAACCTCGCGCTTGAATCTACCGGTTACAAATTGGCCGACGTGAAAGCCCTGGCCGACTATGTCTACGACGAGCGGGATATGGGTGCCCGCATCGCGAGCGGCTCCTTCCAGCACGACGGGATGGTGATTGTACCCGCCAGCATGAAGTCCATCGCCAGCATTGCCACCGGTTTAGGGGACACCCTCATTGGGCGGGCCGCAGACGTGACCTTGAAGGAGCGGCGGCAGCTGATCATCGTGCCACGCGAATCGCCATTTAACCAGATTCACCTGGAGAACATGCTCAAGTTGTCGCGCATGGGTGTCGACATCATTCCGCCAATCCCGGCCTTTTACAATCACCCCAAGACCATCGCCGACCTCATCAAGCACAACACCATGAAACTCATGGACCACCTGCACATTCCCACCGACATTGATGGTCGCTGGGATGGCATGCAGTCAGCAAGGAGGGCGTTGCAAAATGACGACAAGTAGCGAACGCGTGGTGTTTGAAACGGAGCGGGCGGGCTACCGCATCAAGGCGGTCGTTGAGCGCCAAACACAAGACCTCATTGTGCAGGTCATTGGCGGCGACGTCCCGCATTACGGCGTTGTGACCGCCATCCAGCCGACAGGCAAACCGCAAACTATCAGTTTGCCGAGCCGACCGGGGCACGTGCACCAGGAAAAAGTCCTGACTTTTGCCATGGCGCATGCCATTCAGCCTGTACTCGAGGGTAACGCGATGATTATCAGCGGGATGCACGTGAACGACATTAGCGATGCACAAATGAAGGCCGCTATACCGATGGTGCAAGAACTGGGGCGGTCAGTCGCCAAGTGGATTCAGGCGCACCCAACAAGCAAACCTGAGGTCAGCTTCGCACCGGGAAAACATCACCACCATCAGGATTAAAAAAACACTCGCCACAAGTCGTGGGGAGTGTTTTTTGATTTGTTTAAAGGTCCGGATCCGTTTTGAAGTTGAGCGGCGAGAAATCAGTCGACTCACTGAGCAGTCGCATTTGCAATTGCTGCCAAGCCGCGTCCGCAATCTGTGCGGCTTCAAAACTTGCTTGCGTTGCGAGTTTCGCCGCCTGCGTTGGATCTAGTGCCGCCGCTGCAGCGTCAGTGCGGGCAATCAGCGCCAAGTGCTGGGCGTGCACCGCCTCTTGGACGGTGTGCACGGCCGGCAGGAAATGCTGGAAGTGCGCATCAAGCAGCACCCCGGTCAACTTGTACTGCCAGTAGGCGGAATCAAGAGATGCCGGCAAGGCACCAACTTTATAGTTGTCAGGTGTATCAGTGAGTCCGGCGAAGAAGGGCACGAACTGACTTTCAGCGGGCACGCCCATCGCCAGCCAGTGAATGTTGGCGATGGCCGGATTCAAATCTGGTCGCAACTGGAGCACGTGGCTTTCCTGCGTTTTGGCCAGGGCAATCGGCCGGAAGCGGTGGCCGGCGTCCCCGTTGTCAATGCGCGCGGCGGGGTCATATGGCGTGTCCTCGTAGTGGTTACTGAGAAAGGCGCAGGCATCTTCCAGACGGAGCGGTCGGTCAGGACGCTTGATGAAGGGCATATCAGAACTGGTGGGCGTTTCCGCAGCACTACTTGCCGCCGACAGGAGCTGGTGGCCGCTCCACACGCGCGGATAGTTGTACATCCGGTCCTGCTGGGAGTCGGTGCCAAAAATCTGGCGGGCATTGAATGCGGTGTCTGCACGCCACAGGTGATTGCGCTGCGCAAAGTCACGCAAGTCCGCACTATACATAAAGTCAGCACTACCAAAATCAATCACTTCAATACTCAGCTGGTTGGCAGCGACTGCATAGGCGTCGTCCGGAATACGCTGGGCAAGCCAGCGATGGCCGCTGATGATTTCCATGTACCAAGCTTCGTCCTGGTCGGCGAAGAGCACCCCGTTCGCCTCACCGGTACCGTGCACGGCAATGAGTTCACCCAAGCGCTGCACGCCTTCGCGGGCCGTGTGCACGTAGGGCAGGGTAATGGTCACCATGGCCTCTTCGTTGATGCCTGCGTCCGTGAACGGGTCGGCGCCGAGCGTTTGCGGATTGGCGTAGGCGCTCTCGGTTGCGCTCATGGCCACGCCAGCGCTGTTAATGCCATCTTCTTCGAATAAACCGTACTTGTCCGTCCACTCAGGGGTGGCGGTGTAAGCCAGTGCCTGCTGAGGCAAAGCAAAACTCACGCCGGTCTCCTTCGAGGTGAAGGTCGGGGCAGTGGTGAAATGCTGTGCTGGGTGCTTGACGAGGTGCTTGGGCCAAGACGCCTTCGAATCTTCGTTGCGGCCAATCATGACTGACCCGTCGATGCTGGCGCGCTTACCAATCAAAATGCTGGTGCAAGATGAGCGTGTGTGTTCCATTATTGCTGAACCTCCGTTTACTTTTGTCATAAGTATACAGCAAAAGGATGACTGTGCTTGTCAGCAAACGCCGCTTTAATTTAGAATGGACTTAATTAATGTCGCGCTGATTGCGGTGAAGCGAAGAGAGGCTCATGACGATGAATAAGGAAACGAGCGCTAAGTTACATGATGACGGGCAAAAGGAACTGCGGGCCAAGCTCGGCCGGCGCCTTCTGATTCTGCAGATTGTCGAATTGGTGCTGGTGATTGCCGCACTGATTGTGGGGATTATCAACTTAGTGCGTGGCCTCTACTGGCAGGCAGCACTGGATCTACTTATTTTGGTAGGGGTTGCCGCAATTTTCATTCCTTTGCGGCGCCTACACGGTGAGCTGACCAAAACGCGCAAGGCGTAGTGGCTACCGCAGCCACGGGAAATGTGCGATAATACCAAAAGCTTAGCGTCTGTACTAAGACTAAATCGCGGGTGCGTGTCGCGCTCGCAAGTAAACAGGAGATTTCATTATGCCATTAGTCCACATCGAACTTATTGCCGGTCGCTCTCAGGAACAATTGAAGCAGCTTTGCGCCGACGTGACCGCCGCTGTTGTGAAGAACACCGGTGCACCTGCCGAACACGTCCACGTTGTGCTTAGTGAAATGGCGAAGGACCGCTACGCTGTTGGTGGCGTGCTCAAGTCCGACGAAGAAGCCAAGTAGGCACCGCAATGAGGACGGCCGCGCAAGCGCCGTCCTCATTTTAATTGCAGTGGTATAATTTTTGAAGACTGCAACATGGCGACAAAGCCGTGTTTGCGAACTTGATGAAGTGGAGGAGTCAAAGTGAAGTATTGGCCGAAAATGATGGCACTGGCAGATAAGTACGCCGCTATCCCCGCCGTCCGCGTGCGTCGGGACGCTTTGGTTGCTGCGCGCACGGCGATTGCTCAGCAGCAACTACCGCAAAAACAACTGCCAAAGCTGGAACTACCACTGGCAACCTACGCGCTGGCAGCGGACGTTCCAGACGGTCAACTTGCTGAACTGATGACGCTCAACCACATGTTTGGCAATTTTCGCTGGTATATTGCCTACCATTATGGGGTGTGGGCCTACATCACCCAGGAACTCATTAGCACTTGGCTCCGTGAGTTCCCGCACCGGCGTTACCTCGAACTGGCGGCGGGTAATGGGGTTCTTTCTGCCGGTTTGCGCGCCGCGGGAGCACAGGTGATTAGCACGGATGCCCTCACCTGGGTGGCCGAGAACGGGACGGGCAAGCAGCCTTGGACCAAGGTGGTGCAGGCCAGTGCCACCAGTGCACTCTGGGCGTATGGTGACCAGGTCGACGCCGTCATTTTGGCTTGGAGCCCGGATAAAGATATTAATGATGTCCACGTGCTCCACACCATTCGCGAGCACTTCCCGCAGCTGGACTTCTTCGTGATTGGTGACCGCTTCGGCATTACGAACAGCCAGACTTTTTGGCGAGAAGCACATATCGCCGCGAACCGGCCACTGCTCCGCCTGAATCAGGCCTTCCGGGCTTTTGATGCCGTGGGTGACAAGATTTATCTCGTGAAATGAGGAACAAACATGCTTAGAAGAAATCTTATCGTCGACGTCTGTATCCTGATCATCGCCATCTTAAGCGGCCTGGTCTGGAGTAGCAATGACCAATCACGTTACGCCGACCTGCTCAGTCACGGCGGGATGTCCGAATCCGCCTACGTATACAACAGTAAGAGCAGCCGCACCATGCGGCGTGCCGTCGAACTTCTCGATCAAAACAAAACCCTGCAGAACTACCAAGTTCAATTTGCGCCCAACAGCAAGACTTCTTACTTCTTTGCTAAGGGGAGTTACACCGGCGTGCCACTGCTGAGCGGCCACATGATGAGCAGTGCCGACTACAAATCCACTTTGCCCGTGGCCGTCGTCGGCAAGAACGTCGCCGCGCAGTCGTTTAGCACGGCGACCCAGAAGTACCTGCACCGCGACGGAACGTATATTCCCATCACGGGGGTTGTCGGCACCAGTCGCAAGAATGCGCTGAACGATCACGTGTTCATCTCTGCTTCCAGCACCCGGACGACGTTCAATCCCGAACTGAAGGATGTCGAAATCCTGGTCGATGGTGCAGACGCCCAGCACACGCACATATTAAGCAAAATTTTTGGCGGCGCAACGCCGCGGCGCATCATTTCGTCGAACGCCCAGAAACACGACAACTGGTGGGAGCGCAACGGCTTTGCGCTGCTCGCGATGGTTGGTCTCAGTATTGCCACCGTCGCAGTTGGCATGCTCGCGGCGTACATCACCCCGCGGCCGCAAACGAGCGGCTTGGAAGGTCCGCTGCGCAACAACTACCTGCGCAACGTCGCTCGGGCCTACATTCCGGGCGTCATCGTGGCGCTCTCGATTGGCACGGCTTTTTCGTGGTTACGGCTGTACATCACCGGTCACTTCCGCCTGCTACTATTTGCCGTCTTCTTGCTGATGGTCTTCGCCAGCAGCAACCAGTTCTTTATTCACTACCGTTCAAACAAGGAGGAGCAGCGTGAAACTGCCTGAAGCATTCGTTGAAAAATATACCCAGCTACTCGGCGATGAAGCCCCAGATTTTCTAGCCAGTTTTGACTTACCAGCCCACAGCGGTTACCGGGTGAACCCCTTGCGGCCCGATGCAGTGCGCGCCGCTAACCCCGGTGATGCGCGAATTAATTACTCACCGAACGGTTACGTGGGTAAAGTCGACGGTAACGGCATCGCCCACGTCAGCGGTTATGTCTACAGCCAAGAGCCCAGTGCGCAGTTAGTCGGCGCGGTCGCAGATGCGCAGCCCGGCATGCGGGTACTCGACCTGTGCGCCGCACCCGGTGGTAAGTCCACATACTTAGCTGGCGCCATGGCCAACCAGGGCGTGCTCGTCAGTAACGAAATCAATCTCGGCCGTGCCCGCATCCTCGCCAGCAACATCGAGCGCTGGGGCGCGCGCAACGTCATCGTCACCAACAATGATCCTGCCAGTTTAGCCAAGGCACTCCCTGAATTCTTCGACCTGATTCTGGTGGACGCCCCCTGCTCAGGGGAGGGGATGTTCCGCAAGGATCCTGACGCTGTGCAGTACTGGGACAGTGATTACCCCGCGCGTTGTGCCGACCGGCAGCGGGAAATCGTCACGGAGGCCGTTAAAATGTTGGCACCTGGTGGCAGCTTAGTGTACTCAACCTGCACCTTTGCTCCGGAAGAAGACGAGCAGATGGTGTCCTGGATGCTGGCTAATACCGAGCTGCAAGTCACACCCATCACGAAGTTGGCGGGCATGAGTGACGCCCGCCCAGAATGGGGCAATGGCGACCCCAACATTGCGGGTGCCGTGCGCCTGTGGCCACACAAGCAACTGGGCGAGGGTCATTTTGTGGCCCGCTTGCACCTGCCTGCAACCACAGCAGCGGCGCAACCAGCGCGTAAAGCAAAGAAGTCCCGCAGCAAACACGCCCGCAGTGCACTGACGCGCGACCAGCAGAGCGAGTGGACACAGTGGCAGCAGCAAAATCTGACCACGCCAATTAGTGGTGAGCTAGTGCTAATGGGTGAGCAGCTGTATGCGCGGCCCGCAAATCTGCCTGCCATGTCCGGTGCACGCGTTTTGCGGCCCGGATTGCACCTGGGCACCTTCAAGAAAAATCGCTTCGAGCCGAGCCATAGTTTGGCCACCGCACTACCGACAGCGGCCTTCAAGTTGCATCAGGATGTCGATGCGGCCGACTTCAAAAAGTATCGGCATGGCGAAACACTCAGTACGGATTTGGCCGGTAAGGGAACAATTCTCCTGACGAGCGCTGACATGCCGTTTGCCATCGGCCGACTCGTGAACGGTACCATCAAAAACCTTTATCCAAAAGGTTTGCGCGTTTAACGCACATATTTTTTGCACTACCTGGGGCATTGCCCCAAATACATATTATTCGAGGTATTCGCATGCTTGTTCACTCCCAGCGCACGCCATTTCGCATGCAAAGTTTGCTACTTGGCTCGCTCATTACAAATATTGGGTCCAGCTTCATCTGGCCGCTCACCACGGTCTACATTCATGATTACTTGCACAAGCCGCTAACCACGGCGGGAATTGTGATCTTCCTGAACTGCTTTTGCTCACTCATTGGCAACATTGTCGGTGGCCGCTTGTTTGACCGCTGGCGGCCGGTGGCCACATTGGCCAGCGGGATCACAATCTCACTGACTTGCTGTTTCACCCTGATTTTTGCCCACGGCTGGCCAGTTTACGCGGTGCTCCTGATGCTCAACGGCCTCGGTAGCGGCATGATTAACACGGCCATCAACGGCTTTGCCACGCAGGTGCCTGGCAAAAATGCGAGTCTGGTTTTCAACTACCTATACTTCACTAGCGCACTCGGTGTCGTGTTTGGTACTTTGTTCGTGGGGATTGTCCTAAAACTGGGTATCGGGCGCATCTTTACGGTTGCGAGTATCATGTATGGCTTGTTCCTGCTGACCGTACTGATTTTCTACCGGGGTCGACAGTTTGCCCGGTCGAGTTCCAATCATGTAACAGCACACGAGCGAGGACACATGTCGGTGCCAATTGTGGTCGTTTTACTGACGGTATTCACAATTTGGCTATTCTACGAACAATGGGACAGCAACGTTTCAACCTACATGATTGCCAAAGGCCTGTCCTTCCAAACCTATTCCACCGTGTGGACGGTCAACGCCGGGGTGATTATCGTTGTGCAACCCTTCCTCACGCGCCTGGATGGCTTTCTCAGTCGGCATTTACACGGACGCTTGTATCTGGGGCTACTATTCCTAGCCACTAGTTTTCCCGTGCTCGCGCGTGCCGGTCGCTATCCGGAATTCGTTGCGGCGATGATCCTGATTTCACTGGGTGAAGTATTGACCTTGCCGGCCGTTTCCACCTACGTGAACCGCCGCGCACCAGTGGCGCAAGGGGGCAGTTACCAGGGTTTCGTGCAAGCTGCCGGTTCCGCTGGCCGGGCATTTGGCCCGCTACTAGGCGCCCTGCTGATTGAATGGACGTCCTACCAATTGCTCTTTGACGTCGCATTCGTTGCGCTTTTTCTGGTCACTGGTGGGTTCATGCTGACCAATAAGTTGACACACGACGCAGTGGAAAATTAACGCGCATCACGCTCACCCGCTTGACCGAGTGAGCTTTTTTTGACGCCAGGCATCGCGGTACCTGCAGGCGACCACAACTTGGCAGGGCTTACTGAAACCGCTATGATGAAGGCGAAGCTTAAAATTGTCGCAGGAGGCATCATCATGAAACAAATCAAAATTGGCAACACCGACTTCCGCGCATCCACAGTTGCGCTCGGGATTATGCGGATGAAGGACTTGGACGTCCCCGCGGCCAGCAAGACACTCCAGGCAGCCCACGCGGCCGGCATCAACTATATCGATTCGGCAAACGTCTACGGCATGGGCAAAGCCGAGGTTACCTTTGGTCAGGCCATGCACCAGGCGGGTTTGCACCGCGAAGATTTCTTCATCCAGTCCAAGGCGGGCATCGTGCACAGTCCACTGCACACACATGGGCACACGGCACCTGGCGATATGTACGATTTCAGCAAAGCTAATATTGTGGGTGAAGTTGATGCTATTTTGCAGCGCATGCAGGTGGACTACTTGGACGCCTTTTTGCTGCACCGGCCTGATCCGCTCATGGAACTAGACGAAGTCGCATCCGCCTTCGAAGAATTGCAAGCGGCAGGGAAGGTGCGTCACTTCGGGGTGTCCAACTTCAACCCGCTCCAGTTTGATTTGCTGCAAAGCGGCCTTAGCCAGCGCCTGCTGATTAATCAGTTACAATTTAGCCTCATGCACACTGGGGCGATTGATTTTGGCATGCATACGAACATGACCGACGCTGCCAGTATCGACCACGATGGCGGCATCATTGAGCACGCCCGCCTGCACGCCACTACGATTCAAGCCTGGTCACCGTTCCAGTACGGAATGCTGCAGGGCACCTTCATCGGCAACTCGCAGTTTCCGGAACTGAACGCTAAACTCGCCGAGTTGGCAGCGGCCAAGGGCGTGTCCAAAAATGCCATCGCGGTGGCTTGGATTCTGCGGCATCCGGCCAAAATGCAGGTCATTATCGGCACCATGAATCCACAGCACATTGCGGATAGTGCCGCCGGCGCGGACGTTGTGCTTTCCCGAAGCGAATGGTACGAACTCTACGTCGCGGCGGGGCATGATTTACCATAAGATTTTTGAACTTAATAAAAAAAGCGGGACTCGAAGCGTTAATTTCGAATCCCGCTTTTGCGTTGTTGTTATGGTAGTTCCAATCCCCGTTGTCGGGCATATGACAGCAACTGCTCACTGTAAACAATCGGTACCTGTCGCAATTCTGCCACATTGCGTGCCCCGAGCAAGACCATGCAACTGCGCACCTGCGCCAGAAAATCTTGCAGGTGCTGCAGGGCATCTTCCTCGCCGAATTTGGTCAGCCAGTGCAAAATGAGCCCAGCAATACCAACGCCGGTAGCTCCGAGGCGCAGTGCCTTCAGCACATCCAGCGGTGTCCGCACACCACCAGTGGCAATCAGCTGGCCATTATAGCCCTCAGCTTCCAGCAGACTTTCGACTGTGGTTTGCCCAAAATCAGTCAGAAAACTGTAATCACCATGCGGACGGCGGACATTTTCAATCTGGGCAAAATTCGTGCCGCCGCGACCGCCAACATCGATCGCGGCGACGCCAGTTTCCGCGATGCGGGTGAAGTCATCTTGGCGCATGCCGAAACCAACCTCCTTAGCAATGACCGGAACGCTTACCTGCTCCTGGATGGCCTTAAGGTTGGCATACCAGTGGAAGTTGCGCTCGCCCTCAGGCATGACGATTTCCTGCGGAACGTTGATGTGCACTTCTAGCATGTCCGCCTGCAAAATAGCAACGATTTCTTGCGCCTGCGCAGGGGTCTTATCCACCCCCACGTTGGCGAGCAGTAGACCATTTCCTAACTCCTTGCGCACGTCCGTGAAGCTAGCGCGGACCTCGGGGTCGTGATCACTGAGCAAGACCGACCCACTCCCAGTTGCCATCGGCAATTGGCAAACACGGGCAATTCGCGCGAGCGCCGCGTTCACCTTACGGGTTGTGTGCGAGCCGCCAGTCATGGCGTTGATAAAAATCGGCCAAGTCGTCTGGTGCGGACCCAGCTGGCCATGTAGATCCACCTCCGCAACGTCCACTTCAGGCAGGGCGCTGCGTACAAAGCGCAACTGGTCAAAACCGGCACGCGCATGTTCCTGGTAGAATTTTTCGGCCAGAAAATAATGTTCGTCCTTGCGGTGGGACTGCAATGATTGTTTTGTCATCTCTTAATCCTCTTCTAGCAGGTGCGCCGCCGGACCAGGTGCACAAATTTCCGTTTGCGTTCCGATACGCTGACTAACCAGCGCCGCAAGCTTGTCGGCGTCCGTTGCCTGACAAAGCAACTTCACGTTGGGGCCGGCATCCATGGTGGCGTACACCGGCAAACCCTGCGCGCGCAATTCAGCCGCGTACTGCAGGGTCGCAATGGTGGTGGGTTCAAAATACATGAACGGCGGGTTGGCCGCCATGTTCGTGGCGTGCATCATCAGGGCGTTGCGCTCAGCAAGCGCGCCAATCTGCGCAAAGTCACCGGCAGCTAGCGCAGTGGCCATCTGCGGACAGGCCGCCTCGCAAGCGGCCGTCCAGGCATGAAAGTAGGGGGAAGTGGCCGCCATGTGCGCCATCCCCGACCTGGAACTGACCTTTTTCTGCTGCTTATCGATGAGGACGGTTACCATGCGCAGGTCCAAGTTGTCAGCAACAGGCAGGGGCTCCGCAAAAGACGACAGGTCATCGTGGCCGCGATGCCAAATGACAAAACCGCCGGCAATGCTGCGACTGGCAGAACCAGAACCGCGCCGCGCCAGACGCGAAAGGGCGGCGGCATCCAGATTGAGACCAGCAGCACGACTGGCGGCGAGGGCAAGGGCAGCAAAAGCCGACGCAGAACTGGCGAGTCCTGCAGCGTTAGGCACGTGGTTTTGTGACGACACGCGCGCGCCAGCTGTTAGGTCGCTCATTTGCCGAACCAGGTCCAAAATTTTGCCGACCTTCGCCGTCGCGGCGGCATCTTGCTTCTGGCCATCCAGAACGAAACTATCCTCAGTTTGCCCGTCGACGAACTCGACAGTCGTGTCCGTATAGAATTTGTCCAGCGTCATTGAGATACTGCTGTTCGCAGGGAGCATTAAGTCCGCGTCTGCCTTACCCCAATACTTAATCAAAGCGATGTTAGTGTGTGCACGTGCGCTTGCCTTCACGGTTAAAGTCTCCTTTGGTCATTCTTACCTACTTGTCGCGCCGAAGTCATACTGCCAGGTGGCGGTGGCGCCGGCGGCAGTTAGGGCGGCCGCGACTGTTGCAGCTTGCTGCTTATCGGCGGCCAGCGCCAAAATGCAGCCGCCCATGCCCGAGCCGGTCAGCTTGGCGCCGAGTGCGCCTGCCGCATTGGCAACCGCGGTCAGGTGATCCAAGGTGGCGTTGCTGACGCCAAGAGTCGCGAGTGCTTGCTGGGCCTGCGTCATCAGGCCGCCCATCAGTTCAATGTCATCGTTAGCAATCGCCACGGCAAAACGGCGCGTCATGGCGCCGAGCGCGGTAATTTGGTCGTACAAACGGGGATCTTGGCGAATGACGGTGGCCACGTGGGCAACGGCTTGGCCGGTCTGCCCTTGAATGCCGCTATCAGCGATGACCAGCACCCCGCGGTGCGGACTGGTGAGTGCCCGTGGCGCCTTGCCGCGCACAATCCACTGCGGCCGCTGGGCGCTGGCGGTGGCTGCATCGATGCCGCTGGGATTGCCATGAATGATGCGTTCACTCACGTCGGCCCAGCGCAGCAAAGTGGGGTGATCCAGCGGCGTCGCAAAAGCGGCGTAGAAGGCCCGCGTGATCGCAACGGCGGTGGCCGCACTGGAACCCATCCCGCGCTCAGGTGGCAGGTCGCTGATAATGTTGAGATCAAAGCCGCAATCTTGACCGTCAAACCTGATTAAGAGTTGCCGAATCAGTGTCGCGATGCCCGCAAACCGCGTGCCGGCTGCCGCAGCCAGTTCGCCGTTGAAGAAGGCGGAGGTCACGAGTTGCTTGTGATCGCTGCGCGGTTTAATTTCCGCACGCAGGCGAATGGTGGGAATAGGAATCGCGATGGCCGGTTGTGTGTAGACCACCGCGTGTTCCCCAATCAGAATCGCCTTGGCATGGCTAGTTTGCGTTGCTGCTATTAACTGCGTCATATTTTTGCCCCGATTGCTTGAATTTGCAGTCTTTATTATAGCAGTTGCACCAGCGCTTAATAAACCATTGCGTTCGCGACCGGAAGCGGCGACTGCCACGCATTCCGTGTTAAAATTAGCATTAGCGAAAAACACGGAGGTAAATCTTAAATGGCGCTTAAGTTTGTGCTTGGTCCCGGCACCGCGGACCACGACGCACTGCTGCAACAGCAGATGGCGGCGGTATTGCAATCTGATTCGCACGCGGAGGTGTTAGCCCTCGTTCCGAACCACATCAAGTTCGAGTCCGAAGTGACGACGCTGGGCGCATTGCACCAGTTGATGTCCCCAGATACGCCGACTTTTGCGCAGAGCCGAATTCAGGTGATGAGTTTTACCCGCTTGGCCTGGTACTACCTCAAGGACCAAGCTGTCTTCTTGAAGCCACGGCTCAGCCCGAGTAACGCGGCCATGCGGCTCAGTAAGATTATCAGCGACATGGGCGAGCAGCTGCACCTGTATGCAGGACAAGGCGACAACCCTGGCTTTACCGCGCGCCTGCAAAAGCAACTGGCCGAGTTGCAGATGGGGGGCGTGACGGCCGCCGACCTGCAAGGCGCCATCGCTCAATTGCAAAATGGTAGTAGCGCCGAGCGCCAAGTGCCCAAACTCAGCGACCTGGCCACCATCATGGGCCGCTACGAACAAGAAACCGCCGGCACGGTGAGCCAAGCAGATTTGCTCGCGGCACTGGATGCGAAACTGGCCGCAAGCGACCTCAGCCGCACGCACGTGTTCATCAGCCACTTTAATATTTTTGCGGCTCAAGAACTGCAAATTGTGACGACGCTGATGACGAAGGCCGCCGACGTGACGGTCGCGCTGGTAACGGACAGCAAACCTGGCCCAGATTTAGTTGATCAGGATTTATACCAACCCGCCAAGCGGCTTTACCAGAAACTACTCGCCGCCGCCCGTAGTGCTCATGTTGCGGTTGCCCTTGATCAGCAGGCACCGTCACGTACCGTTTCCGGCAGTATCAGTAACGTCCAGCGCTTCTTTCGGGCGGATGCCGCACTGCGGCCAGTTCCGGAACCAGGACAGCCCTTCGTGCGTAATGCGGCTGGGCAGCCAGATTTTGACGACATGCGCCTATTTGTCGCCAGTAACACTTACACCGAGCTGCGCAATGTCGCCCGGGATATTCGACGGCGGGTGCAAACTGACCGCACGGGCAAACTGCGCTTCCGTGATTTTCTGGTGATGGCCCGGCGTCTCAAGCCTTACGAAACCATCGTCAATGCGGTGTTCAAAGAATTCGAATTACCCGTTTTCATCGACCACGAACAGTCCATGAGTCAGCACCCACTGCTGGTCTTCATTGACAGTCTATTTGGCTTAGCTGAGCTCAATTATGACTATCAGAATGTATTCGCATTGTTGCGCACTGAGTTACTCAAGCCTGCTGACATGAGCGTCAGCGAGTTCCGCCAAGCGGTCGACACGACTGAAAACCACGTGCTGGCAACTGGACTGCGGGGCAGCGCTTGGACCAAAGACGAAGACTGGCGTTACTACACGATTAGTATTGAAGACGACGCCGACGAGATTGCAGCCGTAGATGCGCAAAAATCGGTGCAGATTAACCGCATTCGCCGCATCATCGCGGACACCGTCGCGCCTTTTGTGCAACTGCTTAAGCAGCAACGCAGTGCCGGGGAGCTTGCGCAGCAGCTGTACAGCTTCCTATTGCAAAGTGGTGCACAGCAGACGCTAGCTGACTGGCGCGACCAGAGCAATGCAGCGGGCGACTTGGCCGCAGCGCAGGCTGGCGAGCAGGCTTGGGGCGTCTTTTGCGACCTGCTGGATGACCTGAACGACAGTTGGGGCGACACGCCAATTACTCCGGCGCAGTTCTTGGCCATGCTCGACGCCGGTTTTGCTAGCGCCACCTACACGCAAATTCCCTCAACGCTGGACCAAGTACAAGTGTCCGAAACCGGCCTTACGCGCCTGATGCGGGCCAAGCACGTCTACATTATTGGGGCAACTAGTACCGACCTCCCAGCTAGTGGCAACGATAACGAACTGCTGACCAGTTCCGACCGGCACGTCTTGGAACCCGTTCTGCCAGAAGGCTGCTTTCTGCCGGCAACTGGTCCAGATACTGCCCTGGGCGAACCCTTCTTGAATTACCTGGCCTTCGTGGCGGGCAGTGAGAGCCTCACTATCAGTTATCCGCAACGCGGCGAAAGTGACAACGACGCTAGCCCTTATCTACTGGGCCTGCGCATCGCGAGTGGCCAAACGGTCGGCCAGTGGCAGCCGGCAACAGGCACGGAGCCGCTCGGAGCGATTGTCGGCACAACGCGCAGCTTACTCAGTGACACCATTACCGCGCTGCAGCAACTAACCAGCCGCGGTAGCAAGATTGGGCCGAGTTGGCAAGCCGTCATCACCGCCTTGCGCGCTACCCCACAGTCAGCGCTGGTCAACCAGTTGCTGGCCAGTTTGAACTACACCAATGCGGCCGGTGCGGTGAGTCCCGACATGGCGCGCGCACTCTATGGCCGGCACCTGGCAGTGTCCATTTCGCGACTAGAAACCTTTTACAAAAATCCTTTTGAATATTTTGTCCAGTATGGCTTGGGCTTAAACCCGCGGCGTGAATTCACCCTCACCCCCGCGGATACGGGCGTGCTCTTCCACTCGGTTCTACAGAACTTGCTGGGCGAGGCGCAAGCAGCCGGTGGTTTGGGCACTATTAAGACAGCCGAATTGCTGGAAATGGTCAACCGTTTGCTCAAGGATCAGTTGGCCAAACCTGCTTTTGCGGTGCTCAGCAGTAGCGCCCGCATGCAGTTCATTGCCGACCTTATCAGGAAGACCTTGGAGCGCACCGCCTGGGCGGTGCACAACGAGCAAAAGGCGAGCGGCTTTGCGGCCCGCAGCAGTGAACTGAGTTTTGGGATGGGCGATGCAAACGGCTTGCCAGCGTTGCAAATTCCCGTTGATGCCAACCAGCAAGTGTTCGTGCGCGGCCGCATTGACCGGGTGGATACGCTGCAGACACAGAATCAGGAAACAGGTTTTATTGTCGTTGATTACAAGTCCAGCCAGCATGATTTCTCCGCCCAAGATGCTTACTACGGGTTGGGGATGCAGATGCTGACGTACATTGAGGCCATCATGAAGGCCGGCACGGCCGCGGGGCGCGATATGATTCCCGCAGCTGGCGTGTTCTTGCGGCTGCAGGATCCGCACCTGAAGTACTTTGCGGGAAGCAGCGATGAGTCTCGGGCCACGCAGCTTTTGAATGACATGCGGATGCGCGGCCTGCTGGTGCAAAGTCCCATCATCAATCAAATCGATAGCGAGATTGTGGACGAACAGGACGGCACCATCACGGCAGGGAAGAGTTCGCGCTTCTTCCCACTCAAAATTAACAAGAAGGACGGCAAGCCGGCGAAGGGCACCAACTTGGTGAGCCTCAGCGAAATGATGACCTTGCTGAATAACAATGACGAACTCATTCGCAACGCGGCCGCTGCCATTTTGGCGGGGGTCATCGACCTCACACCCGCACGCTTTGACCAGTCGGGGGATGTGGTCACTAAGAGTGATTACAGTAGTATCATGCAATTTGATTCGACCTTAGGCGGTAACAATTACCGTCAGCTTAGTAAACTGAGCCTCGAGCAGGTGCTCGAACGGCTACTGAACGGCGATTTTGCCTACGAGAATCAGGATTAGGAGGAGCGCACAATGGCATTTACAAAGGATCAAGAACTCGCCATGACCGCCGGCACCCCAACGCATCATGCAGATGGACACACCGAACTCGGTCACGATGTGCTGGTGTCTGCCTCTGCTGGTTCAGGGAAGACGACGGTGCTGGTTGAGCGGATTTTGCGCCAAATCCTAAACGGCGGTGACATCACGCGGCTGCTCGTCGTGACCTTCACCAACGCAGCAGCAGCGGAAATGAAGGCCAAAATTGCCAAGGCCCTCAAAACTGAACTCACCGCACTGACTGACCAAATCACGGCTAGCAATGACGATGACCAAAGGGCGGAATTAGGCGCCCGCCGCCGCCATTTGGCGGGGCAAATTGGCTTAGTGGACAGTGCGGCCATTAGTACCATCGACGCGTTTGCACTCCAAATCGTGCAGCAGTACTACTACGTGATTAAACTGGATCCGGGTTTTCGGGTGCTGGCTGACCAAGCGGAGAGTATGTTGCTGCAAGAAAGTGTCTGGGACAAACTGCGTGAACAGCTCTATCAAGACGAAAATGAAGCATTCACCGCGCTCACCCGCAACTTCATCAGTGGTTGGCACGACGATAAGCTCGGCGACCTGGTGGTGCGCGCCTATACTTATGCCCAGACCACTACGGATCCGCGCGGCTGGCTGGCGCACTTACCCGCTGTGTACAATCCCGATTTAAGCGCAGGCAGTGCACTGAGCAAACAACTTGCGCAGGCCTGCGCACCCTTTGTGGACGAAGCCATCGCATTGCTCGAAAAAGCGCAGCTCTTCGTTCTGCAGCAGGCAGATGCCGTCATGGTAACGGGTGCCGATAGTGATAAAACATTGTCCTTGCTCCAAGGAACGGTGGCGCAGGTCAAGGCAATCAAGGCACAGTTGGGCGGCGATTATGCCAGCTTGCACACCGCTGTCAGCGATTTGAATTGGGGCCGCTGGGCTGGCGCGCCCGCAAAGGTCGCGAAAAATAACCCCGAGCTTAAGGACCTGAACAAACAGGCCCAAGCCTTGCGCGACCAGGCCAAAGAAATTATCACCACCCAAGTTGCACCACTACTAACGCTGGCCAGTGCGGACCTCAAGCAGGCGCTCGCTGGCAGTAGCGCCATTGTCCAAGAATTCAGTCACGTTTGCCAACTGTTCATGGATGCCTACTGGCAGGAAAAGCGGCGTAAGCACGCACTCGATTTCGCGGACGTGGAACAACTGGCGCTGCGCATTTTGAACTCACCCGCTGCTGAAGGCGGCTACAGTGTTGGGGCAATCTTCCGGGACAGTTTTGACGAAGTGTTGGTCGATGAGTACCAAGACATTAACCCGCTGCAAGAGGCATTGCTCACGGCCGCGGCCCGCAATAACCGCTTCATGGTGGGGGACGTCAAACAGAGCATCTATGGCTTCCGGTTAGCCGAACCGCAACTATTCATGGCCAAGTACCAGGCCTTCGCGACCCCAGATGCGGATGAGGCCACCCGCAAGGCGCAAGGTGAGCACATCTCACTGGCTGCCAACTTCCGCTCACGGCGCAACATCTTGGATTTCACCAACCTGATTTTCAAACAGATAATGGACGCTAGCCTCGGGAGTGTGAACTACAGCGGCGGCGAACTGCTGACATATGGGGCCACGGATTATCCAGATGAGCCCAAACCTGCACCAACAGAACTACTCATTAGTGCCACTGACGACGATGCAGACGCGACCGATGACGACAAGGACCAGTCGCAAGTCAAACTGGTGATTGCCAAAATCAAGGCGCTGATGGCCGGTCATGAACAGGTCTATGAACGCGGCCGCAATGGCGCAGAGGGAACCTGGCGCGACCTTAAGTACCAAGACATCACCCTGCTCGTCCCGACCCGCAGCCAAAATTTGATCATTCAGGAAGAATTTGCCGCCGCGGGCATTCCGATTGTGGTGAGTGACGCCCAAAACTACTTCAAGACAACCGAATTGCAAGTGATGCTGTCACTGCTGCGGGTCATCGATAACCCGCTCCAGGAGATTCCCCTCGTGGCAGTACTCCGTTCGCCAATTGTCGGCCTCAGTGCTGACGAACTCGCGCTTATTCGTATTCAGAATAAGCACGTGGCTTACTACGACGCACTGGCGGAATTTCTAAACAACTATGACGCCAGCAGCGCCACACCACTGGCAACCCGTACCTACACAAAAACGGCGCGCTTTATGCAGCAGCTCAGCCAATTCCGCGACATTGCGCGCGAGAACCGGCTCGTTGACCTCATCTGGACCATCTACGAAGAAACCGGCTACCTGGACTTTGTTGGCGGGATGCCGGGTGGGGCGCAACGCCAAGCCAACCTGCACGCGCTCTACGAACGGGCGCACACTTATGAGGAGGGCGGCTTTAAGGGGCTATTCGCCTTCGTCCACTTCATCGAAGTCATGCAAGAACGTGACAAGGACCTCGCAACGCCCGTTGTCATCAGCGGCGATACTGATGCAGTGCACCTGATGACGATTCACGGTAGTAAGGGACTGCAATTCCCTTACGTCTTCCTCATGAATGCCAGTCGCGCCTTCAATGGCGGCCACGCAGGGGATGCGAGCGTACTCTTTAGTAAGGCCGGCATCGGCATGCAGTGGCTTAACCCCGAAACGAACGTCGTCTACGAGTTACCGCAGTACAGCATGGCTAAGGCGGCTCAACACGCCCGAGATCAGGCCGAGAACCTGCGGGTACTCTATGTGGCCCTAACGCGCAGCGAGCAGCGCTTATTCATCGTGGGCTACAGCAAGGACAAGGAGAAGACCATCGCCAAGTGGCAAAACATGGCGGGCGGCAACAAGCTCGTTTTGCCGCTTAGCTCCCGTCTTGGGGCCAGCAGTCAGCTCGACCTCATCGGCGCGGCGCTCGCTCGCCACCCACTCTTCGCGCAGCGCGCTGAAGCAAGTGACGTGCTCGCAGATGACCACACCGAATTCACCGTGCATTTTGGCCAGGCAGAAACGCAAGCTAGTAACGTGCACCTAGCGGGGGATGACGCACAATCTGCACTCGATGTGGACCTGACGGACTGGTTAGCCTACCAGTATCCGCACGCGGCGGCGACAGAAACCACTGGCTTCCAATCCGTTTCCGAAATCAAGCAACTCTATGCTGACCCCGACATTGAGAAGCTTAGCCAGTCGCCAAACAGTCAGTTGCAAAAGCGGCAGAGTAGTGCTTTCAGTGTCCCGCAGTTCGCGCAAAATAATGCCACAACGCAAATCAGTGCAACGGCAGTGGGGACGGCCACCCACGAGGTGCTGCAGGCACTAGATTTGCACGCACCTGTCACCGCGGACAGCGTGCAGCAAACAGCCGCGCAACTCGTTGTCAGTGGTCTCTTCACGCAAGAAGTCGCGGCGCGCATCTCGGTACCACACGTTCTAGCTTTCTTCCAAACCGAACTTGGCAAATTGCTGCTGGCTAATCCCGATGCCGTGCAGCGCGAGACGCCATTTTCAATGCTTATTCCGGCCCGCGATATTTTTGTCGGCATGGCCAACGAGGAGCAGGACATCCTGGTCCACGGGATTATCGACGCGTACCTCAACTTACCCGAACAACTCGTGCTCTTGGACTACAAAACTGACCGTGTACCCGCGGCTGGTCCCGCAGCCATCGTCGACCGTTACCGTGGCCAACTGCGTCTTTATGCGCAGGCTCTGCAAAGTATGTTGAGTCGCCCCGTTGATTCAATGTCCCTGGTGCTCCTGGCCAGTGGGGAAGTGGTGGCGCTCTAGAACGCCGCGGGGTATGATAGAACAGGTTGTTTTTTAAACAAGCAATAGTATCCAATAAATAATTGATATGGTGGGATTTCATCTATGAATCAAGACACCGTCTACGCGGTGATTGATCTCGAAACCACCGGCCCGGATGCGGCCGGCGGCGATCGAATCATTCAATTCGGCTGCGCACTCATCAAAAATCGGCAGATTATCCAAACACTGTCGCAGCTCATCAATCCGGACAAGGCCATTCCGCGCGCAATCCAACAGCTCACGGGCATTACGCCCAAAATGCTGGTGGCTGCGCCGTATTTTGACGAGGTCGCCGCAACTTTGGCGACCATGTTGCGGGGGAAGGTCATCATCGCGCACAACGTGAATTTTGATTACCCCTTCCTCAGCAAAGAACTCGTCCGTTGTGGCGAAGCGCCGCTGACCAACCGGGCCATCGACACCGTGCAGCTAGCCCAAATTATTCTGCCGACCGAGCAGAGTTACCGGCTCAGTGACTTGACCCGCAAACTGGGCATCGAGCACGACAATCCGCACCGCGCGGACAGTGACGCCATCAGCACGGCCAAACTCTTCATGCACTTAGAAGATGAGTTTGCGCGTTTGCCAGGACCCGTGCAGCGCACCATTGCCGAGCACAGTGACTTTCTAGTCCGCGACACCGAGCAAGTACTCAAAGACCTTGCTGCGCGCGCACCGAAACTCAGTGGCAAGTACGTGCGGGTGGACAAGTTAGTATTACGCACGCCGGCCAAAGTACGCCCGGATAAGCTGGGCGAAAAACAGTATCCCGCAACGGACAAGGACAAAAAACGCCTCCTGCGTAAAGCGCACCTGCGCTTTCGCTTCGCCCAAGCCAAAATGATGGACCGGATTGCCAGCAATGCGGCCGACCAGCAAGCGCCACTGTTCATTGAAGCGGGCACGGGCCTGGGCAAGTCACTGGGTTACTTATTGCCCTACGCATTTCGCGCGACACCAGAACACAAATTAGTGGTCGCCACGTCAACGACGGTGCTGCAGGATCAGCTGGCAGGCAATGCCATGCACCAACTCGAAATCATGCTGGGGGGACGCCTCAATTCAGCAGTACTCAAAAGTCCGCGCCACTTACTGGATCTCAACAAATTCGCCAGCACGCTAGGCGCCGCCGGTATGAACAAGGCGGACCGCATGCTGCAACTACGCATCCTGTCGTGGCTCAGCAAAACCCGAACTGGTGATTTGGACGAGCTACGATTAAGTTCCATGCAGACGCCGCTACTGCAACAGATTCGCCACACCGGCGATTGCGGCACCCGTGACAGCAATCCGTACTACGACCTGGACTTTTACGTACGACTGCAGCAAGCGGCGGCTGATTCTGCCATCGTGATCACGAACCACGCTTACTTGATTCACCATTATCAGGAAGCCGTTTTTGGCGGACAGCCGTACTTGGTCATCGATGAAGCGCAGAACTTCCCGGATAGCGCCACTAACGGTTTCGAAGTCAAACTCGACTTCACCAAGCTGCGCCGGGCGTTGCAGCGTTTCACCACTTTATTGCACCGCCAAGAGCAGGGCGGACTGGCAGCCGCATACGCAGACGACGAACTGAAGCAATACCAAATCAGTAGTGTGCTTGCCGCGGCCAGTGACTGTCTGAGCACCGTACAATCGCTGCAGCAGTATTTAGCCAGCCAGTACGTTTACCCGAACAGCCAGGGTGGTCGAGTGCGTGAGTACGCCTTAACATACGGCGAGTTGAATGACATTCTGGTCAGCACCGCCAGCGATATTCGCGCCACCGTGCGTCAAATTAAGCAAATTTTGCAGTTCACCGAACTGAGCCGGAGCGACTATCTCAGTCACCAACAGCGTTTTGCCGCCAGTGACATTCGCGCGTTCCAGCAACTGGACGAGTTGGCCGCCATCTTGCGTGATTGCCTGCCGGCACTGGAGCAAGTATTGACAGACGATCCGCAGCTGCTCAACCCGATGCTGCGCATGGCCTTTGTGCAAATGCGGCACAAAGATGACGTCTCGAGCCTCGTGCTGCGCTGGCGAGTCATTGATCCGCGGCCCCAAATTCAGGCGCTGCTGGCGCGCTTCACCGCGCCCATCTTCACCAGTGCCACCATCAACGTGCGCAAGACGCCCGATTACCTGGCGCACGCGCTGGGCTACGCCGCGGTACCTGAAGCAAACGCCCTGCGTTTGCGTAGTCCCTTCAAGTACCGAAACCTAGCACGCATCATGATTGCCAAGGGCGCACCGGAACCGCCGAAGTCGCAAACGGACAGTTACGTCGACTACCTCACCCGCAGTATCGCCACGCTCGCGGATAACGAACACCAAACCTTGGTGCTCTTCAACTCATTGAAGTTGATTGCGGCGGTTTATGAACGCCTCAGCGCAACCGCACTTTCGGAGCGCAAGGAGATCCTCGCGCAGGGCGTCACGGGTTCAGCAAGCAAAATTGCCCGGCGCTTTGCCGCGGGGGAAGGGAGCCTGCTGCTGGGAGCGGCTAGTTTCTTTGAAGGCATCGACTACCCAGCTAAGCAACTCGAAAGTATCATTCTGACCCGACTACCGTTTGAGGCGCCGAACGATGCCATTGCGGCGGCGCGGGCAGACATCATCAAAGACAATGGTGGTGACGCCTTCAAGGACGACATTTTGCCGCGCGCCACCTTGCGTTTGCGCCAAGCTTTTGGCCGCTTAATTCGCACGGAAGAAGATCGGGGCGTGTTCATCGTCCTCGACCCGCGGTTTACCCAAACCCAATTCGGTCGCAATATGCAAAAATCATTACCAAACGTGGATACTGACCTACTGCCAATCGCCGCAATGCCGGCGGTGGCGGAGGCCTGGTTAAAACCAACAGAGGAGGAAAATGGTGACCAAACAAAATAATCACAAGTGGTTGTGGCGGATTATCCTCGCAGCCCTCATCGTACTCATCGCGGGCACCGGCTTCGTTTTCTACAAGAGCATGCACCCGTACAACGCACTACGCAGTGACGCGGAAAAAATTGCCACTAAGTCCGCAGATGCCAAGGATTTTGACGGCTTCTGGTGGAATACTCGGGACAAAAGTTACCTGACTTTGAGCGGAAAACGAAAAAATAAGCCGGTATATGTTGTCATCGCGCGGAAGACTGGTAAGGTTAATGTAGTGTTACAAGCGAGTGGTAGCACACGCAATTCGATTCTGCGGAAGGTCTGGACCAAGTACAGTCCTAAGCGGGTGCTCAATGCAGGTTTGCGCCTGCAAGGTAAGCGCCTCGTCTGGGATGTTGGGTTTATCGATAAGTCCGGTAACTTGAACTACGCCAGTTATGACTACCGGAGCGGAAACCTGCGCAAGCTTATTTCGGACCTCTAATCAAACAAATGCTGGTGGACGCGTGTAATGCCAGTTGCGCGCGCCGCCAACTTTTAATCACGGGAGGAATCACTATGCACATTGCAAAACGTTTAGCACAGGTGCAGCCCAGTGCCACTTTGGCGATGAGCCAAAAGAGCGCACAGCTCAAGGCAGCGGGCGCCGACATCCTCAACTTGTCCGTCGGCCAACCAGATTTTGCAACGCCAAAACCAATTTGTGATGCCGCGATCGCGGCCATTCAGTCGGGGAAGGCGAGCTACTACACCGCCGCTACGGGCTTGCCAGAGCTCCGCAGCGCGATTGCCGCCCACATCAAAGCCAATACGGGTTTTGAGTACGGTAAGGACCAGATTGTAGTTACCAATGGGGCCAAGTTTGCCCTCTACGCACTGTTCACCGCTATTTTGAGTGAGGGTGACGGGGTGCTGTTGCCCCAACCAGGCTGGGTTTCTTACACCGAGCAAGTACGCCTTGCCGGCGGAATTCCACAGCCGGTTTACGCCAAGGATGGCTTCAAAGTCACGATTGACGACCTCGACGCTGTGGCAACTGACAGAACGCGGGCCATTGTCATCAACAGCCCGCAAAACCCATCGGGGACGGTTTACAGTCGGCAGGAATTGACGCTGATCGGTAACTGGGCTGTCCGGCACGATGTGCTCATCGTGTCCGACGAGATTTACAGTGATCTCGTGTACAACGGCAACAGTTTCACCTCGATGCTGGAACTGGATCCTCAGATTGCGGCCAACACCGTGCTCATTGACGGGGTTTCCAAGTCCTACGCGATGACCGGCTGGCGCATTGGTTTTGCCGCGGCCCCGAAGAAAATTGCGCAGGCCATGGCCACCATTATTAGTCACGCCACGGGGAATCCTGCCGCTGCCAGCCAGTACGCAGCTCTTGAAGCGTACACTGGTAGTCAGCAGCCCGTGTTTGACATGCGTGATGCTTTTGCAGAGCGTCTGAATACGTTCTACCCACTAATTAAAGCAATCCCCGGTTTCGAACTCGACCAGAAGCCAGAAGGCGCCTTTTATCTGTTCCCGAAGGTAACCGGGGCCGTGAAGGCACTCGGCTACGATAGTGTCGATACCTTCGTCACCGCGCTGCTTGAAGAAACTGGTGTGGCCCTTGTTCCCGGACGTGCGTTCGGCATGCCGGATCACGTGCGCCTGAGCTACGCAACCGACATGGACACATTGATTGAAGCAGCAAAACGCATCACTGATTTTGTAAATTCTAGTAACTAGGAGAGACTAATGGCACAACGTATTAGCATTAAAGACGCAAAAAACCACGTCGATGAAGAAGTCGAAATCGGCGTTTGGTTGACCGATAAGCGGAGCAGCGGGAAGATTGCCTTCCTGCAGTTGCGTGATGGCACCGCCTTCTTCCAGGGCGTTGTTCGTAAGAACGACGTCAGCGAAGAAGTGTTCCAGATTGCCAAGAACCTGCACCAAGAAAGCAGCTTCTGGGTAACTGGGACAATTCACGAAGACAGCCGGAGTCACTTCGGTTACGAAATCCAGATTAGCGACATCAAACCCGTCGGCGACAGCGAAGACTTCCCAATCACCCCTAAGGAACACGGGATTGAATTCTTGCTGGACCACCGGCACCTGTGGCTGCGGAGTCGCCGCCCATTTGCCATCATGCAAATTCGCAACGAAATGATTCGCGCCACTTACGAATTCTTCAACAACGAAGGCTTCATCAAAATGGACCCACCAATTCTGACCGGCTCTGCTCCTGAAGGCACCACCGAATTGTTCGAAACCGAATACTTCGACAAGCAGGCGTACCTCTCCCAGAGTGGTCAGCTCTACATGGAAGCCGGCGCAATGGCGTTCGGCAAGGTCTTTAGCTTCGGTCCAACTTTCCGCGCTGAAAAGAGCAAGACCCGCCGTCACCTGACTGAATTCTGGATGATTGAACCCGAAATGGCCTTCATGCACCAGGAAGAAAGCCTCAAGATTCAGGAACGCTACATTGCGTACCTCGTCCAGTCCGTCATCGACAACTGCGCCTACGAACTGAAGTTGCTCGACCGCGACGTTGATCAGCTCAAGAAGTACACCAAGTTGCCATACCCACGCATCAGTTATGATGAAGCTATCGAAATGCTCCAGAAGAACGGTTTTGACTCCAAGTGGGGCGATGATTTCGGTTCACCTGAAGAAACCTTCATCTCTGACCAGTTTGATCAGCCTGTCTTCGTACTCAACTACCCGAAGGCCATCAAGCCTTTCTACATGAAGCCTGCTGAAGACCGCGACGACGTGTACGTTTGTGCGGACCTGCTCGCACCTGAAGGCTATGGTGAAATCATCGGTGGTTCCGAACGTGAAGTCGATTACGACAAGCTCTACGCCGAAATCGAAAAGAAGGGCCTCAACATGCCCGATTACGAATGGTACCTTGACTTGCGTAAGTACGGCAGCGTGCCGCACTCTGGTTTCGGGCTCGGTCTCGAACGCGCGGTTACCTGGATCTGCAAGCTGGACCACCTGCGTGAGGCCATTCCGTTCCCACGGATGATCAACCGCCTCAAGCCTTGATTGGGTAGAGCCGATGGACGAATTACGCGGTATTTTGGGGGCGGGACAAGTGTCCTTCTCCCGCCTGCTGTTTGACCATTATCAGGATCTCGATTTAACGGCCAGTGAGTTCACCGTCTACTTGTTCATCAGCGAATTTGTGCAGATGGGCAAGGGGGAGGCGGACATGCGTGAATTAGCCCAGCGCACCAAAATGCGCCCAGGCGATTTCACCGCTGTTCTCAGCAGCCTGAATGACAAGGGTGCTATCCGCATTCTGACCAAAAAAGACGATGGTGGCCGTCTGCACGATTACTACGACGTGACGCCGCTGCTGACGAAATTGCTCAGCTACACTGATCCGCAAACAGTCGACCCTGCAGCAACGCGCAGCCAACAGACGTCTGCATCCCGCCAGGTTCTCAACCAGGTGGAAACAGAATTCGGAAGACCGCTGTCCCCGATTGAGCAACAGACCGTCCGCGCTTGGTTGCGTGACGATCACTACTCACCGGAACTCGTTAGTCTCGCACTGCGCGAAGCCGTACTGAACCAGGCTTACTCTTTGAAGTACATGGATCGCGTTTTGCTCAGCTGGGAGAAGAACAACCTCCGGACGCCGGAGGCTGTCCAGCGTGCACAGCGCCGGCTGGATTCCTTATAGCACAAAATGAAACAGCTCTCCGCACATCCCAGTGCAGAGGGCTGTTTTGCTGTCCGTCAGCGATAGCGTTTCAGTGACGAAGTCACGCTGGGCCTCTTTGGTGTTTTCATGACGCCGTTAGGCGG
>NZ_RHNR01000019.1 GCF_003946025.1 Lacticaseibacillus songhuajiangensis | reverse complement strand
GTGGTCATGGCGAATTTGGAAAATCTTCTCGCAGTTTTAAGTAGACCAATTTCGATTACTGCCAAAAAGAATAAGACTGCGGTGAAGATTGATTACAAAGTTATCGCGGATTTGCCTGAAAGTTAGGGCTAATTCACCAGCCACTAATTAGAGTATTACGTTCGTTATTGACGAATAATATGAAACCGGAAACCTTGTCGCGTTACATGCGATCTTTTGATGAAATTGCAAAGTTGGATTTTGTTAAGGCGCGAGGACGACTAGGCAAGACTTTCAATGTTAGTGATGAATTACTAATTACACTTGTTGGAGTGATTCTTGGAAAACAGAAAATGATGCTCAACGATTTCTTTACTGAGCTAGAAATCCGTGGAATTTATCTTGATCGCTCTTCACGTGATCATTTCGCGGAACTGTTAAATGACCGAAACTTGTTGGAAAAAATGAGCGATAGTGGGGATGCACAGTATGTCAAACCGTTATTTTAATTTTCTTGCGGATCTTTTTGTAAAATGGTTTTCAAACCGCGAAATAGCCGCGGGGAGTCGTTACCAACTCACACTCGATTCTCAAAATCAGGTGGATCAACTTTACGACGCGTTAAGTAATGTTACTACTAACGCTAGTATCAATGTACGTATATTTGACATGCAGCCGGATGGTCTGAACTTCCAGGCAAAGGTTCTGACGGTGGATCAGAATGAATTAGTGATTGTGCGTAATGCAGATAATATCACGATGGACTTTTTAGTAACTTTACGTAATCGTGTTGGCGATCAGGAAGGTATTTGGCGAGGAAAGTCAATTGTCTTTCTATCTAGCAGTGTCCTGGATTCGATCACTGGTGGTGCTGTAGATATTAGCAGTGACGGTGGGCCTTTTAATAGTAATAAATTGGCCAGAGAGGTCAGTAGCGAAATAAGCCGCTCCAACATGCGCCCGTTCGAGGTAAGTGCACTTGAACAGGTTGCTGCCGAGTTTGAGGATCCACAGTTTGATTTTAAATTAATGGATTTTGCTGATATTTACGGAATCCTTGAACAAGGAGAAATAACCTCGGCAGATTTTCCAAAATTAGGTTTGTTTGCGGATGAGCAGTTAGCTGGGATTAACGATAGCAAGACACAAAAGATGCGACTGGAAAAGAATCATGAGCTCTTTCAAAAAATCGCAGATATTCACGCTATGCCAGGCGTAGAGGAAGCGATTGATGACTTGCTGCCGACACTTCCAAGCAATCGGAAGAAACAGTTACTGAATGACGATGAATGGGCGGATGCCAAGTTTGAACCGATTCTACAAGCAGATACTAAACAACGCGATGCGCGCAAAGTTTACGCAGAATTTGACAGTGATCAGTTTGACGCGCAAAAAACAACGGGTATCACAGTATGGCGACGGCCAGAGGGCACTACGAAGGCAAAATTGAGAACGCATAACATCATCGTTTTCGTTGATCAACAGAATTCAGACGTGGCGCCTATTATTGAACTACCATTCACAAGCAATGTACGCGAGGGCGACATCACGAAGGAAATTAACTATGATGGTGTCCGCGGTGCGCATATTTTTGAACGGCGAGCACATGGACGCCGTTTAAAGATTACAGTTCGCTTGCCGCGTGAAAAAAATGTGGCGGCGACTAAACTTACCTTTGAGCAAAATGGTGTTGCAGCCAGCAAAAACGTATTTAAAATTTTGGCTGTACGTGCGCCAGAGCAAGATTTCTTGAGCATTAAATCTCAGTACACGTTGACTGTCAAAATTAAGGCGATTGTAGTCAACGTTTTTGAAGTGCAGACAGCACTGACTTTCTCGACGGGAGAGACTGTTCAGACAGCAATTAATAATTCGACACAACTGAATCGACGTTTTGCCATTGATGACGGATATAGCTACGACTTTAATAATTACAAGTTCGATGATGACGAAGCGATCATGTTTCCATTGGCCATTGGTACCGAAGCCGTGGATATTAAGCTAGCTACTGAGCAGGTTAAGCCAGTTCCACGGTCGGCGATGATGATTGATATTGAACGCCGGACTTCGATGGAAAATGTTGTGGTGAATGGTGTACAGCAACTTAGCATTGGTAATTCTCTCGTGTACACGCGTAAGGAACAGCAACGTTATCTGGAACTTGAACGGGACGTATTGATCAGCAATACTTTCTACATTGACATTTCAAATGGCGAGTCAAAATCAGTTGATTTAGACTTGCCAGATGTGATTATCGCTAAGATTCAGGCGGTCAGACGTGCAGTTCAGGACGCGGGAACACTCCCAAGCCTGAGCGTAGTCGGTGATAATCCAGTATCTAATGCGCTAGTTGAGTACTATCAGGCGGTTGCAGCTGTGATCGATGGAATCGAAAATGACAGCATGCTGTCACCAATGATTCAAAATTTGGCGAAGCTGGGAACTGTTCGCAGAAATGACTCGGTATATTATTCCCCGTTGGCTCCAATCAACGTCATGTACTTTCAGATCACGGAGGCTCAGATCGGCAACGAACGGTTGTCACGTAACGTTAATCACCGGTTGAGCACGGATCGTCTAGTTCCATATCTGCAGTTTGGCGAAGAAATGTTGGAGTCATCAATTGACGATAATGCACCACATTGGGTAATGTACAATCCGATTAAAACCACAGGCACGGATAGTGATATTGCAGATTTGGTTTCCAGTCGGATTTACAACTTTCTTGAAAACTTTAGTTATCTTTTTAAGGTGAATCGCCAGTTTGCACTGCACGTTGCCGTTAAGAACATCACCGACCACAAGTATATTGTGATTGGGGCAATCAATGCACTGATCGAAAAAATCACAAAATTTGCTGATAAGGCTAGGAGGAGCAATGACAGTCGGGGAGTACCAACTCTAGATGATTTGCATCCCATTCAAATTTACTTTGCTGGTGATGATAAAGATTCAGACGTTGATAATAATCAGTTAGTTCGTGAGTTTTTTAATGCGCAAACTTTAGACCAGTTGGTCAACTTAGGTGTGCAGCAACTGAAAACTTCTGTTATTAATCAGTTTTCTGATCGTGATATTTTGCTTGCACTGCAACGTAATATTCAAATTTATAACAAAATTGATCCAAAATTGGATTACCACATCACATTCTACGAATTTGCCAAACAGAGTAGTCCCACCGTCATTAGTGCGGATAAGCTTAAAATGAATACAGCTCTGGGCGGAATTCTGGCGTCAAGTGAATATACTCAAATGCGCGGCTGGGGTGTGGGTTTCGGTACTATGGGTAACCCAGATGTGAACGAATACCCTATTACGAGCTTTGCTGCAAAATGGAATGCTCTTGTTGCTGCAACCAAGACAGGTAACGATTCGTTTGAGCTGGGCAAGACAATTGTGAACTATGAAAGTAAGCTCGACGACAGCTCTCTTGAGGATGATTTTGATAGCAGTGATTGGGTTACGTTCATTGAACCGCGATTGGATCTAGATGCGTTTAATACGTTGAAGGATCTGTATGTTATTCATTACACGGATAAAAATGTCACATCAAACGTGGATTCAATTACAGTGACGAAGCGTGTAGATCGTTATAATCAGATTATTCGCGAGATGTTAGACAAACAGGCAGAACGATATGAAAACTTTCCCGTACCGACAACGGAATCATTGGCGCAGGTGATCTCTGCGTTTAATTTGCTGAATGGCGTTTGGTTATTAAGAATTCTGAATACACATCAGAGTAATCCTAATATCGTTCGGGAAAAATTAAGCGCGATCGCGGCATATAAAATGGTAATTGGTGTCCTCGATACAAAAGACACTTACTGGATTCCAATCAGTTTAGAGGAATTGCTCCGCATCACAGGTGGTTCGGGCCTGAGCAAGCAGGATAGCATGCTTAGTGGGAGTCAACTGGCGGATTTGAAGAGTGCAAGCGATGATATTCTCATGATGGGTGCACAAATCGGAGACAAGGGCGATATTACGATGCGGATTTTACCGGTAGAGGTAAAGGTCGGTGAGAATTCTGCAGGCGTATTGACCAAGGCGAAGTCGCAAGTGGCGAATACAATTCGCTTCCTCAACCAGGCCGTTTTAGAGACTGATTCATTTAGCGGTCGGGTATTCCGCGACTTCTTTGTCACCTTGTATCTTAATAACCTCAGCAAGATGGAATCGAGTGGGGTGTACCAAAGCAAAGACTACTCGGCGGTTGAGGCATTAAAGAACCAGCTCAAAAACGAGCAAGTTAAGTTTGTTAATGATGCTGGTAATGAATTCGGAAATGGACTGATCGTTAGTTTTAAGCAAGATGTCATCTATCGCAATTTCGAACTACTCTCAGTGGATGATGAACACAACGTGACAAAAATTGAAGTTCCTGAAAGTGATGCCTATGCAGTGCCGGGACAGTCTCTTGATACAGTGGTGGCTGATATTAAACATGGGAAGGCTGGTTTTGAAACCTCACGAATTCCAGAATACTTGGAATCAGCAGAAATAGATGAATCTAAGTGGACTAGTCTCAAAAAGAAGTCAGTTGTTGTTGTACCGACACACCGAGCTGAAGATTTACGCCGGAACGTGAACACATTCCAGTCAAATTCTGTCAGCGTAGTTGGCGAGACAGTTGCAAAAATGCCTAGAATGACTGATTCCGATAAGAGTACAGTCAAAGATGATTCAGAGTCTCAAATATTGCAATCTAATGAACAATACCAGCAAGGTAAATCGGATGTAAAGGAAAGCGTGATTACTGATACAACACAGAAAGAAGTCGGAGCAAATACAAATTCCAATGACCCAGAAGTAACACATGGTTTGAACGTAAACGCAGTTAGTTTGCCATTAGGGCGGATTGCTGGTGGCACGCAAACAATTAACTGGGAATATGGTAACCGTGAGTTATCAAACCGGCACATGTTGGTTAGCGGAAAATCTGGGCAAGGAAAGACTTACTTTATGCAGGGTTTATTGCTCGAGATGGCTAATCAAAATGTTTCAACTCTGGTGATTGACTATTCGGACAGTTACAGAATAGACCAATTGGACCCGATGTTTGTTGAACGAATGGGTGATAGAATTGTTAATCACATTGTCGCTGTTGACGGAATGGCGTTGAATCCATTCAAGCGAGTCAGCATTGATTACGGTGGTGGAATGGTTCTACCAGAAGACATTGGGACAACGGCCGAACGTGTTGCACAAACTTTAGATTTTGTTTTTGATCTAGGAACACAGCAACATAGTGCTCTCGTGGATTATATTGCTGAGGGCATTGAGACGTATGGTGATAACTATGGATTTGAACAACTGAAAGCCAAGATCAAGGAGGACAAAGCAAACACTCTATACGGTCGGTTGCAGCCATTACTTAATTCTCCGGTATTTAGAAAATCAGATAAGCAATTTGACTGGGCTGACTACTTCAAGAACGATGGGACGATGAACATCATTCAGTTAATGAGCATTCCGCGTCGAGTGCAGAATGCAGTTACTGAGTTCTTACTCTGGGATCTATTCCACTATGCTCAGTCATCTGGTGGGGATGAGTCGCAGCCACTGCCAATCTTTTTGGATGAGGTTCAAAACTTGAGCTTTGATCGTGACTCACCCGCAGTCAAAATTCTACGTGAAGGTCGTAAGTTCGGAATTTCGGGCATTTTTGCGACCCAGTCGATTGCCAGCATAAACGGTAGTGACCGGGATTCAATCTGGAACGCGGCGATGCAGATGCACTTCTTGCCGCCGGAGGATCAGGTTGTCATGCTCAGTAAGTCTGTCACAGCTGATAAATCCGAGCGGGACATGATTGAACAAAAGTTACGTAACTTGCAGAAGGGCCACGCTCTTCTTCGCGGCCCAGTAATGGGGCCAAATGGGTTGACACAGCAAGTTAATGAAATTAAGATTCTACAGATTGATGAACGTTAAAGCACAACAATAAAAGCGGTTGCCGATTTTCCGGCAGCCGCTTTTATTTCGTGATACCATTAATCCAATACTTGCTAAGGAGGTCCTCTCGTCATCGCCTACATCACACGCAAAAAAATTGCCGCAGCCTTCATGACTACGGTAATCAGCAGGGGCTTTGATCACACCTCCGTGAAGGCGATTATGGACGCGACGGACCTCGGCCGACAGACGTTCTACCTGCACTTCCAGGATAAGTACGAGCTGTTGGAGTGGGCGGTGGACGACCGAATGCAGGAAGTCATTGAAACGAACTTCGACTACCTGCAGTGGGGTGAAATCATCCGCTTAGTTTGTTTTGAGATTGAAGCGCAGCAGGCATTTTACCGCTCGGTTTGCACAGTGCAGTATGAAGTGGACATTACGGCGGTGATTGCTGCGCATCTGCAACTGCTCATTAGACGCCAGCTAGTTCAACGTAGCGGTAGTGAGGGGCATGCGCATGAACTGGTGCAAATGGTTGCCCACGGCATCGCGGCGCAACTGATTAGTAACGTCAGCACGCTGCACCCAGTGGATTACGAAATTCTAGCAGCGCGGGCAACGGCGGCGATTGGACAGTTGCTGCATGGCGTGCCAACGATGAAATGATAGCTATTGCGCTAACATAAATAGGACCCGCAACTCCCATCCCCAGGAGTTGCGGGTCCTATTTACGTTCCAATCAAGCGCGACTAGTTCACCCAACTGGCCACATCCACATCTTCCCGCAACGCCTCCAGCCATTCGGGGTCACTCAAGCGCAAAATGCTCAGCGACAGCCCGTGCATGCCGCTGGACGTCAGGAAGGTGCCGACCTTCCGCCAGGGTACGGCAACCGGTTCCAGTGCCAGCAGTTGCTGCACATCGCTAGCAAAAATCATCTGCTCCATGACGGCAGTGCCGCCCAGGGAGTTGATGAAGACGGCCAGCTGGTCGCCGGCTTGCCAGCGGAAGGACTGACGAATTTTGCCGAGAAGTTCACGGGCGAGGAGTTCGGAGCTGGTGTAGGGTTCAACTCGGTAGCCAGGCTCGCCGTGGATACCCACGCCGTACGCAACGGCGTTCGCCGGCAAGTCGAAGGAGTAGTCGTCGTGGCCGGGCATCTGCGCGCCGCTGAAAGAGAAACCGATGGTCTTGATTTCCGGTGCCAGCTTGGCTGCCAGCATCCGCAACTCGGGGATGTCGGCGCCGTGGCGGGCGGCCGCTCCGAGAATTTTGTGGACCAAGATGGTGCCGGCAACGCCGCGCCGACGTGGAATCAGTGAGCCGGTGTCGACTGAGATGTCATCGGCCACCACGCAGGTGCCGATGTCATAGCCCTCCGCGCGCAGGGTGGTCGCGGCCGCACCGAACGATGCCACGTCGGCCTTGAAATTCTTCACGATGAAGAAGGCGCGCTTTTGCTTGGTAACCGTCTTAACGGTGGCCACGATGTCGGCCGCGGTGGGCGGAATGAACATTGGCCCCATGACCGCCGCCGTCAGCATGCCATCACCCACGTAGCCCCAGTGCGCCGGATCGTGGCCGCTACCGCCGCCACCAATGAGTGGCACCGTGTCGTCCTTGAACCGCCAATCATAAACCGCGCGGGTGCCAGGCACCTGCCGCAGGTGCGGATAGCTCATGATGATGCCCTGCATAGCGTCGTCCAGTGCGCTGGCTGCCTCGTTGATAATCTGCATTTTGTCGCCTCCTCCCATTACTGTGCTTCATTATAGCGCGGGGCGCGCCGTCAAAACTATACACTAATTCAAAACTGTCGATTGTTCTTGAAAGCGCAACCATTTACAATGGGCATATCAAAGGCAGGAAAGGAAAGTGTCACGATGAAGAAAATTATTAACAATCCAGCAGATGTTGTTCCCGAAATGGTCGACGGCCTTGTCCGTTCGTACCCGCAGTACTTGCGCCAGATTGACGGCACCACCGCCATGGTCCGCAGCGATGAGGACTCCATGGCCGGCAAGGTGGGCCTGGTCAGCGGTGGTGGTAGCGGCCATGAGCCTGCCCACGCCGGTTTCGTGGGCAAGGGGATGCTGAGCGCGGCGGTTGCCGGACAGGTCTTCACCTCGCCAACGCCAGACCAGATTTACGAAGCCATCAAAGCGGCTGACCACGGTAAGGGTGTCTTCCTCATCGTGAAGAACTACTCCGGTGACGTGATGAACTTCGACATGGCTAAGGACCTCGCCGATTTGGACGACATTGAAGTGAAGTCCATCGTGGTCGACGATGATATCGCCGTTGAAGATAGTCTCTACACGCAGGGGCGCCGCGGCGTGGCCGGCACGGTGCTGATGCACAAGATCCTCGGTGCGGCCGCCGACCAGAGGGCCAGTCTCGATGAAATCGAAGCGCTCGCCCAAAAGGTGCTGCCAAATATCAAGACGATTGCCGTTGCGCTTTCCGCTGCTACGGTGCCTGAAGCCGGCAAGCCTGGCTTCACCCTCGCCGATGACGAAATCGAGTACGGGGTTGGGATTCACAGCGAACCAGGTTACCGCCGTGAGAAGATTAAGACGTCTAAAGCGCTGACCGAAGAACTGCTCGGCAAGCTCGATAGCGAGTTCCACTTTGAAAGCGGCAAGAAGTACGCCATGCTCGTTAACGGGATGGGCGCAACGCCGCTGATGGAGCAGTACATTTTCAGTCACGACGTTCTCGACGCACTGGCAGCTAAGAACATCACACCATCATTCACCAAGGTGGGTAACTACATGACCTCCATCGACATGGCGGGTCTGTCCCTGACCTTCTTTGAACTCGCGGATGACCAGTGGCTCGACTACCTCAACTACCCCGTTGAGACGATTGCTTGGTAAGGAGGTTTTCACATGTTAAACGGTGCAACAGCAACAAAATGGCTCGACTTGTTCGCAGCTACAATTGAAGAGAAAAAGGATTACCTGAGTGAATTGGACACCCCCATTGGGGATGCCGATCACGGTGGCAACATGGCGCGCGGCTTAACCGCCGTTAAGGAAGCCCTTGCCAAGCTGGCTGACCCAGACTTGACCACGGTGTTCAAGACCACCGCGATGGCCCTCATCAGTAAGGTCGGCGGGGCTTCCGGCCCGCT
The DNA here is from genome assembly GCF_003946025.1 of Lacticaseibacillus songhuajiangensis. Classification (GTDB taxonomy): domain Bacteria; phylum Bacillota; class Bacilli; order Lactobacillales; family Lactobacillaceae; genus Lacticaseibacillus; species Lacticaseibacillus songhuajiangensis. The sequence continues at coordinate 33,335 of NZ_RHNR01000019.1, read as the reverse complement.
CTACGGGACGGCGTTTCTGGAAATGGCCAAGAAGAGCAAGGACACGGACGACCTTGGCGAACTGTTGACCGCGGCACTGGCTGGCATTGAAAAGCGTGGCGGTGCCAAAGTCGGCGACAAGACCATGGTTGACGTATGGACCCCACTCGTGCAGGCGGTTAAGGATGGCAAGCTGGATCAGGCTGCCATCGACGACGCGGTGAACGCCACGGCACCACTGGTTGCACACAAGGGCCGCGCGTCCTACCTTGGTGAACGCTCTGCCGGACATTTGGACCCAGGTTCCATGTCGAGTGGCTACTTGTTCAGCGCGCTGCTGAACGCGGGGGTGCTGGCATGAGTTTAGGCATTCTGGTTGTCTCGCACGTTGAAGGCATTGCCGCGGGCGTCGTCACACTGCTTAAGCAGGTGGCCGGCGACGTGTCCATCACTTACGCGGGGGGCACGGACGACGGCGACGTGGGGACGAGTATGGACAAAATTTCCCAGGCCATCGCTGCTAACGACGGCGACGAGCTGCTGGCGTTTTACGACCTCGGTAGCGCCAAAATGAATCTGGAAATGGCCATCGAGTTCGCGGATAAGCCGGTGCACCTGTACGACGTGGCGTTGGTGGAAGGTGCCTACACGGCCGCCTCACTTGCCGCCGCGGATGTGAGTCGCGGCGACATTGAGGCGCAGCTGGCACCACTGAAGATTAAATAGAAGAAAGAGGGTATTCCAATGAGCGGTTTTCTTGGTGAATTCCTCGGTACCATGGTCCTCATCGTGTTTGGGGTGGGCTGTGGTGCTGGGATGAGTTTGAAGGGCAGTTATGCCCAGAAATCAAACTGGACTTTTGTGGCCCTGGCCTGGGGTCTCGCTGTGACCTTCGGGGTTTACGTTGCGGCTGCATTCGGCACGCAGGGACACTTGAACCCGGCTGTAACCATCGGCTTTGCGGCTTTTGGCTTCTTCCCGTGGAAGGACGTACCGGGTTACTTGCTTGGCCAGTTCGCCGGTGCCTTTGTCGGAGCAGTCATCGTCATTATTCAGTACTACCCGCACTTCAAGGCGGCCAAAACGGCTGAAGACGGCAACTCCGTCGGCATTTTCGCGACGGGCCCGGCAATTCCGAACCCACTGTTCAATTTCTTGAGTGAAACGATTGCGACCTTCTTCTTCATCTTCAGCTTGCTGAACCTGGGGAACTTCACAACCGGCCTCAAGCCGCTGATTGTCGGCCTGCTGATTGTCGTGGTTGGGCAGACGTTGGGTGGCACCACCGGGTTTGCGATTAACCCAGCGCGTGACTTCGCACCGCGCCTGGCTTACGCCATTCTGCCAGTCCCGAACAAAGGCGGCGCTAACTGGGGTTACGCCTGGGTACCAATCTGTGGCCCAATTGCTGGTGGTTTGCTGGCAGCGGGACTGCAGTCACTGCTGGTATAGTAATATGGATACAAAAGGCCGACGCATTTTGCGTCGGCCTTTTTGCGTGCGTTTCTTCACCATTCATCAGGATGCGCGTTGCGTGCAAAGAGTGCGCCGAGTTGGTGCAGTTCAGCGACGTTTTGCCAGTACTCGGCTTCCCAATGGTCCTTAACAACGGCGTGGTCCCAAGGCATGAAGGGATAGGACCCACTGCCGCCTGCAAAATGGCGGATGAGGACATTCGGCGCCTAGCTGGCGATTGCCTGCTTGTATTCGTCTGGTGCAATCACCATGTTTAACCACATTTGCTCGTGCTGGTAGTTGAGCGTCCCAGGAAGGAATTGGATCTTGTTTTCACCCACAATGTTGAGGATGGTCTGGTCCCAGAACCGGTAATAACCGGCATTAATGGCGTCAATCCATTTCTGAACGGGCAAGGTGGCACGCAAAACGGGGCCATTGGTTAAAATCACGCCACTGTTGACGTAATTAGCGGTGGACGTCAGGTTGAACGCGTCTTGGTCATTTAAATTCGGATACAGCCGGTAATAAAAATCGCGTGCGGCTGCCAGGGGTTTGTCTTTGGCAATGATACTGAAAATGGGTGTGATGTCACCGCGAATCATTGTGTCGTTATCCAGGTACAGGTAACGGTCGTATTCTGGTCGTGCAAAGGGCATAAATAGGCGCCAGAACCACATCGCGGGGGAATCTGGGTGTTGATTTAGCATGTCTTGGATTTGGGCGATATAGATGTGAGGTGTTGGTACAAATTGTACCTTCACTTTTGGTTGATTGGTCATTTGCGGCAACGCGGCGATAAAATCACGGTCGCGATCCCATAAGTCATCGCTCACAATCAACACGTCCAGTGGCTCTTGTGAACTGTAGTGCTTGAGGACGGAATAGAGTGATTCGGCGGTGAAGTGAACGTGGGTACGGGTGACACAGTAAATAAGGGCATTTTTTGACATAGTGAACTCCATAAATAAAACAATATTAATTGAGCAGTCGCGGTGGCACAATTCCGTTCATAAACTGAGTAATTGTGTGCAAAGTATAACATGAATCGGTCGCATTTAGTGTTGTGGACAGCCATTGGCGGAATTTATCCGTGTGTTTTCCAGAAATATTACCGTAAAAAAGAGCTCCCCATTACGGGAAGCTCAGTGTTAGGTTATCGCTTTTGGAAAATTGTGGTGCTTAGTCCTTAGCCGCAGCTTCAGCGGCAACCTGGCGGGCTACAACTTTATCGTTAATCTTAACAAATGGGATGTAAAGCAGAATCCCGAAGATGAAGACCACGAGCTGAATCAGTGGTGCGCGCCAGTCACCCTTAGTGGCCAGGAAGGAGTTAAGGAACATTGGGGTCGTCCATGGGACCTGAATGACCATTGGCTTCATCCAGCCGAGGACGGTCGTCAGCCAAGCGACGAAGATCCCGAAGGATGGCAGGAAGATGAATGGAAAAATCAGCGAAACGTTGTAAACGATTGGGTAGCCGAAGATAACTGGTTCGTTGATGTTGAACAGGCCAGGAACAAAGGCGAGGCGGGCAACGTTCTTGGAAGCACGGTTGCGGCTAGCGATGAAGGTCGCAATCAGCAGGCAGAGCGTACCACCAGAACCACCAATCAGGGCAAAAGACTGAACCAGCGACAGGTTGATGACGTTAGGAATTGCGTGGCCGGCGCTGAAGGCAGCGGTGTTCTGCACGATGTTGATGATGAGCAGTGGTTCAAGGATGGCACTGTAGATAACGGAGAAGTGAATCCCGAACAACCAGAGGAGGTTGGCCAGGGTGTAGATAATGAGGGTCCCGACAATCCCAGTTCCGACACCACGTAATGGTTCCTGAATGAAGGTGGTGATCAAGCTAATCAGGTTCATACCCGTGAAGCCAAAGAGCAGGGCAGAAATGATAGCGAAGAAGGATAGCACCAGGATGATTGGAATCAGCACGTTGAAGGAGTCTGCAACTGCAGGTGGAATTTGGTCGCCCAGGGAAATCTGCAGCTTCTTGATTTTGGAAACCTTGATGAACAGTTCCGTTGCCAGCAGACCCATGATGATCCCGGCGAACATGCCGCCAGTACCCATGTTGCTGTAGCTCAGCACACCACTGACGTCGACGGCTTTCTTAGCGCCGTCGGGAATCAGGTTAACGGTGTTGGGCATCATGACAACCAGCGTTGCCATGGAGACCATGGCGGCAGCAAGTGGCTTGTCAAAGCCGCGGTTCTTCGCGAGGAAGTAACCAATCATGGTTGCAATCAGTAAACTTGAAATATTGAGTGTCGCGTTGGCGAGCATCGTGCCCCAGTATTGCACCTTGGCGAGCGTGTCGCCCTTGAACAACCAGAGGAACACCGTGTTGTTAATCAGCGTTGCCAGCCCAGCCAGAATGTAGAGTGGCATGATGGTTGCGAACGCATCACGCAGGGAACGCAAGTGAATCTCATTCCCAATGGCAACGGCAACTTTGATAAACCCCTTGCCGAATTTGGTATCTTCCAAAGCCATGAAATTCCATCTCCTTAAGATATTAGTTAAAGTGGCTTTTGGATCTCGTGCCCCCAAGACCCGTGAATGTAAAATTGCGGAAAAAACGAACCCCTGGTGCTAAACTAGAAAGCGTTAACACCTTGTCAACGACTTAAAGTATACACGGAAAACGATTACATGCAATACTTTTATTTGAAAAGTATATACTTTTCTTTTTGGAACTTGAACTTTGACAGTAAAAAGCCCGGACCATCACGGTTCGGGCTATTATCTTGCACCACAATGCAGTCCGCTGTGCCTAACCCAAAACGACACCATTCCTTAGTGCGGGAATGGTGTCGTTTTACCTTAGTGCTCGCGGACTAAGCGCATTGTGGTGCACTTAGTTCTATTAATTTAGATCTGCACCATTACTAGCAATGACTTGCTTAAACCAAGCGTAAGAGGCCTTGGGAATGCGCCGGAGATCGCGCAGGTCGTGGTTGGTGCGGTTCACGTAAACCATGCCGTAGCGCTTGTCCATGTTGCCGGAGGAACTGGGGATGTCGATGAGCCCCCAACCTAGGTAACCCATCACTTGGACGCCATCTTCAAAAACAGCGTCCTTAAGGGCGGCGATGTGCTGGCGGTGGTAATCAATCCGGTAGTCGTCCTGGATAGTGGTGCCGTGGTACTCTTCGCGGACGCCAATCCCGTTTTCGATGGGGAACATGGGCAGGTGGTACTGGTTGTACACCTTGGTGAGGATGTCGCGGAAGCCGAGCGGATCGACGTTCCAGCCCCATTCGTTCGCCGGAAGACCGGGGACGGCTTCGCTGCCGTAATCGAGGTAGCGGTTTGGAATGGTGTTAATGGGGACCTTGCTACTGTTAATGGCGTCGGAGCGGTAGTAGCTGAAGGCAATGTAGTCGCTCTTAAGTTCAGCAAAAGCCGCCTGGTCGGCAGCAGTGAAGTCGATATTGAATTGGTGGCGGTCCACGAACCGCAGAAATTCAGTGGAGTAGCGGCCATAAGCGAAAACGTCGAGCAAGTTGCGGTTCAGGAATTCGTCAATGCGGCGGGCGTACAGCACGTCGCGCGGGGCTGCAGAGGCCGGGTAGACTTCGCTGTAGGCCAGCATGCCACCAATTTTAGCGCTGGTGTGTTCGTGCAGGTAGTTGGCAACGCGGGCGTGGGCAACCATGACGTGGTGCGCCATCAGCAGCATATCATTGTCGCTGCGCGGACCTGCCATGTAACCGGCGATGTCAAAAACGTTGGTCATTGAGTACAGGTTTTGCTCGTTAAAGGTAATCCAGTACGGCACCTGGTCGGCGAAGCGGTCAATCATCTCTTGGCCAAAACGCACGAAGGCGTCCACCACGTGGCGGTCCATGAAGCCGTTGTACTTTTGTGCCAGGGCAAGCGGCATGTCGAAGTGGTAAAGGCAGATCATCGGGGTAATACCGTGGGCGATGAGGTCTTGAATCAGGTCAGCGTAGAACTGGATGCCAGTTTCGTTCCAGTCGCCGTCGCCGGCGGGGCAAACGCGGCTCCAGGAAATCTGGAATCGGTAGCAGTTCATCCCCTGGTCGGCCATGAGCTGGACGTCTTCATCGTAGCGGTGGTACTCGTCGATGGCGACCTGCCAATCGCTGCTGTCGGCGGTGGCGGGCTTGATGTCATAAACTGATGGTCCCTTGCCGTCCAAGTTATAGGCACCCTCGGTTTGCATGCTGGAGGTCGAGTTCCCCCATAAGAAGTTTTTAGGCAGTGCGTTTGTCATCGTGAATCCTCCTCGGAAAGGCTGCGCACTCAGGCAATCCGGAACCTGCCTGAGGTGAGTGCAACAAAATAAAAAAGCCGTAAGCGCCCGGCTGCGCCTGGGTCTTACGACTGGAATTGTTGACGACACCAAGTGTTTTGCACACTGCCGGGGCAGGTAGGTGCAGACTTGGGTCGGGGTGGGTGAAGGTGAGTCAAAATACTGCCAGCGGCGCCGTGGCCAGATCTTGTAGAGATGTGCCGGTAGTGATGACCCCAATTCACGCCGTCATGCGGGCCGCGCATGACAATGCTTGTTGGGCCTTCAATATGGGTCTAGTATAAGGGCTTACATTTCGATTGTAAAGTGTTTTATTTGAAAAAGTATATACATTTTTACGCTAGTGTTGGCGTTTTTTAGCCTTCTGGCGTAAACTAGAGCTGAACTTAAATGTTGATACAGGGGCGCTGATGCCGTATCAGTGCAGAGGAAACGCGATATGTATAAATACGAGGAAATTTCCAGCAGTTTAAAGAAAATGTTCACGGATGGCAAGTACAAGCCCGGCGATCTTTTGCCTGATCAAGAAACGCTGGCACGCCAGTTCAGCACGACCCGGATGACCATTCGCAAGGCGATTCAGTCGCTGGTCACGGAAGGGGTCGTGTACACCAAGCGCGGTGCTGGGACCTTCTTGCGCAAAGACTTCAACCTGAATGATGGCAGCTTGGAGTCCACCATCGACAAGCCCTTTGGCACGACGCTGACTTATTCTGGACGCAAGGTGACCAGTAAGGTGCTGGGGCTGGATGCGCGCTTGCCAACAGAAGATGAGCAAGCGAAGCTACTCATCGGCCCCGGTGAGCCGGTCTACGTCATTCGGCGGGTACGTTACGTTGATGGCCGCGTGTATGCCTATGAGCACACCATTATGCCGACCAAAATTGCCACCATCACCGAAGAGGTGCTGAAAGGGTCGATTTACCGCCACCTGGCTGACGAAAAGCATCTGCACATTGCGGGATCGCACCGAAAAGTCTACGCCATTAAGGCGACGGCTGAGGATGTGGAGGCGCTGGGCGCAGAGCTCAACGATCCCGTCTTGGCGATTACGCAGATTAGTTACACCGAGGAAGGCGAGCCCTTCGAATATTCCACCACGCATTTTCCGTACAACACGAGCACGATTATCGCGGATGTGGAGATTCACCAATAGAAAGAGAGTGGGCCACAATGCGGTTAGCTCCCGAGCACTAACGTAAGGGCCGTATTCCCCGAACTTGGGAATATGGCCCTGATTGTGTTAGGCGGAGGGAGATGCATTGCGGTCCACGTTTGGATGCTGGGAGAGTAGTGCATCAGCACGTACTCTCCTACATCCGTAGCGAAGCGGAGGTGGCCGGATTCTCACCTTGATTCAGATTGGTCAGAGCCAGTCGACCTTGGGGATTTATCCCCTAGTGAGACGGACACCGTAGGATCCGCCGGCATGGAATTCGAAAGAATATCAATGCACGACCGTTGTGGTCGACTCTTTTTTAGTTACTAGCCAGCGGTGCCGCGTGGAAGTAAAAGTGAATGCCTGGGTAGACATAGTGCGTAATGGAGTAATTGAAGAAGGTACCATTCCCGCAGTAGTTTAGCTGACTGAGGCAAAGCACGCTGTCACCGACGGGTCGTTCCAACAAACTCGCTTGATCCGCGGTGAGCTGCTCAACACTGACGAAATCGTCGCTACTGGTTGGCGTGATGGCGTAAGTTTCCTTGAGAAAGGTGAGAATAGAGTCATTCACAGCCTCAACCGTCAGCACTGGGATGAGCTTGGTCAGAAAGTACGCTTGCTCCAAACAGTAGAGCTCACCTTCTAGCGACCGCAGGCGAACGACCCGGTACATCTCGGTGCCATCGGGGACGTGCATTAGGCGCGCGTATTCATGGTCAACGTTCACCTTGTCGAAGGTCACGACCTTGGACGTCAGGTGGGTTTCGGCGCTGTGCATGGCGTTCCCCGTGCCGGCAGACAGATTCATGATGGCTTTGGACGCACTCGGTTGGCGATTGATGTAGTAACCGGAGCCCTGCACCCGCCGCAATAGGCCGCGCTGGTAGACAACGTCGATTGCGCGGCGAATAGTATTGCGACTAACACCATAGCGGGCCATTAGTTCTTGTTCGGTAGGCAACTTAGTATCGAAGTCGCCCTGGTTGATTTTGTTAATAATGTCGTTCGCGATTTCGTGATACATCAATAATTATCTCCCGCTTCTGCAAATTGTTGCCTTAATTGTACCCTTTAGCGGCCGCAAAAGGGGAGCTTTTGCACGTGATTGCCGTCAGACCGCGCTTGACGTGTCATCACAAAAAAATATTTGTAAGCACTTGCTAAATTTGTACCCACGTATTACACTAACGGGCGTAGAGATGAAAGCGATTCCGTTATAGGCCAATGATCCATTCTGATGTGAAAGGGAGTTTTAATCATGGCTGAAAAGACCATTATGCTGGCATGCAACGCGGGGATGTCCACGAGCTTGCTAGTTAACAAGATGCAAAAAGCCGCCGAGGCAGAGGGCATTGACGCCAAAATTTTTGCCACGGCATCAAACGCAATTGACAAGGAACTGGAGAGCGAGCACCCCGACGTGCTCATGCTCGGACCACAGGTGCGTTACATGTTTGACGACCTGCAAAAGCGCCTCGACATTCCGGTTGAAGTCATTAACATGCAGGACTACGGTCTGATGAATGGCGCCAACGTGCTTAAGGCAGCACTGAAGCTGACCGAACCCGCTGAATAGGAGAGGTAAGCACTCGTGGCAGAAGAACAAGACTTAGAAGTGATTATGGGTCTCATCGTTAACGGTGGGAACGCCAAGAGCTCCGCCTTTGAGGCGATTAAAGCTGCCAAAACGGGTGACTTTGACAAGGCGGATGCCAAGCTGAAGGAAGCCGACGACTTCCTGATTGAGGCGCACAACTCACAAACGGCAATGCTGACGGAAGAAGCCAAGGGCAACCACGCAAAGGTGACTCTGCTGACGGTGCATTCTCAAGATCACCTGATGAACGCCATTACCTTCCGCGACCTTGCCGGGGAGATTGTTGACCTGTACAAGCGTTTAGCTAAGTAAAACAACAACAAACAAGTGAATATGTTAACGGGCCGGCTTATTTAGCTGACCCTTTTTTGATAGGAGGAGTGCAATTGACTCAAGGAACGAAGATGCCCGCTGATTTTCTGTGGGGCGGTGCAGTTGCTGCTCACCAGGTCGAAGGTGCGTGGCAAGAGGACGTCAAGGGCGTCAGCATTGCCGACGTCATGCAGGCCGCCAGCCGCACCCAACCGGTGCGCAAGTTCACGGACACGGTGCAAGCTGGCAAAATTTACCCGAACCACTGGGGGATTGATTTTTACCATACTTATCCGGAAGACATTAAACGTTTCCAAGAACTAGGCATGAAGGCCTTCCGGACGTCCATTGCCTGGACCCGCATTTTCCCGAATGGGGATGAAAAAGAACCCAATCAGGCGGGATTAGACCACTACCGGCAGATGTTCCAGGCATTGCTCGATGCCGGAATTCAGCCGGTGATTACCCTGTCGCATTTTGAAATGCCGATTCATCTGGTGAAAGAATATGGCGGCTGGCGCAACCGGAAGTTGATTGATTTCTTCGTGCGGTTCGCCCGTGTCTGCTTCGAGAACTTCCACGACCAGGTGCACTACTGGATGACCTTCAACGAGATTGATAACCAGTCCGATTGGGGGCTGCCGCACCACCTGCTGCAGGATTCTGGTCTGCAACTGCAGCCGGGGGAAAATGCCGAGGAGGCCATGTTCCAGGCCGTGCACAACGAGCTGGTTGCCAGCGCGAAGACCGTTCTGGCCGCGCGTAAGGTTGATCCGCAACTGCAAATTGGTGGCATGCTGGCCATGGTGCCGATTTACCCACTGACAGCCAAGCCGGCCGACCAGATGGAAGCGATGCGCGCCATGCAGTACCGTTACTTCTTCGGGGACGTGCACGCTTTGGGCCAGTACCCGAAGTGGCTGCGCAAGTACTGGGCGCAAAAGGGTTACGATATTCCCGTCTCCGCAGCGGATGCCGATATCCTGCGGCGCGGCACGGTGGACTTCATGGGGATGTCCTACTACATGTCGTTTGCCACCGCCGAACGTGCGGACGGCAAGCTGGAGTTCGACGAACACCATGACTTGGTCGACAACCCGACGCTGCCCAAGAGCGACTGGGGCTGGCAGATTGACCCGATTGGGGTGCGCTGGATTCTGAACTGGATGGAAGATCGCTGGCACAAGCCAATCATGATTGTCGAAAATGGCTTTGGTGCCTACGACAAGCTAGAAGACGGCCACGTCCACGACCAGTACCGCATTGATTACTTGCGCGCGCACATTGAGCAGATGGAAAAGGCGGTCACTGAGGACGGTGTTGACGTCATTGGCTACATGATGTGGGCGCCAATCGACCTCATTTCCGCATCGACGGGGGAAATGGCCAAGCGTTATGGCCTCATCTACGTGGATCAGGATGATGCCGGTCAGGGGAGCGGCAAGCGCTATTTGAAGGATTCTTTTGCTTGGTACAAGCAGCTCATCGCGTCTGACGGGAGTGAATTGTAGTCATTATAGGTACACGAAAAGGCCGAAGCAGCGTTGCTTCGGCCTTTTTATTAGCAATGGAGCGTTGAGAATAGTGTACGGCATCAGGTTTGGTCTGGAGTGGGGCGATTCCGCAAGCGTGAAGTCGCATACGCCGGGTAGGCTTGGTTAGCACTAAAATTTCTCGAAATCCGGTCAAAACAAATTTCTTCCGAGCATGAAGAACTAGGACAAGATGGTCGAAAACGTCGGTTGTCCTGGCGCTTCATGCTCTTTGCGTGGCAATCGACTTCGCCACTCTGCCTCAAACACTAAAGTGCAAATTAGTGGGGGGATGCTGCCGAGCGCCTTCGTTGAGCACATATTGCAAGCACGGGAACACAACCATTAGCATACAGGCACTACTAGGTGCCAATTAGCCTGCTTCAGTGTAAGCAGGCGCCAAGCCAGGATACCGTGGTGCTTTTTAATCACTTGCATTAACGATGGTGGTTGACCGGTGTTTTAACGTAATGAGATTACAACTCTCCCGTCAGGAATTGTGCGCGTCCCAGGCCGAAGCTCCAGTCTGCATCGGAATTGACGGTCAGGTTAATCATGACATCACTAGGCGCAATGTCCAGCTGTTCATGAAGTGCGGCAACTAACTGTTTGTAGAAATTTTCCTTTTGTTGCTGAGTCCGTGGGCGGGTGGTCAGGCTAAAAATCAGGACCTTGTTTGTGCGCTTGATGCCCAGACCGGTGTCCAGAATTTGCATTTCGTACGGCTCGTGCTGTGTGACGATTTGGTAGCGGTCGCCGTCTGGTGCGTCAAAGGCAGCCAGCATGACTTGATAGGAAATATCCAGAATTGCCTGAATTTCTTTGGGGTTGCGACCTTTTAACATATCAATTTTCATAAATGGCATTGTGAGTCACTCCTGTAAAAAATTATTTTTTTAAGACGGGCCATTTTGGCCGGATGCTTTTCAAGTACAAAATGCCCCTGTTTAAGGACCCATAGCCTCTTGCTGGCATAATTGCTAGTCGACAGCGCGAGACCATGGTATTGAAGAAAAGTCCACATGAAAATAACGACAAATTACATTTTCAGCAAATCTGTTGCCGTCCGCTCGTCCGTAATCAGCACGTTTGCGTAGCCGCCATGTAGTGCGCCACGGACGGAATCGAGTTTCTTGGTGGAACCGGCAACGAGTACAGCATACTCCTTGTCGCGCAACTTGGCGAGCTGAATGCCGACGGTACGGTCATTGATGTCTTTGTCCGCAATTGTGCCGTCTGCCGCAATAAACCGGGAAACAATGTCACCAACTGCGCTTTCCTGCAGGCGCGCAATTTCATCATCTTTGAGGTAACCGAGGTTGAACAAAAGCGAGTCATTACGCACGGTACCGCAAGTGAAGAGGGCGATGTTGGTTTCCACGCCGGCCTGAATGATGGCATCGATGAAACGGTCCTTGAGCACGATGTCCTTGGTCACGGCATTGTCAAAAATAACGGGCAAGGGGAGATTGAGTGCGCTGGTGTGGAAGGCGGCACCGAACTTGCTCAGAATATCACTGCCGAAGTTATTGATGTTGGATTCAGACACGCTGCCTTTCAGTTGCACGACTTGGACGCCGGTGCGACTGGTCTCATGCAGGTGGTTAGCCACTGCCTCGATGGTGTGTCCCCAACTAATACCAATGCGGTCGCCATTGCGGACGATTGAATCAAGGTAGTCAGCAGTCGCGGCGCCCAGCTTGTCGTTAATGTGGGCTTCGTCACCGCTGGCGTCGTACACGACGAGCGCCTTCTTCAGTCCGAATTTAGCCTCCAGCTCCGCACCGAGGAAGTTGAGATCCTTGAGGGGGTCAGCAATCTTAATTTGAACCAGCCCCTGATCACGTGCGAACTGCAGTAGGCGTGAAATGGTTGGTCGCGAAATCTGCAGGCGCTTGGCAATGTCGCCCTGGCTTAATTCATCCTCGTAATAGAGGTGACAGACTTTGAGTGCCAGCTCGACACGATTTTTTTTGGCATCAATTTCAGGCAATGGTATCCCTTCCAATCCCGATTTAACGGCTCTTAATGACAATAATTATAGCATAAGCAATTTTGCACCGGATTTTTTTTGAACAAAATTTCAAATTAGGGGTTTACAAATGTGCATAACACTTGTTATGATTTGTTCGTCAAAAAGAAAGGGGTTTCACAATCGTGGAATTCAACAAGTACATCGATCACACACTGCTCAAGCCTGAAGCAACTGAGGCGCAAATCGAGAAGGTCACACATGAGGCCATCGACAATCACTTCTTCTCCGTCATGGTTAACCCATACTGGGTCGCTAAGGTCCACGGCATGCTCAAGGGCACGGACGTCAAGACCGCGACGGTTATTGGTTTCCCACTGGGTGCCAACACAACCGCCATCAAGGTTGCTGAAGCAAAGCAGGCCATCGCGGATGGTGTCGACGAACTCGACATGGTCATCAACATCGGCGAGATGAAGGCTGGCAATTACGCCGCTGTTTCTGCCGACATTACCGCTGTTGTGAAGACGGGCCACGAAGCAGGCAAGCTGGTTAAGGTCATCATTGAAACCGCACTGCTGAGCGACGACGAGATCAGTAAGGCTAGCGAACTTGTTGCAGCCGCTGGGGCAGATTTTGTGAAGACCTCAACTGGTTTCTCCACTCGCGGGGCAGCGGTGCACGACATCGAACTCATGAAGGCCGCCGTTAAGGGCCGCGCCGCACTCAAGGCTTCCGGTGGTATCCACTCCGCAGCCGAAGCGCAGGCCATGATTGACGCCGGGGCAACCCGCCTGGGTGTCAGTGCCAGCATGAAGATCATCGGTAAGGAATAAGCAATTACATTACAATAGTGGTCGCGCGCCGAAAGGTAGCCAATTGCACTCCTCGCTTTAGCAAGGATAGTGCAATGGACACTGAAAGGAACCCTCATGTATAAGGCAGCGACGACAGAAATCCTAAAAACGGGATTTCCGTCGTCACCACCTTATACTCCGGGTTCTGAACACCTTTCGTCGCAGCTAGAGGAGGAGACACAACATGGAAAAAGCACAGCCAGTAACACAGGCGAGGAAGGCAAAAGGGTTCGGACTGTTCAAGTTACGTGCCAAAGAATTAGACGATGGGTACTTGGACCGAACACCGGTGTTCCAGTTCATGTTGCTGTCCCTCCTGATTCCGATGTGGGCCGCAGCGGCAAGTTTGAACAACATTTTGATCACGCAGTTCAAGACGATTTTTACCTTAAGTAATGTTGCAAGCGCCTTCGTGCAGAGCGCGTTTTATCTGGGGTACTTCATTCTCGCCATTCCGGCGTCCCGGGTGATTAAACGGACCTCGTACAAGTTCGCCATTATTACGGGGCTGGTGCTGTACACGGTTGGGTGTGCATTGTTCTTCCCAGCTTCCCACCTGGCAACATATGGGGTGTTCCTCATTGCGCTGTTCGCCATTGCGTGTGGCCTGAGCTTCTTGGAAACCAGTGCCAACACCTTCAGTACCCTCATGGGGCCGAAGGATAAGTCCACGGTGCGGCTGAACATTTCCCAAGTGTTCTACCCAGTGGGCGCCGTTATCGGGATTCTGATGGGCAAGTACCTGGTCTTCAGCGATGGGGCAAGTCTTGAGCAGACCATGGCTTCCATGCATGGTGCTGCGCGCCTGGCTTACGGGCAAAAGATGCTGCAACAAACGCTGCTGCCATACAAGTACATCATCATGGTGCTGCTCGTCGGAATTTTCCTCTTCGCACTGACGCAGTTCCCAAGCGGCAAGCCGCGCGCCGCAAAAACGCAAAAGGCGAGCGGCGCCAAAATTGGTGAAACAATCCACTACCTGATCCACAACCACGATTTCATGAAGGGTATCGGTGCCGAATTCGTCTACATCGGCATGCAGACGGCGGTCTGGTCATTTACCATCAGCCTCGCCATGACCTTCAGCAAGTCCATCACTGAACGCGATGCCTCAACCTTCATGGTTTACAGCTACATCGCCTTCTTCGCCGGCAAATTGATTGCCACCAGCCTGATGAAGAAGTTCGCCAGCTCCCGCGTTCTCGGCTGGTTCGCCATCGTCGGTACTTTGGCACTGATCTACGTGATGCTCGTGCCGAACATCACTGCGGTTTATTTCGCAGTTCTTGCAAGCGGTTTATTCGGACCGGGCTGGCCAACCATTTACTCGCAGACGCTGGATACCGTTAAGGACAAGCGCTACACGGAAACGGCTGGGGCCATCATCGTCATGTCCATCATCGGCGGCGCCATCACCCCACTTTTGCAGGGGATTGTGGCCGACAAGACGGGTTCTATGTCCATCTCCTTTGTCGTTAACGTCATCAGTTTCGCGCTGGTTGGAATCTATGCATTTAGCTACTACCGCAAGCACCAAACACAAAACTAGGAAAAATCTGGAGGGATTAAATCATGAAGAAATTGAACTTAACTCACGAAATGTTCGCTAAGGCACCATTTGCGCTGTACGAAAGCAAGAACTTTAAGGCCACGACCTTCACTTACCCATCTGGGGTTGAGGCACTGACCATCGAGAACAGTCGCGGCCACTTGACCGTGCTGCCATTCATGGGCCTGATTATCTGGGACGCCATTTTCGATGGCATCTCCCTCAAGATGAAGGACATGTTCTCCCAGCCACTTCCTGGTGAAGGCATTGCGGATACTTACGGCTGCTTCCAGTTCACCTCTGGTTTGCTGGGCAACGGGACCCCAGCGCCTGAAGACAACTACCAGCTGCACGGTGAGTTCCCAACCAGCAAAATGGACCACGCCTACCTCACCATTGACGATGACCAGACGCTGACCATTCACGCCGACTTCGAATACGTGAAGGGTTTTGGTGACCACTACCTGAGCGAACCTTCCGTAGTGATGCATGCGGACAGCGGCCTCTTTGACATCAAGCTGAGCGTGACGAACCTGTCTAACTACCAGCCAATGCCGCTGCAGTACATGTGCCACATGAACTATGCCTACGCAGACGGTGGCCACATTGAGCAGAACTTGCCTGACGAAGCGTTCCAGCTGCGCCAGACGATTCCTAGTCACGTGCACCCAACACCAGACTGGCTTGCCTACAACGACAAGCTCAAGGCTTCCGGTGAACTGATCAACGACCTGGACGACAAGGCCCACTATGACCCTGAAATTGTGTTCTTCTCCAAGAACCTGACCGACTTCACGGACGAAGCGCAGTTCCGGATGCACTTGGACGATCAGCACAATTTCCTGACCAAGTTCAAGACGGCGGAATTCCCAATCGTGACGCGCTGGATCCTTTACAATGCGGACCAGCAGGTGGCAGCCTTTGCACTGCCTGGCACCAGCACACCAGAAGGCAAGGCAGCCGCAACCAAGGCGGGCACACTCATCATGCTTAAGCCGCTGGAAAAGCGCAGCTTCACGGTCACAACGGGTCTGGAACACTAATCACAAGCGAGACGTAGGAGGAAAACAAAATGGCTGACATTACTGTAATTGGTTCTAACATGATTGATCTGACAACTTACATCGACCGCATGCCGGTTGAAGGGGAAACGATTGAGGCACCACGTTTTGAAATGGGCTTCGGGGGTAAGGGCGCGAACCAGGCGATGGCCGCAGCACGTCTGGGCTCCGATGTGAACTTCATCACGATGGTGGGTCACGATGAGTTCGGGAAGAACCAACTGGAAAACTACCAGAATAGCGGTATCCGCACCGATGGCATCGGTGTTGGCACACAAAACAGTGGTGTTGCGCCAATCTTTGTTGACCCCACGTCTGACAACCGGATTCTCATCATCAAGGGTGCCAACAAGGAACTGACCCCTGAAGTCCTGGATCACAAGGTTGACCAAATTAAGGGTTCCAAGTTGATTGTGCTCCAGCAGGAAATCGCGCTGGAAACGAACTACCACGCGATTGAACTCGGTGAAAAGTACGGTGTGCCCGTGCTGCTCAACCCGGCGCCAGCCAACGAACACCTGAACATCGACTACGTGAGCCGCACGGCATTCTTTACACCTAACGAAACGGAACTGGCAACGCTGACCGGCATGCCAACCGACACGCTGGACGGCATTAAGGCCGCTGCGCACAAGCTTATCGACATGGGTGTGGGTAACCTGATTATCACGCTGGGCAGTAAGGGTGCGCTCTGGGTTGATAAGGACCACGAGCAAATTGTTCCGGGCATGAAGGTCAAGGCGGTGGACACCACGGGTGCCGGCGACTCCTTCATCGGTTCCTTCGCGCACTACTACACCGAAGGCGAAGATGTGGCGACTGCCTTGCAGCACGCGAACCAGTACGCTGCCATGACGGTGACGCGCCGCGGAACGCAGAAGTCCTACCCAACGGCGGAAGAACTGCCCGCAATGTTGGCTGAATACGGTAAGTAAACTAGATTGTTGCAAAAGGCAGGCCATCGCGGTCTGCCTTTTTATGTAGTTTGTTGTAGGACCACCGGGGCTGGGCCGGATTAGCTCCGCGTTCAGGGCAAGACTGGTGGGGACCGCCCTTCGGTGTCCATCTCTCTAGGCGCTAAAGCGCCAAGGTCGACTGGCTCCAGCCCTTTGGTCTTCCGCTGGCAGATTTGCCGAAACCCACGTCAAATCTGCGCTCCCGAGAATATTGTGCGAAGCCGCTACGCGTCTTCAAACAATATTCTTTTCACCAGTCTGGCCCTGAACACTCCGCTAATCCGGCCCAGCCCCTAAGCGCGACGGCGACAGTAAAGATGGTGAGTGCTGTTCATTGACGAGATGACCTAGCCTAAAAGTAGTGGGGAGGAGTGACAGTATTCCAGCTTCTCACGATGTTTGCAGGCAACAAAAAATCGGCTCGCTCTCGCGGACCGATGTTGCGGAGATTATGCGAAAAAGCCGAATGCGGCGATTCCCGCGATGACTAAGAACAAGCCGACAGCGATGCTGGTGAAGACGGTGCCCATGAAAGCTGGGGACTCTTCGGCAGTACCAGTTTCGGTTTCAATGCGCATGAACATGCGTGGGGATGAGTACAACTCGTACGCACCCATCACAACGAGTAAAACACCAATAATTGCTGCCATAGTGATCACCTCCAATGATCACCATCATCATGAGCCGATCTTAGCCAAAATTCAAGACTGAAGTGTTATTTACATGCAGAATTGTGCAATTATTCACCAGGCTTGTAGTCTTCGTCGATAACCAGAACTGGCTTGATGGTTTTGCCGGACTTGGAGTCCGCGCTAGCTTCGTTAATCTGGTCGAATGGGTAGAACTTTTCTGTCTTGTCGAAGTCGAAGACGCCCATCTTGTAGAACTCAATCAGACGCGGTACGTCAATCTGCGGAATCGAGTCACCCATGTTAACACCGACAATCTTCTTGTCGTCAACGCAAAGGTCGTTCCAGGTGTCGACGTCAATGTGGTGTGGGGTTACGGCAATGGTGGCTGTTGTGCCGCCTTGGGCAAGCACCTTAATGGAGTTTTCCATCACGGCGGTTACACCCGTTGTGTCGACAGCCCAGTCAACGCCGCGGCCGTCCGTGAGGTCTTGAACAGCCTTCACAACGTCGATGCCCTTGGAGTTAATCGTGTCGGTGGCGCCGAGTTCCTTCGCCAGTTCGAGGCGGGAGTCGACAATGTCAATTCCGATGACCTTGACGCAACCGGAGATGCGGCCGGCCATCATGGCAGCCAGACCAACGGCACCGGTACCGAAGACGGCAATTGTGTCGCCCGGCTTTGGCTGCAGGGTGTTGAGCACGGTGCCGGAACCGGTGACGTAGCCGCAACCCAGTGGGCCGAGCTTGCGCAAGTCGAGGTCCTTGGCAACCTTCACCACGTTGCGTTCACGCACAACGGTGGTGCTGGTGAAGGAGCTCTGGTCGAACATGTCGGCCACGTGCTTGCCATTGAGCGTGAAGTGGCTGGAGCCATCCGGCCGGATACCGGACAAGTTATTGTGGGCGTAGTTCTCACACTGGGTTGGAATCCCCTTGAGACAGCTCTTGCACTGCCCGCAAGCGTAAAAGCTCAGGACCACGTGGTCACCAGGCTTGACTTGGGTAACTTCTGGGCCGACTTTTTCGACAATCCCGCTACCCTCATGGCCAAGCACGATGGGGTAGTCGATTGTAGCGTCCCCAATGCGCAGCGCCTCGTCAGAGTGGCAGATCCCGGTGGCAACCATGTGGACCTGAACGTCATCAGGTCCCATTTCGCAGAGATCAATGTCATCGCGAATTTCGTACGGTGCACCTTGCTTTTCAACGTATGCAGCTTTAATTTTCACAATAAAACACCCCTATTTTTAGATTGGTTAACGGGTTTAGTATTGCATATCTCCACGAATTTGCAAGCGGTTGCTGAAAACGATAACAGGATAATTGGCTGCAGTTTACGCGCAAGGGCGGTGTTAAGCGGCATTGGTGAGCCGAGACGGCTAAAAATAGTTGTGGTGAATGTAGACCAGTTAGTCGCTCGAATCTGCAGTATGCGGTCGCCGCCTAATTTTGCGCAAAAAAAGTGTCCAGCAATCAACTTTGCTGAACACAGAAGTTCTATTTCACCCCAAAGCGCTCGCGGCTGATCTTGACGAGCTGCTGGTAGCGGTCCTGGTTAGCCTGACTCAGGTGGATACCCGTTTGAGCCATGACCGTGGCGAGCTCGCTGTTTTGCGTGTCGATGATGAAGTCGACCGTTGTGCCCTTCTTGGTCATGAGCAGCGAGTAGTACTTGTCCATCGACTTGCGGACGGGATGCTCGTCAGGCGTCATGTCCGCGACCATCTGCACGAGAATGCCGAGCGCTTCCTGGCGGTGCACATTACCCTGTACATGCCAGTAAATGGCGTCTTTCTTCGCGAAGGGGTGCAACCAGTCGGCGCCGCGTTTTTCCTTCATGCCGAGCAACTCGCGCACATCGCAGCCGATGACGGCGGCGATGGCATTGAGCGCATCCATGTTGGGGAAGCTGTTATCCAGTTCCCACTTGGTCAGGTATGAATCCGGAACCTTCAGCGCTGCCGCGAGGTCGCTTGCGGAGACGTTGTGGCGCTTGCGCGTGTCCTGAATGTATCGTCCAATTTCTAATCCCATGTTGTCACCTCTACAGTTTAGCTTACGCCTTTTGGGCGTCGTGTGCGGTGTTCGCGCCTAAATTCCGCGTGAACTGATAGCGCTATTATAGCAAGCCACACGCGTGCTGTTAACCACAGAAGTAAGCACTGTCAGGACCATAAATAAACATTGATGCACATTATTAATTTTTTGGCCAAAAGGCTTGAACTGGATAGGGGCAACTTAGTACGCTTAGATTATAGAAAGCTTAAGCAATTATTTATGGAGGAGGAATGTGCATGATGCCACAAAATCGTTTGTATCCGTAAACGTCGGGCGAAGGGGCAGCGTAGAGACGGCATGTGGGCCGCGGCTGCACCCTGTCGCTCATCAAAAGGAGTGACGAAATCATGAATACATTTATTGAATGGCTCAACAAGCATGTGGTGCCAATTGCATCCAAAATCGGCTCGATTCGCTGGCTGGTTGCATTGCGTGACGCCTTCATTGCAATTATGCCGGCAACCATGGCTGGGGCAGTCGCGACCATCCTGAATGCGCTGCTGCGCGACTTGCCGACCCAGTTTGGTTGGACCGGGTTCGTGAACTCGATGCAACCTATTATCGCCATTAATGGGCAGGTTTGGACCGGCTCACTGGCCATCTTGGGGTTAATTTTTGCTTTCATCTTCGGGTACCAGATGGCCGTGCAGTATGAGGTTGAACCGATTACCGCCGGCATTGTGACCCTCGGCACCTTCCTGATGAGTTTGCCGCAGACCTTCACCATTACGCTCGGCAAAGCGCTCAGCAAGGGCAGTGCCGACATCCTTTCCACAGCCGGTGCGGCGGTGGCCGGCAAGTCAGTATCAGGTTGGGGTTACTTCAACTTTGGCCAGTTCTTCGGGGCGAACGGTTTCTTCACCGTGATGATCATGGGCGGCATCGCGGTGGCCGCATACATTTTCCTGATGAAGAAGAACATCACCATCAAAATGCCAGAGTCGGTGCCACCGGCAATCGCGAAGGCCTTCACCGGGATTGTGCCCGCAACGGGTGCGTTCTACCTTGCCGGGGTCATCACCTGGGCATTTAGCAAACTGAACGTGGGCACGGTCATTGAATTCATCAGTAAGACCATCCAGGAACCACTGCTGGGGATGTCCCAAGGCTTCTGGGCGGTTCTACTCATGACGGTACTGGTACAAGTTTTCTGGTTCTTCGGGCTGCACGGTACCAACGTTCTGGGACCGGTGCTGGATTCCATCTGGCTCACCGCCCAGATTGCCAACATCAATGCGTTTGCGCAGGGCAAAGACTTGCCATACATGTGGACGCGCAACGCCTTTGACCTTTACGCCTGGATTGGTGGGGCGGGGAGCACCTTGCTATTGCTGCTGGCCATCATGATGTTCTCCAAGCGTGACGACCAGCGGGCGGTGGCGAAACTGTCACTAGCACCAGGATTCTTCAACGTGAACGAGCCAGTGATGTTTGGACTGCCAATTGTGCTGGACCCAATCTACTTCATTCCGTTCCTGCTCGCACCAGTGGTGATGGTGTCCATCGCGTATGGCGCCATGACGCTGGGGCTGGTATCACCAGTGAAGACGCAAATCGTGTGGTCGATGCCACCGGTAATTAACTCACTGATTGCCACCATGGACTGGCGAGCACCAATCCTGCAACTCTTCAACATGTTTGTCGGCTTCATGATCTATGTGCCATTCGTGAAGGCGGCCAACCGTATGGGCCAAACGGTCGAAGCGGAAGAAGAAATGCCGGTAAGTGGCACCGGCCCGCACCTCGCGGGTGTGAAGATGGCGTCTAAGGACTAACATTTTGCCAGACACTGCGAAGGGAGGACGCAAAATGAAAAACAAAACGGCACTGATACTCATCTCCGCCGGATTACTCATCATCATGTTCAGCCCGCTGGGTGGCCGCATTTTGTACTTGCCGCTGCTGGCAATCGGTGGCGTCCTCCTCGCGTGGGGGTTCCTGCTTTTGCGGGCTAACCGCAAAGTTTTGCACTACGAAGAGATGAACCGCCGGCAGGAAAAAAAGAAAGGACGTGCGCCGCATGCAGATTGATATGGAACTCGCGGTCCCTGTGGACTACTTCTTTAACCAGTTGATTGAGTCGGCGCTGTACGACATCCAAACCTGTACCGGTCGCAACATCTCGGCGTTGCGTCTGAACAACTTCCATTACCGCAAAACAATGCCAAACGGGCAGATGGCCCATTTTCGCATCAACATCTGCTTGCCCGCTAAAAATTACGGGTACCGGATGCGCACTGGGCGCAACGAGTACACGGTGCTCTACCAACTCACTGACTGCGGGGATGGGCGCACGGCCCTGCACTACGAGGAAACCATCCAGGCCGTGAACCAGCGGGTCGAGGCCAACAATCGGGCTTCTGGGTTCTTGTTGGGGTGGCTGCGCAAGCGCCGCTTCAAGAAGATGTCGCGGGCGATTGAAAGCCAGTACTTGAGTGCCGCAGAGATTTGAGTGCAAGGTTCGTAGTTGCGTGACGGGCGCCTTCTTGGGGGGTGCCCGTTTGCTGGTTGATAAGAGCAGGACGGGTTAACTCTATAGTGTTTTGTTCCGATGATGACGCATGGTAAAAATACGCCGAAAAAGCAGGTCCTCCATAGTCCAAGGGCCTGCTTTTAAGTTGAAGCTAGTAACTGGTTTATACATACTCCGCCGCCAAATCATCCGCCAACTGCTTGAAGCGGTGATCACTGGCCTGCGCGTTGCACATGACAATGACCGCATTCTTTCCGTTTGGGCTAATGCGCACAAAGGTAGAGAAACCGTAGTCGTAACCGTTCGCGAAGTAATAGCGCTGGTTGTGGTACAGTCCGCCGGCGTAGGTGCTAATGCTGCCACCGTGGTGCAGGATGTTGCTGGCGGCTGCGCCTAGTAGCTTACCGGAGACAACTGCAGCCTCCGCGCGGTACAAATCGCCGGCCGTCATGAACAGTTGGCCGGTGCCGAGTTCGTAGTGTTCAGCGGTGTGGGTGGTGCGAAACGGTGCCGCGTAGTTCGGCGCGTTATTGTGCCAAGTGTAGCCCGTTGCGCTCTCCGGACCATTTTGGTAGGCAAAATGGGTTTCGTCCAAATGCATTGGCAGCAGTATTCGCCGTGTGAGTAGACGGGCGTACGCTTGCCCCGTCACTTTGTGCAAAATACCGGCGAGTAAATTGTAGTTCACCGGTTGGTACTGCCAGGTATTCATTTTCGCCGTATTGAAGCGCACGTGCTGAATGTATTGCTGCACGACTTGCGCATCGCTCTTGTAGGTGGGCATGACAAACGACGGGCAGTAGAGACCGGACGTCATGTCGAGCATGCGGCGAATGGTGATGTGGCGGCTACCAGGCACTTGCGGGTAGAACTTGCTCAACTTGGTGCTGAGTTTCAATTTGCCAGCTTTAATCTCCTGCATGATCAAAGCTGCGGTGAGCGACTTTTGCACGGAATCAATCTCGTAACTGGTGTGCGGCGCGTTGACGCGCTTGCTGGCTTTGTCCGCATAGCCGCGACTCAGCGACAGCTCTGTACGGCCGTTTTTAATGACCAGTACGGTGCCGGCAAAATTAATATTTTGCAGCCGCTGCGCTGTCTGCCGTGTTGCCGCGTCCTGAATATGGAGCAGGCTCGGCATGCCGCTACCGTTATTGCCATCTCGCCAGGTTTTGTGCACCAGCGCGCCAGCTGCGATGCCCATCAAAAGCAGAATGCACAGCAGCAGTAGGTACCAGCTGTACCCACGGCGCTGTGCATGTCGTCTGCGGCGCATCTTACTCACCTACGTGCTGTTGCCAGCTGCGTGTGAGGTAGTAATTACTGATGTGGTAGTGCGGCGTTGCTTGCTTTTGCTTGATAAATGGGCGGACCGTCTTGTCGACGTCGACCCAGCCGCGCCAGCCTAGATGGATGGTGTCTTCCATGTAGCTGGCCTTCTTGCCGTCCCGACTCATGTCGAGGACGTGATTGAAGCCTTGAGCACTCAGTTGGTGCTTAATCTTGCTGACCGTCTGCGTCAACATATCGTCACGCAGGCCAGTGTAGGCTGCCCACTTGGCGTTGACCGGCGGGATGACAAACTGGACAGTGATGTTGTTCTGGGCAAAATTACGCAGAAGCAACTGGAAGTCACTGTATTCGGGTGAGCGGCGGTAGTCGAAACTGGCTTGACTGCCTTGCAGCCGCACAATTTTTTTACCGCGCAGACGCGAGTCGAAGAACTTGTCACTTATACCGAAGTCGTTTCCACGACTAGCGTGCGCGCCCATTTTGCCGGCGAGCTTGTCGAGCTGTGCGTCCGTGGCACTTGCAGGTAGCTTCTTTTCTGCCTTACTAATGCGCGTGGCGTTCTTGCTAACAGAGGCGAACCGGCTGAACAAGCCGTCTTCGTTGTGCAGAATCTGCAAGTGGGCCTTCAGCAGGTGACGCTGCCACTGCGGCAGTTTCTGGCCGGCGGCGACACTGAGCAAGCCTTGCCGGACGGTTCCGGAGGTGTTGCCCATTTGCAGAATGCGGCGGGCGGCGTAACGATCGGCGGCGCCGCCACGTTTGCCGAGCAGCCAGCTGGTTAGCTGCATCGGTGAGTAGTAATAGGCAAAGGCATCCCGGCGCTGGCCACCAGGGGTGAACCACTGCGGCGAGATGATGAAAACAATCTTGCGATTCCGCAAGCGTTTGAACATGCTTTGGTTATCGACGAACTGCGTCAGTGACTGTGTGCCGGGACCGCCGAGCAGGAGCGTTTTGTAGCCGCCGTACTTGGCCGCGAGCACGCTGGGGTGGAAGGGGTCCATGCGGGACAACTCGGACGAGTCGATGAACGGCACGTAATCGGCGCCCACCGCGTGGTTCTTGATGGTACCGCCGAGCAGGACGTCCTGGTTGAGGGACACCGCGGCGGCAGCCAATTTCTTGGGGGCGGGTTTGCCGAAGTGGAGCGGCATGAGGAGCGTGCCGAACACCAGCACGCAGGCGCAGACGACGGGCCCGAAAATGAGCCACAGTTTGCGTTTCATTACTGAAGGGCCTCAACTTGTGCGGTGATTTTGCTGGCTGTGGACCACTGGTCGCGGTCGAACTCGGACACCGGAATCTGCACCCCCAACTGCTCTTCCAGTTCCAGCACCATCTGCACCGTGTCCATGGAGTCTAGGAGGGCGGTGGCGAAGATGTCTTCGTCCATCTTGTCGTGCAAATCTTCACCAGTGAGTTCTTGCAAAATGTTCAATACGGTTTCTTTCGTGTCCATAATCTATTTCTCCTTATTAAATGCGAATGTGTTAACGAATGGCGTGGGTGAACCACAGCGTGTTCAGGAAGCCTGAGAAAATCAGGAAGCTGAAGCAGACGACGTTGAAGGTAACGAAGATGGCCAGGGCACCGGTCCAGCGGTTGCTAGGCAGGCTTTTGCCCTTTTTGTAACGCAGCCAGTAATCGTTGATGATAATGGCGCCGGCGTGGAACAAGCCGTAAACGATGTAGTACCAGGTGACGCCGTGCCAGAAACCCATGACCAGGAAGTTGATCAGGTAGGCCAACTGGGAGACGCGCACGCGGTTTTTGAACCAGCGCTTCTTCATAATCATGAAGGTGACCCGCATGAAGACGAAGTCGCGGAACCAGAAGGACAAACTCATGTGCCAACGGTTCCAGAAATCCTTGATGTTCTTGGCTTTGAACGGCTGGTTGAAGTTGACCGGTGTGTTGATGCCGCAGAATTGCGAGATGCTCAGTGCGAACAAGCTGTAACCGGCAAAATCAAAGAAGAGGTACATGCTGTAGACGTACATGTAGGCAACAAGCGCCCAGGAAATGCCGGTGCCGCCCATTGCGCTACGTTGCATGAGGGCCATGTGGGCCACGCGCGGCAACATCAAGGTGCCAAAGACGTAACCAATGATGAATTTGTAGGCGAAGCCTTGGAAGAGGTAGCGCACACCCTTACGCAGCATCTCGAGGTATTCATCCTGCTTTGGCACGCCGTTGTAGTCTTTTGCAAAGCGCCGGTAGCGGTCGATTGGACCACTGGAGATGGTCGGCAGGAACAACAGGAAACGCAGGAAGAACAGCGGGTCGATCTGCTTGA
Source organism: Lacticaseibacillus songhuajiangensis (assembly GCF_003946025.1). GTDB lineage: Bacteria > Bacillota > Bacilli > Lactobacillales > Lactobacillaceae > Lacticaseibacillus > Lacticaseibacillus songhuajiangensis. The sequence goes on along the minus strand of NZ_RHNR01000019.1, from coordinate 7,863 downwards.
TGGTGCCGTCGCGCAGTTCCATGACGGTTTGTACCGACTTAAAGGTCAGGTAACTGATCCCCAGAAAACCAATTAAGCTCGGCTGCGGGCTGAATACCGGGGTGAGTTTGACGATGGCCAGCGGTGCAATGCTCGCGAGTAAAACGGTGTAATAAATTGGCCCAGCATTCTTAGTTTGCCGGTATTTGCCGTAGCAGACCACGAGCAGCAGCTGCCAGATGACGTAGGCAATCAGGGCGACTCCCTGTTGCCATTTGTCGCCACCAAACATCGCGATGATGAAGATCAAGGCGACGAAGCTCTCGTAGTTGCGGTGGCGCCGCCCACGCAGTAAGCCGATGATGACCGGCAACAGGGCGGCAATGAGAATGACGAAGTAGCGCGGGTTCGCGTATGGCTGCATGCTAGGCATGGTTGTTAACCTCGCTAATCAGCAGTTTAACCGCGACCTTGTCGTTCTGCGTGAGCGGCAGCTGCTCGCGGTAGACGAAACGTTGCGGAATCATGTAGTCCATCATCTGCCCGGCCAGTTCCGCCTTGATGGCGCGGGTGAGCTCAAGACCGGATAATTTGGCATCTTCGGTGGGAACAACGAAGGCAAGCAGTTGGCTGACCTTGTGGTCCTGGTTGTACTTCGGCACGGCCACAGCCTGCTTAATGTATTGAGAACCGTTGAGGTAGTGGTTCACTTCCTCTAGTTCGATGCGGTAGCCGTTCATTTTGATTTGGAAATCGGTCCGGCCGCGGTAGAAGATGAGGCCATGCTCGTCGAGAAAGCCCAGGTCACCGGACGCGTAAGTGCGGCGGCCATCTTCGGTGCTGAACACGCTGGCCGTCTTCTCGGGCCGGTTAATGTAACCCGCCGAAACGCTTGGCCCACTAATAAGTAGTTCGCCGACCTGCTGGCCGTCTTCTTCGCGAATCGTGCCGGGACGCAGGGACATCTTGGTGTCGGCCTTGCTGTAACCGATTGGCAGGCGAGCATAACGGTCAAGTAGTTCGTCCGTAATCTGCACTGCCGTCACCGCGACGGTGGCCTCGGTCGGGCCGTAGGTGTTGTAAAGCGCCACGTTCGGGAAGCGCGTCAGAATTTTGGCGGCTAGCTGGTGGGTGAGTTCCTCGCCGCAGAAGTAAATCTGCTGCAACTGCGGGTGGTGCGCCGCATCGAAGGTGGGATCGAGCAGGCACATTGCCATGAAGGACGGGGTGGACACCCAAACGTCCAGGCGCAATTGCGGCAGCAGTTTGAACATGTCGCCGAGATTAGCTGTGGCTTCCTTAGGCAGTACGACGAGCGTGCCGCCGGCCAGAAGCGTTGGGTACAAACTCATGACGGACAGGTCAAAAGAGTAGGGGGCCTGCACGAGAAAACGCGGGCGGTCCGGCAAGCGGAAGTCAAACATCCAGTCGCTGAAGCTACGCAGGTTGTCGTGGCTAATCTGCACACCTTTGGGCTGGCCGGTGGTGCCGGAGGTGAAGATAATGTAGAAGTTTTCGGCGCCGGTAACTGGCTTCAAGTTTTGCGGTGTGGTGGTGTCCAGTGAGTGGACGAGGCTGTCTAGGGCGCTCGGCGTGATGACCGGAATGCCAAGCTTAACGGGCAGTTCCTTGGTCGCCACGGTCAGCACCGGTTGGGCAATCTCATTAATCATGGTTAGGCGCTCGCTCGGTGAGTGCGTGTCCACGGGGATGTACGCGTGGCCGGACTTAACAATACCGATGAACGCCGCGACGGTGGCAAAAGTCTGGTCAGAGTAGACCATGACGGGCCGGTTGCGGTCGAGCTGGCGGGCGGTGATGTCGGCCGCGATAGCATCGGAAGCCGTTTTGAGGTCGCCGTACGTGCTGATGCTGCCGTTATAGTCGTAGGCGGGCCAGTCCGGATGGGCCGTCCCAATTTGATCAATTTGTTTGATGATGCTGGTGGTCATAATTTCTTCCTCCGTGATGGGCTAGAATTCGTTGTAAATGAAGTGCGCGCCCGAAACACCGCGGTAGCTGTAGAGGTAAACAAGTACCACAATAATGGCGGTGGCAATCGCGGTGCGGATGATAAAGTCCCAAACGGGATGAATGTCCCGGAATTTCTGCTTGGTCATTGGGTTAAACCTCCCTTAACGATGTTTCTTAGTTTACGGAAGCCGCCTAGTTGCTGCTATTTATAAAAACTGAGCAAAAACTGTGAATTTCTCAGATAACGGCGCAAACCCGCGTGGTTGTGGCGTAATTCGCGGGTGTGACATAAATCATAAGAAATGTTTATTCTAAGAAGCAACATCAAAAGGTGGTTGACTTCTAGCAATCCACAATTCAGATAACAAAGGCTTTCGCCGAAATGCTAAACTGAAGATAATTACACGCCATAATATATAGGAGGAGTCGTCATGTTAATTGGTGCCAACGTCAGTATGTCCGGTAAGGGGATGTTCCCCGGGGCCGTCGCACAGGCCGTGAGTTACAAAGCCACGAGCCTGCAGTTCTACACGGGGGCGCCGCAGAACACGCGCCGTAAGGATGTCAGCGAGATGCGCATTCCCGAGGGCCTAGACGCCATGGCGGCTGGCGGTCTGAGCCACCTCGTCATCCACGCGCCGTACATCGTCAACCTCGGGAACACGACCAAGCCTGGGAACTACGATTTCGCTGTCCAGTTCATGCGCGAGGAGGTGGCGCGGGCGGACGCACTTCATGCTTACACGATGCCATTTCATCCTGGTGCGCACGTGGGAGCGGGCGCAGATGCAGCCATTGCGCAGATTGCGCGCGGCTTGAACGCAATTTTGAGTGCGGACCAGACTGTGACCATTGCGCTGGAAACCATGGCCGGCAAGGGCACCGAGGTGGGCCGCAGTTTTGAAGAACTGGCCGCCATCATCGACCAAGTCGAGTTGCAAGACAAAATTCGGGTGACGATGGACACCTGCCACATGAACGACGCCGGCTACAATGTGCGCGATGACTTCGACGGTGTGCTGAACGAGTTTGACCACACGGTGGGCTTGGACAAACTCAGCATCATCCACATCAACGACTCCAAGAACGAACGCGGTGCGGGTAAGGACCGCCATGCTAACATTGGCGCGGGGACGATTGGTTTTGACGCGCTCTATGCCATTGCGAACCATCCGCAGTTGACCGCAATTCCGAAGATTCTGGAGACTCCGTTTGTAGGGCCTGACAAGAAACACATGCACGCGCCCTATGGGGTTGAGATTGGCTGGCTGACGAGTGGGGACTACCGACCAGAAGAATTGAGCGCGCTGGCAACGAGCACGGACTGAAGCCGCTGGGTTGGCGGCAGTTCTTACGGAACTGCGCAGTTGCTTAATTTTGAGAAAAAACGGTCGCGCAAAGTCACTGGATAAAAAAAGACGTGCTAAGCTGAGTGCTAGTGAAGAAATGACTTTTGGAGGAACACAACATGGGTGCAACGGTAATGTTGGTTGAAGATGAGGACGGGCTGCGGACCTACATGCAGTCGGAGTTGCAGTTTGAGGGGTATACCGTCCTGACCGCTGCGACCGGCACGGAGGCGCTGGCAACTTACGCTGAGAATAAGGACAGCCTGTCGCTAATTATTCTCGACTGGATGATTCCCGAACTAGACGGTCTTGAAGTCATGCGCCGCATCCGTCGCCACGATGATATTCCCATCATCATGATGACCGCCCGTGATTATGTCGGGGATAAGGTTGCCGGCCTCGACAATGGTGCCGACGACTACATCACCAAGCCTTTTGAAATCGAAGAAATGCTGGCGCGTCTGCGCGTGATTCTGCGCCGCAAGCACCGCGAAATCGCTGCGGCGTACACGGTTGGGGACTTGCAGCTGAACACCAAAACGCGGCAGGTCACGCGCGCCGGTCAGCAGACCCAGCTCACGCAGCGTGAGTTCAAGCTACTGCAAGTGCTCATGCAGCACGCCGGCGAGACGCTGACGCGTGATGAACTGCTCGACATGGTGTGGGGCGAGCAGTACGCCGGCCAAACGAATATTATCGACGTCTACATTCGCTACCTGCGCGGTAAAATCGAACTGAGTGGCCAACCGCAACTAATCCACACCGTGCGTGGCGTAGGCTACGTGCTTGAGGACGTGCAACATGGCTAGGACAGAAAAAAGCGCCAAGGCAGCGAAGCCCCGCTCCAGCGCGTCCCGAATGGCGCGCACCTACATCGGAATCTTGGTCCCATTGATGCTGATTGTGTCGATGGCAACCGTCAGCGTTGTTGGCTACCATCTGGAGCGCAACAAGCGCGAAGACGCGACCCAGCTGCTGGGCGTTTTGCAAAAATCCTTTTCAGATTACAAGCCCGACTGGGATTACTGGCGGGACACGGCGTCGATCAACACGCACAATACTTTTGTGCGCGTCGTTGTGCGCAGTAAAGGCAAAACGCGCTATTACTATTCGCACCGTACCAAGCGTTTTTTGAACGACCAACTCAGTACTTGGTCTCTGATGCGCAATATTCAGTACCAGCCAGATCAGGGAATTTACTACCACGCCACCAAGAGCGAAGTGTACGAGAAGAACACCCACGTCCGTTACGAAGTGTGGTTAAGTCTGAACAACATGGTGGAGCTCTTTAAGCTGATTCTGGAAGTCATCGTTAGCATTTCCTTGCTCGGCATTCTGATTGGCATTTGGCTCATCACCATTTTGGCGCGGCGGCTGAACCAGCCACTGGTGGACCTAACGGTGGCCAGTCACCGTATTGCGCAAAAAGATAGCGACACCGTGCGTCAAGCACTGCCGGTGCCGACCGAACCTCTGGAAGTGCACGACCTGACCATTGAGTTCAACCGCCTGCTGGATTCGCTGAACAGTCAGCTGACGCGGGAGCACCAGTTCGTCTCGGACGCCTCGCACGAGTTGCGAACACCACTGGCCGCCATCCGTGGCCATATCGAACTGATTCAGCGCCACAGTGAGCAGCATCCGGAAATTGTGCCGCAGTCGCTGGCGACAATCTCCGAAGAATCGCTCAAGATGCAGCATCTGATTGAGAGCTTGCTGCAGCTGTCGCGCATGGATCACGCCAAATTGGAGGCCGCGCCCTTTGACGTTTCGGCGCTGTGCCACGCGGTTGCTGCGCGTTACCAGGAGCAATTGCCGCAGGAGCTGCTGCTAATTGGTGTCACCAACGTTTGGGCCCTGGGCAACGAGGAAAGCGTCGAGCAAATCCTCATAGCACTGCTGAACAACGCCAGCAAGTACTCACCGGCAGACAGTACCATCACGGTCAATGTGCAAACCGAAGGCGACAAGGTCTTCATGACTGTGAGCGACGAGGGGATGGGAATCAGTGACGTGGACAAGGCCAAAATTTTCAACCGCTTCTACCGCGTGGATAGCTCGCGCTCCAAGAAAATTGCGGGCACCGGCCTCGGTCTAGCCATCGTTGCGCGCTTGGCCGCACTCAATGATGCCGAGATCACCGTGAGTGACAATCACCCACGGGGCAGTCGCTTCAAGCTTGAACTGTGGCGGACGGATCAACCATAAGGAGAAAAGATTCATGGCAATTAAACTCATCGCCATCGACCTGGATGGCACCTTGCTGAATGACCAGAAGGAATTGAATCCGGCCACAATTGCGGCTGTTGCGGAGGCCAAGGCCGCGGGCATCAAGGTTGTGCTGTGTTCAGGGCGGCCACTGACCGGTGTGCGCAAATTTTTGCAGCAGTTGCACTTGACTGACCCGGGTGATTTTGCGATTTCCTGTAACGGGGCGATGGTGCAGCACACGGATACTGGCAAAGCGGTCGTGGCTGAAACCATCACCTACGCAGATTACCGGCGTATTCAGGACCTAGCGGATGCACTCGGCGTGCACGCCCACGTGCTCGATGAGACGCAGCTTTACACCGCCAATGCGGACATTTCCAAGTACACTGTGCGCGAGGCCTACCTCGTGGACATGCCACTGTTCTACCGGCTGCCAGACAGCTTTCCGGCGGATAAATCTTTCGTCAAGGTGATGCTAATTGATGATCCCAAGCTGCTGGCAAAGGCCACGAAGCGGATTCCAGCTACCTTTTACGATGACTACTACATCGTTAACTCGGAACCGTTCTTCCTGGAATTCATGAACAAGTCCGTCAGCAAGGGCAAGGCTGTCACTACCCTGGCCAAGTACCTCGGACTCTCCATGACAGAGGTGATGGCCATCGGTGACCGTGAAAATGACCTGTCGATGATTCAGGCCGCGGGTACGGGTATCGCAATGGGTAATGCGATTCCGGCAGTGCAGGCAGCCGCACAAGTCGTCACCGCGACGAACGTTGACGACGGGGTCGCCAAAGCGATTCGGGAACACGCGTTGTAAAGCAACGCGTACGCGTCACAACGACAGACTTGTCAACCTCAAATAGAATGAGTGAACGCAAAATGGCCGCAATTTCCAATCATCGGAAATTGCGGCCATTTTTTTACGGTTGTGAATCAAGTAACCTGTGTGATGTACGTTTAATTACTTCTTGATGCGCTTGTAGTCACTGGTGTAGTACTTGCCAGCACGAATGTCATCGGTCATGCCTTCGTAAGGGGCTTCGGCGATGACTTCATCGTTGTTCTGACCCGCATCGCCCATGTAGGTGATGTGCGCGAATTCAGGCACAACGTACTTAGGGTAGGTCTCGTACTTTTCGCGTGCTTCTTCCATGACGTCAATGTGCTCGTTTTGAAAGGTGACGGTGATTTCTGGGTGATCCTGAACCCACTTCGGGAAGAAGATGGTCCCGTTGAGACGCTTTTCATTTGGAATGAAGTCCAGCGCGACGTCGGTACCGGTTGGTTCCGTCCAGGCAATCTTGTAGATACCAGGAACGAGCATCACAATGTTCGCTTCTTGATCCTTCACCCAGCGGCCGGCGACCATGCCGCCGTGAATGCGGTAGTCAACGGTGTGGTCGTTCTTTGCGTACCATTCGTATTCCCAACCGTTATCGTAGGTGTAGATAAAGTGGGTGCCAAGAAAATCATCGAGTGTTGCAAACTTTTTGTCAGTCATATTGTTTTCTCCAATCATGTAATTATCAACGTGTAAATATAGACATATATTTAACGACAGGGATTAGTGTATACTCAGAATCATAATGAGTCAAGGGAGCGTGCAAAATAATGGCAACACGCAGTAAATTACAATTCATCATTCTGGGCTTGCTCGCACAGGAAAACCGCACGGGTTATGATCTGACGCAGGCATTCACGGACGAAATCGGCGAATTCTGGCAGGCGGGACACAGCCAGATTTACCCACTGCTCGCGCGGATGCAGGAACAGGGCCTTATTGACTACGAGCGGACAGTTGCAGGCACAAAATTGGAGAAGAAACTCTACCACATCACCCCAGCAGGACGTTCGGCGCTGTCGACCTGGATTGCGACCCCAACGCCAGAGCTGGCGGCCAGTAAGGATGAGTTCGTGCTGAAGCTTTACTTCATCGATTCTGCCAGTGATAGCCGGCTTCCGGGGATGCTGCGCGAACAGCTGAACGTGCACATTGAAAAGATTGCCCACCTCGAGATGCGCCGGCAGTTATTGTTTGGTAGTGAAGCCGAGCGGCAGGCACATTTTGGGCACTTCCTTATCCTCGACCACGCACTGCAGCGTGAGCGCGACTACAAGCAGTGGCTGGAAGGTGCACTGCGCATGATTGAGAAGGCATAGTTGGCGTTGTCGCTGTCCGTCAGCGTAAGTCCGCGCCCGCAAGGGTGCGACCTGCACTTTAAGCAGCTTTCACAACGCCGCAAGGCGGTGGGGTCGGCAACTCCGGTGGTCGACACGTTAATGAGTGGAGAATACCACAGATACCGAGCGACCGCTCATTCAAACGCCGGATCAAAACACAGACCGT